>CADCHI010000013.1 GCA_902801165.1 uncultured Eubacteriales bacterium | reverse complement strand
TCCTGTCCCTTTTGTTGCATTGTTATGCGCAGGTTAAATCTCGCCCGCTCCGCCTCTCAACCCCTTCGGAGGGGTTGACTTTTCATAGTTGGTCTTTCTCTATGCTGTTCTTGAATACGGAAAGATGCATTTTCGGCATCTGATCCTCCATTTCAGCGTTGGTTTCTCTTGACTTGGCCCCTATGCCAACAGCGCTGAAAGAGGCATCTCATGGATCATTTCTTTCATTTCCCGGTTTTCCGTGAAGAGCCTCTTTGTTTCAGGGCCGTTGATCATTGTGGAAGCAGCTGCGGGAATCCGCACGCTTCACTTCAGGAAGCCGTTGATGATCTGCTCCTCCGCCTCCTGCTCGGTCAGACCGAGGGTCATCAGCTTGGTCAGCTGCTCGCCGGCGATCTTGCCGATGGCGGCCTCGTGCACCAGGGCGGCGTCCACGTCGTTGGCCTCCAGGCCCGGCACGGCCAGTATGCGGCCGTGGTCCATGATGATGGAGTCGCACTCGGTGTGGCCGGAGCAGGGGGCGTTGCCCACGATCTTGGCGTCGAAGCGCTGGAAGGAATCGTCCCGGGCCACGGAGCGGGAGACCACGTCCGCGCTGGCGCCGGCGCCGTTCAGGTTGACCACGTAGCCGCTCAGCGCCCGCTGGCTGCCGTGGGTCATCAGGCGCTCGCGGACGATCAGCTTTGCCCCGGCGTCCAGCTCGGCGGTGGTGGTGCGGTTGGTGTCGTCCACGCCCTTGATCTGCACCATTTCCATCTCCATGGTGCTGCCCTCGGCCATGTACACCTCGGTGCCGGGGTTCAGTATGCGCTTGCCCGCGCCGGTGCCGGAGCCGTAGTGCTTCTCCACATACTTCACCCGGGCGTTTTTGCCCACGTAGAAGCGGTGGATGCCGTCGTGCTCGGAATCCTGGGAGCCGCAGTTGTCGATGCCGCAGCCGGCGATGATCACCACGTCGGAATCCTCGCCGATGTAGAAGTCATTGTAGACCAGCTCCTTCAGGCCGGTCTGGGTCATGATCACCGGGATGTGCACGCTCTGGTTCTTCGTGCCGGGCTTGATGCGGATGTCCATGCCGCTGACGTCGGTCTTTGAGGTGATCTCGATGTTGGCGGTGGAGCGCCGTCCGATGGCCTGGCTGTTGGAGCGGATGTTGTAGGCCCCCTCGGGCACGGTGTGCAGGTCGGCGATCTCCTGCAGGAGCCGCTTCTGAATGCTGTCCATTTCCATCATGCTCGCCTCCTCACAGTGCCTTGCGGCAGCCCCGGGCCGCCGCGGCGGTGCCGGTCAGCTCCGGCAGGATCTCCTCCCGGGCGCCCTGGCGGCAGACCTCGCCGTCCCGCAGCACGATGATCTCGTCCGCGATGTTCAGGATGCGCTCCTGGTGGGAGATGATCAGTATGGAGCTGTCGGCGATGTTCGCCCGCATGCCCCGGAACACCTCGATCAGGTTCTGGAAGCTCCACAGGTCGATGCCGGCCTCCGGCTCGTCGAACACGGACAGCTTCGCGCCTCGGGCCAGCACCGTGGCGATCTCGATGCGCTTCAGCTCGCCGCCGGACAGGCTGGCGTTGACCTCGCGGTTGATGTAGTCCCGGGCGCACAGGCCCACGGCGGACAGGTATTCGCAGGCGTCGCCCGCGCTCAGGGGCTTGCCCGCGGCCAGCCGGATCAGGTCCAGCACCTGCAGGCCCTTGAAGCGCACGGGCTGCTGGAAGGCGAAGCCGATGCCCAGCCGCGCGCGGTCGGTGATGCTCCTGCGGGTGATGTCCTCGCCGTTCAACAGGATCGTGCCGGAGGTGGGCTGTTCGATGCCCATGATCAGCCGCGCCAGCGTGGACTTGCCGCCGCCGTTGGGGCCGGTGATGACCACCAGCTTGCCGTCCGGGATGGTCAGGCTGATGTCGCGTATGATTTCCTTGCCCTTGCCGTCGTCCTCGACGTCAAAGGAGATGTGCTTCAGTTCAAGCATGGTCTTGCACCCTCGTTCCGTTGATCGGAGCGCGAAAAGCCCCGAATCCGGGCTTTCCAGGCGCTCTGCCTACTATTATACCGCCGCGTTGGGCCTGTGCAATCACGTTTATGTTTAGAGTGGATATTTTTGTGCGCCGCCGAAAGAAAAGCGCCGGGAGGAGCGTTGCCGCCTCCGGCGCGAAGGAAGGGGAAATCGGGCATGGCTGCGATTTTTCACGGGCATGCCGCTGGTTGAAAACCGGGGGTTCCTGGGATAGAGCGCCGCGTCAGGCGGCGTCCTCCTGGCACTCCTCGATGTAGTCGATGTATTCCCGCATGGTGGGGAAGTTCATGCGCTGTCCGTCCGGCAGGAAGCCGGTGTAGCCCTGATGTGTGTAATAGCCCTTGGGGGTAAACATGTGAAACACCTCCGCGCGTGGTCCTGTCTGGGTGGCGGGGGAGGCGCTTTCAAATGAAAACCTCCCGCCGGTCTGCCTTACAAGGACAGTATACCAGGGGAGGAGTCCAGAAAAATTCCCTTGTTGCGCCGGGATGCCATTATTGGGTCCAAAATATTACCCTTTATGCGCTGCTGCGCCCCGGGACTGCCGAAGCCTGTCGAAAAGTTCAGCCCTTCGGCGGGTCGTACTGCGCTGAAAGCAGGCGCACCAGGTCCCGCATCTGGCCCACCACGGGGCCGGGGCCGGTGATGCGCACGCTGCCGCCCAGCCCCATGATCCAGCCCAGGAACTGGGGGCTGACGGCCACGTTCACCTTGGCCTCGAAGTGGCCGCCGTCCACGGGCACCAGGGGGATGTCCTTGCCGAAGCGGTCGATGACCACGCCCACCATGGCGTTCTCACCCTCCAGCGTGACGGCGGTCTCCTCGCCGCCGTACATGCCGAACAGGCTCTTGGCGTAGTGGGCCATGTCGAACTCGCCGAAGCGCTCCTGGCCCTGGCGCGGGTCGCCGGTCAGGCGGATGCGCAGCATCTTGTCCACGCGGTAGTGCTTGATCTTGTCGTCGCCGGGGTCATAGGCCACCAGGTAGTAGTTCTCGTCGTCCCAGGTCAGGCACCAGGGGCTCACGGAATACCAGGCGCCGCCCCGGCGCAGCTCCGTCTCCTTGCGCACGTTCCACTGGTAGTACTGGAAGCGGATCTGGGAATTGGTGTTGATGGCGCTGTGCAGCTTGTCGATGTTGTAGTAGATGCTCTCGTTCATGGCCTTGACCCGGCCGGAGATCAGCACCTGCCGGTGCAGCTGCCGGGCCTGGTGCGTGCTGACCAGGCTCTCCAGCTTGCGGATCAGCTCCCGGGACTTGCGGTCGGTGATGAACTTCGCCGCCTGCACCGAGTCCACCAGCAGCTTCAGCTCCGGCAGCTCGAAGTCCCGGCTGCCCAGGAAGTAGTAGGTGTTGTGGCCCCGGTGCTCGGCGATGATGTCCAGGCCGTAGCGCCGCAGCTCCTCGAAGTCCTGATAGAGGGTCTTGCGGTCGGCGTTGACGTCGTAGGCGGCGAGGCGGGAGGTGATCTCCTGCAGGGTCAGGGCGTGCTCGTCGTCGGTCTGCTCGGCGAAGATCCGGGTGAGGTAGAGCATCTTCAGCTTCTGGTTGGCGCCCTTTGCCATGGTCCTGCCTCCTTTGGATGCGTGAGTCAATGCGCCGCGAGGCCCGAGGCATGGAACGCAGCCCCCGGCCGCGCGGAATGGCGGTCGTTATGGATATTATACTATACCCAGCCCCCGGAATCAAGGCGGAGGCTTCCCCGGGAATTAACCGAAATATAGCGCTTCTGAGCGCCGCGCGGGGCGGGTCTGTGCTATAATAGGGCCATGAGGGAGTAACAGGCGCGGCAGTCGGCGGCATGCGAAGGCCCGGAGAGGCGCTTCGCGGGCAGCCCGGGCCGCGGAGCTATGTCGTCATCACGGAGTTCCTTCCCGGCATACTTTGCCACAGGCGGTTCGGCTGCGGCTGGCAATTGTGAGACTCAGGGTAGCTTTGCTATGCCTGGGACGTCGGGATCGCCAGGTATAGCGCGGCTATATCTGTTTTTTTGTTCCTATATCGAAACGGGGGTTGTTCGCGATGTTTCAAATGGTGTTGGCGCTGGTGCTGTTCGCGGCGATGTACGCGCTGCTCCTGATCTTTTCCGAGAAGCGCTGGATGATCGCCCTGGCCGCGGCGGCGGTGTTCATCGTGCTGGGCATACTGCCGGCGCGGTCAGCGCTTGGGGCGATCAACTGGAACGTGCTGATGATGCTGACGGGCACCATGGCCACAGTGGAGCTGTTCATACAGAGCAAGATGCCCTCCCGGATGGCGGAGGGCCTGCTGCGGATCGTGCCGGACGTGCGCTGGGCCATCGTGGCGCTGAGCCTGTTCTCCGGCATCATCTCCGCCTTCGTGGACAACGTCGCCACGGTGCTGATGGTGGCTCCGGTGGGCCTGGCCGTGGCCAAGCAGATCAAGACCAACCCCGTCCCGGTGATCATCTCCATCGCCGTGTCCAGCAACCTGCAGGGCGCGGCCACGCTGGTGGGGGACACCACGTCGATCCTGCTGGCGGGCCACGTGGGCATGAGCTTCAACGACTTTTTGTGGTTCCACGGACGCCCGGGCATCTTCTTCGCGGTGGAGCTGGGCGCGCTGCTGACCGTGCCGGTGCTGCTGTGGCTGTTCCGCGACGAGCGGGGGAGCATCCGGTCCGGCGAGCTGACCGAGGTGCGGGATTACGTGCCCACCGCGCTGCTGCTGGGCACCATCGCGCTGCTGATCGCCGCCTCCCAGTTTCCCAACAAGCCGGAGCTGACCAACGGCATCATCTGCATGGCGCTGGCCGTGATCGGCGTCGCCTATGAGGCGCTCCGGCGGGGCCGCCAGGTGGCCGTAGACGTGGCGAAGGCCATCGACTACAAGACGCTGCTGCTGCTGACCGGGCTGTTCCTGGTCATCGAGGGCCTGACCCACGCCGGAGTGATCGACGCCATCGCGGGGCTGTTCGTGAAGGTGGGCGGCAGCTCGAGGCTGCTGATGTACGTGATGATCGTGGGTGTGTCCGTGCTGCTGAGCGCCTTCATCGACAACATCCCCTACGTGGCCACCATGCTGCCGGTGGTCAGCGGCATCTCCAACCTGCTGGGCATCGAGCCCTACCTGTTCGCCTTCGGCCTGCTGATCGGCGCCACCCTGGGCGGCAACATCACGCCCATCGGCGCCTCCGCCAATATCGCCGGCATCGGCATTTTGCAGAAGGAGGGCTATAAGGTCGCCACCAAGGACTTCACCCGCATCGGCATCCCCTTCACGCTGATCGCCGCCATCTCCGGCGCGGCACTGATCTGGATCGTCTGGGCGTGAGGTGGGAGCCGGCGCATGGCGCAAAGGCCAAGAGCAGCCTATGTTGAACACAAACATGGGGAGCCCTGAAACAGCGTGTTTTCAGGACTCCCCTTGTTTTGTGCGATTGACGAGATCCTTTTCCCGACGCTCTCGAAATGATCTACACCTTAAACCTGATGCTGTCCAGAATCTGCTGGCGGATTGCGTCCAAATCCGCCTTGAACTGCGTTTCTGAGATAAACTGAATTGAAATCAGCTTTTCACCACTCGCATGGATGAAGTACGTATAGGTCGTAGCGTCCGCGATATGGTTGTAATCCTCCAGGACCTCGGCGCTGTGGCCATCAATGACGGCGTCATAGGTGGTCATTGAATCCAGCGGATCGGCGTAGTATGCCTGGTGCTCCTGGTTGTACGCGTCCACCATCTCCTGCAATGTCCAGATCGGATTCGTGCGTATCTCTATGTGGGTCAGGTGCAGCGACAAGGATGGCGGCGCCCACACCAGCTCGTATTCGTACTCGGTCCCTTCATAGAAGATATCCCGCTTCCAGTCGGAAGGCAGCTCGTAGCTGATGATATCATTCTCATATTGTTCGACATCGGAAGGCCTGTCGTAGGCGACAATTTCGCCTTCGTCCAAGACCAGCGTGTAATTGCAATACCAGGAATCATAGTCAACACTCGACAAATGAATATCAACCACTACGTTAGTCAGTTCATCAGTGGAAGTAAACCCATAGCCGCCGCCAAAGGGCTCCATGTACAGGTCCTTTGTTGTTCCGGGGAAAATGGGTGAAAAACAGATTCCTTCGTATTTTTGCTCATCCTGTGGATCAATAAAGCAAAGCGCCGATATTTCGGCACCGTTGATGGTCCCTAAATGGTAGTCCCCGATATCTTCATCCATGTGTCCGGTATATATGCCGACGCCACAGTTTGATTTGTTTGTAATGGAGAGCAGGTAGGCCGGCCTCTGCTCGGCAGACGTTTGTACGTCAATCATACCCTTCCCGTGCGAGACAATGGTGAATCTGTCATCATCCACCAGAGTCAAACCGTCCGAATTGAAGGTTTCCGCGCTTGCGCTGCCAAGGGAAAGAACCAGCACAATGACCGTGAGTATGGTGAGGCACTTCCTCATATAACCCCCTCCTTTTGTTAATTTTACTATAAGGAGAAGGGCGTGTCAATATTAATGACGTCCACGCAGTCCATTCTGTTTGAGGCCGGACGCCAATTATGGCGTTCCTGCGGAGAGGGGACTTTCCTGTTGGAGGGGCTTGCGGAAAGGCGACCTCATCCGTCTTTCGGCAAAATTGCAAGCAATTTTACCGAAATCCACCATTCCAGGGGTCTGCCGACCCAACCTGCGCTGAAAATTGTCCACTGGACAATTTTCCTGGCGCTTGATCCCCCAAAGGGGAAGGCGTTTGGAAGGTGGACGCCAATTATGGCGTCCCTACGGCGACTTATTTTCAATGCTGATGGCGCTGCACAGAGTAAAAGCCCCTTTGGCTGCGTCGTCATATCCACAGACGCATCCAGCCGTCCCATGATTTACAGGGCGGCTGGATGGTCTCGGTGTATGTTCCACAAGAAATGAAAGCCCGGGTTTTGCCCCTTGAATCTGTGGGGGCAAAACCCGGGTAAAATTGTGCGGCAGCAGATGCCTCCAGGCGCTGCCTGGTCAGGGCTGCTTGCCGATGTAGGCCAGGATGCCTCCGTCCACGTACAGCACGTGGCCGTTGACGAAGTTGGAGGCGTCGGAGGCCAGGAACACGGCAGGACCCATCAGGTCCTCGGGGGTGCCCCAGCGGGCCGCGGGGGTCTTGGCCACGATGAACTGGTCGAAGGGGTGCCGGCTGCCGTCGGGCTGGCGCTCGCGCAGGGGCGCGGTCTGGGGGGTGGCGATATAGCCGGGGCCGATGCCGTTGCACTGGATGTTGTGCTCGCCGTACTCGGAGCAGATGTTCCGGGTCAGCATCTTCAGGCCGCCCTTGGCCGCCGCGTAGGCGGACACCGTCTCGCGGCCCAGCTCGGACATCATGGAGCATATGTTGATGATCTTGCCGTGGCCCTTTTGGATCATGCCGGGAATGACGGCCTTGGCGCAGATGAAGGGCGCCACCAGGTCGATGTCGATCACCTGGCGGTACTCCTCCGCCTTCATCTCGTGCATGGGAATGCGCTTGATGATGCCGGCGTTGTTCACCAGGATGTCGATGCTGCCCAGCTCCGCCTCGATCTCCTGCACGAAGCGGGCCACCGCGGCCTCATCGGTCACGTCGCAAATGCCGCCCTTGGCCTCGATGCCCTTGGCCGCGTAGTCCGCCAGGGCCGCGTCCAGGTGCTTCTGGTTCCGGCAGTTGAAGGCGATCTTCGCCCCGGCGGAGGCCAGCGCCTCCGCGATGGCGAAGCCGATGCCGTAGGCCGCGCCGGTGACCCAGGCCACCTTGCCGTCCAGGCGGAAGGCGTTCATATCATAGCTCATGCCGAACCCTCCTTATCGCAGTTCCGTGGTCGGAATGTCGTCCATGTCGTCAAAGGCCTGGTTTTCGCCGCCCATGGCCCAGATGAAGGTGTAGTTGCTGGTGCCCGCGCCGGCGTGGATGGACCAGGAGGGGCTGATGACCGCCTGCTCGTTCTGCATGACGATGTGGCGGGTCTGCTGGCCCTCGCCCATGAAGTGGAAGACCACGTTGTTCTCCGGGACCTCGAAGTAGAAGTAGACCTCCATGCGGCGCTCGTGGGTGTGGGCGGGCATGGTGTTCCAGACGGAGCCGGGCTCCAGCACGGTCATGCCCATGGAGAGCTGGCAGGTCTTCAGCACGGAGGGATGGATGAACTGGTTGATGACGCGCTTGTTGCTGGTCTCCATGGCGCCCAGGGGCTTCTTGGCGGCGTCGGCGATGCGGATCAGCTTGGTCTCGTAGCTGGTGTGGGCCGGGGCGGAGACGATGTAGAACTTCGCGGGCTGCGCCGGGTGATCGCTGGCAAAGGTGATCTCCTTCGCGCCCTTGGTGATGTACAGGCAGTCCTTGTAGCCCAGCTCGTAGACGGTGCCGTCCACGGTGACGGAGCCCGCGCCGCCCACGTTGAACATGCCGCACTCGCGGCGCTCCAGGAAGAACTGGGTGCCGAAGTTGTGCCACACGTCGATGCCCTTGTCGATGGGCACCACGTCGCTCACCGGCATGACGCCGAGCGTGACCATGCGGTCCACGTGGCTGTACACGGCGGTGACCTCGTCGGCCACAAACAGGTTCTCGATCAGGAATTCCGCCCGGGTCTCCTCGGTGGTGTAGCGCTTGAAGTCGCGCTGGTTGCAGGAATAGCGAATGTCCATGCTTGCGTTCTCTCCTTATTGTTCGAGTGGTTGTACGGGCGCGGGGGAAACCTCTGAACACCCATTATACCTCTATATTGCATTATAATGGCTTCGCCGCGCAAAGTCAACCGCCGCGGCGGTGTTTGACGGGGTTCCGGCGGCGGTTTTGCCGCGCGGGGCGGGGTGATTTTCGCGGCGCGGGCATAGGATGGGCCTATGGCCGGCAATATGCTTGACTTTTAACAACAGGGGGCATTATAATAGGGCATACAGGCGATGATGAAGAGAGTAGCGCGAGGCCGGGCCTGCAGAGAGCCGGGGAAGCTGAAAGCCGGCGGCTGACGGGCGCGCGCGAACATGGCTTCGGAGCTCCGAACGCGAACGGCGCGGCCCTGAGCGTTTGGCGGAGGCAGACCTGCCGCCCCGTTACAGGCAGCCAAGGCGCGCGTCGGCTTTAGAGCCGAGGCGCGTGAAGAGGGTTGGTACCGCGCGAAGGCGCCCCTTGCAAGGGGGCGTTTTATTTATCCGAAAAAGGGGGAGTCGACACATGCCCAAGCCCACTTTCTACCTGACCACGCCGATCTACTATCCCAGCGGCAACATGCACATCGGCCACACCTACACCACCGTGGCCGCTGATACCATGATCCGCTTCAAAAAGCAGACCGGCTATGACACCTATTTCCTCACCGGCACCGACGAACACGGCCAGAAGATCGAGCGCAAGGCCGCCGAGGCCGGGGTCACGCCCCAGCAGTTCGTGGACAAGATCGTGGCCGAGACCAAGGAGCTGTGGAAGCTGATGAACATCGAGTACGACGATTTCATCCGCACCACCGAGGACCGGCACATGAAGATCGTCCAGAAGATCTTCAAGCAGTTCTACGACCAGGGCGACATCTACAAGAGCGAGTACGAGGGCCTGTACTGCACGCCCTGCGAATCCTTCTGGACGCCCACCCAGGTCAAGGACGGCAAGTGCCCGGACTGCGGCCGCCCCGTGGAGCCCATGAAGGAGGAGAGCTACTTCTTCCGCATGAGCAAGTACCAGGACTGGATGATCAAGTACATCGAGGATCACCCCGACTTCATCCAGCCGCCGTCGCGCGCCAATGAGATGCTGAACAACTTCCTGCGCCCGGGCCTGCAGGACCTGTGCGTCAGCCGCACTTCCTTCAAGTGGGGCGTGCCGGTGGACTTCGATCCCGGCCACGTGGTGTATGTGTGGATCGACGCGCTGTCGAACTACATCACCGCCCTGGGCTACGGCACCGACCACGACGACCTGTTCAAGAAGTACTGGCCCGCGGACGTGCACCTGGTGGGCAAGGAGATCGTGCGCTTCCACACCATCTACTGGCCGATCATGCTCCACGCGCTGGGGCTGCCCCTGCCCAAGCAGGTGTTCGGCCACGGCTGGCTGCTGTTCGGCGAGGACAAGATGTCCAAGTCCAAGGGCAACATCGTCTATCCCGGCCCCATCGTGAAGCGCTACGGCGTGGACACCCTGCGCTACTACCTGATGCGCGAGATGCCCTTCGGCGCCGACGGCAACTACACCAACGAGGCCATGCTGACCCGCATGAACTCCGACCTGGTCAACGACCTGGGCAACCTGGTCAGCCGCACCGTGGCGATGATCGAGAAGTACTTCGGCGGCGTCGTGCCCGCGCCCACCGGCTATGAGGGCCCCGACAAGGACCTGATCGCCCACTTCGAGGCGCTGCCCGCCATCGTCGAGGAGCAGATGAACAAGCTGCAGTTCTCCGTGGCCCTGTCCGAGATCTGGAAGCTGATCGGCGAGTGCAACAAGTACATCGACGTCACCCAGCCCTGGGTGCTGGGCAAGTCCGAAGAGGGCAAGCCGAGGCTTCAGACCGTCATGTACGTGCTGGCGGAGTGCATCCGCGCCATCGCCGTGTACATCTATCCCACGATGCCCTCCACCCCGGACCGCATCTACGCCCAGCTGGGCGTGACCGACGACGCCCTCAAGACCTGGGATTCCCTCAAGACCTTCGGCCAGCTCGTGCCCGGCACTGTGGTGAAGAAGGGCGAGGCCCTGTTCCCCCGCGTGGACATCAAGAAGGAGCTCGAGGCCATGGCCGGCGACAAGGAGAAGGAGCAGAAGCAGGCGGAGAAGGCCGAGGCCAAGGCGGAGAAGAAGCAGGAAAAGGCCGTGAAGAAGGAAGAGAAGCCCGCCGGCGACGGCATCGCCACCTTTGACGACTTCATGAAGATCAAGCTGATCGCCGCGAAGGTGATCGCCTGCGAAAAGGTGGAGAAGTCCGACAAGCTGCTCAAGGAGACCCTGGACGTCGGCAACGGCCAGACCAAGACCGTCTGCTCCGGCATCGCCAAGTTCTACAGCCCCGAGGAGATGGTCGGCAAGACCGTGGTGCTGGTGAACAACTTCGCGCCGCGCAAGATGGCCGGCCAGGTGTCCGAGGGCATGCTGCTGTGCGCCGAGGATCCCGACGGCAAGGTGCGCCTGCTGACCGTGGATGGCGACGTCGCGCCCGGAAGCGAGATAGGATAGTAAGGCAATAGTCATCAGGCAACAGGCATCAGTCAGTTTGCGCAGGGACCGCCGGCGTTTGTCCAAAAACGCGACAGCAGCCATCTGACTACTGCCTGTTGCCAATTGCCTGATGACTAAAACTGCCTATTGCCTGATGACCTGGATATCTGCCGCTGCGCCAAATATAGAGTGCGCGGCAGCAGCCATCTGACTACTGCCTGTTGCCTGCTGCCTGATGACTAAAATCACTCAAAGGAGAACGCCCATGCGCCTGTTCGACACCCATTGCCACATCGCGGACCCGAGGTTTGACGAAGACCGGGACGAGGTCATCCGGCGGTTCCTGGACGCCGGCGTGGCCCGCGCGCTGGTGGTGGCGGACCCGCGGGAGCCCATCTACGACGGCCCGGAGGACGAGGGCGGCAAACTGGTATGCGTCGGCAACGAGGAGAAGGTGTTCTCCATCGTCGAGGCCCACGACTTTTTATACGGGGCCATCGGCGTGCATCCCCACAACGCCAGCGGGTGGGACGGGGAGGCCGAGGCCATCGTGTCGCGGTACCTGGAGAAGCCCAAGTGCCGCCTGCTGGGGGAGATCGGACTGGACTACCACTACGACCTCTCGCCGAGGGACGTCCAGAGGGAGGTCTTCGACCGCCAGCTGGACATGGCCTTTGACCGGGGCGTTCCCGTGCAGCTGCACATCCGGGAGGCCCACGGCGATTGCCTGGACATGCTGCGCGCCCGGGCGGCGGCGGGGCGGATGCCCGCGGGCATCATGCACTGCTACACCGGCAGCTGGGAGAGCGCGAAGATCTACCTGGACCTGGGGTTGTACATCAGCCTGTCCGGCGCGGTGACCTTCAAGAACGCGCCGAAGCTCTCGGAGGTGGCGCAAAAAGTGCCCGCCGACCGGCTGCTCGTCGAGACGGACTGCCCCTACATGGCGCCGGTGCCCCTGCGGGGCAGGCGCAACGAGCCTGCCTTCGTCGTCCACACCTTCACAAAGGTGGCCGAGCTGCGGGGGGAGGGCCCCGACCCGCTGTCGGAACAGCTGTGGGCGAACGCCAACCGCATCATGGGGCTGGAGAATGAATAGAGGGCATCAAATGCCTGAAAGCGTCGCGTCTGCGGCGCTTTTCTTCTTGCCCTCCGCTGTATTCTATGTTAAAATATACATAACGCCGATTCGGGCGGCCGGAAGTGCCGGCAGCGCGCGAATCGGCATGCATACGAGGGGGAGAGAGACATGAACGGAACCAAGAAGCTGTCTACCGGCAAGGTCTGGTGCTTTGCCGTGGGCCAGTTCGGGTGGTCGGTGCTGGCGGCGCTCATTTCCAGCTGGCTGGTCAACTACTATCAGCCCGACCTGGCCACCCAGCAGGCGGGCCAGCCGCTATTCATTCCGCAGGGGCTGGCGATCCTGGGCGTGCTGACCATCCTTGGCGCGATCACGGCCTTCGGCCGCATCTTCGACGCGGTCACCGACCCGCTGATCGCTTCGCTGTCCGACCGCTGCAAGAGCAAGGACGGCCGGCGCATACCGTTCATGCGGGCGGCGGCGATTCCCTTCGCCCTGACCTGCATATTCACGTTCTGGTCCCCGGTCAACGGGGTGAGCTGGGGCAACGCGGCGTTCCTGTTCGTGATGCTGATGCTGTTCTACCTGTTCATGACCATGTACTGCACGCCCTATAACGCCCTGATCCCGGAGCTGGGCAGCGACCAGAAGACCCGCATGGCCATCTCCACGTCCATCTCCTTCACCTACATCGCGGGCATGGCCATGGCCTACCTCGCGCCGGTGGTGTGGGGCATGCTGCAAGGCGCGGGCATGGAGCGCGTGACGGCCATCCGCACCACCTTCACCGTCATGGCGCTGATCGGCATGGCGTGCATGTTCGTGCCGGTGCTCACCATCAAGGAGAAGGACTACGTCACGGCGGCGCCCAGCGAGTCCACGGCGCTGAAGTCCCTGGCGGCCACCTTCAAGAACCGGGACTTCCGGGTGTTCGTGGCCTCGGATATCGCCTACTTCCTGGGCATCACCATGTTCCAGACGGCGCTGCCCTTCTTCGTCACCTCGCTGCTGAAGCTGGATGAGAGCATGAGCACCGTGTACTTCGTGCTGATGACGGCGCTGTCCGTGCTGTTCTACGTGCCCATCAACAAGCTGACGCCCAAGTTCGGCAAGAAGAAGCTGATCCTGTTCGCCTTCGTGGTTTTCACCGTCAGCTTCGTCTACACCGCTTTCTTCGGCAGTGGCCTGCCGATCCCGCCGGCGGTGCAGGGCTACATCCTATGCGTCGTGGCGGCCCCGGCCATGGCCATCTTCGGCATACTGCCCCAGGCTGTGGTGGCGGACATCGCCGAGTGCGATGCCCTGGACACCCACGAGAACCGCAGCGGCATGTTCTACGCCGCGCGCACCTTCGCCTTCAAGCTGGGCCAGTCCCTGGCCATGCTGCTGGTGACGGCCTTCGCCACCATCGGGCAGGAGACCGGCGCGGGCTATCGCATCACGGCGGTGGCTGCCGCGGCGGTGTGCGTGCTGGGCGGCGTGCTGTTCATGCTGTACAACGAAAAGAAGGTCTACGCGAAGATCCTGAAGTGACGGCGCTCGCCGTACCGGGGGGCATATCGCCGCCCGGCGCAGCCGCTTTGTTTTGGCGCACGCGCGGTGCACGCGCGGGTGCGGAGGAATATGACGGGAGGAATGACGATGGCGGTTGCGCGCTTCAACCCGGACGGACTGGCGCTGTCCGAGGGCTATGCCCAGACCATGGAGCAGGCGGTGCTGCCCTATATCAACGCCCGGCGCACGGACGCCGCGGTGGCGGGGGACGGCGGAAGGCCGCTGTTCACCAGCCGCTTCGACGCGGACGCGCCCCGGGGCACGGTGCTGCTGGTCCACGGCTTCACCGAGAGCGCGGACAAGTTCGCCGAGCTGATCCATTCGCTGCTGCGCAACGGCTACAGCGCCCTGGCCTATGACCAGCGGGGCCACGGCCGCTCCTGGCGGGACCCGGCCCTGGAGGGCGATCCGTCCCTGACCCACGTGGACGACTTCGACGAGTACGTGCGTGACCTGGAGAAGGTGGTGGAGGGACCTCTGGCGCCGATGCCGAAGCCCTGGTTCCTGTTCGCCCACTCCATGGGCGGCGCGGTGTCCTCGCTGTATATGGAGCGGCACCCCGGCGTGATCGCCCGTGCGGCGCTGTGCGCGCCGATGATCGCGCCGAACCTGGGCGGGCTGCCGCTGCCGCTGGCCCGGGTCCTCTGCGGCGCGGAGGGACGCCTGGGGCGGAGCAAGCGGCGGATATTCGCCTCGAAGCCCTACGCCGGGCCGGAGGACTTTGCCACCTCCGCCGCCACGGACCCGCAGCGCTTCGCCTGGTACGACGCCGTCAAGGCGTCCAACCCGATCTTCAGCAACAACGGCCCCACCTACGGCTGGGTCCGGGAGGCCATGCGCGCCACCCGGATGCTGCTGGCCCCCGGGGCGGTGGAGGGTATCGACGCGCAGGTCCTGCTGTTCACCGCGGAGAAGGACGACGCCGTCATGCCGGGCCCCCAGGCGGACTTTGCCGAGCGGCTGAAGCGCGGCCGCCGCGAAGTGGTGAAGGACGCGAAGCACGAGATCTTCCGCTCCACCGACGCGGTGCTGTTTCCCTGGTGGCGGGAGATCCTGGACTTCTACGAGGGCCGGGAGCGCAGGGTGTAGCTCGGCGTTCCGCGCGCCGGCGCGGCTTGAGTGCCTTTCCCTGAAAACATAACAGATTCGCGTTGAAAAGCCCCCGATTTGATGCTATCATGATCGGGGGTTTGCCCAACTTGTTTTCACGGGGTGAGCGCGTGTTTTCATTCATGAAGAAGCTGGATCGCGTGCAGCGCGCACTGATCTACACCTGCTTCTATGCCTTTTTCTGCAACGGCCTGATCTCGCTGACCATGGGCTCGCTGATGCCGGACATGAAGGCGGCCTACGGCCTGTCCGACACGGTGGGCGGGGTCATGCTGTCGGCCCACTCCATCGGCAACCTGGTGGCGGGCTTCGTCAGCGGCCTGATCCCGCTGTACCTGGGGCGCAGGCGCTCCGTGGTGCTGCTGGCCGCGCTGGGCGGCGTGGGCATGCTGATGATCGCCCTGTTCGGCGCGCCGGCGCTGCTGTTCGTGGCCTTCGTGTTCACCGGCGTGGGCCGGGGCAGCGTCACCAACTTCAACACCCGCACGGTGAACGTGGTCACCGACGGCAGCCCCGCAGCCTCCAACCTGCTGCACGCGGTGTTCGCCGTCGGCGCCATCTCCGCGCCGATGATCTTCCTGGCCCTGCGCGGGCTGATCGGCTGGCAGGCCGGAGCGGTGTTCGTGGCCGTCTGCGTGGCGGCGGAGGTGATCAACTTCGCGGTGCGCGTGCCCGACGAGCGCCCCGACAGGCGGGAGAAGGCCAACCGCAGCATGGCGTTCATGAAGGACCCCGCCTTCCTGGTGCTGGCGGGCATGCTGCTGTTCTACATCTGCTCGGAGTATGCCATCAACGGCTGGCTGGTGAGCTACATCCAGAACAAGGGGGAGCTGGCCGCGGCCTTTGAGGGCGAGGCCGCCATCCGCACCTACAGCCAGACCATGGCGACGCTGCTGTGGGCGGTGATCCTGGTGGGCCGGTTGACCTGCGCCTGGCTGTCCCAGCGGGTGCACCCGAAGAAGCTGATGCTGATCGCCGCGGTGGGCGAGGCGGTGGGCTTCGCGGGGATGCTGTTCTCCGGCAGCATCGCCATGGTGACGGTGTGCGTGGCGGTGCTGGGCTTCTGCATGGCGGGCATCTGCCCGATGATCTATTCCGACGCGGTGTACTTTACCAACAACTTTCCGCTGGCCACCGGGGCGCTGCTGGCCATCGGAGCCATCGGCGGCGTGATGATGCCCACGGTGGTGGGCGTGCTGGCGGATAAGCTCGGCTTCGGCGGCGGCATGACGGCGATCCTGGTCGCCATCGCACTGCTGGCGGCGCTGTCCGCGGTGAACGCGGCGATGAAGCCGAGGCGGTGACGGGATCGACTTGAACGACAATGCGCGAAGGCGCGAGGAGGTTTGACCATGAAGGCGAATGTGGTATTTGAGAAGGACGCGGCATTGAAGGACCTGGGCGGCGGCGTCACCCGGCGGGTGCTGGCCTACACGCCCCAGCTGATGATCGTTGAGGTCAACTTCGAGGCCGGCAGCGAGGGCAGCGTGCACACCCATCCCCACTGCCAGAACACCTATGTGCGCTCGGGCCGGTTCCGCTTCAACGTGGACGGCGAATACGTGGAGGTGGGCCCCGGCGATACGCTGGCCTTCCCCTCGAACGTGTCCCACGGCACCCTGTGCCTGGAGGCGGGCACGCTGCTGGACATCTTCGCGCCGATGCGCGAGGACTTCGTCTGACATATAACATGTCACGCCGACACAGATAGGGAATAAGAGGGATTCTTCGCTTTGCACAGAATGACATTGTTCGCGTTTTGCCGAAGTCATCCTGAGCGGAGCGAAGGATCTTTTCATTTTGGATCGCATTGAAATGGGACTCTCCACGCCGCCGGAAGCAGCCCCTTTGCGCGGGTTAAATGTTTGCGCTGGAACATAACCCCTTGAAGAATAGGTATTTATCATTTATAATAGATTGTGGAAGATTAGTAGGTTTCCGGGTATTGCGCCGAAGGAGACCTTTGATGATGGAGTACGGCAGCTTATGAAGTGGATTGCGAGCGCCGCCTTTGGCATGGAGGGCATGACCGGGCGGGATTTGAAGCACCTGGGCATGCAGAACGTGCGCGTGATGGACGTGGGCGGAGCGATTTTCGAGGGCGACTTTGCGGACGCCTTTCGGGCCAGCCTGTGGCTGCGCACCTGCGACCGGATCCTGCTGGTGATGGCGCAGTTCGAGGCGCGCACCTATGAGGAGCTGTTCCAGGGCGTCAAGGCCGTGGAATGGGAGAAGCTCCTCCCGGCGGACGCGGCCTTTCCCATTCGCGCCAAGTGCGTGAAGTCCCAGCTGATGAGCCCCTCGGACGTGCAGAAGATCGCCAAGCGGGCCATGGTGGAGCGGATGAAGTCCGCCTACGGCGCGGACTGGTTCTCCGAGACCGGCGTGCTGTTCCAGGTGGACGTGTCCATCCGGGGCGACCTGGTGACGGTGGCGGTGGACGCCTCCGGCGAGCCGCTCTCCAAGCGGGGCTACCGCACCTGGAACGGCGAGGCGCCCCTGCGGGAGACGCTGGCGGCGGCGCTGGTGCTCCAGAGCGGCTGGCACCCCTGGCAGCCGCTGTACGACCCCTGCTGCGGCACCGGCACGATACTGATCGAGGCGGCGTTCATCGCCCTGAACCGGGCTCCCGGGCTGACCCGGAAGTTCGCCATGGAGGCATGGCCCTGCGCGCCCCATGAGGCCATGGAGGCCATCCGCGCCGAGGCGCGGAAGAAGTTCGAGGAGGGCAGCCGCCGGGCGCTGAACGTGGCCGGCAGCGACATCAATCCCGAGGCCATCGAGCTGGCCCAGCGCCACGTGAAGCAGGCGGGCCTGGCGGGCCGGATCGCTCTGTCCGTGAAGGACATGCGGGACGTGACGCCCGGTACGGACGTGCCCGCGGACGAGGCGGGGGTGTTCATCGCGAACCCGCCCTACGGCGAGCGCCTGGACAACACCCGGGCGGCCCACGCCGTGGCCCGGCAGCTGGGCGCGCTGCAAAAGCGCTGCCCGGGCTGGAAGCTGTGCGCCTTCAGCGCGGACATGGGCTTCGAGAAGGAATACGGCCGCCGCGCCACCCGGCGCAGGCGCTATTACAACGGCAGGATCGAGTGCGAATACCGCATCTTTGAATAGCGCGCGCGGAGAGGGAGAACGCCCCGCCGCCCGCGGATGAGACATACTTTCAACTACGCTGATGAGGAGCAGAGCCATGAAACCCATTTTCAACAGGGCCCCCCTGACGCCCAACGCCCTTTCCCCGCTGCCCCTGGGCAGCATCCGCCCCGAGGACTGGCTGCTGGACCAGCTCCAGACCCAGCGGGACGGCCTGACCGGCAGGCTGGACGCGCTGTGGGAGGACGTGGGCGAGCAGAGCGGCTGGCTGGGCGGCCCCGGCGACAGCGGTGACCGCGCCCCGCAGTACCTGCTCGGGCTGGTGGCCCTGGCCTGGACGCTGGACGACGAGGCGCTGAAGGCCAAGGCGATGCGCTACATCGAGTGGATTTTGCAGAGCCAGCGGGAGGACGGCTGGTTCGGCCCGGCGGACAACGAGGACTATTGGCCGCTGATGGTGGCGATGAAGGCCCTGAGGCTGTACTTCACGGCCACCGGCGACCGTCGGGTGCTGGTGCTGATGGACCGCTTCTTCAAGTACCAGTTCGCCGGCCTGAAGGACCATCCCCTGAAGGAGTGGGCGGTGGCCCGGGGCGGCGAGAACATGGAGCTGGCCCTGTGGCTGTACAACATCACCGGCCAGAAGCACCTGCTGGAGCTGTGCAAGCGGCTCCGCGCCCAGACGCTGGACTGGCCCAACTACTTCCACACCTTCGCGAACACCGTGCCCATGAGCAAGTCCTTGAAGCGGGAGCGGCTGGAGGAGGCGCTGGAGGAGGAGAAGAACGAGCCCCTGATCGGCGAGAAGCGGCCCTTCTTCCACACCCAGTACCACCTGTCCCACGGCGTGAACATCGCCGCCGGGCTCAAGACTCCCGGCGTCATCAACCTGTTCAAGTCCGGCTTCAAGGAGCAGGGCGGCTTCCGCTTCGGCTGGGCCAAGCTGGTCAAGCACCACGGCGTGGCCAGCGGCATGTTCATCTGCGATGAGCACCTGAACGGCAACAGCCCCACCCAGGGCTCCCGCCTGGAGGCCGCGGTGGAGCTGATGGACTCCCTGGAGGCCTTGCTGGGGCTGGGAGACTTCAACCCCGAGTGCGCCGACCTGCTGGAGAAGATCGCCTACAACGCGCTGCCGGCGGCCTTTACCGCCGACATGACCGCCCACCAGTACCTGGAGCAGGTGAACCAGGTGAAGGTCTCCCGGGAGAAGCGGCGCTGGTACAACGACGGCGAAGACGCCAACCTGTACAGCCCCGCGCCCTTTGACGCCGGCTGCGGCCAGGCCTGGCCGAAGTTCGCGGCCTCGCTGTGGTATGCCACCAGCGACGGCGGCCTGCAGGCCATCAGCTACGCGCCCTGCACGGTGCGCGCCACGCTGGACGGCGTGCCGGTGCGGCTGAGGGTGTCCGGCGGCTATCCCTTCGGGCAGTCGGTGGAGATCCAGGTGTTCGTCAAGCAGCCCTGCGAGTTCCCACTGTATTTGCGCATGCCCTTCTGGACGCGCCAGCCGATGGTGTTCCTGCCGGACGGCGAGATTATGCAGGTGCGCGCCGGGGATACGACCTGCGTGCGCCGCCGCTGGCGCTCGGGCGACGTGGTGCGGGTGGAGCTGCCTACGGTGCCTCGGGTGACCAAGTGGTACCACCAGTCCGGCGCGGTGGAGCTGGGCCCGCTGCTGATGGCCTATCAGCCGGAGGAGGACTGGCAGCAGCTGGAGGACGGCAGCTGGCAGGTGACTGCCAAGGGCGATTGGAACTGGGCGCTGGTGCGGGACGAGCCGATGAAGGCCGTCTATTCCGGCGAGCCCGCCGCCTTCGGCAAGGGCGAGACCCCGGTGCGCGTGCTGGTGAAGGCCGCGCCCGTGGACTGGCACATGGACGGCGCGAGCTGCGCCGGCGTGCCCATGGTGCCCGCGATCCGGGAGGAGGACGCCCAGGTGATCGAGCTGGTGCCCTTTGGCGGCACGGCTCTGCGCATCGGGCAGTTCCCGCTGGGACGGGGCAGCGGCAAGTAATCCCGGCGAAGGAAGCGCGGAACGGTTTTCGACCCCTGGCATGGAGTACAGGTCTATGGGAAACGAGCATCTCGAGCACCTCAGCAAGGAACGGCTGATGGAGCTGATCAACGTGTATTCGCTGAACTGGCTGGCCCTGGACGGGCTTTGGTTCCAGTCCGTGGAGCAGGAAGAGGGCATGGACGCAGCCATGCGCCGGGACGTGGACGTCTGGCGCGTGTACACGGCCATCGAGGCCCGGCGGCTGAAGAAGTTTCTGAACCTGCCGGAGCGGCCCGGCCTGGAGGGGCTACGGCAGGCCATGGACCTGCGCTTCAACGCCCACCACAACCGGCATGAATTCGTCGTCGAGGGCGAGCGCTCCATGGTGTTCCGCACGGTATACTGCCGCGTGCAGGACACGCGCGGCCGCAAGGGCATGCCCTTCCACCCCTGCGTCCAGGTGGGGGAGGTGGAGTTTGGGGAATTCGCCCGGGCCATCGACGACCGCATCCGCTGCGAATGCGTCAGCTGCTATCCCGACATCCGGGACGCGAGCTGCAACTGCGCCTGGCGGTTCACGCTGGAGGATTGAACGGCGGCTTTCGCGAGTGGTATCTATTCAGACATGACAAAGGGGCCGGATCAAATCGAGCGATTTGATCCGGCCCCTTTGGCGTTTTATCCCTTACTTCATCGGGAACAGCGTGTTCTTGGCGTAATTGGCCCGGGCGGTGGACTGGGAGGTGCGGGCGGCGGGCGCTTCAAAGTTGAAGCAGAAGTAGTAGGCCGCGTCGTAGGCGCCCTCGGCGGTGTTCTCCACCTGGCGGACGTAGTTGTACACCTGGGAATAGCGGGTGGGCAGCTCGTATTGCAGGAAGCGCAGCTGGCCGTCCAGCGTGGTGTAGTCCAGGTTGTTGTTCTGGCACCAGCTGATCAGGTTGGTCTTGCGCCCGGCGTGCCACTGGCAGATGCCGTAGCTGGTGCCGCTGTCGCCGTTGATGTCCGGCTTGTAGGCGGATTCATACTTGATGTTTGCCATGATGCCCATGGCCGCGGCGCGGTTGAGGCCCATCTCCCCGGTGAGGAAGGCGAAGATGGTGTACTCGTTGCTGCCGCTGGAGAATGGGTTGCGGCTGCTGACGCTCTGGCTGCTGCCGCCGGAGGTCTTGCTCAGGCTGCTGACGCCGGTGTAGCCCACGGTGCCGTTGCGCTCCACCAGGGCCCATTCGCCCTTGATGGCCAGCAGGGTCATGGCCGTGCCCTTCTGCACGGTGACGGACTCGCTGAAGGTGCTGGGGCGGGCGAACACGCGGCAGGCGGTGTTGGCCACCACGTCGGCCTTGCCGGTCTGGATGTCGCTGTCCGGGCTGGTCTCGGGCTGCGGGGTGGTCTGGGGAGTGACGGAAGCCTCCGGCGTCTGCTGGGGGGCGGGCGTCTCCTCGATCTGCTCCGCGGTGCCCAGATGGCTGTAGACCGCGTAGCCCACCTGGCCGTTCCGGGAGACCTTGGCGCAGGCGCCCTTCACCGCCAGCAGCTTCATCTCGGTGCCGGCCTTCACGGTGGCGTAGCGGCTGGAGGTGCTGGCCTTCCGATAGATGCGCGTCGTGCGCAGGGCGACCACGTCCACGGGAGCGGTCTCGACCGTGGATTCCTCGGACTGCTCGGAGTCGGCGGAGGCGGCGGTCAGGTCCGTGACCTGGACGACGCCCCTTTTGCCGTTGCTGCTGATCAGCGCGGCGCTGCCGGAGTAGGCCTCCACGGTGACCTCCGTGCCCTTGGGCAGCGTGCCCAGGAAGCTGTAGGGGGCCTCGGCGCTGTAGACCTTCATGGAATCCACCGCTACGACGGCCTGGAAGCTTCCGGCGGCCATGGCCGCGGGAACGACGCTCAGCATCAGGGCCAGAGCCAGCAGCACGATCAGGTATTTCAGCGGATTGCGACGTGTATTCATGGCATTTGTTCTCCGTTTAAATAAGTCACTCTGTAATAGAATCGTAATAATTATACCATCAGCATAAATCTTTGTCAACCGCCCCTCCCGGAGGCGGGCCTTGCCGGGGCGCTGACCGCGAAATGTCCCCCGAAAACAGCGCGAATTCCGGCGTTTTTTGGGCTGAAAAGGGCTGATTTTGGGGCAAATAGGTGGGATTTGCGGCCTTTTCCCAGCTGGACGGCGAGGTCGGGGGCTGTTTTTCCGGGTGGGAAAGCCAAGATGGTTTTGAAATGTTGTCACAATTATGTAATATTTATGCGGCCTGTGTCGATTTGGCCTCATCTCCTGTATTTTACCTTTGCCCACTGTTCAATCTCTGAAAAAAGTGCTATAATGAGGTATCATATCGCATCGACGGGCGCTGCCGCCGGCTGTGCCCCAGGGAGGAGAACGACTATGGAAAATGAAGTGAGGCGTCCCGCGAATTTTATCGAGGAATTCGTCGAGCAGGACCTGGCCAGCGGCCGCTTTGACCACGTGCATACCCGCTTCCCGCCGGAGCCCAACGGCTACCTGCACATCGGCCACTGCAAGGCGCTGTGCGTGGACTTTGGCATTGCCGAGAAGTTCGGCGGCAAGTGCAACCTGCGCTTCGACGACACCAACCCCACCAAGGAGGAGACCGCCTTCGTGGAGGGCATCCAGCGGGACATCGAGTGGCTGGGCTACAAGTGGGACAAGCTGTACTTCGCTTCCGATTTCTTTGATCGCCTGTATGAGATCGCCAAGGACATGATCCGCCGCGGCGTGGCCTACGTGGACGACCAGACCCCGGAGGAGATGCGCGCCAACCGCGGCACGCTGACCAAGCCCGGCGTCAACAGCCCCTACCGCGACCGCTCCGTCGAGGAGAACCTGGACCTGTTCGAGCGCATGAAGAACGGCGAGTTCGAGGAGGGCACCCGGGTGCTGCGCGCCAAGATCGACATGGCGAACCCCAACGTGCTGCTGCGCGACCCCACCATGTACCGCATCAACCGCCACAGCCATCACCGCACCGGCGACAAGTGGTGCATCTACCCGATGTACGACTTCCAGCACCCCATCCAGGACGCCATCGAGGGCATTTCCCACTCCCTGTGCTCCCTGGAGTATGAGATTCACCGCCCGCTGTACGACTGGTTCGTGAACCATGCCGGCGTCACCGACCAGCCCCCGCGCCAGATCGAGTTCGCCCGCCTGAACATCGAGCGCACCGTGATGAGCAAGCGCCACCTGCGCCGCATGGTGGAGGAGGGCGTGGTGTCCGGCTGGGACGACCCCCGCATGCCCACCCTGGTGGCCATGCGCCGTCGCGGCTATCCCGCCGCCGCCATCCACGACTTCATGGGCCGCGTGGGCGTGGCCAAGGCCGATTCCACCGTCGAGGGCAGCCTGCTGGACCACTGCGTCCGCGAGGCGCTGGCCGACACCGCCCCCCGCGCCATGGCCGTCATCAACCCCGTGAAGGTGGTGCTGACCAACTGGCCCGAGGACAAGACCGACACCCTGACCATCGAGAACCACCCCGACCATCCCGAGTTCGGCACCCGCGAGGTCACCTTTGGCCGCGAGCTGTACATCGAGCAGGAGGACTTCATGGAGGAGCCCGTGAAGAAGTTCTTCCGCATGGCCCCCGGCAAGGAGGTTCGCCTGAAGGGCGCGTACATCGTCAAGTGCGAGGACTTCGTGAAGGACGCGGACGGCAACATCGTGGAGCTGCACTGCACCGTCGATATGGATTCCCGCTCCGGCTCCGAGGGCGCCAACCGCAAGGTGAAGGGCACCCTGCACTGGGTCAGCGCCGCGGACGCCGTGCCCGCCGAGTTCCGGCTGTATGAGCCCATCCTGGCCGAGGACGAGCCCGAGAGCAACGCCGTGACCGTGGACGAGGACGGCAACGAGGTCGACGCCGCGCCGGCGGACTTCATGGACAAGCTGAACCCCAACAGCCTGACCGTGGTCAAGGGCTTCTGCGAGCCCTGGATCGCCGCGCACGAGGTGGGCGCCACCTTCCAGTTCCTGCGCATGGGCTACTTCTGCAAGGACAAGGATTCCACCGACGCGCTGCCCGTGTTCAACCGCACCGTGCCGCTGAAGGACAGCTGGGCCAAGGAAGCCAAGAAATAAGAGGAGACAATACAACAGGAGAACGGCAAAAGATGTCGTTCTCCTGTTTTCTTTATGCATTTTGAACAGCGCTACAGCGCTTCGACAAAGGCCTCGATCAGCCGGTTGACCTGCTCGGGCGCGTCGGTGTTGGCGTTGTGTCCCGCGCCTCTGATCCATTCGAGGGGAATGCCGGTCTTCCGGTGCCAGGCTTTGTTGTACCGGATGCAGGAGCCGGCGCGGTCCTTCTCCCCGCAGATGAGCAGCGCGGGGCACCGGAGCGCGTAGGGCAGGTCGGCCTCCATCGCCTCGGCGAGCATCCGAAAGCCGTGCCCGGAGATGCGGGCGTAGCGCGCCTGGTCGCCGTCGTAGACCATCATGATCTTTCGCATCAATTCCCGGCCGTAAGCGGAGGTCGCCACGCCGTTCGTCCCCGATTTCAGCAGGGATTTCCAGGGATAGCGGCGATAGACGGGTTCCATCCTCTTGAGGAGCCAGATCTCGACGGCGGTGACGTATTCCCTTTGCAACGGCGCGGAGTCGATGGCGATGAAGCCCCGCAGCTTGTCCGGGAACAGCTGCGAATACATCTGCCCGACGTATCCGCCCATGGACTGCCCAACGAGGATCGGCGCGTCGATGCCCTCCTGCGCGAGGAGCCCATCCAGCCAGCGGGCCTTGTCGGCCAGGTCAAAGGAGGGGTCGAAGGGCCAGGAGGCGGCGTGCTCCGGAGCGTCCCACACGAGGACGCGGTACCTGTCCCGGAAGTATTCCACCTGCTTGTCGAACAGCCGGTGGTCGGCCGTCAGCCCGGGCAGCAGCACCAGGGCCCTGGACGGGTCCGCGGTCTCGCCGTTGACCCAGTAGTGGATGCTCCCGCAGGGGGTGGAATAGGTCCTCTCGATCACGGGTGCTTCCTCCTCAGCAGCCTCCGCAGCTGCCGCAGTCCCCGCCGCAATCGCCGCAGTCCTCCCCGCAGCCGGCACAGCCGGAATTGGGGGCGGAGAGCTTGATCTCGGGGTCGTATTTGAGGCCGCCCTCCACCAGGGCGGTGATGGCCTCGTCCGCGCTGCCGGTGACGCCGCCGTAGAACATGATGCCGGCGTCGGTCAGCGCCTGCATGGCGCGGTCGCCGATGTTGCCGCAGAGCACGACGCGCACGTCCATCGACCGGAGCAGCTCGGCCACGGCGGTGTGGCCCTCCGTCTCCACCTCGACCACCATCTCCATCAGGATCTGGTGGTTTTCCACCTCGTAGACCTTGAATTGAGGCGCGTGGCCGAAGTGCTGAAAGACCTGGCCCATATAGTAGGGAATCGCGATGCGCATAGGTTTTCTTCCTCCCGTATGAATTGCTGAATTGACGCCGGAAACGGCGCAGCTTGAGCATACACCACTTCGTGGATTTTGTCAACGCGGCAGCGGCGGGAATCCGGCGCGGGGCGGAAGCCAAAAGTTATTTGTATCTTTACAAAGACGACGAACAATATACCTTAAACAGCCGCGGGGATGTGTGGTATAATTGAGACAAGCGAAACTGCGCGCCTTGAAGCGCTGGTTTCGGTATGGCTTGGAACGCGGCAGACGGGCGCCATGGCGCGCCACGGCTGTCGCTGTGCGATAGATTGGGAGCAGGAAAATTGACCAAGGAGCGTTATCCGCAAAACAGAATCAGCGGCGTTACCGGCTCGAATGTCCGGCCTCGGCCCGCTTCCGGCGCGGCCCGCAGGCCCGTGGGGAACAATCGAGGCGGGGGAACGGGTCCCCGGCCCTCGGCCTCCGCAAGGCCCGGCTCGACGGCGCGTCCCGCGGCCCCCGGCAGGACCGGCAGGACGGCCCAGCCGTCGGCCCGCAAGCCCGTGAATAGCCGACAGCCCGTCCGGCAGGCGAAGCCCGCCCCCGGCGGACGGCGCGCTCCGGCGTCCAGGCAGCCCGGAAAGGGCTGGCGGGGCATCCCGGCGAAGCTGCGCCTGGCCATCTGCGCGGTGGTGCTGGCGCTGGTGGTCTTCGGAGCGGTCAAGCTGATCGCGGGCGTGGCCGCCAATCAGGAGGAGCGCTTCGTCGACAACGTGTTCGTCAACGGCCTGTCCATGGGCGGCTACACCCTGGAGGAAGGCTACGCCGCGATGGAGCAGCTGCGCGACGAGCGGCTGAACACCACCTATGTGCTGACCCACCAGGGCAAGTCTTGGAACTTCACGCCGTCGGACTTCGGCGCGACGATGGATTATGAATCCGAGATGGAGCGCGCCTGGAACCTGGGCCACGTGGGCGATCGGGCGGTGCGCAGGCAGATCATCGAAAACCTGCGGGAAGTTCCCGCCGAGTTCAACAGCGAGCTGACCTTCGACGAGGCTGCGCTGGACACCTTCATCGACGACCTGGCCACGGAGATTCACGTGGAGCCCGTGGACGCCGAGGTGGCGCTCACCGAGGAGAAGCCCATCATCACGCGGGCCTCCGAGTGCGGCTGGGACCTGGACCAGGAGCAGACCCGGGAGAACCTCGAGTCGCTGATCCTCACCGGCGAGGGCGATACCCAGCTGCCCGTGGACGAGGTCGAGCCCACCGTCAGCTCCGACAACATGGAGATGAAGGTGGTCGCCAAGTTCTCCACCGACGTCAGCTTCCGCGGCGCGGACAGCCGCGCGAACGTGCGGCTGGCGCTGAGCTACTTCAACTGCTTCGCGCTGTACCCGGGCGAGACCGCCGACTTCAACGCGATCGTCGGCCCCCGCACCGAGGCCAGGGGCTTCAGGGAGGCTCCGGAGTACGCTGGAAACGAGCTGAAGAAGGGCTTTGGCGGCGGCGTCTGCCAGGCCTCCACCACGCTGTACAACGCGGTGATCATGGCCAACATGACCATCCTGGAGCGCCACAACCACAACATGACCGTCTCCTACGTGGAGCCCAGCCAGGACGCCGCGGTGGAGTACGGCACGGACGGCAAGAACTTCCTGTTCCGCAACGATACGGAGCACGCCATCTATATCTACACCAACGTGGACAAGGAAAACGCCACGGTGATCATCTACGGCACGCGGCCGGAGTACCACTACGAGCTGGTGTCCGTGGTGGTCAGCGAGCAGAAGTCCAACCGCAAGCGCTACGAATACGACTACGAGGGCCGCTACGTCTACTACATCACCGACCCGCCGAAGCTGAAGCAGGAGGGCCACGGCAGCTGCCACAGCGAGGGCTGGGTGGTGGCCTACGACTGGGACACCAAGCAGGAGGTCAGCCGCGAGCAGATCAGCTATGACGACTACGTGGCCGGCATGAACGTCTACTGGAAGGGCGTGCACGACGCCCAGGGCAACGTTGTGGATCCGAACGCGACACAGGAGCCGGGCTGACCCCCGGCAGGGAGGCGCTGACATGAAGCGATGTTTCTTGACGCAGGCAGGGCCCAAGGCCATTGGGCCCTACTCGACCGCGGTGATACAGGGCGGCTCTTGCTACCTGTCGGGAATGATTCCCGTCGATCCTGCCACGGGCAGGCTGGCGGGGGAGGACGTGAAGGTTCAGGCCCGACAGGTGTTTGAAAACATGAAAACCGTGTTGGGGGAATTGAACCTCTCCCTGGCGGACATATTGAAAACAACCGTATTTCTGACGGATTTGGGCACCTTTGGCGAGGTGAACGAGATCTACGCGGATTACTTTGGGCCGGATTATCCGGCGCGGAGCTGCGTCCAGGTTTCGGCGCTGCCGATGGGCGCCCGGATCGAGGTGGAGGCAGTGGCCTCTCTGGAATGACGGTTTTTTTATCGCCGCGCGGCACTGCGGCGGGGAAGTAGTCCAAAAAACGGCAAAACAAAGGAGTGTTGGGGTTTATGTTTGAGACCGCGAATATCTCGATCTTCGCTGGCAGCGGCGGAAGGACCTTTGCGGAGCGCATGTGCAGCTACATGAACAAACCGCTGGGTTCCTGCGAGGTGATTACCTTCTCGGAGGGCAACACCTTCGTGCGCGTCAACGAAACCGTCCGCGACCGTGACATCTTCCTGGTCCAGCCCATCGGTTTGCATTCCAACGACGAGTTCGTGGAGATCCTGTTCTGGATGGATGCCTTCAAGCGCGCCAACGCGCTGTCCTGCACGCTGATCATGCCCTACTTTGGCTATGGCAAGGGCGACAAGAAGGACGAGCCCCGCGTGTCCATCCGCGCCCGCGTCTGTGCCGAGTGCATGGAGCTGGCCGGCGCGGACCGCTTCGTGACCATGGACCTGCACGCCCCGCAGCTCCAGGGCTTCTTCAAGCGGCCGGTGGACCACCTGTACGCCGCGCCCATGCTGGTGGAGGTGGCCAAGCGCATCGGCACCGAGAACATGGTGGTCGTCTCCCCGGACGCCGGGTTTGCCAAGCAGGCCCGCAAGTTCGCCGACGCCCTGCACCTGCCCATCGCCATCGGCGACAAGAGCCGTACCGATCACACCGAGAACGCCCAGGTGCTGGAGGTCATCGGCGACGTGAAGGACAAGAACTGTCTGATCGTGGACGACTTCACCATCTCCGGCGGCACGCTGGTGAACCTGGCCGAGTCCCTCAAGGCCCGCGGCGCGAAGGACATCACCGCCATGCTCAGCCACAACATCATCTCCGAGAAGGGCGTGGAGAAGATCAACGCCAGCCCGATCAAGATGGTCTACTCCACCGACACCGTGGAGAACCCCAACATCGTCGGCCAGCCGAAGTTCCAGACGGTCTCCGTGGCCCCGATCTTCGCCGAGACCATCATGCGCTACTACAATTACCAGTCCGTCAACTCCATGTTCAGCAAGCTGCCCGACAATGTGGTCACCGCCGGCTTCAAATTCACCGGCCTGCAGCTGTAATCGCCAGACAGGCGGACAGACAACGATGAGCTCCCGAATCCGGGGGCTCATTTTCATGCCGCCAATCCTTACCCAATTGCCCCACCGCCGTCAAAAATGGGGACCGGGGCCGTGGTATAATGTATGGGTGCGCGCGGCGGAGGCCGCGCAACCACCGGCCGCGCCTTTTCAGATGAAGCGCGGGATCATTTTTACGAGGTACGAGCATGAACAGAAAAGAGATCGCCGAGATTCGCCGCCGCCTGAACCCGGACAAAAACGCCATCAGCTGCGTGCGGGGCTGCTATGTGAATGAAAAGCGGGAGGTCGTCGCCACCTTCAACCGGTCCCTCATGGCCTTCCCCCAGGAGGAGCAGGAGAAGTACCTGAGCATATTCAAGCGCACCCTGGCGGGGATCCCCGGCCGCAACCTGATCGACATCGAGTTTCGCCCGGACCAGGTGATGGAGGACGAGGCCCATGGCCTTCTGATGGGCCTGCGGAACACCGCCCTGACCGTGGACGCCGGCGTGGAGCAGCTGTGCGCGAAGATCATCGACAGCCTGGAGCTGGAGGGCAACTATCTGATCCTGATGATGCACGACGCCTACGACGTGCCCTTCCGGCACACCGATGAAAACAAGGCGGACGTGGTGTCAGAGGAGGTCTTCAACTACATGCTGGTCAGCGTGTGCCCCGTGAAGCTGACCAAGCCCGCGCTGAGCTATTTCAGCGAGGACAACGCCTTCCACAGCCGCGACCTGGAGTGGGTGGTGGCCGCACCGGAGCTGGGCTTCATGTTTCCCACCTTCGACGACCGGGCGACCAACATCTACAGCGCGCTGTACTTCACCCGGGACGCTGCCAACGTGCACGACGAGTTCATCGACGCCGTGTTCCACTGCGACGCGCCGATGCCCGCCGCCGAGCAGCGGGAGGTGTTCCAGGCGGTGCTGGAGGACGCCTTGGACGACGACCTGAGCTTCGAGGTGGCTCAGACCGTGCACGAGCAGCTGCGGGAGATGATCGAGACCCACAACCAGGACAAGGCCGCGGAACCGCTGGTGGTGTCCCGCAAGGAGGTCTCCGGCATGCTGGAGTCCTGCGGCGTGCCCGAGGAAAAACTGGCGGCCTTCGAGGAGAAGTACGACGCCGAGTTCGGCCAGGGCATTTCCTTGAGCGCCATGAACATCGCCGAGCCGAAGAAGTTCGAGGTGCGCACCCCGGACGTGGTGGTGCAGGTGAACCCTGAGCGCAGCGACCTGATCGAGACCCGCATCATCGATGGCTTCAAGTACATCCTGATCCGCGCCGAGGAGGGCGTGGAGGTGAACGGCGTGAGCATCAACATCGCCTCCCGGGAGACCAGCGAAGGCGCGACGTTCTGATCGGGACGGTCGATACAGAACACAAAAACCCGCCGTGCGCGCGATTGCGCGCACGGCGGGTTTTGTATGTCGCCTGCCGGCTATCCCTCCGGCGCGTCCTGCCAGCCCTTGCAGACGTCCACCCAGCCCTGGCAGTATTGCGCGGCGGACTCCAGCTCGGCGGGGGTCAGCTCGATGGCGCTGTTGGCGCTGCCGCAGGCGGGAAACACCGTCTCAAAGCGGCGCAGGGAGGCGTCCAGGTAGGTCCGCACGCCCTCGTTCAGGGCGAAGGGACACACGCCGCCCACCCCGTGGCCCACGAGCTCGGCGACCTCCTCCCGGGTGAGCATCTTCGCCTTGGCGTGGAACCGGGCTTTGAAGCGGGGGTTGTCGACGCGGGCGTCCCCGGCGGCGATCACCAGGATCGGCCCGTCCGGCAGCATGAAGCTGAGGGACTTGGCGATGCGGGCGGGGATGACCCCCGCCGCCTGGGCGGCCAGCTCCACCGTGGCGCTGGAGGTGTCGAATTCGAGGATCCTGCCGTCCAGCCCCAGGGGCTTCAGGTAGGCGCGCACGCGGTCTATGGACATGCTCTCAACTCCCTTTCCCAAATGCGATAAGTCGTCAGGCGGTCTCTCCGGCGGCGCTTTCCGCCTTGCCGCCGCCCTTGCCGGGCTTCCTGTCCTTTCCCCGCAGTACGCCCAGCAGGTGGGCGCGCAGGGCCTCGTCGGGCTGGAGCACCAGGATCACGGTCTTGCCGTTTTCCAGGTAGGCCATGGCGAAGGGTTCCAGGTCGCACTGGCTGCGGGTAGCATTGGAGACGCGGGCGCCGGGGAAGCGCTGCTTTACGTCCTCGGGGCTGCCGTAGCCCTGCACCTGGTTGAGCCACACGTCGGTCATGAAGCGCTCCCGCTTGCCGTAGAAGCGGCAGACGCGCAGGCAGTCGGCGTTGGCGGTGTAGACGAAGCCCATCACGTACCAGTCCAGCAGGAACCAGGCGATGGCGCAGCCGTAGGCGATGAAGCCCACCGAGGACAGCGTGCCGATGGAGGGCTCCAGGCGGGAGAAGAAGGCGGAGCCTGCCAGCACCGCCAGGGCGATGAGCAGGATCAGTCCAGCGCCGCGCAGCGCGTCAGGCTGCCGGTTCCGTATTCTCTGTTCCAGCATCGCTTTCCTCCGTCGAAAGGGCCATGAGGTCCTCCATCATGTATTCCAGCGCCTTCATCGTGGTCTCCACGTTGCCGCCGTTGCCGGCGACGCACAGGAACGCGCCCTCGTTGTTGAACGCGCCGATGGAGGCCAGGACGTCCACCTCGTCCAGCCGCAGCCCGGCCAGGTAGGTTTCGCTCTCGCCGGTCTCCTCGTCGACCACGGTCGCGTAATAGGGCTCCAGCGGGTATTCGGCCAGCCAGCCCCCGGCGACGCTCTCGTCCAGCCGCACCAGGGCGTCGGACTGCACCAGGGAGTCCATCACCACCTGGGAGGCCAGGAAGGCGTCGCCCTCGCCGACGGCCAGGCGGGTCATCAGCAGCATGGGGCCGGAATAATCCTGGTCGCTGTATTGCAGGCTCTGGAACTCCACCTCCATCAGCGTGTCGTCGAATTCCTTCGTGCGTTCCAGCATGTCCCGGGCGACGTCCTCCAGGGGGATGCTGTTGGAGTAAGCGTCCGCCATGAAGACGATCACGTTCTGCTCATTGGGCACGCGGGGCCGCGTGGTGGTCCACAGCAGGCTGGTGCCCACCAGGCTCAGGCCGATGGCCACGAGGTAGATCCAGAAATACTTGCGCAGGTGCTCGCGCAGGCCGCGCCAGGAGAATTTGGTATCGGGCATAGGGGCCTCCGAAATCGTGTTTTGGGGCGGTAAAAACCCACCACTGTTCTATTATAAAACACATTTTGCCGCGAATCAAGGGATTTGCGTGGATTCTCCGCTTGACAGGGGATGGGGGAGCGTCTAAAATGAAATGAGAAACTGACAGCATGGAGGGCGATGGGCGATGAGGGCACAGCCGCAGCTACAGGCGATGATCAAGGGACAGGTGTTTGACGGCTTCCTGCTGGTGCGCTCCGCGGCGCAGAAGACCAGCTCCAACGGCGGGAAATATCTGGACATGACGCTGTGCGACATCTCCGGCGAGGTCAACGCCAAGATGTGGGACGGCCTCACCGCGCCGCCTCCGGCGGCCCAGGTGATCCGCGTGCGCGGCATGATGCTGGAGTATAACGGCCGGCCCCAGCTGCGGGTGGACAAGATGCGCCCGGCCACCGAGGCGGACGACTATGACATGGACGCGCTGACGCCCTGCGCGCCGCTGCCCCCCGGCGAGATGCTGGACTACATCCTGAACCGGGTGGACGCCTTCTCCGACCACGAGCTGAAGGCGCTGGTGCTGAAGCGCCTGGAGGAGTGCGGCGACCGGCTGAACTACTATCCGGCGGCCTCGAAGCTGCACCACGCGGAGCGCTCGGGCCTGCTGCACCACACCAGCACCATGCTGCGGGCCGCCACGGCCATCTGCGAGGTGTATCCCACGCTGGACGCGGACCTGCTGGCCGCGGGCGTCATACTCCACGACCTGTGCAAGATCACGGAGATGGACGCCGATGAGATCGGCCTGGTGTCCGACTACACCGCCGAGGGCATGCTGATCGGCCACCTGGTGCAGGGCGTGGCGGAGCTTTCCCGCTGCGGCCGGGAGCTGAACGTGCGGCCGGAGCTGCTGATGATGCTGGAGCACATGGTGCTCTCCCACCACGACCTGCCGGAGTACGGCAGCCCCAAGCCGCCGATGTTCCCGGAGGCCGAGGTGCTGCACGTGCTGGACCTGCTGGACGCCCGCATCTTCGAGATGAACCGGGCCTTGGCCAGCGTTCAGCCGGGCGGGTTCACGGAGCGCATCTGGTCCCTGGAGCGCAAGCTGTACCGCCGCAAGGAGCCCAAGAGCGGCGAGAAGCGGAACGGCGAGCAGGCTTGAGGGCAGACATTTCACAACATTGACAAAGCCCGCAAACGCAAGAATCTCTGCTGAAATAAATCAGCGGAGATTTTTGTTTGCTGCGCTGGCCTCCATGTTTTACAGACGAGTTGATAAATTATTGATATTCTTGCCCTATAATGGCTTCTAGGATGGAATGCTTCGGCCCGCGCGGGCCAGAATAGAAATACCGATATTATTTGGAGGACGCACCCATGAACCAAGCCGTGGTGGCGGTCAACTTTGCCATAGGGGCGCTGTTTACGATCTGCTTCGCGTACCAGGTCTTCTATTATGTCCTGGCGCTGCTGCGCCGGGAGAAGCCCCGGGCGGAAGCGGAGGACGAGGCGCCCAAGCACCGCTTTGCCGTGCTCGTCTGCGCGCGGAACGAGGAGAATGTGATCGGGCACCTGCTGGCGAGCATCGCCGGGCAGGACTATCCGGCGGAGCTGATCCAGACCTTCGTGATCGCGGACAACTGTACCGACGGCACCGCCCAGAGGGCCCGGGAGTGCGGGGCCGAGGTGTGGGAGCGCCACGACGATGTGAACGTGGGCAAGGGCTACGCCATGACCGCCCTGATCGACCACATCTGGGAGCGCTACGGCTCGGAATACTTCGACGGCTACTTTGTGTTCGACGCGGACAACCTGCTGGAGCCGGACTACATCCGCCAGATGGACCGCACCTTCCGGGAGGGCTACCAGATCATCACAGGCTACCGCAACTCGAAGAACTACGGCGACAATTGGATCTCCGCGGGCAACGGCCTGTGGTTCCTGCGGGAGGCCCAGTTCCTGAACCGTCCCCGCCAGCTGCTGGGCACCAGCTGCACGGTCTCCGGCACCGGCTTCATGTTCAGCGGCGAGGTGCTGCGCCGCCAGGGCGGCTGGCCCTTCCACCTGATGACCGAGGACATCGAATTCTCCCTGTCCAACGTGCTGCTGGGCACGCGGATCGGCTACTGCGGCGCGGCCATGCTCTATGACGAGCAGCCCACCCGCTTCTCCCAGTCCTGGAACCAGCGCCTGCGCTGGGCCAAGGGCTACCTCCAGGTGTTTGCCAAGTTCGGCCGGCGCATGGCCCGGCGCTGCGTGACGAAGCGGGACTGGTCCTGCTTTGACATCGGCATGTGCGTGCTGCCCGTGTTCACGCTGACGGCGGTGGGCATGGTGTTCAACCTGGTCATGACGGTGCTGGCCGCGGTGCTGGGGCGGGATGTCGCGCCCGCGCTGGGCTCGCTGATGATGTCCCTGGCCAACAGCTATGGCGCGATGTTCGCCATGGGCGCGGTGGCGCTGGCCTCCGAGTGGAAGAAGATCAAAGCCCCCGGCTGGCGGAAGCTGGCGCTGCTGTTCACCTTCCCGATCTTCCAGATGACCTACATTCCCATCTCCTGCGCGGCGCTGTTCGTGGACGTGGAGTGGAAGCCCATCGTGCATGCCCGGGCCCTCTCCATGGGCGATTTGGGCGATTCCGGCGCGCGCCGGGAGGTCCCCAGCAAGGAGCGCGCCCACGGGATGGAGAAGGTGTCCGAGGCGGTGGAGTGACGCTGACGGGGACTGAACGCCGGAAGATGCGTGCGCCGTGAGGCGCGGTGAATTACACGAATCAATGACATAAAAACGGGAGCCGCTTCGATCGAAGCGGCTCCCGCGTTGTCTCTGCCTCGCGCCTATGCCACCGGAAGGGCGTCGCCCACCGGCAGGGGATGCGCGGCCTGGCGCATGGCCTCCGTCAGCTTGGCGAAGACATCCGGGAACAGGGCAAAGGCCACGAAGACCAGCACGGCGCAAACCACCATCAGCACGATGCCCGCGATGGCGAAGCTGCGCTTGCTGCTGGACTTGGCGAAGATGGCGGAAAGGATCAGGAAGATCAGGTTGACGCCGGGGATGCCGTACAGTATCAGCGTGCCCATCCAGTTCAGTACGGAAGGCTGTTTTTTGGTGCTCTTTGCCATGGTGCAAGCTCCTCTCCTATGGACAATTGCCGTTTCGGCAAGCGTTATGCGCACTCATACTACCTTCTATTATACATATCCGGGCGGGACACGTCAAACCCCGGCGGTGGATTTTGAAAAAAAGTCAAAATTGTCCGCTCACAGCTTCGCGGCCACCTGGGCCGCCAGCGCGGCGTTGTTGTACACCAGCCGGATGTTGCTGGCCAGGCTGTCGCCGCCGGTGATGTCCTTGATCTTCGCCAGCAGGAAGGGAGTGGTCTGCTTGCCCTTGATGCCCTTCGCGTTGGCCTCGGCCACGGCCTCGTCGATGGCCTTGTTGATCACCGCCGGGTCCATGCTGTACTGCTCGGGGATGGGGTTGGTGACCAGCATGCCGCCCTTAAGGCCCATGTCCAGCTTGGCGGCGAAGGCCGCGGCGACCTCACCGGGGGTGTCCAGGCGGTAGTCCACGCCGAAGCCGCTGGTGCGGGTGTAGAAGGCGGGCAGCTCCTCGGTGCCGTAGCCGATTACCGGCACGCCCTTGGTCTCCAGGTACTCCAGGGTCAGGCCCAGGTCGAGGATGGACTTTGCGCCGGCGCACACCACCAGCACGGGGGTCTGGGCCAGCTCCTCCAGGTCGGCGGAGATGTCCATGGTGGTCTCCGCGCCGCGGTGCACGCCGCCGATGCCGCCGGTGGCGAACACTTTGATGCCCGCCATGGCCGCGATGATCATCGTGGTGGCCACGGTGGTGGCACCGTCCTCACCCCGGGCGACGAGCACCGGCAGGTCGCGCCGGGAGGCCTTGGTCACGGCGTAGCCCTTCTTGCCCAGGTATTCGATTTCCTCCGGGGAAAGGCCGGCCTTCAGCTTGCCCCCGATGATGGCGATGGTGGCCGGGACCGCGCCGTTTTCGCGGACGATGCGCTCCACGTTCAGCGCCGTCTCCACGTTCTGGGGATAGGGCATGCCGTGGGAGATGATGGTGGATTCCAGGGCGACCACCGGCTTGCCTTCGGCCAGCGCCTGGCGAACCTCGGGGGAGATGTCCAGATACTTGTTCATAGTGTGCCTCCTGTCGGATTGGTTATAGTTCCTGTATGCCTTGCTTGTTCAACAGGGCCATGCGCTCTTGCAGGGCGTCGGCGCTGATTTGGGGGCTGACCGTCGCCATGCTCTCCACGGCGATGGAGGCCGCCGCCAGGCCCGCCGCGGCGCACTGGCACAGCGTCAGGCCCCGGGCCTCGCCCCAGGCCAGCGCCGCGGTGAAGGCGTCGCCCGCGCCGGTGGCGTTGATCAGGTTCACCGTCGCGCCGGGGAGATAGTACGCCCGGCTGCCCTCGGCGCAGCACACGCCCCGCTCGCCCAGGGTGATGTACACGCGGGCCACGCCCATCTCCGTCAGCCGGCGGGCGGCCCTCGCCGCGGACTCGGGGCCGTGCACGGGGATGCCCGAGAGGGTCTCCGCCTCGATGGCGTTGGGCTTCAGCGCCTGCAGGCGGGGAAGGGTGCCGGCCAGCCGGGGAGCCTTGGCGGTGGACACGGCGTCCGCCAGCAGCGGCGGCGTCAGCCGCTCGGCGAGGAAGTCCAGCGCCTGGGCGGACAGGTTGCTGTCCAGCACCACGGCGTCCATGGCGTTCAGCGCCTCCAGCCGCGCTTCCAGCCGCTCGGGGGTCAGCCGCGCGCAGATGTCCATGTCGCTGACGGCCAGCTGCATGTCGCCCGCGGCGTCGGCGATGAACAGGTAGGAGGAGGTGGCCTCGCCTTCGAAGGTGAAGGAGAGCTCCGTGCGCACCCCCGCGGCGGCGCAGTCCGAGCGGACGATGTCCGCGAAGGCGTCCGTCCCCAGGGCGGCGAGCAGGTGGGTCTCCACGCCCATGCGGGCCAGGTTGCAGGCGATGTTGCGGCCCACGCCCCCGGCGGAGAGGGTCACTTTGCCGGGGTTGGAATCCTGCATGGCGAGCCTGCCCGAGGGAAAGCCGCCGATGTCGATGTTCGCCGCGCCGACCACGGCGCAGTGGGGACGTGCTGTGCTCATCGAAACGCCTCCGAATTGCTGCAAAGGAATATAAATATCATATCAGCCAGGCGCGGGAAAGTCAAACGCGGGAGGCTGGAAAACCGGCAAAAGGCGCGGCCCGGGGAGCCTTCCGCGACACTTTTGCCGTCAAAGTTTGAAAATTATCCAAAAAGTTGTTGCAATTGACACAGTTTTAAAATATAATATCGACAATTACCTTATCTGGGGGAATGTCAACATGTCCCAACGGACATTGAGATTTATACGCGCCGCGCTGATCGTCGCGCTGGCGGCGCTGCTTGTGGGCACATCCGCGCTGGCGGATTCCGTCTCGGTCAAGCTGAACGCCGCCGCGAAGGTGTACCAGTCGGCCTCCAGCTCCGCGCGCTACATCAAGGCGCCCAAGGGCCTGAAGGTGACGCTGAAGGCCTACGCCGGCGGCTGGGGCCGCATCTCCTACAAGGGCTATACGGGCTATGTCAAGCTGAAGTATTTGGACCGCGTGAAGCCCCTGAAGGCCTACGCCGCCAAGAGCGCCGCGGTGTACAAGGACGCCGGCGGCTCCCGGAAGCTGACCACCATCCCCGCGGGCACGCTGGTCTACGCGATCGGCGTGGACGGCAGCTACGTGCGGGTGATGGACAAGTCCGGCACCCGGAAGGGCTACATCAAGGCGGACGCGCTGTCCGGCCAGCCGGTTGGCAGCGCCCCGGAGGACGGCGACGGTGGCGGCGGCAGCGCCGTGGCGGACACCGTGCCCGAGTCGCTGCGCTCCACCACCACCTCCGCCTCGGAGTCCAAGATCGAATACACCATCTACGTGGCCCAGAACCTGATCGGCGTGCCCTATGCCAGCGACGCCAATCCCCCCAAGACCTTCGACTGCGCCAAGTACGCCTACTACTGCTACGGCAAGGCGAAGAGCGGTGTGCTGAAGAGCTCCTCCAAGGCCCAGGGCTATGACGAGCGCTACCAGAAGATCGAGTACGACAACCTGAAGCGCGGCGACCTGGTCTGCTTCGACACCGTCAGCGACGACGATCTGAGCGACCACGTGGGCATCTACCTGGGCAGCGGATACTTCCTCCACGCGTCCTCCGCGGCCAAGAAGGTCATCCTCAGCTCCCTCAGCTCTGGCTACTACAAGCGCACCTTCAGCTGGGGCCTGCGGATCTTCGAGAGCTGAACAGGACGTCAGAAACATTGAAAAACAGCGCGGCATGCTTCCGAAGTGCTCGGAAACATGCCGCGTTTTTGTATCCGGATATCCGCGCCGGCGAAGGCCGCCGGCGGCTACGGCTCGAATTCCCCGGTGAACACCGTTTCCGCGGGGCCGGTCATGTACAGGTGGCCGTCCTCCGCCCAGCGGATGTCCAGCGCGCCACCGGGCAGGCGGATGGGCGCGCTGCGGGGCAGCAGCCCCTGACTGGCCCCGGCGGTCAGCACGGCGCAGGCGCCGGTGCCGCAGGCCAGGGTGGGGCCGTCGCCCCGCTCCCACACCCGCACGTCGGCGCCGCCCCGGGGGTTCAGGCGGCAGAACTCGATGTTGGCGCGGCGGGGGAACAGCGGGTGCCTCTCCAGCTGCGCGCCGAGGCGCAGGAATTCGTCGCCCTCGGGATACAGGTCGAAGGTTACCGCGTGGGGGTTGCCCATGGAGACGCAGAAGAAGCGCAGCGCACGGCCCTCGATCTCGATGGTGACCGCGTTGGACGGGGCCGCCACGGGGATCTCGCCGGGGTCCAGCCGGGGCGCGCCCATGTCCACGGTCATTCGATGGACCCGGCCCGCCCCGGGCTCCAGGGCGAGGGTCAGCACGCCCGCCAGGGTCTCCACGGTCATCACCGGCTTGCGACAGAGGCCGCTGTCATAGAGGAACCCGCCCAGGCAGCGGATGCCGTTGCCGCACATCTCCGGCTCGCTGCCGTCGCTGTTGAAGATGCGCATCCGGGCGTCCGCGACGGTGGAGGGCAGGGCCAGGATCAGGCCGTCGGCGCCGACGCCGAAGTGCCGGTCGCACAGCCGCGCGGCCAGGGCCCGGGGATCCTCGACGGCGCAGTGAAAGCCGTCGATGAGTATGAAGTCGTTGCCGATGCCGTGCATCTTGGTGAATCGCATGCCGTTCGCCGCCTGTCGTCTTGGTGTCAGGGCCCGCCGGGAGCGTCCCGGCGAGCCGGTACCATTGGAATTGTACATGATTAGTAAAACGGAACGTTTTCAGGGTCGGCGACATCCGAAGGATGGCGCCGACAATCATTATACCCGATGGCGGCCCGTTTTACAAGGCGGGAAGCCCCGCGGCGGGTTTGTTTTTGGCGTGTGAGGGCACAGTTAAATATCGGTATTGCGGCGCTCCCGGCGAGGCGCGGCGTTGACAATAAAACAAAGCGTGTGATAGAATTCATCCAAAGAAGCAATGAACTCCGGAGCCGGGCCGAGCCCCCTCCGGACGTGTTATGGAGGCAGGGGCATGAAGAGAGTTGTTGCCGTCGCGCTGGCGCTGGCGCTGCTGCTGACGGCAGCCTTCGCGGGGGCGGAGGAGAGCATGGCGAGCACGCTGGTGCTGAGCGAGCTGGAGCTGTCCCTCGCGCGGGAGAGCGGCGTTCGCAACGTGCGCTTCGATGGTATGAGCCTTCAGATGATGCTGGGCAGCACGAGGGGCATCCCCACGCTGCAGGCCACCTTCAGCAGCGGCCAGGGCCAGCAGGTGGACGCCATCATGCAGGTGCGCAGCGGACTGTTGCTGTTCTCCATGGGCGGCATCACCGGCCAGTACTACTACGACATTTCGAAGCAGCTCGGCGCGGATTACGCCATGGCGCTGGGCGGAGTGATGATGCTGGCGGGCGGAAACCTGGAGCAGGCGCTGGACCTCATCACGACCGAGGACGGGGACGGCAACCATTCGCTGCAGGTCAACATTCCCGCCGGGGCGTTGGCCTTCGCCGCCGCGAGCCTGCTGGGCATGGCCTCCATCGGCGGCGCGGCGAACCTGGATGAGCTGCGCGCCGCTCTGATGAGCGCCGGGAGCAGCTCCAGCCTGAGCTTCAGCTACAATCCCGGCCTCGGGCGCTTCACGCTGGAGATCGTCCAGGAGGGCGGCACCGTGCGGCTGGAGGGCGCCATGGAGATGAGCGTGAGCCCGGTGGTGTTCGTGGAGGTCAGCGACGAGGAGGAGCGGTACGACCTGATGAACCTGGACGCCGAGACCCTTGAGCAGCTGCAGGGCGAGATGAGCCTGATTGGCATAAAGCTCGTCCACTTCGCCGACGGTGCGGGCCTGGACGACATGCTGGATTATTAGCTGCATCTGAACGCCGGAGGACGCGTCTCCGGCGCCGCGGAAGGCACGCAGGAAACGGGAGCTCCGCCGGAAGGGATGCCGGCGGGGCTCCCGCTTTTGATGCCCGGGGGAGTATGTTATTATTTGGTGAATTCCATTTCTTTTGCATGACAAATTCACCGAAAAGGGGTATGATCAAGGTTGGCACAGAAGCCCGATGACTTGGGTAGAGCTTCCATTACCCCGCCGGCCTGCCGGCGTGAAATAACGATATGAACAGGAGACAGAGCGATGACAAAGGTAAATATCATTTCCGGTTTTTTGGGCGCCGGCAAGACCACGCTGATCAAGAAGCTGCTGGACGGCGCGTTTGAGGGCGAGAAGGTCGTCCTGCTGGAGAACGAGTACGGCGAAGTGGGCATCGACGGCGGCTTCATGAAGGAGACCGGCATCCAGATCACCGAGCTGAACTCCGGCTGCATCTGCTGCACGCTGGTGGGCGACTTCACCGTGGCCCTGGGCGAGCTGATCGACACCTACCACCCCGACCGCATCCTGATCGAGCCCTCCGGCGTGGGCAAGCTGTCCGACATTCGCCGCGTGGTGGACGACGTGGCCAAGACCCACGAGGTCGAGCTGGCCGGCTGCGCCACCGTGGCGGACGTGGGCAAGTGCCGCATGTACGCGCACAACTTCGGCGAGTTCTTCATCGACCAGATCGAGAGCGCCGAGACCATCATCCTCAGCCGCACCCAGACCACCTCCCAGGAGAAGATCGAGCGTTGCGTCGCCCTGCTGCGCCAGCACAACGACAAGGCCCGCATCATCACCACGCCCTGGGACCAGCTGGACAGCAAGGTGATGCTGGAGACCATCGAGCATCCCACCTTCCTGCTGACCCTGGACGACCTGCCGGAACCGGACCATCACGATCACGAGCACCATCACGATCATGACCACGATGAGCACGAGCATCATGACGACCACGATCATGATGAGCACGAGCATCATCACGACCACGATCATGATGAGCACGAGCATCACGATCATGATCACGATGAGCACGAGCATCATCACGACCATGACCATTGCAGCTGCGGCCATGACCACGACCACCACGGCCACCACCACGCCGACGAGATCTTCGACAACATCGGCGTGGAGACGCCCAAGCGCTTCGAGGAGGCCGCCATCCGCAGCGCCCTGGAGGAGCTGGACGATGGCAATGGCGCTGAGTACGGCCAGATCCTGCGCGCGAAGGGCATCCTGCCGCTGACCGACGGCCGCTGGCTGCACTTCGACTACGTGCCCGGCGAGTACGAGGTGCGCGAGGGCGGCGCGGACTACACCGGCCGGCTGTGCGTGATCGGCTGCAAGATCAACCAGGACGCCATCAAGGCCCTGTTCGGAATCTGATTGAAGACGGACGGCGGAAGACGGGAAACGCGCCGCGGCGCGGGACCCGTTTTCCGCGCTTCATTCCACTGAAAACTGAGTCAGGAGAGCATACCGCTATGAACGTACCCGTATACATCGTCACCGGCTTTCTGGGCAGCGGAAAGACCAAATTCATCACCGACATGCTGACCGACGAGGGCTTCAGCGAGGGCGAGCGCACGCTGCTGCTCTGCTGCGAGGAGGGGGAGGAGGAGTACGACCCCGAGGCGTTGAAGCAGGGCAACGCGGTGCTGGTGAACCTGGATGATCCCAAGCAGATCGCCGGCAAGCGCCTGATGCGCATGAACCGGGAGCATCGGCCGGAGCGGGTGATCATCGAGTACAACGCCACCTGGCTGCTGGAGACCCTCTACGCCGCCGAGAAGCCCGACAGCTGGGCGCTGGCGCAGATCATCGACCTGGTGGACGCCTCCACCTTCGAGATGTACCTGAAGAACATGCGCAAGTACATGGCGGACGGCCTGAAGGAGGCCGACCTGGTCATCTTCAACCGCTGCGACGAGAACAGCCGCAAGAGCCCCTGGCGCCGCGCGGTCAAGGGCCTGAACAGCGGCACCCGCATCTTCTTCGAAAACCTGGACGGCACCACCGACGACGGCGTAGCCGACGAGGACCTGCCCTACGACGTGAAGGCCAATCCCGTGGTGATCGGCGACGAGGACTTCGGCACCTTCTACCTGGACGCGCTGGAGCACCCGGACCGCTACGACGGCAAGCATATCCACGCCCGGGGCCGCGCCTTCCGCATGGAGGACATGCCGAAGAACTGCTATGTGTTCGGCCGCCACGTGATGACCTGCTGCGCCGACGACATCGGCGGCATCGGCTTTTTGTGCCAGTTCAGCGGCGAAGCGCCCAAGACCAACGACTGGATCTTCCTGGACGCCAGGGTGGAGAAGAGCTTCAGCCCGCTGCACAACACGGACGCGATCATACTGATCGAGGAGAAGGTTTCGCCCGCCTCCGCGCCCAAGGAAGAGCTGGTATATTTTAACTGACTGTAATTCGACAATTGTCGCGGAATTTGGACAAAAATGTGATTTTATATCTTGATTTTGACTGTGTATTATGGTAAAATACCATCATGCACGGTTAGGGGGTAACACTTATGAAGCGCAGGATTTTGACGGCACTGTTGTGTGTCATTCTGGTCGCAGCCACGCTGATCGCACCGGTGAGCGCGTCGGCGGCTTCCAGCAGGAAAAAGATTGAGATTTTGCAGGTGACGGTGGACGGCGCGCGCGTGCGCAGCGGCCCTTCCTCTGCCTATGAGGTGCTGACCAGCGTCAAGAAGGGAAGCAAGGTCTTCTATCTCGACAAGCAGAAGAATTCCTTCTGCCGTGTGCGTACTGCCTACGGCACCGTGGGCTACATGTACAGGGGCTTCCTGAAGTCCTATGGCGCTGCCTACAAGGACCAGATCTACTATTGCAGGAGCCGGAATGTCAAGGTCTACAAGAAGGCCTCCACCGGCAGCAAGAAGGTCACCACGCTGTCCAAGGGCCAGCACATCATCGTCTACCAGACGAAGGGCAACTGGGCCTATATCAAGACGCTGGGCGGCAAGGGCGGCTACGTGAAGAAGAGCGCCCTGAAGAAGGCCAGCTGAGCTTGACAGGATAAACACAGAGAGAACCGTTCGTAGGAGCGGTTCTCTTTTTTGGAATCGTACATGACTGTCGGCGGGTTCCGGAGGAACACGCCGACAATCATTATGTTTTGGCCCTTGCTCATTCGGCAGGCTCCGCGTCCTCCGGGAACAGCGCCAGGTGGTTGTTCCACAGGATGTCGGCCCGTTCCCTGTCGGTCAGGTCCAGGGCATCGAAGCGCCTCAGCTCGCCCACGGGGCTCCACATGGGGTAGTCGGTGCCGTAGAGCACCCGCTCGACGCCGTAGTCCCGGATGATGCGCACGGCTTCGTCCGGCCGGAGGGCGAACAGCGCGCTGGAGGTGTCCACGTACAGGTTTTCGCCGGCCAGCTCCCGGGCCGCCCTGCGCCACACCGTCCAGCCGCCCAGGTGGGCGCAGATCAGCGTCAGCTTCGGGAAGGTTCGCAGCACGCGCTTGAGCCTGTCGGGGCTGGAGTTGTCCATGCGGTAGTCCCCGGCGTGCACCAGCAGCGGCAGCCTGCCCTCGAAGGGCGCGATCATGTCCAGCACCTCCGGGGCGTCGATGTTGAAGCCCTGGATCTCCGGGTGGAGCTTCACGCCCTTGAAGCCCCCGGCGATGACCGCCTCCGCCGTGGCCCGGGGATCGGGCAGGGCGGGGTGCATGGCCGCGAAGGGGACGATGCGCTGGGGGTACTGCCGCCAGGCGTTCATCACGAAGGCATTGATGCTGTCCACCTGGTGGGGCGTGGTGGCCACGGAGTGGGCGCAGAAGCGGGTGATGCCCGCGGCCTCTGTGACGCGAATGGCCGTCTCCAGCCGCCCGTCGCACTCCATGTGGAAGTTTTCGTAGAACTTCCCGATGGCGTTCGCGGCCTTTTGGGCGATGGCGTCCGGGAAGATGTGAACGTGTGTGTCAAAGATCTTCATATTTGGATGTCCTTTGGATCCTTTGTCATGGCCCTCTCCGCCTCGCAGCGGGGCAGGGCCCTTCGTTTTTTTCTGACTGCGTTTGGAAAGAGAGTTTTTCGGGGCCGCCGGTACCCTTGAATGTCGCCGGCAACCCATATTATACGCCCAAGGGGGATGATTTTCAGCAAATTACGGTAAAGATGTGTTGTCGTCAGGCAAAAAAGACCGGAAATGGACCATCGGGGCGACGGTTGGACAATCTCCGTATATTTTAAGGAACTCACTTTTATTTGAAATACTTTTGTAATATAATTATATCAGTTGGTAAAGAATTTCAAAGAAAGGTGAAACAACCATGGCCCGCCGTATACAAAAGATAATCTGCGTGGTGCTGCTCTCCCTGTTCGTCATTTCCATGCTTGCCCCCGCCATGGCCCAGAGCGCCGCGGCGAAGGTCAGCTCTTCCTCCGCGAAGATCTACAAGACGGCCTCCACCTCCGCCAAGAGCGCGAAGATCAGCAAGGGCACGTCTGTGACGGTGAAGGCCGTCTCCGGCAAGTGGGCCAAGGTCAAGGTCAACGGCAAGACCGGCTACATGCCGGTGAAGTATTTGAAGGCGGCCTCGTCGTCGTCCTCCAAGTCCAAGTCGTCCTCGTCCTCCACCAAGCGGTATACGGCCTATGCCAGCCGCAAGACCTACGTCTACAGCAAGGCGTCCTCCTCTGCTTCCCGGCGGTCCGTGGCCGTGAACACGAAGCTGTACGTGGTGGGAAAGAGCGGCAGCTACTATAAGGTTCAGAACTCCAGCGGCTCCGCTACCGGCTACATCAAGGCCAGCTGCGTGTCCAGGAGCAAGGTTTCCACCGCCTCCGCCAAGGCCAAGAGCGACACCTCCTGGAAGTCCAAGGTGGTCAAGATGGACTGGTTCAATGGCGGCAGCCACGTGCTCGAGAAGGGCCACTACGGTTATATCTACGACATCGACACCGGCATCACGATGCGCATCAAGCGCATGGGCGGCCACTACCACGCCGACGTGGAGCCCGCCACCGCGGCCGATACCGCGAAGCTGAAGAGGATCGCCAAGGGCAAGTTCTCCTGGAAGTCCCATGCGGTCATCCTCAAGGCCGGCGGCAAGTACGTGGCCAGCGCCATCAATACGTTGCCCCACGGCGACCAGACCATCCGCAGCAACAACTACAATGGCCAGTTCTGCCTGCATACCACCAACAGCCTGACCCACGCCTCCAGCAAGGTGAATTCCAACCACCAGAGCGCCATCAATAGGGCTTATCGCTGGGCGCACAAGAAATAAGAGTATCGATAATTACGCCCCTGGACCGCATTTGCGACCCAGGGGCGAATTATTAGGGGAAAGTCACTAGGCAACAGGCAGCAGTCAGAATGCCTGGAAGAGGCGAGAAAGGGTGGAGGAGAGGGATTAGGGAATAGGGATTAGGGATTAGAAATAGCTGAAAGAGGATCAGGACGCACATAAACAATTCGGAGCTTTTCCACAAAGGAAAATTCCCGGTGCTTGAATCAGTGGCACCGGGAATTGGTAATAGAAAGGCGGCAGCAATTGGGGTTGAGCGCCTTGCGCTCAAAGGCGGCAGCAGATGGCAGCCGGCCCTGCCGGCCCGGCGCTTGAATCAGTGGCGCACGGGATTGATAATAGAAGGACGGCAGTAATTGGGGTTGAGCGCCCTGCGAGAATAGATCAAAAGACTGACATTCCCGCAAAGGAAAGTCCCGTGCGCTTGAACCAGTGGCGCACGGGATTGATAATAGAAGGGCGGTAGCAGTTGGGGTTGAGCGCCCTGCGCTCAAAGGCGGCAGCAGATGGGGCTGAGCGCCCTGCGCTCAAGGGCGGTAGCAGTTGGGGCTGAGCGCCCTGCGCTCAAAGGTGGCAGCAATTGGGGTTGAGCGCTCTGCGCTCAGGCGGCAGCAGATGGCAGCCGGCCCTGCCGGCTTACATCAGCACGTCCATCCAGATGTCATCGTACAGGTAGGCGACGTCGGAGATGTCGTTGTAGTATTCGCAGCGGGCTACCATCTCGTCGGTGGGGTTCATGGCGGTGCTGGCCAGCTCCTCCTCGCCCAGGTTCTCGACGACCTGCTTGATGGGAGAGGAGTAGTAGATGTACTCCATGTTCATCTGGGCGATGTCGGGACGGCACATGAAGTTGATGAAGCACTCGGCGGCTTCCTTGTTCTGGCTGGACTTGGGCACGCACATGCCATCCACCCAGATGTTGGAGCCCTCGTCGGGGATGACGTAGGCCAGCTTGTCGTTCTTATCCATGGCATACAGCGCGTCGCCGGAGTACATCACGGCCATGGCGGCCTCGTCGTTGGCCATCATGTCCTTGGCCTGGTCGAGGATGTAGCCGCCCACAACGCCGGAATCGCGCTGGGCCATCAGCCATTCGCCGGCCTGCGCCAGCTCGTCCTCGTCGTGGCTGTTCATGGAGTAGCCCAGGGTCTTCAGCGCCAGGCCGATGGTGTCTCGCACGGAGTCCATCATGAAGATTTTGCCGGCGTAGTTTTCATCCAGCAGAGCGGTCCAGCTGGTGATGGGCTCGGCCACCATCTCGGTGTTGTACACGATGCCCAGGGTGCCCCACATGTAGGGGATGGAGTGGGCGTTGCCGGGATCGTAGGTGGGATCCAGCAGGCTGGGCAGCACGTTCTCCAGGTTGGGGATGTTGGAGAGGTCCAGCTCCGCGATCAGGTCCTCCTTGATCAGGCGCTCGATCATGTAGTCGGAGGGTACGATCACGTCGTACACTTCAGCGCCGGTGGACACGCGGGTGTACAGGGCCTCGTTGTCGATGTAGTTCAGATAGTTCACATGAATGCCGGTCTCCTCCTCGAAGATGTCCAGCACAGCCTCGTCGATGTAGTCGTAGCAGTTATACACCTTCAGCTCGGTGCCGGCGAAGGGCTTGTCCGCCTCGGCGAGGGCGGCGGTGGAGAGTGCGCCGACCAGCAGCGCGACCAACAGGATGATGGCGATCTTCTTCATGTGCGTCATTCCTTTCGTGGGGGTTGATGTGCTATAGAACATGCTCAGCATGTCATATACGTCAAAACTTCAGCTTGCAACGGCCCGGAATCCGTTTCCGGGCAATTCCCGCTGCCTGCTTACCAAGTCCCGGTTCCCAATTTCCCCGATCCGTGCCCTCTGCCTGCAGTTTCGAGTGGATTTGGCTGCATTTCAAGGCGATTTTCCGCAGGCTTAGTGGCGCTAAGTCAAGGGAAATCAACGCAGAAATGCAGTCTAATACGACGAAAATGCGCTTCAGGCATTTTAGAAACAGACTCTAACCCATATCCTCCAGCTTCGTCCTCCGGTTGATCAGCACCAGCAGCAGAAGGATGCTCACGAACATCATCGTAGAGACTGCGTACATCGTGGGTTTTACGCCCAGCTTCGTGGAGGAGTAGACGATGCGCGACAGGTTCGGGTACATGTCGGAGGAGGTGAAGTAGGAAATTACGAAGTCATCCAGTGACATGGTGAAGGCCAGCAGTGTGCCGGTGAATATGCCGGGCATGATCTCCGGGATGATCACCTTGTACAGCGCCTTGAGCGGGTGGCAGCCCAGATCCAGCGCCGCCTCATACAGGTTCGGGTTCATCTGGCGCAGCTTCGGCATCACCGAGAACAGCACATAGGGGATGTCGAAGGCGATGTGGGCCATGATCATCGTCCACTTGCCCAGCGGCACCTTGGCGAACAGGAACATCAGCATCAGCGAGACGCCGGTGACGATGTCCGGGGTGGTCATGGGCAGGTAGGACACGTTGATCAGCACGTTGGCCATGTTGGTGTTCATGGCGTGCATGCCGATGGCGCCCAGGGTGCCGATGACGGTGGAGACCACCGTGGCGATCACCGCGACCTCGACGGTGGTGCGCAGCGCGCCCAGGATCGAGGGATCATGGAACACCTTCACGTACCAGTCCAGTGTAAAGCCCGTCCACTGACTGCGGGATACCGACGCGTTGAAGGACAGCGCGATCATCACCAGGATCGGCGCGTACAGGAAGATGAGCACCAGCGCCATCCACACGGTTCGGAAGGTTCTGACTCCGCGACTGTTTCTCACCAGAGGCCACCTCCCTCATTGTCCGGGTCCACCTTGCGCAGAAAGCCGATGGAGATCAGGATCAGCACCAGCATCATCAGCGAGAACGAGCTGCCGATGTTCCAGCGGTTGGGGTTGGAGGACTGGTTGAAGATGTAGTCGATCAGGTCGCCCGCCAGGCGCAGCTTGCCGTTGGACAGCAGCGTGGAGATGGCGAAGGAGGTCACCGCCGGCATGAACACCATGGTGATGCCCGACACGATGCCCGGCAGCGACATGGGGATCACCACCCGGGTGACGACCCGCAGGGGATTGCAGCCCAGGTCCTCGGCGGCCTCGATGACGGAGTAATCCATCTTCTTCAAGACCGTGTAGATGGGCAGCACCATGAAGGGCAGGTAGTTGTACACCAGGCCCATCACCACGGCCCCCTCGGTGCCGATGACCTTGACCTTGGGCAGCCCGATGGCCTGCAGCGCGGCGTTCAGCACGCCGTTGTCGTCCAGCAGGGTCATCATGGCGTAGGTGCGCAGAAGGAGGTTCATCCACATGGGCAGCAGGATCAGCACCACCAGGCTCTGGGTGTGGTTGAAGCCCCGCCCGGCCAGGAAGTAGGCCGTGGGATAGCCGATCACCAGGCACAGCACCGTGCAGTACAGCGCGTGCTTCAGGCTGCGCAGGATCACCGCCGCGTAGCGCGGCTTGGCGAACTCCTGGAAGTTGGTCAGCGTGAACGCGCCCTCCGGAGTGGTGAAGGCGTACCAGCACACGAACAGCAGCGGCACCACCGCGAACAGCAGCATCCACAGCGCATAGGGGGAGGCATACCAGGAACGCTTCATCGCTTACGCCTCCTTGTTGCGGGATTCCGCGACGGGCTCGGCGTCCGCCGTGCGGGCCTTGTGCATGATGTGGATGTTGTAGGGCACGATGGTCATGCCCACGCGGGTGCCCACCGGCTGCATGGTGGTGGAGTGCACCTTCCAGCGGATGCCGTCGGGATCGTTGCCGCGGATCATCATCTCGTAGTGAACGCCCTTGAAGATCACGCTCTCCACCACGCCGGTCAGCATGCCCACGTCCTCGCCGACGATCATGATGTCCTCCGGGCGGATGACCACGTCCACGGGCTCGCGGGCGCCGAAGCCCTCGTCCACGCACTGGAACTCGACGCCGCAGAACTCCACCAGCTCGTCCTGAAGCATGACGCCGTCGATGATGTTGCTCTCGCCGATGAAGTCCGCCACGAAGGCGTTCTTCGGCTCGTCGTAGATGCGCTTGGGGTCGCCGATCTGCTGGATGCGCCCGCCGTTCATCACGGCGATGGTGTCCGACATGGTCAGTGCTTCCTCCTGGTCGTGGGTGACGTAGATGAAGGTGATGCCCAGCTGCTGCTGCATGGCCTTCAATTCCAGCTGCATCTCCTTGCGCAGCTTCAGGTCCAGCGCGCCCAGGGGCTCGTCCAGCAGCAGGACCTCCGGCTCGTTCACCAGCGCACGGGCGATGGCGATGCGCTGCTGCTGGCCGCCGGACAGGGCGTTGGTGGAGCGCTTTTCGTAGCCCTCCATCTTCACCAGCTTCAGCATGCGGGTGACCCGGCGCTCGATTTCCGCCTTCTTTTCCTTCTTGGTCTTTACGCCCAGCTGCTCCGGCGTCTTCAGGTTCAGGCCGAAGGCGATGTTGTCAAACACGTTCAGGTGGTTGAACAGCGCGTACTTCTGGAAAACCGTGTTGATGCGGCGCTTGTAGGGGGGAATGCCGGTCATGTCCTTGCCCTCGAACAGCACTTCGCCGGAGGTGGGCATTTCAAACCCGCCCAGGATGCGCAGCAGGGTGGTCTTGCCGCAGCCCGACGGGCCCAGCAGGGTCACAAACTCACACTTGCGGATGTACAGGTCGACGTCGTGCAGCACCTGCGTGTCGCCAAAGCTCTTCGAGACGCCCTTGATCTCGATCAGGCGGGTTTCATCTATCATAATGATCGCTCCTGCGTATTAGAGTCTGTTTCTAAATTCGGAAAGATGCATATTCGGCATCTAATCCTCCATTTCAGCGTTGGTTTCCCTTGACTTAGTGCCACTAAGCCTGCGGAAAACCGCCTTGAAATGAATGATTATCTGCTCGAAACTGCACATCCCTCATTTTAGAAACACACTCTAGTGTTGGGGGTTACTGGTGTGGAGTTTTGAGTGTGGAGTGAATGGCTGCTGCCGCGTTTCATCGCTTTGCTCGTGCGCCATCAGCTATCTAAAACTCCAAACTTCAAACTCCTCACTCTTAAAAGCTGGGCGGCGTGGACACCCACAGCACCTTGCAGACGCCCTTCCCGGCGTTTTCCAGCCAGTGGGGGGCGCTGGGTCGGAAGTAGAAGCTCTCGTCCCGGCGCACGCGCTCGGCGCGGTTGCCCAGCACCACGCGGATGGTGCCCGACAGCACGTAGCCGAATTCCTCGCCCTCGTGGGGGTCATCCTCGTCGGTGCGTCCGCCGGGGCCCATCTCCACCAGGATCGGCTCCATCTGGTTCTTCTGGGCGGAGGGGATCAACCACTTGATCATGCCCTTCATGACCTCCGGCTCCTCCTTGACGAAGATGTCCTCCTCGCCGAAGACCAGCTTTTCGTCCCGATCCCGGAAGAAGGTGGGCAGGTCGCTGCCCAGGGTCTCCAGCAGGTCCGCCAGCGTATCCAGGGAGGGGGAGGTCAGGTCCCGCTCCAGCAGGGAAATAAAGCTCTTGGAGAGTTCGCAGCGGTCGGCGAGCTCCTCCTGGGTCAGGCCCCGCTGCAGGCGCAGCCTGCGAATCTTGTCTCCGATCTTCACGTTTTTTCCGCCTCCAATCCGCGGCATGAAGTTTAAGATTACTGAACTTTCAGGTGAGATATATTAAACCACCTTTCAATTATTATGTCAATACGCGTGAGGTCTCCATACCGTTAAATGTATGTGATTAAATTATATCACCAAAAGTTGAGTAATGTTGAACCCGGCGCCGGCTCAAAAGCGCGGGCCTGCGGTGCATTTCGCCCTTGAAATGGTCCCCCGGGGTATGCTATAATTTTGGAAACGAAGGCGGCCGCGCAGCCGCCGGTTACAAAGGAAAACGCCCCTTTCGGGAGCGATGGAAGGGAAGGTGCCGCGAATGCTGGTGATCGGTTCGATCTTTGTGGACGTAAAGGGCTTTGCCCGGGACCGGTACATGCCCGAGGAACGCAACGTCGGCGACGTCCAGGTGGTGGCCGGGGGCGTGTGCCGGAATGTGGCGGAAAACCTGACCCGGCTGAACGTGCCGGTGCGCTTTGTCAGCATGGTGGACGACAACGCCATAGGCCGGGAGGTGCGCGACGGCCTGGCGGCCCTGGGCGTGGACACGCGGCACGTGATCGCCACGGAGAAGGGCATGGGCATGTGGCTGGCCATCCTGAACGAAAAGGGTGACCTGGCGGGGTCCATTTCCCGTCAGCCGGAGTTCGGCGCCCTGGAGGACTATCTGCGCCGCAAGGGCGACGAGATCATGGCCGACACCGACGGCGTGGTGCTGGACGTGGATATGAACGAAGGCATCTCCGGCATGGTGCTGGAGATGGCGAAGCGGTATGGCAAGCCGGTCTACTCCATCGTGGGCAACATGGACGTGGTTTTGCAGCATCCGGAATACCTGCACGACGTGGCCTGCTTCATCTGCAACGAGATGGAGGCCGGCCGGCTGTTCCGGGCCGACCTGGCCCACATCCCGCCGGAGAACATGCTGGAGGTGCTGCGGCGCGGCTCCGCCGTGGCGGGCATTCCCGCCATGGTGATCACCATGGGGCCCCAGGGCTCGGTGTACGTGGACAACAATACCGGCGAGTTTGGCTACTGCCCGCCGCTGCCCGTGGACGTGGTGGACACCACCGGCGCGGGCGACGCTTTCTTCTCCGCCGCCGTGGCGGCGCTGATGCGGGGCGAGCCCCTCTCCCAGGCCGTGCTGGCCGGCACCCACCTGGCGGCCCAGACGCTGAAGGTGGCCGGGAGCTGCGCGGCGGACGCGGAGGAGGAGTGAGGAATGGGGGAAGAATGCGCGGCTTCCATTATTAATGGGAGGAGATTCTTCACCTGCGGTGTGTGGCTTCTTTGATAGAGGAGCTGCAAAAGCCTTCCCCTTTGGGGAAGGTGGATTTCGGCGAAATTGCTTGCAATTTTGCCGAAAGACGGATGAGGTCGCATAGCGCAATCCCTTTTATTCACTCGCATCGTCTGTTCTATTTGCTGTGTTCCATGTCGAGACGGAATTTTTGCGGCGGATTCCCGGCACAAGAAACTTCGGCGCTCGCCCACATCGCGGTCGAGCTGCCTCGTTTAAAAAGTGCCGGCGGACCCGCCGCTTTTCAGTGGGGAGCAGCGATAGAGGAACTTCCCAAAGCCTTCCCCATAACCTTCCCCATAGCCTTCCCCAATGGGGAAGGTGGATTTCGGTGAAATTGCTTGCAATTTTGCCGAAAGACGGATGAGGTCGGATGCTGCATAAGATTGCTTCTTTACTCGCATCGTCTGTTCTATTTG
>CADCHI010000012.1 GCA_902801165.1 uncultured Eubacteriales bacterium | reverse complement strand
CGCATAACCGGAAATGGTGCGGGCGAAGGGACTTGAACCCATACGCCGTTTGGCACCAGAACCTAAATCTGGCGCGTCTGCCAATTTCGCCACGCCCGCACAGCCGGGTACGGCCGCGCTTGCCTTCGCTGAAATGCAGCCGCGACAACCAACGAGAGACATTATAATGCAGGCAGCAGATTTTGTCAATACCCTTTCAGCAAAAAAGTTCGCCGACCGGAGGAAAACCATGCGGTGTGCGTCTGCCCTCCTACACTCCTGCCCCGCCGAAGGCCCGGGTGTACACCTCGTCGATCATGGCGACGCTGTCCCGCACGAACTCCAGCACATAGGCCTCGGTGACGAAGCGCACGGGATCGTGCTTCGGGCACTCGCCGTGATAGGCCTCGATCAGGTTGTCCCGCCAGGTACTGAACTCGTGGGCCGTCAGCAGCGGGTGATCCTCCGGCGTTTGGGCGGGTCCGATCATCTCCAGGATCTGCTGGAGGCGGGGCGTCTGGTGGTAGAGCCGGAAGTCGGTCACGAAGGTATCGTTGTAGTAGATGTTGGTGTCCAGCAGGCCGCTGGGCAGCAGCATTCCCTTCAACCGTTCCATGTAGCGCGGCACCCACTGGGCGTCGGTCAGCACGTGCACGCCGTAGCCGATGTCGAAGGGCGTGTGGTGCTCCCGCCAGTAGGCGATGACCTCGTCCGGGTGGGGACTTCTCCAGTTATACAGATGGATCTCGTCCTTGTGGGACTTGTCGCTGCCGTCCCGGACGTGGATGGCGTCCGGCGAGATCACGCCATAGTGGAACTCCGGCGAGTTCCGGTATTCCTCATGCCCCCTGGCCCACAGGTCCCCCGCCAGAAGGTGCACCATCGTCAATGCCATTTGAAGCCTTCTTTCATGCCTTCATCTCGTGTATTCTTCATTTTATATGCTGCCGCGGATTTTGTCAAATGCCGCGCCGCAATTCCGCATTGAAACCCGCAAATGCTTGATTCTTAATACGCGAGCGGCTATAATGTTCTCGACAACAGAAAATGCCTTATCCAGAGTGGCTGAGGGACAGGCCCGATGACGCCCGGCAACCGGTCGGCAGAAATGTCGGCAAGGTGCCAATTCCTGCGGCAGGGGGAAAACCCCGAAGCCGAAAGATGAGGCGAGCTTTGATTCATCGAACTCGCCCAAAGGCGGGTTTTTTGTTGATCGAAATATCAAAGGAGAGCATCAAAATGCGTCACTTCTTCACCTCTGAATCCGTCACCGAGGGACATCCCGATAAGATCTGCGACCAGATCTCCGACGCCGTCCTGGACGCCATACTGGCCCAGGACCCGGAGGCCCACGTGGCCTGCGAGTGCGCCGCCACCACCGGCATGGTGCTGGTGATGGGCGAGATCAGCACCTCGGCCTATGTGCCCATCGACCAGATCGTCCGCAACAAGATCGTCGAGATCGGCTATGACCGCGCCAAGTACGGCTTCGACGGCCACTCCTGCGCCGTGCTGGTCAGCTTGGACGAGCAGTCCCCGGACATCGCCCAGGGCGTGGTGCGCGAGAACGCCGACCAGGGTGCCGGCGACCAGGGCATGATGTTCGGCTATGCCTGCGACGAGACCGAGGAATACATGCCCCTGGCCATCTCCCTGGCCCACCGGCTGACCAAGCGTCTGGCCCAGGTCCGCAAGGACGGCACCCTGCCCTACCTGCGGCCCGACGGCAAGGCCCAGGTCACCATCGAGTACGACGACGATCGCGCCGTGCGCATCGACGCCGTGGTGCTCTCCACCCAGCACGCCCCGGAGGTCACCCAGGACGCCATCTACCACGACCTGATGGTGCACGTGGTGCGCCCCATCCTCCCCGCCGCTCTGCTTGACGAGAACACCAAGTACTTCGTCAACCCCACCGGACGCTTCGTCGTGGGCGGTCCCCAGGGCGACTCCGGCCTCACCGGTCGCAAGATCATCGTGGACACCTACGGCGGTTACGCCCACCACGGCGGCGGTGCGTTCTCCGGCAAGGACCCCAGCAAGGTGGATCGCAGCGCCGCCTACGCCATGCGCCACGTGGCCAAGAACCTGGTGGCCGCGGGCCTGGCGAAGAAGTGCGAGGTCGGCGTGGCCTACGCCATTGGCGTGGCGAAGCCCGTCTCCGTGTTCGTGGACAGCTACGGCACCGGCGCGCTGCCGGACGACAGGCTGGCTGAGATCGTCAATGCCTGCTTCGACCTGCGCCCGGCGGCCATCATCCGCGACCTGGACCTGAAGCGGCCCATCTATTGCCAGACCGCCAGCTACGGCCACTTCGGCCGGGCGGACCTGGACCTGCCCTGGGAGCGCCTGGACAAGGTGGAAGCGCTGAAGGCATATCTAAAATAATCCATAGCGGCGCGGAGCGTGAACTCCGCGCCACGTCATTTATTGCCACAATGCATTTACATCCCGCTGCAGCGGTGCTATAATTCGAGAAAAACAAAGTCCCCGGGCACCACACCCGAGAGCCTCATATCGTCCAAGGGGGTTATTTCATGGCAGTTTCAAAGGACATTCTAAACACCATGCAGCAGGGCGCCGAGCAGCCCGACGCGGGCAAGGCCTCCGAGCGCGACAGGAAGATCATACGGACCAGCGTCATCGGCATCCTCGCCAACGTGTTCCTGGCGGCCTTCAAGGCGGTGGTCGGCCTGACCTCCAACTCCATCGCCATCGTCATGGACGCAGTGAACAACCTCTCCGACGCCGCGAGCTCCGTCATCACCATCGTCGGCACGAAGCTGGCGGGCCGGGAGGCGGACAGGAAGCACCCCTTCGGCTATGGGCGCATCGAGTACCTCAGCGCCATGGTCATATCGCTGCTGGTGCTGTACGCGGGCGTCACCGCGCTGACGGAATCGATCAAGAAGATCATCCACCCCGACGTGCCGGACTACTCCGTCGTGGCGCTGATCATCGTGGCGGTGGGCGTGGTGACGAAGATCCTGCTGGGTCGCTATGTGAAGCGCGTCGGCGAGAGCGTGCACTCGGACTCCCTGGTCAACTCCGGCGAGGACGCCACGCTGGACTCCATCATCTCCGCCTCCACGCTGGTGGCCGCCGCCATCTACCTGATCTTCCACGTCTCCCTGGAGGCGTGGCTGGGCGCGATCATCGCCGCCGTCATCATCAAGTCCGGCATCGAAATGCTTCGGGATACGCTCTCGAAGGTGCTGGGCGAGCGCGTGGACGCGGAGCTGGCCCGGGACATCAAGCGGACAATCAACAGCTTCCCGGAGATCAGCGGTGCCTACGACCTGATCCTGCATAACTACGGCCCGGACAGCTACAACGGCTCCGTCCACATCGAGGTGCCGGATACCCTCACCGCCGACCAGCTGGACCAGCTGATCCGCCGGGTGAGCCTGGAGGTCTACCACAAGCACGACGTGATCCTGACCGCCGTCGGCGTGTACTCCGTCAACACGAAGGACCCCGAGGCCATGCAGGCCCGGCAAAACGTGGCGAAAATCGCCCTGTCCCACCCCCACGTGCTGCAGATGCACGGCTTCTACATCGACCGCGAGGCCAGGACGATGCGCTTTGACATCATCATCAGCTTCGACGCCGCAGACCGACGCGCGGTCTACCGCGAGGTGTGCGCGCTGGTCCAGAGTGCCTATCCCGAATACGCCCTCCAGGTCGGCATGGACACCGACTTCAGCGAGGAGAAGTAGCGTCTGCTTCTAAAATGCCTGAACGCTTTTTCAGCGTTTTTGACTGCATTTCTGCGTTGATTTCCCTTGACATAATAATCCCGGCGTCCAGCGCCGGGGATGTCCGAACGGCAAGGAAAGCCCCGCGAAGTGTGCGTCCGCCCGAGCAGGCGGCCGGCTTCGCGGGGCTCTTTAGCGCTGTCTGCGACCTCCCTCATCTTACAGGCAGGCCCGCCGCCCCACTCCCGGCGTCAAATTGTCCGGGATCGGTTTCCCTTGACAAATGCTTCCGATGTGATATGATTACAGCGTGAACCATGGCACAAGGCGCGCCGACAGGAGCGTCCATGGAGTTACCGGCGGCATGAGGGCCGTCGAAGCAGAGAGGCAGGCTCAATGTCGAGAATTCGCAAGTTTTACTTCGCGCGGCTGATCGGACGAGTGCTCGCCGCGCTGGCGGTGGTTTACCTGTACCTGCGGCGCAGGGAGGCCTTCGACGTTCTTCGGGGATGGGACTTCTTCGCCCGCCTCTCGCCGCTGCACGCGCTGTGGCTGGTGTGGATCATAGACATGGTGGGCCAACTGGTCCCCGTCCAGAAGGACCTGCCCCTGGGCTCCCAGAAGCTGTTCCGCCACCGCTTCCGCCCACTGCGGGAGGCCATCAACTACAAGGCGCTGAAGGAGCACATCGTCACCACCACCAAGGCCGCGTACAAGGTGTTCCTGATCTGGGTGGGCGTGCTGGCCGTGCTGGCGGCGCTGTTCTTCACCGGCGTGCTGGGCCGGAACGAGATCTTCCTCGTGGCGGTGCTGTTCTACGTCTGCGACCTGATCTGCGTGCTGATCTGGTGCCCCTTCCGGCTGATCATGCGCAATCGCTGCTGCACCACCTGCCGCATCTTCAACTGGGACCACCTGATGATGTTCTCCCCCTTCGTGCTGACGCCCGGGCTGTACACCACCTCGCTGCTGATCATCGCCTTCGCGGTGTGGGTGGTCTGGGAGGTTTGCGTGATGCTCTACCCCGAGCGCTTCTGGGAGCGCACCAACGCCGCCCTGAAGTGCGTCAACTGCACGGACAAGCTGTGCACCCAGTACTGTCGGAAGCTGCGCCTGGAGAAGTGAGCAGCCTGACCCCCGCCGCGCAAACCGCAAGACGCCGCGTCCCCCATGGAACGCGGCGTCTTGCTATTATTGTACAAAAAAAGAACTGTCTCAACGAGACAGCTCCTTGGAGGTGCCACCCGGATTCGGACCGGGGAATGAAGGTTTTGCAGACCTTTGCCTTACCACTTGGCTATGGCACCAAATTGCGGCGCATGCACAGGCATTCGCCGAAAAAAATGGAGCGGTAGACGAGACTCGGACTCGCGACCTCCACCTTGGCAAGGTGGCGCTCTACCAACTGAGCTACTACCGCAAATGGTGCCCAGGGACGGAATCGAACCATCGACACGTAGATTTTCAGTCTACTGCTCTACCGACTGAGCTACCTGGGCTAATGGCGATGCGGAAGGGGCTCGAACCCTCGACCTCCAGCGTGACAGGCTGGCATTCTAACCAACTGAACTACCGCACCACATTGGTGGGAACAACAGGGCTCGAACCTGTGACCCTTTGCTTGTAAGGCAAATGCTCTCCCAGCTGAGCTATGCTCCCAATTGTTCTCACAGTGCCGCTTGTCGCGGCGACGTGAATTATAATACATCAAAACGCCCCGGTTGTCAATACCCAATTCTCGATTTTGGAAAATTTACGCAATTTACATCGTTCTTTTGCACCATTCACACTATTGCAATCGCCCGCCCCGCTGTCATCGCGGGACGGGCGATCAAACATCGTCATCGTTTTCCCTTGAATATCAGCCCTCGGAATCGGAAGTCTCGTCCTCCAGCCCGTCCTCGAAGTCGAACTCCGAGAAGACGTCGAACACGTCCTCCTCGTCGCTGAGCATCGGGCCCTCGTCGAGCCAGCTCTCGTTGATGCTGCCCACGATCTGCAGCGCAAAGTCCCGGGTCAGGGCTTCCCTGGCGGAGCGGACGAATTCAAAGCGGATCAGGCAGTCCGTATTGTCCAGGAACCAGACCGTCAGCCGATCGTCGGTCTCCTCCACCAGCACGTCGTAGAAGCCAGCGCCGCAGACCTCGTAGACGTTCAGGTTGCTCTCTCCCCAGGCGAGGATGTCCTCCACGCCCTCGGCGGCGATGGTGATCGTCAGCGCGACCGTATTCCCGGCGTCGTCCGTGGCGGCGTAGGCGGCCTCTCCTGTCTGCTCCCAGCCCTCGGGCAGGCAGAACTCCAGGCTCATGCCGTCCACGCGGACCCACTCGCCGGTGTAGCCCTCATCTCCAAAGTCAAAGCCAAAATCGCCATCCTCCTCGGCCAGCGCGGCGCAGGGCAGCAGCAGCGCGGCGATCAACAGCGCCAGTATCAGCTTTTTCACGTTATCCACCTCCAATTCGCCTGCGGCAGGCCGCCGGGCTTTGGCTTCATTATAAGGGCAGTGCCGCAAATTGTCCAGCTTTGACCCGCAAACGCGCGAAAACTGCTGGATTGACGTCACAATTCGGGAATAACTCAACTTAGAGTGTGTTTCTAAATGCTGGGAGATGCAGTTTCGAGTGGATTTGGCTGCATTTCAAGGCGATTTCCCGGTGCCGCGTCCCAATCCATAGGATTGTGACGTCGGCAGTCGGCCAAAAGCCGACCGACAAACCTGAAGGTTTGTCGCCTCGCAGGCTTAGTGGCACTAAGTCAAGGGAAATCAACGCAGAAATGCAGTCTAATACGCCGAAAATGCGCTTCAGGCATTTTAGAAACAGACTCTAGGCGCGGAATCGACATGACGAGCATTCCCCTGCCGGAGTGGTACCACAGCCGCAAGCCGGCACATTCCGAACCCGACAGCGCAAAGAAACCCGCCGGCATCTGCTGTCGGCGGGATTTGAAGAACATATTGAGTTGTTCTATTCTGAAACTCCTTACCCGGAGTAACAAGGGTGCCTGCATTTCCCGTGAGCAATCATTTCACTTCATGGGATGAACCTGTTGTCTCACCTTGGAAATTGGTTCCCTGTTTGATTGATCAAGTTCGAATCATTCGGGAAATGCAGGCCAGGAACTGTGCTTCGCTATAGTACAATGGCATCGCCTCCCCGTTTTTCTGTTTTGGAGATCTGTCATCTCCCAAGAGGTTTTTTGTTCTCCCTCTTTCTGGCTATATATTACCACGGAAATCCCCGTTTGTCAACATATTATTTTCTCAAAATTATAGTTTTTAACGTAGAATTTCTTATGGCAACATCACATTAACTTTTCGTAGGCCACGCGCACCGGGTCGCCCTTCTTCACGTAGTAGTGCACGATGCCCCGGTAGACAAAGCCGTGCTTCTCCAGGAAGCGGCGCATGGCGGCGTTCCCTGTGTGGGTGTCCACGCGCACAGCGCCGCAGCCGTGTTCGGCGGCGATGCGCTCCGCCTGCCCGAGCATCCGCGCGGCGAGCCCCCTCCCCCGGGCCGCGTCGTCCGTGGCCATGCGGTGGATGGTCAGGTAGGGGCCTTTCCCCTGCCAGGCGTCCTCGATCTCCCCGTACACCGGCTCCGGCTCCAGTGAGAGCGCCGCCACCGCGTGCACGCGCTCGTCCTCGGCGAACACGTACAGCTGGCCGATGGCGATGTCCGCCAGCAGGATTTCCGGCTCGGGATAGCCGTCCTGCCACTGGTCGATCTCCAGCGTGCGCATGAAGGCCTGCGCCTCGTGCACCACCCGCATGATCTCGTCCATGTCCCGCGCCTCGGCGCGCCTGAATTCCTCCATGGAAACCTCCGCTTACTCTCCGTCCCTCAGGTAGGCCGCCCGGATCTCGCCGTAGAGCGCTTCCTCGGGCGAAAGGCCCATGTAGTGCTCCAGCACGCCGTCGATCCCCTGCTCCTTCAACGCCTTCTGGATCTCCGGCGCGGTGGCGTCCTCCGCCCGGTCGAATTTCAGCGCCGCCAGGATGCCCTTCACAATGGGGGCCGGGTCCACGCCCTGCTCCATGGCGAACAGCGCCGCGCCAACGATGCGGTCGTTCCGGCGCAGCTTGCGCACCGGGTCCGCGCCAACGCGGGCCACGGTGTCCTTCAGGGCCTTGTTCTGGAAGCGGAACAGCAGGTCAGTGACGTTGTTCTCCACGTTGTCCCGGACGCCCTCGCCGAACTTGTGCACCAGGGCCTGGGCGCTGGCCATCATGCTGGCCTTGGCGGCCTGGTAGATCTCCGGGTCGGCGATGGCCTGCCAGATGTACTCGTAGCCCTTCTCATAGCCCAGGTAGGCGCACAGCGCATGGCCGCCGTTGTGCAGGAACAGCTTGCGCTTGATGTAGAACTCAAAGGGCGTGTAGGGAATCAGGCCCACGAGGTCCGGGATCTCGCCCTTGAAGGCGTCCCTGTCCACGGGCAGCTCGCAGTAGGGCTCCACGCAGATCAGCAGCTTGTCCTGGGCGCGCATCTCCGGCGTCAGCGGCGGCACCATCCTGCCGATGGACGCCTCCACCAGGCCCAGGTTGTCGTCCGCCCACTTTTTCTGGTCCTCGGTCAGCTTTTCATAGATCCAGCCGCGCATCAGCTCGTCCGCGCCCAGCTGGTTTTCGCACAGTATGATGTCCAGGGGCTTCCCGGTCCGCTCCATGCGGGCCACCATGCCCTTGGCAATGACCGGCGCGATCCTGGGCAGCACGTTCACGCCCACCGCCGTGGCCATGATCTCGCAGTTCACGATCTCGTCGATGGCCGCGTCCGTCAGCGAATTCACCGCCCGCACGGGCTTCACCGTGGTGTCCGTCTCCCCCTCGTTGGAGACGATGCGCACCGTGTACTGCCCCCGGGCGTTCATCTCGTCGATGATGTCCTGCATGATGTCCAGGAAGCACACCTCATAGCCCGAATCCGCAAACACCTTGCCGATAAACCCGCGGCCGATATTGCCGCCGCCGTACATAACCGCCGTCTTCACCGCAATTCCTCCTATCCGCATGCGCCTTTTGCGCGTCTGCCACCATTATAACACCGATTCTTCTTTTTTCAATGTATCCCCCGGAAATTTGCGGGCAAAACCTCCATTCCTTTCCCGATAATTCACCCTTTTCCGGTGGACATTCGCGTCGATCCGTGCTAATATTATGCTACTGAAATATGCCGGAAGGGGGGCTGCCCATGGGCGACAGACCCGTCGCGCTCGTCAGCGCCTGCCTGCTGGGAATTGCCTGCCGCTACGACGGCGGCGCGCAGCCCTGTCCCGAAGTCCTGGCGCGGATGGACCGATACCAGTTCGTCCCCATCTGCCCGGAGCAGCTGGGCGGCCTGCCGACGCCCCGGACCCCCGCCGAGCGGCGGGGCGATCGGGTGGTCGCCGCCGATGGAACGGACGTCACCACCCAGTTCCGGCACGGCGCGGAGCAGGCCTGCCGCCTGGCTGACCTCTATGGCGCGGAGCTGGCCGTGCTCAAGTCCCGCAGCCCCTCCTGCGGCCGGGGCGAGATCTACGACGGCAGCTTTTCCGGGAGGCGCGTTCCCGGGCGGGGCGTGACCGCCGAGGCCCTGGAGGCCCTCGGCGTGCGCGTGATCAATGAATCCGAGTTTGCGGAACTCGAACGCGAAGCCGGCTTTCCCGGGCCCGACGAGCAACTGAAAGGTGAATGCGAATGATACTGTTCAACAGCGATTATCTCGAAGGCGCCCACCCGAAGATCATGGAGCGCCTGCTGGAGACCAATATGGAGCAGACCCCCGGCTACGGCGAGGACGATCACTGCCGCGAGGCGGCGGCGGCCATCCGCCGCCTGTGCCATACCCCGGAGGCGGACGTCCACTTCCTGGTGGGCGGCACTCAGACCAACGCCACGGTGCTTTCGGCGATATTGCGGCCCTACCAGGGCGTGATCAGCGCGGACACCGGCCACATCGCCGTCCACGAGACCGGCGCCATCGAAGCCGGCGGCCACAAGGTGATCGCCCTGCCCGCCGCCAACGGCAAGCTGGACGCGGGCCAGGTCTCCGAGTGCTGCCGCCTGCACTTCTCCGACGAGTCCCACGAGCACATGGTGATGCCCGCTGCGGTGTACATCTCCAACCCCACGGAGGTGGGCACGCTGTACAGCCGCGAGGAACTGATCGCCATGCGGGCCGTGTGCGACCGCTGGAGGCTGTCGCTGTACCTGGACGGCGCGCGGCTGGGCTACGGCCTGGCCTCCCCGGAGAACACGCTGGATTTGCCGTTCCTGGCCCACGTCTGCGACGCCTTCTACATCGGCGGCACCAAGCAGGGCCTGCTGTTCGGCGAGGCGCTGGTGATCTCCTCCGACGCGCTGAAGCCCAACTTCCGCTACATGATCAAGCAGCAGGGCGGCATGCTGGCCAAGGGGCGCCTGCTGGGCGTCCAGTTCGAGGAGGTCTTCAAGGACGGCCTGTACTTCAAGCTGTCCGAGCACGCCATCCAGCTGGCCATGCGGCTCAAGCAGGCCATGACCGAGCTGGGCATCCCCTTCCTCTACGACAGCCCCACCAACCAGCAGTTCCCCATACTGCCGGACGCGGTGCTGAACATGCTGCGCTACAAGTACAGCTACGCCACCATCCAGCGGGTGGACAGCAAGCACACCGCCGTGCGCTTCTGCACCAGCTGGGCCACCAAGGAGAAGCAGGTGGACAGCCTGATCGCCGACCTGAGAGCGCTCTACTGAGCCGGGAGGAACACCATGGAAAAGAACTATCGCGCGGAGCTGGTGGGCGTGCTGGGCGACCCCGTGGACGGCAACCCCACCGGCGTCATGGAGGAGGCAGGCTTCGAGGCCGCCGGACTGAACTGGCGCTACATCACCGTGAAGGTGCTGCCCGGGGACCTGGACGCCGCCATGGCGGGCGTGCGGGCCTTCAACATGCGGGGCGTCAACCTGACGATGCCCCACAAGATCAACGTATTGAAGCACATGGACGAGCTGTCCGAGGCCGCCCGGGTCATCGGCGCGGTGAACACCGTGGTCTGCCGCGAGGACGGCACGATGTTCGGCGAGAACACCGACGGCAAGGGCTTCGTGCAGTCCCTGACGGACGCCGGCGTCTCCCTGGAAGGCGCTCGGGTCGCGATCCTCGGCGCGGGCGGCGCGGCCCGCAGCATCGGCGTGGAGTGTGCGCTGGCCGGAGCGAAGGCCATCGCCGTCATCAACCGCAACGCCGAGCGGGGCCGGAGCCTGGCCCAGGCCATCAACGCCCACACGCCTGCAGAGGCAATATACTTGCCCTGGAGCGGCACGGCGCAGATCCCCGACGGGACCGACATCCTGATCAACGCCACCTGCGTGGGCCTGCACCCGGACGTGAACGCCTGCCCGGACGTCGACTTCGACGGCGTCCGCCCCGGCATGGTGGTCTGCGACGTGGTGTTCAACCCCGTGGACACGCCTTTCCTGAAGAACGCCGCCGCCCGCGGCGCGAGGACCCTCGACGGCCTGGGCATGCTGGTGAACCAGGGCTGCATCAACTACGAGCTGTGGACGGGCCGCAAGGCCCCCCGGGACGTGATGTACGCCAAGCTGAAGTCCGAATTCGGGCTGTGAGGCCAGCGCATCCCCAGGAAGAAATTGATCGCTCCCGCCGGGTTTTGCGCCGGCGGGAGTTTTTCGCCGAAATTGACAGTCCGCAAGCCGCCGGAAGTTCAGAATTTGTCCAGATTTAACCTGCGGGCCTTGCATAAGTCGATTCATCTGTGTTATAATTTTTCGGTAAAACGCACTTTTGCCGATTCGCAGGGCGGTTGACCGTAGGGCGCAAGCTCATGGTGTCCTGGGGAGTTGAAGCAAAAGGTGGAAAAAACAAGGAGGGAAACCCACTATGGCAGTCATTTCCATGAAGCAGCTGCTGGAGGCCGGCGTTCACTTCGGCCATCAGACCCGTCGCTGGAACCCGAAGATGGCCCAGTACATCTTCACCGAGCGCAACGGCATCTACATCATCGACCTGCAGAAGACCGTTCGCAAGATCGACGAGGCGTACATGTTCGTGCGCGACATCGCCCTGGAGGGCAAGAGCGTGCTGTTCGTCGGCACCAAGAAGCAGGCGCAGGAGTCCATCGAGTCCGAGGCCAAGCGCTGCGGCATGTTCTATGTGAACAACCGCTGGCTGGGCGGCACCCTGACCAACTTCCGCACCATGCAGACCCGCATCAAGAGGCTGAACGACATCGACGCGATGGAGAAGAACGGCCAGTTCGACGTCCTGCCCAAGAAGGAAGTCATCAAGCTGTGCGCTGAGCGCGAAAAGCTGCTGAAGAACCTGGGCGGCATCCGCGAGATGAAGAAGCTCCCCGGCGCCCTGTTCATCGTCGATCCCCGCAAGGAGCGCATCGCCGTGGCCGAGGCCCGCACCCTGGGCATCCCGATCGTCGCCATCGTCGACACCAACTGCGACCCCGATGAGATCGACTACGTCATCCCCGGCAACGACGACGCCATCCGCGCTGTCAAGCTGATCGCCGGCAAGCTGGCTGACGCCGTTCTGGAGGGCAAGCAGGGCGAGCAGACCGAGGACGAGGCTCCCGCAGCCGCCGAATAAAATAGGGTTTCTGATTCATGCGACGCCCCAACGGGTGCCGCTTGAATCGCGTAAAGGGCGCGAACAGGCGTCCGACGACAATCATTCTGGGAGGAATACACTATGCCTAATTTTTCCGCCAAGGACGTTATGGATCTGCGCGGCCGCACCGGCTGTGGCATGATGGATTGCAAGAAGGCCCTGACCGAGTGCGACGGCGACGTTGAGAAGGCCATCGACTACCTGCGCGAAAAGGGCCTGGCCAAGGCCGCCAAGAAGCAGAGCCGCATCGCGGCCGAGGGCCTGGTGGGCAGCTATATCTGCACCAAGTGCGGCACCGGCGCCATCGTCGAGGTCAACTGCGAGACCGACTTCGTGGCCAACACCCCCGAGTTCAAGGAAATGGTCAACGGCATCGCCCAGCAGATCGTGCGCGGCAATCCCGCCGATGTCGAGGCCCTGCTGGCCGAGAAGTTCCTGGACACCGACCAGACCGTGTCCGAGGTCATCACCGAGAAGACCGCCAAGATCGGCGAGAAGATCTCCATCCGTCGCTTCGCCCGCTATGAGTGCGGCGAGAACGGCTTCGTGGACAGCTACATCCACATGGGCGGCAAGGTCGGCGTGCTGGTCAAGGCCGAGGTCCCCGAGGTCAACGACACCGTGAAGGAAGTCCTGCACGATGTCGCGCTGCAGATCGCGGCTGCCTCCCCTGTCGCGCCCGAGTACGTGACCCGCGACCAGGTCAACCCCGAGCACCTGCAGCACGAGACCATGATCCTCGCCGAGCAGGCCCGCAACGAGGGCAAGCCCGAGAAGATCATCGAGAAGATGGTCCAGGGCCGCATCAACAAGTTCTATCAGGAAGTGTGCCTGGTGGAGCAGGTCTTCGTCAAGGACGGCGAGACCCCGGTCGGCAAGATGATCGAGTCCAAGGTCCCCGGCATGAAGATCGCTGAGTTCACCCGCTACAAGATGGGCGACGGCCTGGAGAAGAAGGTCTCCGATCTGGCTGCCGAGGTCGCCGAGCAGATCGGCAAGAAGTAAGCCAAAACTTCAAAAGGGAACGTATTCATACGTTCCCTTTTTTGCGGGTTGCGTCAAAGAGAGGAGGCCTGTCCGTTGCGCAAAACCACGTTCCCGCGCCTCATCGCGCTGGCTCTCACGCTGCTGGCGCTGTCGACAGTTCCGGCGCTGGCCTCCTGGAACCCTGGCGGGACCTGGGCGCTCCACGACGGTCCCCTCGCCTTCCGAACAGGTCCCGGGAAGCAGTACGCGCAGTGCTGCGAGCTTCCCCGGGATGCCTCCGTCGTGGCCATCGAGCTCGAACAGGGCAGCCAGAGCCCCTGGGTCCTGTGCGAGTTCAGGTTTTCCGAAAGCCGCGTGCGGGCCTACGCCGAATTCACCGGCATCCGCCTCGAGGACGACATCCCCTATGCGGAACACAGCCGCCTGCCGCGCCGTCTCGTCTCCGCCGCGCAGGTTTTCGCAGCGCCGGACCTGCATGCCGAGGTTCGAAAGGAGCTTCCCGAAGGTGAAGAGGTGCTCTTCCTGGCCTTCGAGGGCGATTACTGCTTCATCGAGTTCACAGACGGCAGCCAGCCCTGCCGCGGTTATGTCCGCGAGGAGTGCTTCATGGTCGACCTGGGCGAGTTCGCCGAGGACTTTCCCGACAACGACAGCATGACCCTCTACGCCATCAAGGAGACCTCCAGCCTTTACAGCGATCCCGACGAGCGCTCCGAGGTGCTGTTTGAGATGCCCTTTGATGCCAGCGCGACGCTGCGGTTCGATGGTTACTACGAGCGCGCGCCGGAGGGCTGGACGCCGCTCCTCTACGGCGGCCTCTTCGGCTGGGGCCGCACCCGGGATTTCAGCGACCTACGCTTTGACAGCCCGGAGCAGGCGGCGGAGATCCTCTCCATGATGGGCGAATACGAAGATTGAAAGGACGATCACAATGTACAAGCGCATTATCCTCAAGCTCTCGGGTGAGACCCTGGCGCCCGAGAAGTTTTCCGAGAGCAACGCCTCCCACAGCTTCGACGCGGCTCGCGTGGACCGCGCGGCGAAGGCCATCGTGGCCCTGCACGACCTGGGCGTGCAGGTGGGCGTGGTCATGGGCGGCGGCAACATCTGGCGCGGCCGCTTCACCGACCAGATGAACCCCGTGCTGGCCGACCAGATGGGCATGCTGGCCACCATCATTAACGCCCTGGCCGTGCAGGACGCCATCGTCCGCCTGGGCCGCGGCGCTACCGTGTTCACCGCCCAGGAGATGACCCGCTTCGCCGACCTGTACCGGGCCGACCGCGCCATCGCGGCCATGGAACGCGGCGACATCGTGCTGCTCTCCGGCGGCAGCGGCAACCCCTTCTTCACCACCGACACCGCCGCGGCCCTGCGGGCCGCCGAGCTCGGCGCGGACGCGGTGTTCAAGGGCACCACGGTGGACGGCGTCTATGACTCCGACCCCCGCAAGAATCCCAACGCCAGGCTGATCAGGGACATCACCTACCGCGAGACCATCGAACAGGGCCTCAAGGTGATGGACACCTCCGCCTTCCAGCTGTGCCAGGACCAGCGCATCCCCGTCATCCGCATCTTCAACATGGACGACCTGGACAACATCGTGAAGGTGGCCCAAGGCGCGGACATCGGCACGGTGGTGCACCTCTGATCCCCTTCCGTCGGCAGATAATCCCCATTGTTTTACTGTATTTTAACGCTTTAGCGCTGTGATACGTTGTTGACAAATCCCATGGGGATGATTATAATAATCTGCAAGTTGAGGGCGAAAAGTCCTCTGGAAAGGCGGTGCGCAGCATGAAGAAGTCCAACAGCTCCATATCCGCGTCCTCCGCCCGTTCCTCTTTCCTGTTTAGCAGCGCGGCACGCTTTTTTAGCGTGCCGCGCTTTTACATTGGCGGCTATATCGATCCATAGCGTCCCAAAGGCCCCGTTTGGCTGAACAAAGGCGTTCATCAAAGCGGCTCTTTGGATGAGAGCCGCTTTTTTGATTATATTTTTCAGGAGGAAAAAAACATGAAGAAGATCATCGCCATTCTCGTCGCCGCCATGCTGTGTCTCAGCGCCGCGGCCATCGCCGAGCAGACCTACACCGTCGGCATCTGCCAGCTCGTGCAGCACGTCGCGCTGGACGCCGCCACCGAGGGCTTCATGACTGCCCTGACCGACAAGCTGGGCGACAGCGTCGAATTCGACGTGCAGAACGCCTCCGGCGACTCCAACACCTGCAACACCATCGTCAACACCTTCGTGTCCAACGGCGTTGACCTGATCATGGCCAACGCCACCCCGGCGCTGCAGGCCGCCGTGGCCGCCACTGGCGACATCCCGATCCTGGGCACCTCCGTCACCGACTACGCCACCGCGCTGGACATCGCCGACTGGACCGGCACCACCGGCATCAACGTCTCCGGCACCTCCGACCTTGCCCCGCTGAGCGAGCAGGCCGCCATGATCGAGGAGCTGTTCCCGGAAGCCCAGACCGTGGGCCTGCTGTACTGCTCCGCCGAGCCCAACAGCAAGTACCAGGTGGACGTGATCCGCGGCTATCTGGAGGGCATGGGCTACGCCTGCGAGGACTACACCTTCGCCGACTCCAACGACGTGGCCTCCGTCGCCCAGAGTGCCTGTGACGGCAGCGACGTGATCTACATCCCCACCGACAACACCGCCGCCTCCTGCACCGAGGCCATCCGCAACGTGGTGGAGCCCGCCGCCAAGCCCGTGGTCGCCGGCGAGGAAGGCATCTGCGCGGGCTGCGGCGTCGCCACCCTCTCCATCAGCTACTACGACCTCGGCTACGCTACCGGTGAGATGGCATATGAGGTGCTGGTCAACGGCGCGGATGTCGCCGCCATGGACGTGCAGTTCGCCCCCAACGTGACCAAGGAGTACAACGCCGAGCTGGCCGAGCTGCTGGGCGTCGCCATCCCGGAGGACTACGTGGCGATTGAGGGCTGATACTCGATCATGCAGACAACTTGGAAGTTGTCTGAGTCAACAGGCATCAGGCAACAGGCATTAGTCAGAAAGACGCTCCCGCATTTTCAGTCAATCCCGCGATAAAACGCAGCAGCCACATTTTGACTGTTGCCTATTGCCTGTTGCCTAATGACTGACAACTTTACCGCTTGGAGGCTTCAACCTTGAACATCACCTCTCTCCTCAACGCCCTCCCCGGCGCGGTGGCCCAGGGTCTCATCTGGGGCATCATGGCCATCGGCGTCTACATCACCTACAAGGTGCTGGACCTGGCGGACCTGACGGTGGACGGCACCATGGCCACCGGCGGCGCGGTCTGCGTCATGCTGATGCTCACCGGCCACAGCCTGTGGCTGTCGCTGCTGCTCGCCATCATTGCCGGCATGCTGGCCGGGCTGATCACCGGCCTGTTCCACACCGCCATGGGCATCCCCGCCATACTCTCCGGCATACTGACCCAGCTCTCTCTCTATTCCATCAACCTGGCGATCATGGATTTCAAGGCCAACCAGGGCATCAACGTCACCAAGTACACTCTGATCGTCAGCCAGCGCAACGTGCGCACGCTGTCGCCGCAAAACCCGATCCTCACGGCCCTGCTCATCACCGCAGCGCTGATCGGCCTGCTCTACTGGTTCTTCGGCACCGAGCTGGGCAGCGCCCTGCGGGCCACCGGCGCCAACGAGGCCATGTCCCGAGCCCAGGGCATCAATACCAACGTGTCGAAGCTGCTGGGGCTGATGATCTCCAACGGCATCGTCGCCCTGTCCTCCGCTATGCTGGCCCACTACCAGGGCTTCGTGGACGTGAACATGGGCCGCGGCGCCATCGTCATCGGCCTTGCGGCGGTCATCATCAGCGACGTGCTGTTCGGAAAGCTGTTCCGGAATTTCGCCCTGAAACTGCTGGGCGTCTCCATCGGCGCGGTGATCTACTACATCGTGCTCCAGGTCGTGCTGTGGCTGGGCCTGAACACGAACCTGCTCAAGCTGCTCTCCGCGCTGATCGTGGCCGTGTTCCTGGCCATCCCCTACTGGAAGGGCAAGTTGGGCAGCACCCGGAAGGGAGGCGGCGCGAATGCTTGACCTCATCAACCTGCGCAAGACCTTCAACCCCCGCACCGTGAACGAGAAGGTGGCCCTGGACGGCGTCAACCTGCACCTGGACGACGGCGACTTCGTCACCATCATCGGCGGCAACGGCGCGGGCAAGTCCACCACGCTGAACGCCATCGCCGGCGTCTGGCCGGTGGACGAGGGGCAGATCCTCATCGACGGCCAGGACATCACAGGCCTGCCCGAGCATCGCCGGGCCCTGCTGCTGGGCCGGGTGTTCCAGGACCCGATGACCGGCACCGCCGCCACCATGCAGATCGAGGAAAATCTCGCCCTGGCCGCCCGGCGGGGGCAGAAGCGCACCCTGCGCATCGGCATCACCCGCCAGGAGCGCGCTTTGTACCGGGACAGGCTGGCCACGTTGGGCCTCGGCCTGGAGGACCGCATGACCGCCAAGGTGGGCCTGCTCTCCGGCGGACAGCGTCAGGCGCTGACGCTGCTGATGGCCACGCTGAAAAAGCCCCGGCTGCTGCTGCTGGACGAGCACACCGCCGCGCTGGACCCCCGCACCGCCGCCAAGGTGCTGGAGCTCTCCCGCCAGATCATCGAAGAGAACCAGCTGATGACCCTGATGGTGACCCACAACATGCGCGACGCCATCGCCTATGGCAACCGCCTGGTGATGATGCACGAGGGCCGCGTGATCCTGGACATCGCCGGGGAACAAAAAAAGCATCTCACGGTGGAGATGCTGATGAACGAGTTCGCCAAGGCCAGCGGCGACGAATTCGCCAACGACCGCGCGCTGCTGTCATAGCCAACCGCAGAAGGCGCAAAAAACAAAGGCGAGCAAAACATCCGCTTCGCGCTCTTTGAAACGGCAACCGCGTCGGGGTCATCCTGAGCGAAGCGAAGGATCTTCCCCTTATGAATACAGTTCCCGAAACACAGGGACAGCGCCGCCGCCCCGGCAAATACCGGTGTGCGGCGGCGCTGTCCCTGTGTCTTCGATTCCGGGAAGAACTATTCCCGCTTCTCCCCCGCCTCGAGGCCCAGGTACGCCTTCCAGAAGGCCCGGGAGGTCAGCTCGGCCTCGGCCAGCCGGTACTGGCTGCCGACGGGGCCGAACCTGCGGATCAGCTGGAAGCCTTTGCCCGCCGCCCGGAACATGGCGGAGAGGGCCTTTTTCAGGCTGCGGCGGGAGACAAACCCCTTCTGGGTCAATTCGTCGTAGCTCAGCACGGCCTTCTTGCGGTAGAAGTTCCGGGGCCAGACGGCGGCGACGTTGGAGATGCCCACGCCCTTCGCCGGCAGAAAGTGTCCGTTCAGCAGGTACACCCGCAGCGTGGTCCGCCAGCTCTTCTTCCGGGGCAGCCCGCGCACGTGGTCCTTCTCCCGGAAGGGGATGTCCAGCTGTTCGATGGGCAGCATCTTCTGGCCGCGGGCCATGATCTCACGGTTCAACGCCTCCGGGTCCGCTTGCTTCAGGAAGTCCGGGCCCTTGAGAAAGTCGTCCACGCCCATGAACATCAAATCGCAGTTCTCATAGCGGTAGCGCACCACGTTCCCCACGGTCCTGTACAGCAGCGAATAGGCCGCACGGACGCCGGAGAAGCCCTGTCCGCGCAGGGCGTTCAGGATCAGGTCGTTGCGCACCTCGTAGTATTCCAGCGTGGAGGAATAGCGGTTGTCGAAGGACTCGTGCCACAGGCAGATGCCGTTCAGCGTCAGGATGTCGCTGCCGATGCGGATGCCGTACTCCACGTCGTCCCGGTGGACGAACACGGGCAGCGGCAGGTTGTCGCCGACGACCTGCGCCATGGGCATGCAGCAGTACCACCAGCCGTTGTAGTCGATCGTCTCCTCCTGCTCGTTCTTCAGCACGTTTTTCAGCTTGCGCATGTCCCGATTGTGCTTGCGGGGCCTGGGGCGAACACCGTTCCAGATCGCGCCGCACTCGTACTGCACGTGCCGCAGGTCCAGACGCATCAGCGCGCCGCCGATGGTCTTGCCCGCGCACTCCGGCTTGAGCATCCTCAGCAGCCGATAGGTGCGCACCAGGGCGTCGGAATTGATCAGCACGTCGTCGTCCATCAGCAGGATGTGGGAAAACGCCCTGCCGCAGGACTGGATTTCCAGCATGCCCCGGGCAAAGCCGCCCGCGCCGCCGGCGTTGCGGTTCGGGAACACGTGCACGCGCCCGTCGCTCAGCCGCCCCGCGTCCAGGGTGCCGCCGTTGTCGGAGACAAACACCTCCAGGTGCCGGCCCAGCTCGCAATTCGCGGCGTCCAGGATGTCCCGGCGCAGCTTATCGAGGTTCGCCTCGACGTACTTCTCCCGGCGATAGGTGCAAATATCGATGGCGATGTCCACCGGATTCAGGAGGGACTCGTCCACGTCGGTCTCGTACTGGCCGCCGTAGAAGGCGCAGTCCTCCCCCACCGCCAGCAGCGCGCAGGCGCACATGCCCCGAGGCGGCAGCTCGCCGGGGTACTCCAGCACAAAGGCCGTGCGCTCCTCCGCCTTGCAGATGCGCTCGAACACCACGCTTCGGGTGCACTCGTCCTTGAGCCGCTGCCAGTGGATCAGCTGGACCCGAAACTCGCCCTTCAACTCGAGCCGCAGGCTCAGGTTGTCCAGCCGGGTGTAGCGGCGCCACTTGCCCACGGAGAAGCCGTTGAAGTAGGTGTCCATGTCCAGCGAACACCAACGGGGCACCCGGATCTCCCCGGCCTCCGGCACGACGTAGGCCCGCTTGCCCTCGTCCTCGGTGCGGAAGTACATGGCGAGGTCCGAACAGGTCTCCAGGTTCGGAAACAGCAGCTCCTGTAATACCGTCATTGCTCTTGTCCTTTCATCCACTTCATGTAGGCCCCGCAGATCTCCTCCACCGGTCCGTCGCCCCTCAGCTTGCCGTGGTCGATCCACACCGCGCGCTTGCACAGCCGCTCCACCTGGTCCAGCTCGTGGGAGACGAACATCAGCGTCGTGCCCTTGGCGAACATCTCCTCCATGCGCTTGTAGCACTTCTGCTGGAAGGCGTAATCGCCCACCGCCAGCACCTCGTCCACCACCAGGATGTCCGCCTGCACGTGGGTGGCGATGGAGAAGCCCAGGCGGGCGATCATGCCCGAGGAATAGCTGCGCACGGGCACGTCGATGAACTGCTCCAGCTCGGCGAAGTCCACGATCTGGTCGTAGATGTTCGCCATGTAGCGGTGGTTGAAGCCCAGCAGCGCGCCGTTGAGGAATACATTCTCCCGGCCGGTCAGGTCCAGGTCGAAGCCCGCGCCCAGCTCGATCAGCGGCGCGATGCTCCCGTTCACGCTCACGCTGCCCTTCGTCGGGTCCATGACGCCGGCGATGATCTTGAGCATGGTGCTCTTGCCGCTGCCGTTGCGGCCGATGAGCGCCACGGCCTCCCCCGGCTTCACGCTGAAGCTGACGCCGTCCAGCGCCGTAAAGCCGGAAAACCGCAGCTTGCGGCGAACCAGCTTGACAAAGTATTCCTTGAGCGTATTGGTCCGCTCCTGCTCCATGATGAAGCGCATGGAGACGTCCTTCACGTCGATCAAATTGCTCATTGGCACTTCTCCAGCCCGTCAGATGTAATAGATGAAGCTCTTCCGCATCCGGTCAAACAGCGCAGATCCTATGGCGAACATCACCAGCGCCGCCAGCGCGGCGTACAGCCAGCTGCCCGCCGCCGGAATCCTGCCGGACAGCATCAACTCCCTGAACAGCGTGATGATCACGTACAGCGGGTTCAACCGTATGAACCGGGCGACGCTCTCCGGCACCGCCTCGATGGGATAGAATATCGGCGTCGCGTACATCAGGATCATCACCAGCACGCTGTACAGGTGGGTCACGTCCTGGAACTTCACCGCCAGGCCGGAGAGGATCATGCCCACGCCGCTGGCGAAGAGCAGCAGGAAGATCAGCGGCACGAAGAACAGCAGCATCGACAGGTGAAACCGCACCCGGGTAAACACCATCACGATGAGCACCGCCAGCAGGCTCAGCGCCATCGTAGTGAAGCTGGAGAGCACGCGGGCCAGCGGGAACACGCACTTGGGCACATAGACCTTCTTCAACAGCGCGCTGTTTTCCAGTATGGAATACATCGCCCGGTTTGTGGATTCGTTGAAGAAGTTGAAGATCGTCTGCCCGCAAATCAGGTACAGCGGGTAGTTCTCGATGTCGAAGCGGAACATGTAGGAAAAGACGACCATCATGACCGTCATCATCATCAGGGGATTCAACAGGCTCCAAAAATAGCCGAGAAAGCTGCGCCTGTACTTGAGTTTCAGGTCGCGCTTGACCAGCTCGACGATCAGGTGCGCGTATTTCACCGTCATCCTGATTTCATGAAGCATGCCCAACAGTCCATCACCCTTCCACGTCAAAACGCGCAGGATTATCCTGCTCCAATTGTATTTTACAATAGAAGTGATAGGCGGTCAACCGCTTTTGTCGAATTTTATATTGAGTCTTTCGGTGCCGCCGACGGGCCGAAGTGCTGGCAACGCCTGCAAACGCGGGGCTTTTTCGGTTGACTTCCCGCGAAATAGGAGATATAATGGAGTAAAAATGGAAAGGCGGTGACTGCATGCGGTCCAACCCAGCCGCGCCTTGGCGCGTCATCTACATCGCCCGCGGCGAACAGCAGGCGCAGACCATCGAGGACATGCTCACGCAGGCCGGCTTCATGGTCGACCGGAAGCGCCTGCCGGAGGAGAGCGCCGCGTCCGAGGACATCGAGATTCGCGCGCTGGACTCGGAGGCCGAGGAGGCCCGCCTCTTCCTGCTGGAGCAGGGCATGTAAGGCCCGCCCGGTTCCCGGCGGCACGTCCCCGGGCCGGAGCGCGACAGCATTTCAAATCCCAGCCGCCTGCACATGGGAGCCCGATTCGCCGGGTCCCGTCGCGGGCGGCTGTCCTATTACAATCAACCGAGGTATGAGATGGAACAAATCATCATCAACGGCGTGGGCTCCGAGCTGCAAGGGGTCGGCAGGCTCGCCGACGGACGCGCGGTCTTTGTCCCGGGCGCGATTCCCGGCGAAACGGTTCGGGTCGAGATCACCCAGGACAAGGGGCGCTTCTGCGAGGCTGCTCTGGTCGAGGTCGTGGAGCCCTCCCCGGACCGCGTGGTCCCGGACTGCCCCCACGCGGGGCGCTGCGGCGGCTGCCAGGCCCGGCACATGAGCTACGCGCGCACGCTGGCTTTGAAGCGCCAGGTGGTCGCCGACGCGCTGGAGCGCATCGGCGGCGTCAACGCGCCGTCGGTGCTCCCCACCCTGGGCTGCGCGTCCCCGAACCGGACCCGCAACAAGGCGGAATACCCCATCGACCGCGGAGCCATCGGGGCCTATGCCCACGGCAGCCGGGAGGTCATCCCCCTGGAGGACTGCCTGCTCCAGCGGCCGGAGAGCGTCCGGGCGCTGAACTGGCTCTCCGTCAACCTGGACGGGCTCAGCTGCGCTTCTCACCTGAATACGCTGGTGACCCGGGTGAACCGGGATGGCGAACTGATGGCCGTGCTGTGCGCCGACGCGCCGGTGCTGCCCGAGGTGAAGCCCCTGGCACCCCGCCTCCGCGCGGCACTGCCGGAGCTGAAATCGCTATACCTGTGCCAGCTGAACCGCCGCCCCGTCCACGCGCTGGACGGCCGCTGCACCCTCGCCTGGGGCGCGCCGGTGCTGTCCGAGACCCTGCTGGGGCTGAGCTTCGAGGTCTCCCCCCAGTCCTTCTTCCAGGTCAACCCGGACCAGACGGAGGTCCTCTATGCCAAGGCCCTGGAGGCCGCCGGCGTCGCGCCGGGCTGCGGCCTGAACGTGCTGGACGCCTACTGCGGCGCGGGCACCATCACCCTCGCCGCCGCCCGCTGGGCCCGACGCGCCACGGGCATCGAGATCGTGGCCCCGGCCATCGAAAACGCGAAGCAGAACGCCGTGCGCAACGGCCTCGCGGACAGGTCCCGCTTCATCTGCGGCGACGCCGCCCGGGAGATTCCACGGCTGCTGAAGCGGGGCGAGCGCTTCGACGCCGCCATACTGGACCCGCCCCGCAAGGGCGCGGACACCGCGCTGCTGGACGCCATCGCCGAAGCCCGCATCCCCACCGTGGCCTACGTGTCCTGCAACCCCTCCACCCTCGCCCGGGACGTCAAGCGCCTCGCCGCCGCCGGCTATGCCCTCATGTGGGCCCAGCCCGTGGACATGTTCCCGTATACCGGGCACGTCGAGACGGTCTGTCTGCTGACACATAAATGAACGTAAATGGCATGCCTTATCCGCAGATGAAAATGCCATGTATGGGCTTCTGGCAGATAGGTTTTGAACTGGACATGAAGAAAGGCCTGCAGGTTGCGCATTGATGACTTGCAGCGACAAATCGGAATTTATGGAGAAGAAAATGAACATGAAATATGAGATCAAGCCATTAACCGAGGAAGAGGAAACCTTCATCGAAGAAAAGATCAATGCATATGGCGATTCAATGGCACCATCGGAACCTCATACAAAGGAAGAACAGCTTGTTTTCAAAGTGGAGGATGAAGATAAAAATGTCATCGGCGGCTGCGTCGTGAACATTCATGCATGGGGCAGAGCGGTGCTTGCCCAGCTTTGGGTGGACGGTCAGTATCGCCATCAAGGCCTCGGCTCTATGCTGATTCGCGCGGCTGAAAACGCCGCCAGAGAAAAAAACTGCTATTATTTGTGCCTCGGAACCGCAGATTTTCAGGCAAGACCCCTATACGAAAAACACGGATACCATGTGTTTACCATCAACAAGGACATCCCTATGGGGCATGTTAGCTGGTCCCTATCGAAACGACTGGACAAAGATATACCAGACTACATCCCGACAAACAACACCGCCGTAGAGCATTATCAGGTCAAGGCCGGCTCCAAAGAAGACGCCAGGATCATCGACAAGGGGCTCGATGAGTTTTGTGAGGAGGTCGTGCCTGACAAGCACGAATATATCACGCTCAGCAAAAAGCTCATCGATGCTGACGGAAATCTGATTGCTGCTGTGATTTGCGGGATTGACGAAGACGACACTGCCTTTGTCGACGGTATCTGGGTAGAGGAACGGTATCGCAGGCAGGGTATCGGCTCTTGGCTTTTCAGTGAAATAGCGCGCGAAGCGAAGGAAAAAGGCGCCTACGTAATTCTGTCCTATTGCTGCGACTGGGTATCCGCTTTCTTCTTCCAAAACGGGTTTACACCAAGAGGCAAGCTTGAGAATTATCCCAAAGGGCACACAGCCTATGAGTTGGAGAAGCGGATCTGAAGGGAACGTCCTGTGTGACAAATTTCAGTTTCAGGAGATGACAAATTGAGCGAATCGGAACTCTATAAAGAGCTTGGAGCATTGACAAAGGACAAGGACAGATGGAAAGAGTGCATTCCCTATGTCTCGACTCTCCTCAACCATGACTCCGTAAAGATACAGGCCAAGGCGCTCTGGCTGCTTGGTGAAATGGGCCTTATCTACTCTCAGCCCGTGCAGGACGCGGTTTCGACCATAGCTTTCTTCCTTGACAGCCCGGAGCCGCTTTTACGGGAGCGTGCGGTGAACGCTCTCGGTAGGATCGGACGCGGCAGCTATCCTGTGATCGAACCGTACTGGATGGGCCTGTTCCGCTTCGCATCTGATGAGGAGTCCAAAGTCCGGCTGGCATTTATCTGGGCGTCAGAAAACATCGCTACGAACACGCCTGACATTTATGAGGATCATATGCCGATATTTGAGAAACTCCTGCACGATGCGGATGACAAGGTGCGGATGGAAGCGCCGGAGATCTTCCGCGTTCTCGGCAAGCGCAGGCCGGGGTTCGTCAGGCCGTATCTGGAGCAGCTGCGGCAGATAGCGGAAACCGACGAGAACCGTGTAGTACGAATCCACTGTCTGGGTGCCATCAAGGCGACAGGAGTGAAGTAGAAAAGGCTCCCACACTGCCATCACACGGCGGTGAGGAGCCTTTCTTAATGCAAATCCAGTGGTCAGAGTTGTTTTAATTCTGACGAGTATATATGGAAGAGTGGGATTTTGAAAACTGGAGCATTTAAATACTGGTCACAAATACAGGACTTTTGGGATTATGTTCAAAACCATAAAGACTGACGGAATACGTCCAAATGAGATGTTAGGTTGACCGATTATGAGGATCATGTGCTGGTAACGATATTTCCTTCTTGAACCTTCCATTGAGACAACAACGCAGACGTCACAAAAGACCTGCAAGACCATCGATGGTGCCGAATACTATGCCCAAGATCATTGCGATGACAATTGAAACAGCCCTGTTCGCCTGCGGCTTGTGGGGGGGTGGCTTTATGGTTCCCGGCATGCCGTCCCCCGGAAAAACAAGAATACGGTTTTGATGCCGGCGAGTGCTATAATATGGGCATGGACAGAAGAAGCCCAAAGGAGACAGCGATATGAAGCATTTTGACATAGCCGACCTCAAAAGGCTCATCGGAGCCGTGGTCATCGTCGATGGACGCAATGGACATTCCACGCGCAAGGCCCGCGTGAGTCGGGCTAAATCATGCCAAATTGACACATTGGACCCATATGGATGAGGTTAAAGGATAATTATGCATAAGTATTTTGAAATCAATGCCAAGGGCAGCAACATTCGCTGCAAGCTCTACCACGGGGCGGAGAGAACCGCCGACAAGGCCATCATTTTCTGCACCGGCTTTGCCGGTCACAAGGACAACGGCGCGGCGCAGAAATTCGCCGACATGCTGCTGACAAGGAAGGACACCATCGTGGTCGTCTTCAACTGGCCGGCCCACGGGGACGACGTCAAGAAGAAGCTGACCCTCGAGGACTGCGACGCCTACCTCGGCCTCGTGATCCAGGAGGTCAGGGAGAGGTACGGCGTGCGCGAGCTGTACGCCTACGCGACCAGCTTTGGCGGCTACCTGGTGTTGAAGTACATCTCCGAGCACGAAAACCCGTTCCGAAGGATCGTCCTCCGCTGCCCCGCCGTGTGCATGTACGACGTGCTCACCCGCAGCATCATGAAGAACGACGAGTTCGACAAGCTCGCAAAGGGCAAGGACGTACAGGTCGGCTTCGACCGGAAGATCACCGTGACCCGGTCGCTTCTGGAGGACATCAAGGCCAACGACATCCGCCGGAGGGACTACCTCGAATGCGCGGAGGACCTCCTAATCCTCCACGGAACCGCGGACGAGATCGTGCCCTTCGAGGAGAGCCAGGCCTTTGCGGACGACAACCTGATCGAGTTCATCCCCGTCCAGGGCGCGGACCACAGGTTCCAGAATCCCGCCCACATGAGCCTGGCGAACAAGTCCGCCATGGCGTTCTTCGGCCTTCGGTAGAGGAACTCACGACGACACGGGCGGCTTGCAAACGCGATCCGCCTTCAAACACAATCGACCGAAATACGCATTTCAAGCCTAAGAATCTCTGCCCGTCCTCTTTCGCCGGCAGAGATTCTTGTGTTTGCAGGCTTTGTCGGCGGTCTGTGGCGTCTTGCAAACGCGGGCCGCCTGTGTTAAACTGGAGAAAAAGGAGGGCGAAATCCCATGAGTCGTGAACAAAGCGCACGAAACAACCACAGGAGCGGGTTCAACTGCGCCCAGGCGGTGACCGTCGCCTTCGCCGACGCGCTGGGCCTCTCCCCCATCCAGGCCATGCAGGCCGCCCCAAAGCCCCGAGCGGAGGGCGGAAAGTGCGGAGCCTTTCTGGCGGGCTGCCAGCTGCTCGCACAATTGAAGCCCGACGCCGTGGTGGCCTTCCAGCGGCGCTTCCTCGAGGAAAACGGGGCCGTGGAATGCGGGGCGCTGCGCAGGGCCGGCGTGCCCTGCAACGATCTGGTGGGCTGCGCGGCGCGGCTGGCCGAGGAGCTGGTGAAGTAGCCATGCGCCTGTTCATCGCCATCCCCATGTCCGGGGAGATGAAGGACGCCCTCGGACGCATGCAGCGCCAGATGCGGGACCAGCGGATCGCGGGCCGCTTCACGCCGCCCGAGAACCTGCATCTGACCCTGGCCTTCATCGGGGAGTACCCCAATCCGGACGCCGTCTTCCTGCCCCGGGTGAAGCCCTTCGCCATCGAGCTCGACGGCTTCGGCAGCTTCGGAGACCTCTGGTGGGCCGGGCTGAAGCCCTGTCCCCCGCTGCGGCGCTACGTCCTGGCGTTGCGCCACGCCCTCGCCTATGACAACATTCCCTTTGATCGGAAGAAGTTCTCGCCCCACATCACGCTGCTCCGGGGCGGCGTCGGCGTGCCTGCGCTGACCGTCCCCCGCGCGGAGATGGTCGTGGACCACGTCTCGCTGATGCGCTCTGACCGGGGCAAGCGCGGCATGATCTACACGGAGCTTCGCGCGAGCGAGCCCTGGGACCCGGCGTGGGACGACGGCTGACGTCCGATCGCTCCCATCGTTTCGACTGAACCTTTATCGCGGACATTGCCGTCCCACCAAGCGCCGGCGTCCGGCAGGGAATCGACCGGGCACCATCGCTTCTGCCGCGCCGTTCACGGAAGGCGCTTCGCGGCTTGCGGTTTTCGTTCTTTTTTGCTATAATCGCTGCAAGCATCCAATGGCTTCCAATGGGCATCGAGCGCACAGGAAGCATCCTTATGATCGGCTATAACGCCGCGCATCCCTCTGGTTTCGCCTTTAGCGCCTCGGAGGGATACGCGGGCGCAAGGGTATAAACGACGACCACCAAAGGGAGGAACAACCATGAAGTACCGCAATTTCGGCAAGCTGGGCATCCAGGGCTCGGCGTTCGGCATGGGCTGCATGCGCTTCAACGGCGCGGCGTCCGGGGACAGCATCATCGACGAGCAGAAGGCGATCTCGCTGATCCGCCGCGCCATCGACGGCGGCGTCACCTACATGGACACCGCCTACGTCTACCTCGACCGCACCTCGGAGATCGTGCTGGGCAAGGCCCTGCGGGACGGTTACCGCGAAAAGGTGACCATCGCCACCAAGATGCCCTCGGAGCACGTCCACAACCGTGCGGAGATGGAGGCGCTGCTGGCGGAGGAGCTGGACAAGCTGCAGACCGACCACATCGACTTCTACCTGATGCACGGCATCAACCGGGAGAAGTGGGAGTACTTCAAGTCCATCGGCGCGCCGGAGTTCTTTGACGAAATGAAGAAGGCCGGGAAGATCCGCTACAAGTGCTTCTCCTTCCACGGCCCCTACGACCAGTTCGAGTACATCCTCCGCGACTACGACTGGGACATGGTGCAAATCCAGTACAACTTCATGGACGTGAACAACCAGGCGGGCACCAAGGGCCTGGAACTGGCCGGCAGGCTGGGCATCCCGGTAGTGATCATGGAGGGCCTGCTGGGCGGACGGCTGGCCAAGGCCCCGGAGAACGTTCAGGCGCTGTACGACGCCTTCCCGGTGAAGCGCACCCCCGTGGAGTGGGCCTTCCGCTGGCTGTGCAACCACCCTGAGGTGGCCACGGTGTTGTCCGGCTGCAACGAGGCGGAGCAGATCGACGACAACCTGCGCATCTTTGACACCGTGGAGCCGAACATCATGAGCCCCGAGGAGCTCAAGCTGATGGACGACGTGCGCGAGGCCTACCTCAGCCGCACGAAGATCGGCTGCACCGGCTGCCGCTACTGCATGCCCTGTCCCAACGGGGTGAACATTCCCGGCACCTTCTCTGTCTGGAACAACGCCTCTCTGTACGGCATCGACCCGAAGCACGACTGGGGCTATAGGGAGATGGTTGAAAAGGGCGAGACCCCGGACAACTGCGTGGCCTGCGGCGCCTGCGAGGCGGCGTGTCCCCAGCACCTGGGCATCATCGACGGCCTGAAGCAGGCCTGGAGCGAACTGAACGGCTGAACCCATCCCTGCGCGAAGGGACGTAATATTTCGATTTGAAGGACGACACAGGCACGCCATGAAGAAGATATTGATGATTTACACCGGTGGAACCATCGGCATGGTGAACACGCCCCAGGGCTACGCGCCCCAGAAGGAGGCCTTTCACGCGCTGCTGGACCAGCTGCCGGAGCTCCATTCAAAGGCCATGCCCCTGTGGGACATCGTGGACATGGACCCGCTGCTGGACTCCTCCAACATCACCGTCGTGGAGTGGAACGCCATCGGCAGGCGCATCGCCGAGAATTATAATGCCTATGACGGCTTCGTCATCCTCCACGGCACGGACACCATGGCCTACACCGCCTCCGCCCTGTCCTTCATGCTGCGGGGCAACGGCAAGCCGGTCATACTGACCGGCTCCCAGATCCCCCTCTGCGAGATCCGCAACGACGCGCGGGACAACATCATCACCGCCCTGCTGATCGCCGCCGGCGGCCAGGTGCACGAGGTGTGCCTGTACTTCGGCGGCAAGCTGCTGCGGGGCAACCGCACCATCAAGTATTCCGCGGATGACCTGATCGCCTTTGAATCGCCGAACTATCCCGCGCTGGCGGAGGCGGGCATCGCCATCCGCTACAACCGCGCCGCGCTCCTGCCGCCCTCCAGGGGCAGCTTCTCCCTCCAGCCGCTCGAGAACTTCCCCATCGGCGTCATCAAGGTGTTCCCCGGCATACAGTTCGAGCTGTTCGATTCCATCATGACCGAGCGGCTGCGGGGCATCGTGATCGAGACCTTCGGCGCGGGGAACATCCCTGGGCACGCCAATTCCCTGCTGCCCATCATCCGCAAGGCCTCGGAGAACGGCACGATCATCATCGTCTGCTCCCAGTGTCCCCACGGGACGGTCTCCCTCGGAGCCTACGAGACCTCCTCCGCCCTCAAGGAGGCCGGCGCCGTCAGCGGCTACGACATCACCACGGAGGCCGCCGTGGCCAAGCTCTACTACCTGTTCAGCCGCGGCCTCTCCACGGACGAGATCCGCGTCCGCATGGAGCGAAGTATGCGCGGCGAGATCACCATAGAGCCGGGTGCGGAGGAGGAAGTATGATCAGGAACCTGCTTTTCGACCTCGTGGGCGTGCTCATGCGCTTTGACACGGAGGGATACTATCGCGCCCAAGGCATCGGCCCCGGGGATGCCAACATCCTCCGGCGGGAGGTCTTTCGCTCGCTGGAATGGGCCATGCAGGACCGAGGCGCGATTTCCGACGACGACGCCATCACCTCGATTTGCGTCCGGGTGCCCGCCCGGCTGCACGGCGCGGTCGGCGACCTCATCCGCCGGGAAAACCGCGCCATACTGCCGGTCACGGGCATGGAAGAACTGGCCCGGGAGTGCAAGGCCCGCGGATTGGGCATATACCTGCTTTCCAACACCAGCACGGCCTTTCACCGCTTCCAAACCCAGGTCCCGGCGCTGCGCCACTTTGACGGCGCGCTGATCAGCGCCGACGTGGGCCTGGTGAAGCCCGACCCGGAGATCTTCCGCCTGGCCTGCAAGCGCTTCGGCATCGAGCCCGCCGAGACCGCCTTCATCGACGACACGCCCATCAACGCCGAGGCCGCCCTGCACGTCGGCATGCGGGCCTTCGTGTTCAACGACGACGTGGACGCGCTGAGGGCGTGGCTCGACCGCGGTCTGGCGTGAGCCGCGCCGCGCTGCAAGGAGGCCCCATGAACGAAGAGCTGTTGGAGCGAAAAGTGTGCGCCGCGATCTGCCAGGGCGACGGGCTCAAGGCGCGGGAGATCGCCGGGCTGCTGAAGCTGGATCGCAACACCGTCAACCACATACTGTACGCGTCGCCGCTGCTCAAGGAGCTGTGCTGGCAGGACCGGGACTACCGGTGGCACGGCATCATCCGCCAGGAACGGCCCCACTCGGGGCTGTTTGAGTTTTCCGGCTACTACAGCCGGGTGGACGAGTTCCTGGACCTGACCGAGGACGAGTGGCTGGACCGCCTGCTCGAGGGCTGCCAGAGGATCGGCCGCAGCGTCAGCGACGCGCGGGGCCTGCTCCACTCCTTCCGCGACTGCCGGGAGCAGATGACGCGACTCTTCACCGACCTGCTGGACATGATCGGCGACCCCTGCCTGAGCTGGGAGATCGCCTTCGAGTTCCGCCTGAAGCGGGCCCGCCGCGTTCGCATCTACGCGGACGTCCTCGTCATCACGGAGGACAAGGTATTCTCCCTGGAATTCAAGATGAAGGACGCCGTGGACGCGGAGGACGTGTCCCAGGCGGCGAAATACTGTCCCTACCTGGAGATCGTGTTCGGGCCAAAATACGAAGTGCTCCCGGCGCTGGTCCTCACCGGCGCGCGGGAGCTGTTCGACTTTGCCTCGATCGGCGGAAGCGGCTTCATCCTCCCCGTCTGCTCGGGGGACATGCTGTTCAACGTATTCGACGAATACCTGGGGTTCCTGAACGGCGTATAGAACCTCTTTCGCAAGACCCTTGGCGGGTTGGAGCGCACACCGCGATGCCGGCGTCCCCCATGGCGCATATCCTATTCGACGGTAAATTCCGTCCATTCGATGTGGTTGTACTGCATCACGTCGTCGGCCCGCTTCAGAAAATCGATGTATTCCTCTGGCGTCAGCCGTTCGATCGAGATGTCGACCATCGTTCCTTAGCCTCCTTGTATCGGCGCAACCGTCATGGCAAGCACAATCTCGTCTTCGTCCTCGACGCCCGTCGCGCGGAAACCCTTGCGTTCATACAGCCCTCTCGCAATGGCATTGTCCCTGTGACAGGTCAGGGCGACCCGGTCCGAAGGGCCGAAGGGCTTCGTTCGGATGTAATCTATCACCCGGTCCAGAGCCTCGCTTCCATAGCCGTGTCCCTGCTCCGACTGGTCGATCATCATATGCCAGATGTCGTACTCTGGGACGTCGTAGTCGTAGATGACCATGACGTACCCGACCATCCTCTCCTCCGCGCAGATTCCGAAGGGCTGGCACTGGTTCCTGTAGACGTAGGCCTGGGCGAGGCTGCGGATCGGGTGGGAGACAAAGCGCTCCTGTCCCGGCGCCAGCTTGAGGTTGAACGCCTCGATGAAGTTGTCCTCTGTGATCGCTCTGAGTTCTATCATGGTTCCTCCTGTTTCAATGCGCGCTCCGGCGGCGCGTTCCACGACGCCGTGCCTGTCCTGTTCCCGACTGAGCCTGTCCTCCTTCCAATCCTCCCTGCGAATGACCGAGACGTGAGTTCTCCCATTTACCGCGTCTGGGTATTCCCGGTCAAAGCGCATGCCGATGGACTCCGCCGTTTTGATCGACGGGATATTGGTGTACTTGCAGTACGAGTAAAGCGCCGGGTATTTCGTGTTCTGAAACGCCCAATCGCGAACGGCCCGCGCAGCTTCGCTGGCATAGCCCTTTCGCTGGCAGTCGCGGCGGATGTGATAGCCGATCTCGGGCAGGATTTCCCCGTCGATGTCTTGCAGCGTCAAGCCACAGTCGCCGATCATCTCGCCGGTATCCTTCAGGCAAACCGCCCACAACCCGAAGCCGTCCCGCCGATAGCGGTTCATGTTCCGCTCGATCCAATCCCGGACGTGCCGCCCGTCGAAGGTATAGGGATAGTGCCACATGGTCTCCGGGTCGCCGAGCACCTGATACAGCGCGTCGAAGTCCTCCGGGTTCATCTCCCGCAGATACAGCCTCTTCGTCTCCAGAATCATGATGGCTCCTTTTTCTCCATACAGTCCCGGCTCGGAATGGGCCGGGGCTGTATGGATGTTGACAAAGTCAACAGACTGGCAGATCGTTGAAAAGCCTGCAAGGCAAGGCGGCAAGCCTGCAAAAAAGGGAGCTTACCCGGTCGTAAGTGACCGCATTTTGCAGGCGCAGCCAACACAGCAAGCAAGAATCTCGACCTATTCCTTTTCGTCGGCAGAGATTCTTGCGTTTGCGGGCTTTGTCAGCGGTCTGACAGTCCCGGCCTTGAATGGGCCGGGACTGCTGTAAACCGCTTACCCGCGGCGCTTCACGGGATAGCAGACCTCCGTCACGAACTCGTCGGGGTTCTGCGTCTCGTGTGGGCTGACGTGGTAGATGTTGAACATGGCCCCCGAAGGCTCATACCCGTTGGCCTCGATCCACGCGACCACCGCCGCGTAGACCTCCGTGATCAGGGTGTAGCTGCCCTTGTAGGTGCAGCTGGCCACGGTCACCTCTGGCAGCGTGCGGAACTTCACGTGCTCCGTGTCGGGATAGCGGCCCTTCACGGTCTTCCAGGCCATCACCTCCACGTCCTCCTCCTTGTACTCCCCGTCCAGGAAGCTCACCGCGCAGAGGCAGGGGTCCGCATCCACGAGGTTCATCCGGCAGGTCTCCTGCATGAGCGTGCCCCACACCATGCCCTCGTCCTCGTAGCGGGGAATGGTCATCTGAACTGTGGCGGCGTAGCGCTCGGGAATAGTTCTGATGGTTACGTCATAGCTCATGTGCTCTTCCTTTCTCAGCCGCTTGACGGCTGCATCCAGAAGCGTCAGCTTGCGCGCCGTATCCTGAGCCTGGGCCTCCAGTTCCGCCCGCCGGGTGGAAAAAAACGGCTCCAGCCGCTCGCGGTCGCCATAGGCCTCGAGCATCCTGGCGATGTCGGCGAGGGAGAAGCCCATGTCCTTCAGCGCGGCGATGCGACCCGCTGTCGGCAGCTGATCCTCCCTGTAATACCGGTAGTCCGTGAAGCGGTCGATCTCGGCGGGCTTCAAGAGTCCGATCTCGTCGTAGTGGCGCAGCATCCTGACGCTGACCCTGGACAGCTTTGAAAATTCTCCGATCTTCAGCATGGCGGTACCTCCTGATGCCGATGTTCCTTGAGCTCAAAACCATTGTAATGCCTGCCACAGTGTGAGAGTCAAGCGCTTTTTTCATCCCCTGCCAGAACCCCAACCCGCCGGGACGGCCATGTCGCTGCCCTTGACAGCAGCGCTCAAAATTCATCGATATACATACATGCGCGTCTGTTTTTTCCGTGTCCTCCCCCCGGACCACGCAAGGGAACTCCCGGCCGTTGCGCTCGTAGAACCGACGTGGTCACTGACGAGGCACACCGGCGACATGCCCTTTGAGCACACGTCCGCCACTGCCAGGTCCAGCAGGCGCTCCGCGACGCCCTGCCCCCGGCGGGCGGGGATCTCCCAGTAGTCCTGTCATTATATCCCCAGCCCGCAGAATTGTCAAAAGGAAAAACCTACGGCCCGCACCGGCCTTGGACGGCCCTGCCGCAATCCGTCCGGGCTCGTATCTGCCGATGATTCCAGCCGGTCTTTCGCCAGTCCAATTCCGAGAGCACAGCCGAGGGGAGCCCGTGCCGCCGCAGGCTCCCCCATCGCGCTGTTCTGTTGTTTGGTCGGACCATCCTGCCGATTCCCATCGGACTCGCCTCGATCCCCGTGTTCCACATCCCGCCCCCTGTTTTCGCCGCCATGGCAAACGAACACCTCCGCCGACCCTTTTCGTCGGCGGAGGTGCTCGCGTTTGCCGTCTTCGTCAGCATTGTGGAGTTACCCCAAGAAGGAGGCTGTCCTCCAGCGGTCAGGCGGCGGGCTGTTCCTCCGCCATCTCCGCCAGGTTCTCGTCGCAGAACAGGCCGACGACGTTCTCGATCATCTCCTGGTCCGCGTCCACCGGGAAGCCCGCGGCCAGCCAGTAGGCGTAGGGGCCTGTGGCATACTCGGTCAGGGCGTCCACGTCGCTGCCATAGCGGAACTCCAGGTGATAGGTGCTCGCCGGCGTGTCGGGCATCATGAAGAAGTACTTGAACTCGCCCGCGTCCGCGTCGGTGGTCTCATAGAGGTAGCCGTCCATCATGCCGCCCAGGGACAGGGGGCCGACATAGGCGTACTCGTGGGAAAACCCCGCTTCGCCCTCCAGCGTGCCGCTGATCGTCGTGCCGTCGAAGGTGATCTGGTCGACGCCGCCCACGAACAGGCAGTCGAACTGCGCGCCGTTCGAGCCGTCGCCGTAGGCGTCCACGGCCTCCTGGCCGTAGATGGTGCCGTTGCAGGCGGCCTTGAGCATCTCAGCCACCGCCGGGGCCATCTCGTCGCCAACCACGGCGGCGCAGTGGTCCAGCCAAATCTGGTCGTAGGCGGGATCGGTGATGGTCGGGAACAGCGCCACGTAGGTGCCCTTCACGTCCTCCAGCAGCTGTGCCGCGGCGTCTGCGTCGCTCTCCACTGCGCAGTCCACCAGCTCAAAGGAGGTTGGCTGGTCGAAGGGCGCGCCCATGGCCTGGGCGACTTCTTCGTTGTAGAAGCCCGCTCCGACGATGTCGCCGATGCCGTCGGCGTTCTCGCCCGCGTTGACGGTCACGTTCCGCGCGACGCAGTTCGTGAACACGGTCACGGGCATGCCATACTGCTCGTCCGCATAGCCGCCGGCGTAGCCGGTGACGCCGCCGATCCAGAAGCAGTTGTCGCCCGCGGTGATGGTCACATTCTCCGCGGTGCAGTTCGTGAACTGCTCCGCCGCGAAGCCGCAGCCGGACACGCCGCCCAGGCCGTAGCAGTCATTGCCCGCGGTGACGGTGCCGGTGGCGGTGCAGCCCACCACGCTGGTCATCTCCAGGCCGCCGCCCACGATGCCCGCGTTGGCGGTGCCATCCGGGATCACGATGTCCGCCTGGGCGGTGCAGTTCTCGATCATGGAACCCATGCCCGCGCCGACGATGCCGCCGTACATGCCCTCTGCGCTCATCTCGCCCGCATGCGCGGTGACCTTGCCGTTCACCAGGTTCACGCCGGAGACGGTGGACATGTAGGCATAGCCCACCACGTCGGCGCCCATCAGCTGGGCGTCCACGGCGGCGTTCTCCAGGGTGAAGTTGCCCACCTTTGCATTTGCGACGCAGCCGAACAGGCCCTGCGCCCACGCCTCGGGCTGGTTGATGACGAGATTGGAAATGACATGTCCCTGGCCGTCGAAGGTGCCGGTGAAGGCGAGGCTCATATCGGGAGTTTCCTGTTCCTCCTCGCTCTCGCCAGCCGGGGCAAACGCGCCGATGGGCGTCCACTCCGCGCCGCCGAGGTCGATGTCCGCGGTCAGCACGTAGTTGCCGGACAGGTTGTCGTTGATGGCGGCAAGCTCCTCGGCGGTGCTGATCTCGATGACGTCGGACGTTTCCGCCAGTGCCTTCGCGCCCAGCATCATCACCAGGGCCAGCAGAATACACGATAGCTTCTTCATCTCACGTATCCTCCATTCAGCCGATGGCCTTCGCCAGAGACTCCAGCGCGGCGGTGGCTTCGTCGTCGGGCGCCTCGTTGCAGATCACGCTCTCGCAGGCCAGGGTCACACCGTTGCTTGCAGCGTCCGCTTCCCAGTCCCGCATCCACTGGCCGTCGCCCCAGCCGTAGGAGCCGAACAGCGCCACCTTCTTGCCCGCCAGGCCGGTCTTCACGTCGTCCCACATGGGCTGGAAGATGGTCTCCTCCAACACTTCGTCGCCCATGGCCGGGCACCCGAAGGCGATGGCGTCATAGTCCGCGACCTTCGCCGCGCTGAAGGCTTCCGCCTCGATCTTGTCCGCGCCCAGGGCGTTCACGATCACGTCCGCCATGGCCTCGGTGTTGCCGGAACCGCTGTAGAAAACGACTGCCACTTTGCTCATAATAATATACCTCCTCGATGTTTATGCGGGCCTTGCCGCCACCGTCAGACGGCTCAGCGGGCAGCCCGACGCAAACAGCCTTTGATAGACTGCTTTGCACTTTTCAAACCGCGCGAACGCCGCAAGCGCCGCGCATTCGTTGGAATACACCTTCCAGCAGCCGCAGGAAAGGCAGTTCCTGCCGCCGTTTTCGATGAACCCCACCACGTCCTCCAGCGGATAGCCCAGGAACACGCCGATCTCGTGGGGGAAGGCATCCGTGCCGTTCAGCCGCGCCCGCAGGGTTTTAAGCGCGCCGCGCGCGTCGAACCGGCTGTAGCCGCAGGCTCCGAGCAGCTTTTGCACGCCTGCGCAGGACAGCTCCTTTTCCAGCTCCTCCGCCCGGTAGAGGTAGATCAGTGCCTTGCCATGGGCGACCTTCAGGATCGTCATGGTCACGCCCCTGTCCTCGAGCTGCCTGCGCAGTGCTGTGAACTCCGCTGGAAAGCCTTCGCCCATGGGATGGTTGAACAGGTTGCCCAGCTTGAGCCGCGCCAGCGTGGGCGAAGCGTGATCGATGATGGCGCGTTCCAGCATGGCACATCCCTCCGCATAGGTTAGTTATTTCTAATTTCATAGTTATATTATACTAACTTATTGGCGTTGTCAATGGGTTTTCCTGAATTTCACATTCAATCCATCGCTTCAATCCCAAAAGACGAAAACCCCTTGTCAATAGAAGTTAGTTTATGCTAATATATGTGTTAGAATCAACTAATACCATTTCCGGAGGACAGGCAACATGAGCGCTATCATCATCGGCGGCAACGAATGCATGGGCCGCACCTACCGCGACCTGTGCGCCAAATACAACATTACGGCGCGCGCCATACCCCTGAAAAAAGGCAGCTTTGCCAACCAGCTGGGAAAGCCGGACTACATCTTCGTCTGTATGGACACCGTGTCTCACCCCCTGGTCATCAGCGCCCAGAAGGAGGCCAAGAAACACGGGGCGCAGCTGGTCAAGCTGCGCCGCGGCAGCGCCTCCGCCCTGGAGCGCGAGCTGATTCGCGTGACGACCCAGGCGTAAGACGAAAGACATCCATCCCAAATTGGGAGATAGAACCGCGCCGGAAGCAAAGCTCTCATCGGGATCGCTTCACAGCTTTGCCTTTCGAGCCGCCTTCTTCGTTATCAAAACAGGCAACAGAATAGAGGGCTGCCCCACATCAGAAATCCATGCCGCGATTTCTGGCGTGGGGCAGCCCCTTCTCGTTTAAATTATTTTCCTTCGGCCGCAAACAGGTCCCGTGAATGCCCCTGCCGGACATCCGGGCCGTGCGCGGCATTCCGCATCCTCACTTTACGCCCGTCAGCAATGCCGATCCGCTCAGCGCCATCCAAAGCGCCTCGAACTTCGTCATGAACTTCCCGTCGGTGGTGTCGATCAGCTCCACCTTCTGGTAGCCCATATCCCTGAGCAGCTGTACAAACGCCTGCATGTCGCCGTACTTCGATTTGGAGAAGATGTCATGGATGGCGAAGGTGCCGCCCTTTTTCAGCGTGCGCAGGGTCTCCAGCAGGTACTTCTGCCGGGCGGTGACGCGCCTCGAATCTACGCTTCGAGCCATGCCGGGGATGTTGTGGTACACGTAGTTGCTCACCACGGCGTCGAAGGTCTCGTCGGCAAAGTCCAGGTGCGTGGCGTCGCCCTGCTGGAAGGAGGTGTTCTTCACGCCCTCGGCCCTGGCGTTGCTCTCGCACAGCTGCTTGTTGAAGGATGCGTATTCCCTGCCCCAGCGATCGATGCCCATGATCTCCGCCCGGGGATTGCGCTTCGCCACGGCGATGGCCAGCGCGCCGCTGCCGCATCCCACATCCAGGCACCTGCCGCCGGCGGGCAGCTTCACATATGCCGCCGTGCCCTCGATGATCTGCCGGGACATCTGCCGCTTGCCATCGTAGCTGAATGCGCGATGCATCAGCACCGCCCAGACGGTCAGCCCGCAAAGGACCACCGCCGCTATTGCGAACACCACCGTCAACACGGTCTTCAACGTGCCGTTCAGCAGCGCATCGAGCACGATCGCCGCGATCCCGCAGGCGACCGCCCCGCCCAGAAAGGACCAGATCATGCCCTTGGGCATCCAATTCTTGTAATCGCCCCGCACCGCTGCGCTCGCAGGCGCGGTCCGGCTCTGCCGGACGCCGTTATCCCCCTTCATGCGTTTGCCTCCTTTTTCTTCAACAGGACCTTCCGCGCCTTCTCTTCGGTGTCGTCGTCCTCCACATAGCCGTCATAAGGCGCTTCCGGGTCGGCATAGCGCTTCGTGAAGGGCTTGCAGATCTCCGTCCGATGGGCAAAGGCGAAATCCAGGTCGTCCGTCCAGCCGGTGTGCCCGGTGATCACCGCAATGCGGTGCTTCCTGGTGCGCATATCCGCCTCCAGCTTTTCGAGGGATTGGACGGCCAGCCGGTTGTCCTCCGCAAGGGTGCTGATGAAGCTGTAGCCGCCGTCCGCGCCGAACCAGATCGTGTCGCCGGTGAACAGGTATTCGTCGTCAATCAGGTAGACCATGTGGCCCCAGGTGTGGCCTGGCACCAGCAGGCATTCGATTTTAATGCCGTCGATGGTGAACACGTCGCCATCCTTCAATAGCACCTTTTTGTTGTCCATCTTCACCATGGGCAGCCTGTACAGCCCGTGGATCACCTTGCGCCGCTTCTCGCCGGTCAGGTAGCGGTTCTCGATCTCGCCGATGTAGACGGTGGCGTCCTTGAACAGCCGCTCACTGTCCGGCTCCAGCGCCCCCACGTGGTCGGTGTCCTGGTGAGTGATCAGAATGTGCCGGATGGAGGCCGGGTCGATGTCCAGCCAGCCCATCTTCTCGCTGAGCCGCGCGTAGTTATAGCCCGCGTCGATCATGATCGTCGCGCCGTTTTTCGTGTAGAAGAAGATGTTCGCCACCCACTCCCGCACGCAGGAAACGCGCTCGTCGATGCGCCCGGTGTTCAGCGGTTTGAAGATCGCCCTGCCGCGAAACATCGCGCTCATGGAGCGCTTTTGGTTGTCCGAATCCCTTCTGGCCATGGTATTTGCCTCCTTGGCAGGTTGGCTTTTCAACCGCCGCAATGGCGGAAAAGCAGCCCCTGACTGACGTTCTTTTGAATGAGAAGCGCATTATATGCTCCTGGTTCGCTCCCACCCGTCGCCGGCGTCGGTATCGTGCCGCACAAAGCGGAAATCGCACCGCTTGCCGCCCTGGCAGAGCGTCTCCGTCCGGATAAAATCCGTAAACGGCAGGTTCCCGTAATTGATGATGCCCGCGTGGCAGCACATCCCCCCAGCTTCATCAGGTTGCGCTTCCCGAGGATCTTCGCGTAGATGCATTCATTGCACTCAAAGTGAAATTCATCCCTCGGGTCGTCCCTGTGCCAAGTGTAGCGCCAGCCAAAGCCCGAACCCTTTTTGAAGCCTAATGGGACGAGCTTCTTCATCAGCGGCAGGAAGAAGCTCCGCCGGGCCAGCTTCTGCATCCCGGAGGGATCGAGGAACTTCCACATCTCCCCGGAAACGATCCCATATGCCTCCGCTTCCGTTTGACCATGCCGCCGCAGGACCTCGTACAGGGCGATGGAGGTCAATATCTGCGCCATGTGCTTGACATTGCCCCGATCGCAGTATTCCGCTTCCTCCTTGATCAGCGCATCCATCCGCCTGTAGACTTCCCCGCGGACCTCCTCCGGCAGGGTCGGAAAGTAGTTCTGATAGCGGCTGATCGCCACCAGCTTCTCCGGCGTGTACGGTTTCATATTGCCTCCCCCTTCGGCGTTCGCGGTTCGGAACGCCGATCAACCTTGTTTTTTCACGCTGACCCACAGGCCGTTGTCCCGCGTCGCGAGCTCGTATTGTCCGGCGATGGGATTCTGGTCCCCCACGATGCAGTAGTCGCACAGGCCGGAGGTGCAGCACGTCCCCTCCCGGATCAGCGTCGCGTGCAGCTTCCGCATGGCCAGGTGGTCGCAGTTGCACATCACCGGCAGCACGTCCTCCATGTGGTGGCGCTTGGCGAACTCCGCGTTCGGGCACTGGGCAAAGCCGTAGCGGACGACGCCGTTTTCCTTGTCGTAAGCATAGCCCTGCATCCGAAAGGACCCCGGAAACGCCTCGATCTCCCGCTTGCGCAGATCGCTGGCGTTCCTGAACGCGAGGTTCGCGATGCGGTTGTCCAGCCTGCGGTTCAGGTTGAACAGCTTTCCCAGCGCGTCGAACCCGCTCATGAAGCAGTCGAAGACATCCTGCTGAATGTCCTCGAGGGGCGGCTTGTCCGGGGCCACGGCATACCAGGCGAAGATCAGTATGGGGTCGTAGATGCTGGCCGTCATCTTCACGCCGCCCAGGGCCGGCTCATCCTCGAGGAACGCGCAATATTGCCGCTGGACCTCCTCCCACAGCCGCGCCGCCGTGGGTTCGTCATAGTACCGGCGCAGCAGCGTCCGCACGCACTTCTTCGCCTTCTTTGAATAGATCGCGTGCTTCGACCGGTCGAAGGGCAGATCCCTTTCCCTCATTTTTCGACTTTCCTCCCATTCAGATGAGCGCCACGATCCCCGCGACGATGGCGGCGCCGGCGACCCAGATGCCCGTCAGGATCACCCGCTTTTTCAGCACCTGCGGCCAGGTCTGCACGAAGGGAATGTCCTCCGTGCCCGGAATGACCCAGAAGGCGCTGTGGCCGACCCACAGGCGGTCGATCACAATCCCATCGTACCAGTTCATCACTTCAAGGAAAAGCAGGACTTGCCAGTAGGCAGCCCAAAACTCGTGGATATCATTCCAGGCGCGGATGATCAGCACGAGCGCCGCCGCCATGACCGCGAAGAAGGCGGTCATGAACCGCTTCCTCCGCCGGCCGACGGTCTCACGGTCCGTCAGTCCCAGCGCGTACACCCTCTCCTGCACGGGCTTTGGATAGAAGAACAGGCCGTTCAGCGGACTGTTCCCCACGCCCAGCTTCACCATCCACGTGAACAGGGCGCAGTACAGCATCAGTTGAATGACAATCATGGCGCTCACTTCCTGCACCGGAAGCAGGCGATGCCTTCGACGCGGGTCACTTCCGCTTCCGTATACAGCTTTGAAAGCCGCTCCCTCAGGCTCGCCTCGGTCTCGTAGGGCGGCGTGAAGAAGCCCTTGGGCTGGTAGAGGTGCCTGATGAACCAGTCGGTCCGGCCGCAGCCGCCCCGGATGTAGAAGCAGCCGCAGAAGGTGCCGCCGGGCTTGAGCACCCGGAAGGTCTCGCGCCAGGCCGCCTCCTTGTCCGGGAAGGCGTGAAAGCCGTTGAGGGAGAGCACGATGTCGAAGCTCGCGTCATCGAATGGCAGCGCGCCGACATCTCCCTGCACAAAGCGGACGTTTTCAAGGCCCATGCCCTCCGCCCGCGCCTGTGCCGCCGACATCATGTCCGGCGAATAGTCCAGGCAGGTGATGTCCGCGCCGGGAAGTCTCCGATAGACCGGCATGGTCAGCACGCCCGTACCCACCGGCACCTCCAGCAGCTTCCCGGCAAACCCCTCCGGCACGCCGGACAGCGCGCGCTCCAGGTAGGTGTAGTTCTTTTCGCCGTCCATGTTCCACACGATTCGGCAGATCGCCTTCCCCAGGAAGGTGGAATAGGTCATCATGCCGTCGTACAGGCTGACATGGCCTCCAGTCTGCCTGTAGGCGTTCCGGATCTCCGAGTGTCTGTCTGTCACGATTTTCACCTTCTTAGAACAAAGTACATATTTAGAACAAATTACATATCCACGCCGCGAGCGCGGAGGCCCCGGGGAATATGACCAGCAGCTTCAACAGCTGGCTCTTGAGGTTGAACCCGTACTTTCTGCCGGTAAGCGCCTGCTCCGTCTCGGGGTAGTAGTGCTGGAAGAAGCGGTATTTGCAAAGGAGGAACCCATCGAAGAAAATCATGTCATAGACCTTGTAGACCGTGAAGATCGACACAAACCGCAGGAAGAATCCCGCGAAGGAATAGCCGCTTCGGAAGCCGTCCCAGATGGCAACCACGCCCACGCCCAGTATCAACAGTGCGCCGATAATCATCATCACCCATCCCATGACCCGGGCGCCATGGAACAGCTCCTCGTCCCTCGGCTTGATCAGTGCCTGGGCCTCCTTCGGCGCGGACGAGAAAAGCCGCTCGTCCTGAACGAAGGCCACCGCCGCGATCAGCAGCAGGGTCATGGCCGCGCAGAACACGATTGCCAGAAAAACCGTCAAGAGCATGGTGATCCCCTCCCGATCGTGGTTGAATGCGCGCAGGCGCATGGACGCCGGTTCACTTCTTCCCGGTGACGGTATAGATCATGCCCTTCACCTGTCGGGAATCCGCAATCATGAACCCGGCTCTTTGCATCATCTTCTCGATTCCCCTGCGGTTCGTGGTATGGCAATCGCCGCTCTTCATCAACTTAAAGAGGATGTGATTGTCGATCCACCCGCCGAGGCCCCCGATTCCCGTATCCGAAAGAATATACAGCCCGCCGGGCTTCAGCACGCGCTTCGCCTCCCCCATGGCCTTCTCGGGATAGGGGTAGTGATGAAAGCTCTGGGAGCAGGTGACGATGTCGAAGCTCTCATCGGGATACGGCAGCCTGTCAGCGGAACCCACCGTGAACGCCGCGCCGCGAATCCCCTTGTCCCTCGCCACGCGGATCATCTCGTCCGAGAGGTCCACGCCGCAGTATTTCGCGGTCCTCTGCTTCGTCAGGATGTCGATCAGGAACCCGGTTCCGCAGCCCACGTCCAGCAGCGCTCCATAGGCGATGCCTTTGATCTGCGCCGCGATGTCACGACAGCTGATCTTTCCGTTCTGGGAGTAGTAATAGGTGTCTCGCTGATCGTATTCAGCCGCCTGCCCATCAAAATGCCTCTTGGACAATGCCTTGTAGTCCTTCAATTCGCTCACTCCTCATGTCGCCCGCAGATCGGCGATTATTCATTAGATTATCCTAACCTTTGTCTAAAGTGAAAGCCCACCGCACAGCCGTCCATCTTTGGCTCACTGTGGGATGGGCGAAGGGTATTGTTAGTCTTCGCTTACCATTATACACCGCCGGTCCTGTGTTTTCAAGACGGGAAGTTTGTAAAATTGAGGAAAGCACCTGATTTTTCTGATTATTCCCTCAGCGCGTCGCGCATCCGTTCCAGCAGTTCGTCCGTTTTGTCCAGGACCTCGCGAATCTCATCCCTTTGCAGCCCGTCAAAGTGAATGCCGGCCTCGACGACAATCGGAGCCGCGCCAAGCTCCGCGAGCGCCCTCGCCCAGGCTTCGCTGACCACGGCATCCCGATGGCCGGGAAACTGGATCGTCTCGACCTGTCCGCCCGGCTCTACAATGCTGACCGCGCCGATATGGCCCAGGTCGCCGCCATAGACCGAGATGTGAACCCCTTCATGAAACGCCATCGTCTCGACCTCGATCGACCTGCCAAGGCAATCCCGCGAGAGGCGAATGTGTCTGACCTCATTCCTCATGGGTACTCATCCCCTGCCATTCATAGCCGTCGTCATCCAAATCAAACTGGCCGAGGACGCGCCGCACGGTATAGGCGGTGCATTCCTCCAGGGTCAGCGGCCTTCGGTAATAGGCAGGCACCGGCGGCAGGATCACCGCGCCGAGCCGGCTGGCCTCGTACAGGTTGCGCAGGTGAACGGTGGACAGCGGCGTCTCCCGCGCCACCAGCACCAGCTTCCGTCGCTCCTTCAGGCACACGTCCGCCGCCCGCAGCAGCAGGTTGTCCGAATAGCCGGACACGATGCCCGCCACGGTCTTCATGCTGCACGGCACGACGATCATGCCCAGGGTCTTGAAGGACCCGCTGGCGATGGACGCGCCGATGGCGTCGTTGTCGTGCCATACCGAGGCCAGCGCCTTCATCTGTTCAAGCGTGATGTCGCACTCGGCCTCCAGCGTCGCCCCGGCGCTTCGCGTCACCACGAGATGGGACTCCACCTCCGGGTGACGTTCTCTCAATTGCCTCAATAATTCGACAGTGAGCGGAGCGCCGGACGCTCCGCTCATGCCGATGATCAATCGCTCAGCCATGCAGCCACTTCTCCGGGTCGAGCGCCATGAACGGCGCCCTTATGAATCGGTCCTTCTGATCGAAGGGAACGGTGCAGTCGAATATGGTCTTGCAGGAGACGCCCACATCCCGTATCGACGGGCTGTACTCCGGGCTGGCGCTGGGGTCTAGCGGGTGGCAGCGCACGCCGGGGATGGCGATGATGTCCCGGTCCCCCTGGAAGCGGGTGTTCATGGCCCACAGTACGTCGTTGGTGTCGAAGATGTCCACGTCCTCGTCCACCAGGATGACATGCTTGAGTTCCGGGAACGCCGAGAACGCCAGCAGGGCGGCCTGCCGCTGCTTGCCCTCGTCGGTATGCACGGTCTTCTTGCATTGCAGGATAGCCATGTACTTTCCACCGCCGGAGCGGTGGGCGTAGACGTTCGTCACCTTGCCCGGCAGGGCCCGGTCGATGAGGCTGAATATGCTGGCCTCGGTGGGCAGTCCCGCCATGTTCACGTGCTCCTCGCTGGGGCCGATGCAGGTCTGCATGATGGGGTCCGCCCGGTGGGTCACGGCCTTGACCTTGAGCAGCCAGCACTCGTGGCTGGCCTTGCCGTTGTAGCCGGGGAATTCCGGCATGGCGTAGCCGGTGTGACTGTTCTGGTCCTCGATGACGTGGTTGCTGCCGGGCAGGATCTCGCCCTCGATGACGTACTCCGCGTTGGCGATGTCCTGCTCGTCGACAGTCAGGCACTTCACCATCTTCACCGGCTCGCCACGAAGCGCCCCAGCGATGGACAGCTCGTTGAAGCCCAGCGGCGTGGTGGGCGGCTCGAAGCAGGAGCACACAGACACCGCCGGGTCCACGCCGATGGACACCGAAATCGGCAGGGGCCGGTTCAGTTCCGTCGCGCGCTCGGCCATCGCGCCGATGTGGCGGGAACCGGGCTGGAGGAAGATGGACAGCTCGTCCCTCGACTGGATGCACATGCGGTGGATGGTCACGTCCGAAAGTCCGGTGTCCGGGTGGGTGGCGTAGCACATGCCCAGCGTGATGTACGGGCCGGCGTCCACAGGGGTGTTCGTCGGCGCGGGGATGAGCCTGAACAGGTCGAAGTCCGCGTCCGTCGCCCGGTGCACCACCTGCTGGCAAGGCGCGGGGCCCTCGCCCAATACGGGCGTGATGGGGTTCTCCGCGCAGCGCCGGATGACGTGGGCCAGCTCCACCTTTTTACACCCGAACAGCCGCGCCACGCGCTCCCGGCTCGCCATCAGGCCGATGGCCACGCTGGCTCCGGGATGGCCCTTCACGTTGTGGAAGAGCATCGCCGGGCCGTCCACCGTCGTGGGGCGCATGACCGTGCCACCCGCGCCTACATAGCGGTATACGCCAGAGAGCTCCGCGGCGGGGTCCACCACCACGTTCGTCTCGATCAACTGGCCCGGCATGCCCCGGAGAAAGTCCAGGGCATCGCGCAGGCTGGTTATCCTGTTGTTCATAGTCGTCCTCCGGTGCGTTTATGCCGCGGCGCGCTCTTCCTTGCGCTTGTTGGCGGCAATGGCGCGGCGCTTGATCTGGAAGGCGTCGAACCACATCACCAGCAGCATCATCGCGCCCTTGGCGATGTACTGGTAGTAGGTGTTCAGGCCCGCCAGCTGCATGCCGTTGGTCAGAAGGCCCATGATCAGCACGCCCGCGATGCAGTTGGCGATCTTGCCGTCGCCGCCGCGGACGGACACGCCGCCCACCAGCACGCCGGTCAGCACGGTGATCTCCGTGCCTGCCGCGGTGGAGGCCGCCGCCGCGCCGACGCGGCTGGTGAGGATCAGCGCGCCAAGGCCGCAGAAGAAGCCCGCGATGCAGCCGATGGCGTACTTCATGTGCTTGACGTTGATGCCCGCCAGCCGCGCGGCGTTCTCATTGCCGCCAAGGGCGAACACGTAGCGGCCGAAGTAGGTGCGGTCCATGACGATGCTCATGACGATGCCGAACACGATCATGATGAGGGTGGCGTAGGTCAGGCTGGGATGGAAGATCGTGCCCTGGCCCAGCACCTTGAAGGACTGCGGCAGGCCGGAGATGGTCTTGGAGTTGGTGATGACCTAGGCGATGCCCTGGTACACGGTGCTCAGTCCGATGGACACGAAGATGCGGGGCAGCTGCAGCAGCTGTTCCAGCAGCGTGCCCAGCGCGCCGAAGCAGACAGCCACCAGGATCGTGATGATGCAGGCGAGGAACACCGGCACGCCGGCCAGGATCATCATGGCCGCCAGCACGCCGCAGATGGACATCATGTAGCCCACGGACATGTCCAGGCCGCCGGACATCATGATCAGCGCGATGCCGTAGGTGGCGATGATGATGTAGGCGTTCTGGTTCAGGATATTCAGCAGGTTCGTCAGCGTCAGGAAGTTGTTGCTGGTGAAGGAGAAGATGATGCAGATGACCACCAGCAGCACCCACGCCAGGTTCTTGCGACCAAAATCAATCAGCTTTTTCATGGAATACATCCCCCATATCAATCTATTGTGTCTTTGTACCCACGCCGCCGCGAGCGCTTGCGCTTGACCGCGCGGCAGCCGACAGGCGCGGGCCCCGCCCGCTTACATGCCGGACGCCAGTTCCAGCACCCGGTCCTGCGAGAATTCGTCCTTTTGGAGTTCGCCGGCCACCACGCCCTCGTGCAGCACCACGATGCGGTCGCTCATGCCCAGCAGCTCCTCCATCTCCGAGGAGATCATCAGGATCGACTTACCCTGCTCCACCAGCCGGTTCATCAACAGGTAGATCTCCCGCTTCGCGCCAACGTCGATGCCCCGGGTGGGCTCGTCGAAGATCAGCACGTCGTTCTGCGCCGCCAGCACCTTCGCCACGACCACCTTCTGCTGGTTGCCGCCGGACAGGTTCTTCACCTGCTGCTTGACGGTGGGCGTCTTGACATCCAGGGTCTTCACGTAGGTGTCCGTCAACTCGTCGGCCTTCTTAAAGTTAATGAAGCCCAGCTTGCTGATCTTCTTCATGCTCATGATGGGGATGTTCCACTCGATGGTGTATTCCAGGAACACGCCCTCGTTCTTGCGGTCCTCGGGCACCAGGCCGATGCCCAGCTCCACGCCGTCGGCGGCGGAGGCGGCCTTCATGCGCCTGCCCTGTATGACGATCTCGCCGGAATCGGGCTTCACGTCGCCGCAGAGCATCTTGGCCAGTTCCGTCCTGCCCGCGCCCACCAGGCCCGCCAGGCCGAGGATCTCGCCCTTCTTCAGTTCGAGGTTGATGTGGAAGTCGCCGTTGCCGGTCAGGTCCTTCACCTGGAGCACCGGCTCGCCGATGGTCACGTTTCGCTCCGGGAACTTCTCGGTCAACTCGCGGCCGATCATGTACTTGATGAGGTCCTGCTTGGTGATGTCCGCCACGTTGCGGGTCACCACATACTGGCCGTCCCGGAACACCGTCACCCGGTCGCACAGCTCGAACAGCTCCTCCAGGCGGTGGCTGATGTAGATGATGGCCACTCCCTTTTCCTTCAGGCGCCGCACGATGCGAAACATGTTCTGCACCTCGGCCATGGGGATGGAGGCGCTGGGCTCGTCCATGATGAGCAGCTTGCAGTTCTTCACCACGGCCTTGGCGATCTCCACGATCTGCATCTGGGCGGTAGACAGCATCTGCACCTGGGTGGAGACGTCGATCTTCACGCCCAGGTCGGCCATGACCTCCTCGGCCTTCCTGCGCATCTCCCGGAAGTTGGGCATGAAGCGCCCGCCCAGCTTTTCGCCCAGGAAGATGTTTTCCATGATGCTCAGCGACGGCACCAGGTTCAATTCCTGGTACACCACGCCCACGCCCGCGTCCCGAGCGATGGAGGGCGTCAGGTGCTCATACGCCTTGCCGTCGATGACGATGGTGCCGCTGTCCGGGTTGATGGCCCCGGCGATGGTCTTGATGACGGTGGACTTTCCCGCGCCGTTTTCGCCGATCAGCGCCAGGATCTCGCCGTACTCCACGTCGAAGGACACATTGTCCAGCGCCACCACGCCCGGATAGGTCTTGGTCACGTTCTTTACCTCAAGAACCTTTGCCATATCCTTTATTCCTTTCGTATTGATTGTGGGTTGTCCCGTCCAAAGAGGGATTAGGGATAAGGAATTAGGGACTGGAAATAGCTGCTGCCGCCTTTTCTTTACAAAGGATTGCAGGTGGAACGCGGCAGCCACTGATCTGCCTAATCCCTATTCCCTAATCCCTAGAGTGTGTTTCTAAATGCAAATCCGGAGGGATTATGCAAGAAGAATACGGATGGACGCCAGATGGACGAAGGCAAGGAAGCGGGAAGCGAGTTTA
>CADCHI010000011.1 GCA_902801165.1 uncultured Eubacteriales bacterium | reverse complement strand
CATTGGAGACATAGACGATGGCTTCATTTACCGTCATTGGAGGAGTAATGCTGATACTGATGATAGACGGCATTGGAATATGCTTAACCACAATGACATCAGATGCTTCCATCTCCAGGGGGACGATTGCCTGCACAGTGCGATTGTGGCCATCGGCGGCTTTGGCTTTGATGACGATTACCTTGACATTCTTCTTCATTACATTCCTTTCTATTCAGCGGTATTTGTATCGGCCCCGCCAGGGCTTCTTCTATCTTTCGGTTGGGGTTGCTTCCCTCAACCTTGTGAATACATTATATTCCATTCTATAGTTTAATTAGTCGTTATAATATGACATATAGATTTTGAGAGACACTGAAAATGCCCTGTTTTCAGGGCACTTTAGAGTTTTGTTAATTGCTTAGTACGAACGTTTTATTTTACAGGTAATTAACGTGTGCATGGAGTAAGAATACCATCTGATTTTTTGGAAATATCAATTGCCTGAGATGAAGCAAAGAAGCTTCAGAGTTGTATCGAAGATCCTTTCGTCTTACCCTAAAACTGTATTGTAGTTGATCTTGTTTTGCTTATTTTTTCATGATATAATGGGATTGCAAAAGGGTACAACATTTTGGAAGTACAACTTTCGCTCATACTAACCATGTTTTCATCATGGTTGGAATGGGATGGTACAACAATAGTACAACAGAGAGAAAAGAAAGAGGAGCAACCCCTCTCGGAGTCGCTCCTGAAAACCCTTGATTTTCCTTTTTTTTACTTGCCGAAGTACCGCTTCAGCAGGCCGGCGAAGGCCTTTCCATGTCGGGCTTCGTCGCGGGCCATCTCATGCACGGTGTCGTGGATGGCGTCGAGGTTCAGGGCCTTGGCGCGCTTGGCCAGGTCGGTCTTGCCGGCGGTAGCGCCGTTCTCGGCCTCGACGCGCATCTTCAGGTTCTTCTCGGTGCTGTCGGTCAAGACCTCGCCCAGCAGCTCGGCGAACTTGGCGGCGTGCTCGGCTTCCTCAAAAGCGGCGGTCTTCCAGTATTCGCCGATCTCGGGATAGCCCTCGCGATAGGCGACGCGGCTCATGGCCAGGTACATGCCGACTTCGGAGCACTCGCCGGTGAAGTTGGCGCGCAGATCGGCGATGATGTCTTCGGGAGCGCCCTGCGCCACGCCGACGACGTGCTCGGCGGCCCAGGTCATTTCCTCGGACTGCTCGACGAACTTGGAGGCGGGAGCCTTGCAGACGGGACAGAACTCGGGAGCGGTATCACCTTCGTAAACGTAGCCACAGACGGAACAGACGAACTTCTTCATGGGGGAAATACCTCCTTCAATGGTTGTGCTTTTCAGCTGACCCTATTATACACCATGTTATCGGTTTTGTGAATCACAAATTTTCGTTATGCCCGTTTTCTTCCGGCAGCGGCGGCGCGAAGCGCTCCATGTGCATGCGCCGGTTCACGTAGTCGCGGAACAGGCGGGCGGCCTCGGGCCACTCGGGCCGGTCGTTCACCAGCTGGAACTTGTCAAAGGGCGTTCGAGGCAGCTTCATGATGATGCGCCGGGCGCCGTTTGAGATGAACGGCGCGTCAGAACGGCAGTTCAGGCACACCGTGCCGCCCAGCTCTACGTCAAAGCGGGCGTCCCCGTCGATGGCGCGGCCACAGCGCATGCAGGCGTCCATGCGGGGAGACAGGCCGGATAGGCGCATGAAGTGCAGCTCATAGGCCAGCGTGACCAGCTCCGGCGGCATCTCGCCGTAGTTCAGGTGCGCCAGCGCTCGCAGCGTGGTGATGAACAAATCCGGCGCGGGGGTCTCCGGAAGGATGGCGGTGTCCAGCAGCTTGAGCCAGTACACGCCGTGTCGCAGCCGGTCGTAGTCGCTGCGCAGTTCAAAGTAGCTGTCGGAGATCTGGCACTGCTCCAGGGAGAAGCGTTCCCGATTCTGGTACAGCTGGAATTCGCCGCTGGTGAAGGGCTCCACGGCGTTGACCAGCGGGGACTTCGGCCTGCGGCAGCCCCGGGCGATGGCGTCGATCCGGCCCAGCTCCGGGGAAAACAGCGTGATCATGCGGTCGTAATCCGAATAGTCCGCGCGGCGGATGACCAGCGCCGGGGTGGTGAAGGCGGGCATGTCAGTCCTCGTAGCCGAGGGTGCGCAGGTCGCCGGCGCGGTTGCGCCAGTCCTCGCGGACCTTTACCCACAGCTTGAGCATCACCTTGGTGCCCAGCAGGCGCTCGATGTCGCCCCGGGCCTCGCTGCCGATCTTGCCCAGCATGGCGCCCTGCTTGCCGATGATGATGGACTTGTGGCTGGCGCGCTCGCAATAGATGTTGGCATGGATCTCCGTCAGCGTGTCGGACACCTTCTGGATCTGGAGCATCTCCACGCCGATGCCGTGAGGCACCTCGTCCCGCAGGTTGCGCAACGCCTTTTCGCGGATGATCTCGGCACACATCACGCGCTCCGGCTGGTCGGTGATCATGTCGTCCGGGAAGTACTTCGGGCCCTCCGGCATGGCATCCACCAGCAGCTTCAGCAGAAGATCGACGTTTTCGCCGGTGCGGGCAGAGGTCGACACGATCTGGTCGTAGCCGCAGTCGTTCAGCTGGGCCAACTGGGGCATCAGCTTCTCCTGGGACACGACGTCCGTCTTGTTGACGGCCAGGAACTTGGGGCACTTCATGGCGGCCAGGTCCTTGATGATGGCCATGTCGCCCGCGCCGATGTGCTGGCCATCCACGACGCACAGCACGGCGTCGACGCCCTCGCGGGCCTCCTCGGCGCTCTTCATCATGTATTCTCCCAGCTTGGTGCGGGGCTTGTGCAGGCCAGGGGTGTCCACGAACACGATCTGCCAGTCCTCGCCGGTGGCGACGCCCAGCAGCTTGTTGCGGGTGGTCTGCGGATGGTTGGAGATGATGGCCACCTTTTCGCCGACGAAGCGGTTCATCAGGCTGGATTTGCCCACGTTGGGGCGGCCGAGTATGGCGACGAAGCCGGAGCGGAATTTCTTTTCAGACATGCTTCCTCCTGTGTTCTTTCAAACGCGCGGCGATAATACTGTGTGCCGCGCGTTCATTTTTGAAATTGTACATGATCAGGGAAACGGGACGTTTCCGGGTCGGCGGGTTCCGGAAGAACCCGTCTGCAATCATTCGTGTGAGATTGTCATTCTTTGGGGGATAAATTAGTTCGGATTCTGGGTGTCCACGCCCAGATCCTCCGGGCTCAGGGACTCCGGCAGCAGCTCGCCCAGCGTCTTGACGGTGTAGCCCTTGCCGTAGGCCCCGACGATGACCGGCAGGCTGAGGTCGGAGAACTCCCGCAGCACCTGGCGGCAGATGCCGCAGGGCCAGGCCACAGCGGTGGAACCCACCACGGCGATGGCGACAAAGCGCCGCGCCCCGGCGGCAATGGCGCAGGAGGCCGCGCAGCGCTCTGCGCAGATCGTCGCGCCGTAGGAGGCGTTTTCAAAGTTGCAGCCCTTGTAGGTACGCCCGTCCGCGGTCAGGATGCAGGCGCCCACCTTGAAGTGGGAATAGGGGCTGTAGCTGTTCTGCATGGCCTCGCAGGCCAGCTGGAACAGCCTGTCATAGGACACGGCGCTCTCATCCCGGGTGATGCCCACGGACTCGAGCGCGCGCTCTTCCATTTCGCGCATAACGGCCTTTTCCTCCTCGTTCATATGATCGTAGCCCATCAGGTGAAAGGCGGAATGGGCGGTGAGATAGCTCAGCTCCCGGGTCAGCGAGTGGCCGTACTCCTCAGCCTGCTGCCGGGCGCGGTCCAGGTTGATCACGCAGTCCCCAAGGTTGACGCATCCCAGATACGGGTCGAATTCCCGGCCGAGGCGCTTCGGGCAATTCCGGGCGGTCTTCCCGGCGGGGAATTGCACGGTGGGAAAGGAGAGGACATCCGTAGGGCGGTCGATGTTCCGCATCTCGCGGTTCAGCGCCTGGATTGCGGCATCGTCCACGATGCGCACGGCGAAGCCCGCGCCTTCGATGCCCTCCGTCCTGAAACAGGCCTCCGCCACGGTGTTCAGCAGCGCCTCAAGACCTCCAAGGGCTTCCGGCATGTCAATTTCCCATTGAAGCTCAATCGCCAAGCGGAGCGCCTCCCTCCGTCTGCGCGACGCCTGCCTCGACGGGCTGCGCGTGATCCGATTGTGTCGTGCTCTCCGTCGCGGGAACCACAGCCACCGGGACCTCCCTGGCTGCGGAAGCGCTGGAAGCTGCCTGCGCCTCACCGGCTGGAGCAGCCTCCCGGGCAGGCGCGGCCTGGGGCTTCTCCGGCACCGCCTCCGAAACGGCCTGCTTCGCGGCGGGCGTTCCAACCGGCGGCTGTGCCTTGGACACAGGCGCGGCGCCTGTCGTGGCTTCCCTGGCGTCTACGCTCTCCTGGCGGGGCGGTATGGTCACGTCAGGGTATTCGATGCGCTTGTGGAACACGCCGGTGAGGACGGTGGAGAACGCGCTGCAAATCTTTTCCAGGTCGCTGAAGGTGAGGTCGGACTCGTCCAGCTGGCCGTCGTTCAGCTTGACCCGGACCAGCTTGTGGATCAGCGCGTCGACCTTCTCCGGCGTGGGATCGGGCAGGCTGCGGGCGGCGGCCTCGATGGTATCGGCCAGCATCACCGACGCGGCCTCCTTGGTGCGGGGGCGCGGGCCCTCATAGCGGAAGGCGGTGATGTCCACATTCTCGCTGCCATAGAGCTTCACGGCCTTATCATAGAAGAACAGGGCGATGCCGTCGCCGTGATGCTGCCGGATGATCTCGATCACAGGCTCGGGAATGCGCGCCTTCTGGGCCATGGCCGCGCCGTCCCTGGGATGGGCGGTCAGTATGGCGGCGGAGACGCGGGGATCGGTGCGGTCGTGGGGGTTGTCGCCCATCTGGTTTTCCTTGAAGTAGATGGGGCGCTTAAGCTTGCCGATATCGTGGTAGTAGGCGCCCACGCGGGCCAGCAGGGGATTGCCGCCCACGGCGCTGGCCGCGGCCTCAGCCAGGTTGGCCACGATGATGGAGTGGTGATAGGTGCCGGGAGCCTCCAGCAGCAGGCGGCGGATCAGGGGCTGGTTGGGGTTGGACAGCTCGATCAGCTTGGAGTTGGTGGCCAGGTTGAACAGCGACTCCAGGAGCGGCTGCAGGCCGATGCACAGTATGGCGCTGACGATGCCGCTTGACATGGCCCAGACGGCGTTCATGAGCACGCTGATCAGCTCCGCGCTGTTGATCAGGCCGACAGCCAGCGTGCAGAAGAAGTTGGAGACGCCCACCATCACGCCCGCCAGCAGCGTGGTCGTGCGCTGCATCCTGCGGGAGAAGGCCAGCAGGATGATGGGGCCGGAGACCATGCTCATCAGCACGACGGAGAACATGGTGACCGAGAACAGGCCACTGCTGGCATCCGTCAGCAGCGAGGCGACGAAGCCGAGGGCGATGTTGATGTACACCGCGATGCGCTGGTCCACCAGGATCGCCACCAGCATCATGCCCAGGGAAATGGGCATCATGTAGGCGTTCCAGCGGCTAAAGCCCAGACACAGGGCTGTGACCACGACGACGATCAGCGAGAGCAGCAGTATCGTGCTGGTCCTGTAGTGGGCCCGGGCAAACCGGCGCAGGTAGAGTATGATGCAGCCGAAGATCATCAGCACCAGCAGCGCGATACCCGCCACCAGCGGCACGTCCAGGGAATCCTCCTTCAATAAGCCCAGGGAGGAGAGCATGGCGTACTGGGCGGGCGTGACGCGCTCGCCCCGGCGGACGATGACCTCGCCCTTCACGCAGGTCTTCATCTCGACGGCGTCGCGGGCACGCTGGCGGTTGGCCTCGGTGGTCTCCTGGTCGATGAGCATGTTGGCCCTCAGGTACTTGCGGACGACATCCGTGGCCAGGGCGACCAGCGGGGTGGGGTAGCCAGTGGCGGCGAGGCCGCGGGAGATGCGGCTGACCGCGGCGGCCTCCTGGCCCTCCAGCAGGGAGCCGTTCAGGATGTCCCGCGTGCTGACGACGGCATCGTAGAACAGATGGTGCACGTTGTCCTCGTCGGACTCAAGCAGCGATACATACTCGTCGTGGTCGATCTCCACCGGGAGGTTCGCGTTCAGCTCCGCCAGTTCCTCGTCGGTGATGGAATCCGGGTTGGCGTCGTTGATCTCCCGAAGGGCGGTGATCTGGTTAAAGGCGTTCTCCAGGTCCGCGGAGACCTCGCCCACGACGGAGAAATCGATGTTCCGATAGCTGGGCTCCACCGCGGCGGCGGCGGCTTCCCGCAGCTCCTCGGTGGTCACCACGTCGTTGACATCCTTCGTCGCCAGGATGTCAAAGGGGGCGGGCATGCCGATCTGTATGTCGTACTGCTCCGGCGCGACGCCGATGACGAGCATCACCGTCAACAGCAGGTAGGCCGCCGCGATGATCAGCCCGTTTCGCAGCACCGGCGCGAAGGCCGGGGCGCCAGTCTTTCGGATCTTCTTCATTGAAAAACGTCTCCTTTGAAAAACGTCTCCATCACGGACGGAACACGCGCCTCGGGCGCTGTTCGCTGCGCTCGTTCTTCTGGGCGTGCTTTTCATAGGCTCGGACGATGGCCTGCACCAGCTCGTGGCGCACCACGTCCCGGTGGGTGAGCTGGACGATGCCGATGTCCGGCACGCCCTTGAGCACCTCCAGCGCCTCCACCAGGCCGGAGCGCTTGCCAGTGGGCAGGTCGATCTGTGTCACGTCGCCGGTGATGACCATCTTCGATCCCATGCCCATGCGGGTCAGGAACATCTTCATCTGCTCCGAGGTGGTGTTCTGCGCCTCGTCCAGGATGATAAAGGCGTCGTTCAGCGTGCGGCCGCGCATGTAGGCCAGGGGAGCGACCTCCACCGCGCCGCGCTCCAACAGGCGCTGGTAGGCGTCCACGCCCAGCATCTCGTGGAGGGCGTCGTACAGCGGGCGCAGGTAGGGGTCCACCTTCTGGGCGAGGTCGCCGGGCAGGAAGCCCAGCTTCTCGCCGGCCTCTACGGCGGGGCGGGTGAGGATGATCTTCTCGATCTCCTTGTTCTTCAGGGCAACCACGGCCATGGCGATGGCGAGGTAGGTCTTGCCGGTGCCCGCGGGGCCCACGGCGAAGGTGGCCGTGTTCTGCTTGATGGCGTCCACGTACTGCTTCTGGCCCAGCGTCTTGCACTTGACCTGCCTGCCGCGATAGGTGATGGCGATCACGTCCCGCATGATCTCGCCGATGCGGTCCGCCTTGCCCTCCGAGGCCAGCTCGATGGCGTAGCGGATGCGAGTGCGATCCACGGCCTCACCGCGAAGCACGATCTCATTCAGCTTTTCCAGCGTCAGCCGTGCCAGGGAAACCTTTTCCGGGTCGCCGCTGAGGGTGATCTCGCTGCCGTGGGCGTAGATGTCCACGCCCAGTTCCTCGTGAAAGAGGGGAATGTTCTCCTCCCGAATGCCGAACATGCCGATAAACTGCTCCGGCGATTCCAGCATCATGTGTTCCGTGTAGCTCTGCTCGTTGGTCTGCAAACTCATGTTCCTCCCGGTACCTGTATTCTTGCCTGCCGGCGCGTTCCACTTTCGCCGCGCCGTCACTGAAATATCTCAAATCATCCGCCAAACGGCGGTTGGTTCCAAAGCCTTTAAAGCGCTGTTTATCCGCCGCTGACCAGCGATTCCCGGGGCGCGGCGGCGTCGGTCCGCACCTCGATGACCGAGCGGGCGGTCAGTGTGTCACCGACGATCATGTAGTCCACCCATGTCCGCAGGATCTCAAACTCGTCGATGCTCTCTTCTGCGAGCCGCAGCGCAGCGGAAGCCATGGAAAGGCGCTCGAGGACGCTCTTTAAAAGACCAACGTCGGTTTCTTCTTTCTCTATTCGAGTTTCCCGGTGGCGATCCCGGATAATCTCCACGGGAACGAACAGCCCGCCGATGGGCAGGATTTCCGTCTCAACCTGTTCGGACATGAATCCATCGGCCGCGGTCAAAGGCCATTCCATCCCCAGAAGGCGGAGGCGGGACGAAAAGCGCTCGCGTCCCGTGAAGGTCTCTTTCACACGGGTGAGGGGGAGCGCCGCTTCGCCGACGAACCAGGTGCGCACCATGACCTCGCCCAGCGCCGCGATGGGCCGGGTTTCCTCGGCGGTTTGCCGTTCCTCGCCCCGAATCAGCAGCTGACCGCGCCGCACGGCGTCTCCCGGCTGTACGCAGAGCTCGCCGGACCGCGCGCTGGAACTGAGCACGATGCCGTCGCGGCTGGCAACCAGGTCCCGGGCGGCGTCGATGTCGTAAAGTCCCGGCACGGGCTCTTCACCGGCGGCATCCACGAGGAGGCGGATGCCATGGAGGCTTGCGCTCACGTGGCTCAGTCCGGGGACCTCCGCCTCGATGGCGCTGGCCAGCAGCTCCACGTCCACGTTCCGAGAGGCACCGGGCCGTATGCCGCGCTCATCCAGCACGGCCCGGATGGCATTGCGGGATTGGGCGGCACTTTCGCCCGTGACCGCGATATCCACAAGCCATATCCTGCCCAGGAACAGTACGCAGAGCGCCACGCAGAGCGCCAATCCCAGGGGCAGCGTGGCGCGCCTCGCGGCGAATCCGGCGAGGGCGGTGGCGCCGCCGCGTCGAAGCACCTCGACGGGTATTGAAAACCGCTCGCACAGGCCGTGGAGGATTCCGGCGCTGACGGTATCGCATCGAACGACCAGCGTCCGCGGGTCCGAACGCCGCACCTCGGCAAAGACCGCGCCCTGGGCGATCGCGCGTTCCAACAGCTTTTCGGGCGTCAGGCAGCGCACCCGGAGGGTGAGTTCTCCCTTAATCAGCGGAACCACCGCCTTTGCAGGGCAGCTCCAACCGGCTGATTTCGCCGCGTATGACCAGCGCGCCGGGGCGTATGTCGCTCAGGCACAGGCCACTTCCATAGACGCACAGCGCGCCGCCGCCGGAATCCAGCCTGACGCAGTCCCCGGAAAAGGCGATGATCTCCGTGTAATTCTCCACCATCAGGCAGCGGCTTCCGAGGGCCGTGACCCTCGCGCAACGCCCGGTGGCGTCCTCCAGCCACTCTATGGCGACCGCGCGCGGGGTTGCCCTGCGCGTCGGCCTTCGATGAATCTGCTTGCGGGGCTTGCTCATATTCACGCCTCCCATGCCGGACAAGTCCTATGGCCTACCATATGCCGAGAACGGCGCAAACATCCTATGAGCAAAGTATAAAAGTATCCTAATATATTATACACGATAGCGTCTATAAAATGCAAGGCCATAACCGCATGCGGCGGCAAAATTGCTTTAGATGCGGCAATTTTGCGGGTTCATCCGCCTTGACAGGGTGGAAATTGGTTGATAAGATAATATGGAATGATGAAAAACGGAGGCTCCGAGGTGTTTCAGATACAGGACCTGCTCAACGCAAAGGGCGCGGGACTCGCGCCGATGGCCGGGGTAACGGACGCGGCCATGCGCCTGCTGTGCCACGAGCAAGGCGCGGCGTGGTCGGTCAGCGAAATGCTCTCCGCAAAGGGATGGGTGTTCTCAGGCGGGAAAAACCGCAACGCGATCGACCTGTTGAAGCGGCTGCCCGGCGAGGGTGTGGCGGGACTCCAGCTCTTCGGCAGCGAACCTGAGTACATCGCCGAGGCGGCTCGCCAGCTGGAAGGCGCGGGTTTTCAATTCTTCGACCTCAATTTCGGCTGTCCGGCCCCCAAGATCACTGGAAACGGGGAGGGCAGCGCCATGATGCGCCAGCCCGAAAGGATCGGCGCGGTGGTCCGGGCCCTCGCGGACGCCACGAAGCTGCCCGTGACCGCAAAGATCCGATCCGGCTGGGACGCCGACAACATCAACGCCGTGGAGGTCGCCCGCATCTGCGAGGACAGCGGGGCGCAGGCCATCGCCGTACACGCCAGGACGCGCGCCCAGCAGTACGCTGGGAAGGCCGACTGGCAGGTGATCCGTCAGGTCGTCCGGGCCGTCTCCGTGCCGGTCTTCGGCAACGGGGACGTGCGCAGCGGCGTGGACGCGATCCGAATGATGGATGAAACCGGCTGCGCCGCCGTGATCGTCGGCCGGGCAGCCGAGGGCAACCCCTGGGTCTTCCGGGAGATTGCGACGGCCCTTCGGGGAGAACAGGTCGAACCGCCGACGCCCCAGGAGCGGGTGGACATGGCCATTCGGCACTACGAGCTCGAAAAGGTCCTATTCGGCGAAAAGCTGGCGGTGCTCCAGATGCGCAAGCACATCGCCTGGTATGTCCACGGACTGAAGGGCGCCTCCCGGTTCAGGGAGACGATCAACGCGCTGAGCGACGGCGCAGCGGCGATGGACGCCCTGCGCGATTTTGCAGCATCCCAGGAGGCGTGAAGAAAGAAACTGTTCTCTTAAAATGTGGGGAAAACCATAAGGGATTTGTATATTTGAAAGAACACACTAAAGAGGCGGACGACGCGCGATCGTCCGCCTCTTTCACATGCCTTTGAAAATATCCTGCTATGCCTCCGCCTGCACGACTTCGATCTGCTTGGGCACGCTGCCGATAAATGCCGTCCGCTGATCGTCGGATTCCACGTAGATTCCGCCGCCGTAGGACTTCAGGATCTCCTCGACGATGCTCAGGCCGGAGCCATGGCCGTCGCTCTTGGTGGTAAAGCCCATCTGGAAGATGCTGCGCTGCATGGCGCGGGGGATGGCCGGGCCGTTGTTCTCCACGCGGAAGCAGTAGGTGCCGGGGGTCTCGTCGATGGTCAGCGCGATGCGCTTGTCGGCGTTCGCTTCGTCCTCCAGCAGGGCGTCCCGGGCATTGTCCACCAGGTTGCCCAGCACGCGGCACATCTCCCAGCCGGGAACCGGCATGTCCCGCCAGCCCGCGTGGATGAGGATGTCCAGCGCGATGCCCTTTTCGAGGCAGTCCTGGCGCTTGGCGGCGATCAGCGCGTTGACGGCGGGTATGGCCGTCTTGAGCACGCTGCCGGTCTTCTTGATGTCGCCGTAGACGTTCTCCACGTACTTCATGGCCTCGCTGGGCTCGTTCAGCTCCAGCAGCGAGAAGACCACCTGCAGGTGGTTCATGAAGTCATGGCGCTGCTTGCGCAGCGTGCCGTTCAGGTCCTCCAGCTGGCCGTAAGCCTCCTCCAGCATGCGGGCCTGCTCCACGATCTTGTCGGCATTCTGCGCCTCCCGAATGTCCAGGAACGCGCCCCAGGATACAATCAACAGCCCTACGGCGATGACGGCGATCTCCACAAGCCGCTCCTGCGGATTCGGGCGAAAAACGGCATACAGAAGCACCGCGAGCATCGCAATGACCTGAAGGCTGTTGATGATCACGGCAAAGCGGGCGGCTTTTTGAATATTCAGCTTGTTCTGCTGCGTCTTCTTCATGGCGGGAGCGTGGGGCGGCCAGTGGCCGGCGTTCGGGTTACAAACATGCCGGCGTCAATCGGTGGATCGACGCCGGCAATCGGTCTAAACGAGGAAGTTGCTTACTTCGCCAGCTTGAGCTCGGAAGTGCAGTGCGGGCAGCGGGTCGCGTCGTCAGCGATCTCACTCTTGCAGAAGGGGCACTTGCGGGCGGCCTTCGGGGCGGGAGCGGGCTTCTTCAGCTTGTTGATGGCCTTGACGACCGCGAACAGGCAGACGGCGATGATCAGGAAGTTGACGACCGCGTTCAGGAAGTTGCCCAGCATGATCGGGCCCAGCTGAATGGCGGAGAAGTCCGGCTGTCCGAAAATTGCGCCGATCAGGGGAGTGATCAGGTCTTCGACGACGCTGGTGACGATGGCGCCAAACGCGCCGCCGATGACAACGCCAACGGCCATATCGACAACATTGCCCTTGATTGCAAACTCTTTAAACTCGTCCAACATTTTTCCCATGGTGATTCCTCCCTTTCGTATTTCCAGGAAATACAATGATCAAGGCTATTATAGCACAAACAGCACGGCATTAAAAGTCCTTTTTTAGTTTAGCACAAGAAATTGTTGCGAAAAGGGGCAAAGCGCCCGTTTATCGCGATCCCTTGTCGTAGGGGATGCCCTCCGCCTTCGGCGCGGCAGAGTTCTTGGACAGGAACGCCAGCACCAGCAGGGAGATGATGTAGGGCAGCATGTTATACACGGTGCTGGGCAGGTTCAGGTTCTTCAGGAAGTCGAAGCCCGTGTACACGTTGCTCAGGGAACGGAACAGGCCGAACAGCAGCGCCGCCAGGGCGATGCGCTGGGGCTTCCAGCTGCCGAAGATCATGACCGCGAGGGCCAGGAATCCAAAGCCCGCGACGCCGTTTTCAAACTTCCAGGCGCTGACGCCAGCGGTGATGTACACCAGGCCGCCGAGGCCGCCCAGCAGGCCGGAGATCATGACGCCCGCATAGCGCATGCGATAGACGTTGATGCCCACGGAATCCGCCGCCTGGGGATGCTCGCCGCAGGCCATCAGGCGCAGGCCGAACTTGGTCTTGTAAAGGATGATGTAGGAGGCGATCAACAACACGAACGCCAGCACCATGAACCAGCTGAACTCGGTGCCCTCGACCATGACGAACGCCTTCTTGGCCTCGATGTACATGATCTCGGAGGAGGGGTTCGCGGAGTCGGCGGCGGTGTTGATGGCCTTCACGATGACCGTCGCGGCGGCGGTGCCCAGCAGGTTCATGGCCGTGCCCACCAGAGTCTGGTCCGCCTTGAAGTTGATGGCGGCGACGGCCAGCAGCAGGGAATAGAGGATGCCGGACAGCATGGCCGCGCAGATCGTGATGACGATCATCAGGAAGGGCCCCACACCGGGGGACAGGTACTTCATGACCAGCGCGCCGCCCAGCGCGCCGAACACCATGATGCCCTCAAGGCCGATGTTGATCACGCCGGAATGCTCGGAGAAGCAGCCGCCCAGGGCCACCAGCATCAGCACCGAGGTGAAAATCAATGTGTACTGCAGCAAAAGCATCATGCCGCACTGCCTCCCTTCTTGGTGCGCTGGGTCTTGGCGTCCAGCCGCTTGTTCATAAACTGCTTCATGAACAGCACGAAGCCGCACATGTAGATGATGACGGACGAGATCAGATCGGAAATCTGCGCGCAGTACATGTTCATGTCCACGTTCGCGCCGCCGCGGGTAATGTGCTGGATGAAGTAGGAGGAGAAGATGGCGCCGATGGGGTTCAGGCCGCCGAGGAACGCCGCGGCGATGCCGTTGAAGCCCATGGCGGGAACGGATGCCTGGGTGACGGCCCACTGCTCGAAGTCGGAAAGGTACAGCATCGCCGCGCCGATGCCCGCCAGTGCGCCAGCGATGGCCATCGTCAGGATGATGTTGTAGCGGTCCCGCATGCCGCAGTACTTCGCGGCGTTCTTGTTCAGGCCCGTGGCCCGCAGCTCATAGCCGAGGCGCGTCTTGTTCAGCAGCACCCAGATGCACACGCAGATCAGCACCGCCAGGGGAATGGCGATGGTCACGTTCTTCTGGTTGAACAGCGTATTCAGGCCCAGGGAGGGCAGCTGCGCGCCGGGGTTCTGGGAGGCGAGGGTGAAGGTGTCCTTGCCAGTGGGGTTCTTGACCGGCGCCAGCAGGGTGTTCACCAGGTACAGCGAGATCCAGTTCAACATGATGCAGGAGATGACCTCGTTGACGTTGCGATAGGCCTTCAGGAAGCCGGAGATGGCGCCGAGGATCGCGCCCGCCAGCATGGCGGCGATGATGCACACGTACCAGGGCATGTGCAGCGCCAGGGCAAAGTAGAGGCTCGCACCCGCGCCAGCCACGTACTGGCCCGCTGCGCCGATGTTGAACAGGCCCACCTTGTAGGCGAACAGCACGGACAGCGAGCACATGATCAGGGGCGCGGTGGTGACCAGGGTGCAGCCGAAGTTCTTCAGCTGCTTTTCCGGCTTGGAATAGGCCCAGAAGTTCTTCATGACGCTGATGATGGCGTCGGTGGCGCCGCTGGGATTGATAATCAGCAGCGCGATGTAGCCCACCAGAAGGCCCAGCACAATGCAGATCAGGCTGGCGAGCAGCGTCTGCACCATGGGCTTTCTGAGCAGGGATTCACGGGACTTGTCAGCCTGCATAGTTCGGAACCTCCTCCCGCTTTGCGCCTGCCATGAACAGGCCGATTTCCTCCGGGTTGGTCTTCTTGGGGTCGAGCTCGCCGACGATCTCGCCCTCGTACATCACCAGTATGCGGTCGGAGACATCCAGCACCTCGTCCATCTCCAGAGACACCAGCAGCACGGCCTTGCCCTGGTTGCGCTGGTTGACGATCTGCTTGTGGATGTACTCGATGGCGCCGACGTCCAGGCCGCGGGTGGGCTGCACCGCCACCAGCAGCGCGGGGTCCTTGTCGATCTCGCGGGCGATGATGGCCTTCTGCTGGTTGCCGCCGGACATGCTCCTGGCGATGGTGATCGGGCCCTGGCCGGAGCGGATGTCATACTGCTCGATCAGCCTGTCCGCGTACTTGCGGATGTTCTTGCGCCGAAGGAAGCCCATCTTGTTGAACTCGTCCTCAAAATAGCGCTGGAGCACGATGTCGTCCTCCAGGGGATAGTCCAGCACGAGGCCGTGCTTGTGCCGGTCCTCGGGAATGTGGCTCATGCCCATGATGGAGCGCTCGCGGATAGAGGTCTTGGTGATGTCCTTGCCCATGAGGCTGATGCTGCCGGACACCAGCGGCTCCAGGCCGGTGAGGCCGTAGACGAATTCCGTCTGGCCGTTGCCGTCGATGCCTGCGATGCAGACGATTTCGCCCTCGCGCACCTGCAGTGACACGTTCTTCACCGCGTTGTTGTGGTGGCTGCGGGAGGCGACGGTCATGTTCTTGATGTCCAGGATGACCTTGCCGGGCTTTCTCTCGGGCTTTTCCACGTGGAAATTGACGTTGCGGCCCACCATCATGGCGGAGAGCTGTTCCATGGTGACGTCCTTGGTCTCCACGGTGCCGATGTACTTGCCCTTGCGCAGCACGCTGCAGCGGTCGGCGACGGCCATAATCTCGGCCAGCTTGTGGGAGATGAACAGGATCGACTTGCCCTCGGCCGCCAGGTTCTTCATGATCTGCATCAGCTCGTCGATCTCCTGGGGCGTCAGCACCGCGGTAGGCTCGTCGAAGATCAGGATCTCATTGTCGCGATAGAGCATCTTCAGGATCTCCGTGCGCTGCTGCATGCCCACCGTGATGTCGGCGATCTTCGCGTCGGGGTCCACCTGCAGGCCATAGTGCTCGGAGAGCTCGATGACGCGCTTTCTGGCCTCTGCCTTCTGCAGGAAGCCGAGTTTGCTGGTGGGCTCCACGCCGAGGATGATGTTGTCCAGCACGGTAAAGCACTCAACGAGCTTGAAGTGCTGGTGCACCATGCCGATGCCCAGGGCGTTGGCGTCGTTGGGGTTGTTGATCTTGACTTCCTTGCCGTCCTTTTTGATGACGCCTTCCTCCGCCTGATACAGGCCGAAGAGCACGCTCATCAGCGTGGATTTTCCGGCGCCGTTCTCACCCAGCAGCGCGTGAATTTCCCCCTTGCGCAGCTGGAGCGTGATGTCGTCGTTGGCGATGATGCCCGGGAAACGCTTCGTGATATGCAGCATTTCAATGGCATACTGATTCTCCAATTCCGCTCCCTCCTTATGTGAAAATGCTTTTTCTTTGACAAAAACCCCCGCGACATGGTCTGTACAGGGGCTTTTGTCAAAGAACCGGGGAAGAAAGGTTCCCCGGTTCCGGTGGTTATTACTTCACGGTACCCAGATCGTTCACGGTGATGGTGGTCTCCGGCATGGCGTCGATGGCGTCAGACACGGTGACATCGCCGTTGAACATGGCGGCGACCAGCGCAGCGTAGTCGTCCTCGGTGAAACCCTCGGCGTACTGGGTGGAGGGGGCCAGCTGCACGTAGTTGGCAGCAGGCTCGGTGCCGACCAGGCCCAGAGACTCGACCTTGCCGCCGTAGTTGGCGAAGTTGCCGGCGATGGTCTCGGCCAGCAGGGTGTCAACGGTGGCGCCCAGGCCCTTCATGGCGGAGGTCACGGTCAGGCCCTCGCCGTAGGTGCCGTCGATGATGCCAGCCTGGTCAACGTCAACGCCGATGACCTTGCCGCCTTCGACCTTCGCGGCAGCCTCAGCCGCGGAGGAGTAGATGCCGCCGCCGCAGGCGAACACGACCTGCACGCCCAGGGTCTGATACCAGTTGTCCATGTAGGCGGTGATGTCGGCATCGCCGTAGAACTGGTTGCCGTACACGTACTCAATGGTCACGTCGCCGGCGATGCCCAGCTCCTCAGCAGCAGCGTTGGCGCCCTGCACGAAGCCGAAGCCATAGCGCACGACGGCGGGAACGGCCATGCCGCCCAGGAAGCCCAGGTGGGTGTAGCCCAGCTTGACAGCCGCGTAGCCGGCCATGTAGCCGCACAGCTCTTCCTTGTAGACCGCGCAGTACACGTTGCTGGCAACCTCAGCGCCGCCCAGATCGCCCTCGGAGACGTCCAGCGCGATGAAGCTGATCTCGGGATACTCCTCCTGCACCTCAGCGATGGTCTCGCCAAAGGCGTAGCCGGGCATCACGATCACGTTGTAGCCTTCGTCGTCGGCCTTCTCGACCATGGCGACGCGCTCGGCGGTGGAGTCACCGTTGGGCTTGTAGTAGGTGAAATCAATGCCGTTGGCCTCGCAGAAAGCCTTGGCGGCCTCATAGGTGGTCTGGTTGAAGGACTGGTCCGTGATGTCGCCGTAGTCGGTGATCATCGCCACGCGGTACTCGCCCTCGGCGAAGGCCGCGACGGACAGCAGCATCAGCGCTGCAAGCAGCAGAGAGATGAGTTTCTTCATGTTAGGTTCCTCCTTTTCGTGTAAGCACTATAGAATGCTCCAAATACATTATAACAGAGTTTAGACAATTTGAAAAGCTGTGTTGGAAAAAATATATGTGTTATGTGGCTGTCAATGATTGCATGGACAGGAAACCGCTTCCGCGCCGCCCGGGGACGACCGCGCGGCGTCTTTAGGGCGCGCATTGTTTAACATTTGGGCGTTGAACAAAAGTCAAAATCGTGATAAAGTTATCATGTATAGATGTGTCATTGGAGGTAATCGATTGACCCTTTCAGACCGCATTGAAAAGCTGTTCATGTCCGTCCAGAAGCCCGTGCGCTACATGGGCGGGGAGTTCAACGCCGTAATGAAGGACCCGGCGTCCGTCGACGTGCGCTACGCCTTCCTGTTCCCGGACACCTATGAGGTGGGCATGTCCCACCTGGGCATGAAGATACTCTATCACGCCATCAACCGTCGGGAGGACGCCTGGTGCGAGCGCGTGTTCTCGCCCTGGGTGGACATGGCCGACCTGATGCGTCAGAACGACATACCGCTGTTCTCGCTGGAATCCAGAACGCCCATCGCAGAATTCGACCTCCTGGGCATCACCCTCCAGTACGAGATGAGCTTTACGAACATCCTGGAGGCGCTGGACCTGGCGGGCATCCCGCTGCTGCAGGCGGACCGAAAGGAAGGCCCCTTCGTCATCTGCGGCGGGCCCTGCGCCTTCAACCCTGAACCCCTGGCGCCCTTCGTGGACCTGATCGCCCTCGGCGACGGGGAGGAGGAGACCCTCCAGACCATCGACGTCTATAAAAAATGGAAGGCATCCGGCCTGCCCCGGGAGGAATACCTCAAAATGGCGGCGCAGATCCCCGGCATCTACGTGCCGTCGCTCTACGACGTCAACTACAACCCGGACGGCACCGTCGCCGCGGTCACGCCCAAGCCGGGCAGCGGCGCGCCGGAGGTCGTCCGAAAGGCCATGGTGACGGACCTGGACGCCGTGCAGTACCCCGAAAAGCTGATCGTGCCCTACGGCGAGATCGTCCACAACCGCATCATGCTGGAGATCTTCCGGGGCTGCACCCGCGGCTGCCGGTTCTGCCAGGCGGGCATGATCTACCGCCCGATCCGGGAGCGCTCCGTCGACCACCTGATGGAGATGGCGGAGAAGCTGGTGAGCAGCACCGGCTATGATGAGATCTCGCTGATGAGCCTGTCCAGCGGCGACTACTCCTGCCTGCCCGAGCTGGCCCATAACATGGTGGAGCGCTTCTCCGCCAAGCGGGTGAAGATCTCGCTGCCTTCCCAGCGCATCGACACGGTGCTGACGGACACGCTGAAGGAGACCCAGAAGGTGCGCAAGACCGCCCTGACGCTGGCCCCGGAGGCGGGCACCCAGCGCCTGCGGGACGTGATCAACAAAGGCGTAACGGAGGCCGACCTGATCCGGTCGGTCACGGACGCCTTCGAACAGGGCTGGTCGGCGGTGAAGCTGTACTTCATGCTGGGCCTGCCCACGGAAACCGACGAGGACGTGCTCGGCATCGCCGACCTGGCTGAGAAGGTCCGGCGCTGCTACTTCTCCGTGCCCAAGGAGAAGCGGGCTCCCGGCTTGCGGATCACCGTCAGCTGCTCGGTGTTTGTGCCGAAAAACGACACGCCCTTCCAGTGGGCGCCCCAATTGGACTATGACACCGTCGTCCATCGCCAGCAGCTGCTCCGGCAGGCCCTGAACAGGGTCAAGGGCGTGGATTTCAAGTACCATGCCCCGGATGTGAGCTATATCGAGGCCGTGTTTGCCCGGGGCGACCGCCGCCTGGGAGAGGCCATGGAGCTGGCCTGGAGGCGGGGCTGCCGCTTCGACGGCTGGAGCGACCAGTTCCGCTACGACGTGTGGCTCAAGGCCTTTGAGGACACCGGCCTGGACCCGGATTTCTACGCGACCCGGCCCCGCCCGGTGGACGAGGTGTTCCCGTGGGACCACCTGGACTGCGGCGTGACCAAGAAATACCTGCTCAGGGAGTGGGAGAAGGCCCAGCGCGCCGAGTGCACCCACGACTGCCGAAAGGGCTGCACGGGCTGCGGCATGAAGCGCTACCCGGGCGCCTGCGCGGGCAAGACGCCGCCGGAGGATATGCAATGAGGAGAGGGATGCCGCTATGAGGGCACTGATACGCTTCGGAAAGCAGCCGCGCCTGCGCTTTATATCCCACCTGGATCTCCAGCGCTTCTTCCAGCGGGCCGTGAACCGCACGGGGCTGCCCATCGCATACACCCAGGGCTTCAACCCCCACCCGGTGATGTCCTTCGGCTCCGCCCTGGCGCTGGGCTGGACCAGCGAATACGAGGTCATCGACATCAAGCTGAGCGCGCCCATGGGCCGCAAGCGCACGGAGGATGCCGTGCGGGCCGCCCTGCCGGAGGATCTTCCGGTGCTGGAGGTGCGCATGGTGGACGACAAGCATCCCGCGCCGATGGCGCAGGTGCGTCAGGCGGAGTACAGGATCGAACTGATGGGGGAGAGCGCCCCCGCCGTGATCGACAGCATTGACGACTTCATGAAAAGGGACACCGTCACGGCGGTCAAGAAGACGAAGTCCGGCGAAAAGGAGATCAACGCCCGTCCGCTGGTGATCGACCTGAAACCCGATCCCAACGGCTTCACGGCGCGGCTCATGCTGACCGAGAGGGATTCCATCAAGCCGGACCTGCTGATCGCGCTGCTTTCGGACATGGCTGGAGTCGAGCCGCCGGAGGCCCGGATCCACCGCACGCTCCTGCTGGGCGAAGACCCGGAGGGCAGCCTCAGGCCGCTGATGGAACTGTAGCAATATGAACCAAACACTGTTGATTGAAAGCCTGCTGGGACAGACGCGGCTGGCGGTGATCGAGGACGGCGAGGTCTGCGAGCTGTACGTGCGCCGCCCGGACTCCGAAAACCTGTCGGGCAACATCTACCTCGGCCGGGTGGAAAACGTGCTTCCGGGCATGAACGCCGCCTTCGTGGACATCGGCCGGGACAAGAATGGCTTCCTTTCCGCGTCGCGGCTCCCCGCGGAGGTCCAGGGCGACAGGGCCCTTGCCGAGCGGGTGAAGGATCGGCGGATAGAATCCGTGGCTAAGCCGGGCAGGAGCATACTCGTCCAGGTCCTCAAGTCCGAGGGCGGGGCGAAGGGACCGCAGCTGTCCTGCAACATCTCGCTGCCGGGCCGCCTGATGGTGCTTTTGGACGGCGTGCCCTACGCGGGCGTGTCCAGGAAGATCGGGGACGCCCATGAGCGTGAGCGCCTGCGCCAGCTGGGGCGGGGGATGACCGAGGGCAGGGACCTGGGCATCATCCTGCGCACGGCGGCCAGCGGGGCGTCGGAGGCGGCGCTGGCGGAGGAATTCAAGCGGCTGAACGAGCGGCTCGACGATCTGCACCGCGCGGCGGAGCACGCCACCGCGCCAAAGCTGATCCACGACGACAACGCCCTGGAGTTGAAGGCCGTACGGGACAAACTCAGGGATGGCGTGGACGTCCTCTGGGCCGAGGGGGAGCTCCTTTACCAACGTTTGAAAGCACTGGCGGAGGAGCACGCCCCGGATTTCGCCGATCGCATACGGCTCCACGAGGGCGCAACACCCCTGTTCGACCTGTACAACGTGGACACTGCCGTGGACAAAGCCCTGCAAAAGTACGTCTGGCTGAAGGACGGCGGGTCGCTGGTGATCGAGGAGACCGAGGCGATGACCGTCATCGACGTCAATACCGGAAAGAACGTGGGGAAGAAGTCCGCCGAAGAGACAGTCTTCAGGACCAACCGCCTGGCGGCGCGGGAGCTGATGCGCCAGCTTCGCCTGCGGGACATCGCGGGCATCGTGATCGTCGACTTCATCGACATGGCCTCGAAGGACCACCGGGACGCCGTTCTGGAGGAGCTTAGAAGCGGCGCGGCCATGGACGGGAACCGCACGCGGGTGCTCGGCTTCACAAGCCTCGGCCTCGTGGAGCTGACCCGCAAGCGCGAGCGCCTGCCCCTCAGGCGGCAGCTGATGCACACCTGCTCGGACTGTGGCGGCAACGGCGTCGTCCCGTCCCACGAGACCACCGCCCACCGGGTCGTGCGGGAGCTCTGGCGGCGCAGGCGCGGCGGGAATGAGGGCCCGCTGCTCGTGGAAGCCGCCCCCCAGGTGGTTTCCCGGCTCAAGGCCATCGGCGCGCCGAAGGGCGGTGTGACCTACGCCCATCCCGACGACGCGCTGGGCGCCACAGAATACCGCGTCTCTCCCGTGGACGCCAGCGCGCTGCCCGAGGGCTGCGCGACACTGAAACAGAGGGAGTACCTATGAAAGAGAGAATCGTCGTTCCTGAGAGCGAAATGCTGCGCCAGCGGGAATTTATGCGCCTGGTGGAAAAGCTGGAGCAGCGACCCCGGTCCTATCACATCGTGTCGATGGGCTGCCAGATGAATGAGCGGGATTCCGAGTCCATCGCGGGCATGCTGGAGCAGATGGGCATGGCCCATCAGCCGGTGCGGGAGCAGGCCGACCTGATCCTCTACAACACCTGCTGCGTGCGGGAAAACGCTGAGAACAAGGCCCTGGGCAACGTCATATGGCTCAAGGAGCTGAAAAAGGACAAGCCGGAGCTGATGATCTGCGTGGGCGGCTGCATGACCCAGGAAAAGGGCATGGCCCCGATGATGAAAAAGCGCTATCCCTTCATCGACCTGGTCTACGGCACCCACAACATGTACAAGCTGCCGGAGTACATCTACCGCGTGCTGACGGAAAAGCACCCGGTGGTGGAGGTCATGGACATCGACGGCGAGGTGGTGGAAGGCCTGCCGGAGAAGCGGGCGAACCACTTCAACGCCTTCGTGAACATCATGTACGGCTGCGACAACTTCTGCACCTACTGCATCGTGCCCTATGTGCGCGGTAGGGAGCGCTCCCGGGAGCCGGAGGCCGTCATCGCCGAGTGCGTGCGGCTCCAGGACGAAGGCGCCCAGGAGATCATGCTGCTGGGCCAGAACGTGAACTCCTACCGCGGCGGCGGGGCGGAGTTCGCGGAGCTGCTCTATCGGATCGACCGGCTGGGCATTCCCCGCATACGCTTCATGACCTCGCACCCGAAGGACCTCTCGGATGAGCTGATCCAAGCCTTCGGCGAGCTCAAGCACCTGATGCCCCAGCTGCATTTGCCGGTGCAGGCGGGCAGCGACGAGATCCTGCGCCGCATGAACCGCCACTATACCCGAGAACACTACCTGAGACTGGTCAAAAAGCTGCGGAGCGTGTGCCCGGACATCGGCCTGACCAGCGACATCATCGTCGGCTTCCCCGGTGAAACCCTGGAGCAGTTCGAGGAGACTCTGTCGCTGGTGCGCGAGGTGCGCTTTGACGCCGCCTATACCTTTATCTTCTCCCCGCGCACGGGCACGCGGGCGGCGGCGCTTCCCGACAACACGCCCTACGAGGTCAAGAGCGAGCGCATCCAGCGGCTGATCGACCTGCAGCAGGCGATCTCCCTGGAGACCCTCGAGGCCCAGGTGGGGAAGCGGGAGACCGTGCTGGTCGAATCCGTCTCCACCCGGGACGCCGGTTCCGTGGGCGGAAAGACGCCCCGGGGACACATGGTCAACTTCCCCGGCGGGCCGGAGCTGATCGGGAGCTTTGTGGAAGTGGAAATCACCTCTGCCGGGCGCAACACGCTGCGCGGCAGGAGAATCGCAACGGAGGAATAATTCATGGACAAGGTATTTGAAAAGACCCGCGAGCTGGGCCAGGCCCTGCTCGAGAGCGAGGCCTATCGGAAGATGAAGGACGCCGAGGACAAGGCCATGGGCAACGCGGAGGCAGCCTCGCTGATGGGCAGCTTCCTCGAGAAGCGCAGCGAGCTCCAGGCGATGATGCAGTCCGAGAACCCGGACCCCGGCGCCCTGAAGCGGCTGTCCGACGAGATGGATGGCTTCCAGGAGCGGCTCCAGATGATCGACGACATCGTCGCGCTGAACGACGCCCGCAACGACTTCAACAGCCTGATCGGCCAGATCAACCAGGTGCTCCAGTTCATCGTCACCGGGCGGATGGACGAGCCCTCCGGCGGATGCTCCGGCAACTGCGGCAGCTGCTCCGGCTGCAACTAAAGTCTGTTTCCAAAATCGCAAGGCGATTTCCCGCAGGCTTAGTGGGGCTAAGTCAAGGGAAATCAACGCTGAAATGCAGCTCAGGACGCCGAAAATGCATTTCGCCGAATTTAGAAATAGACTCTAATCCTCCATTTTAGAAACACACTCTGATCCCGGCAAACGCCCCGTTTGCCGGACCAATAGTATTCACCGATTTATGGATTCGAGGTGAGGTTTTCCATGCCCATCACGCCGATGATGCAGCAATACCTGAACACCAAGGAGCAGTACCCCAACACCATACTGTTTTACAGGCTGGGGGACTTCTACGAGATGTTCTTTGACGACGCCAAGCTCGTCTCCCGGGAGCTGGAGCTGACGCTGACCGGCAAGGACTGCGGCCTTTCCGAGCGCGCGCCGATGTGCGGCGTGCCCTATCACGCGGTGGATACCTACCTGCAAAAGCTCATCGAGAAGGGCTACAAGGTCGCCATCTGCGAACAGATGGAGGACCCCGCCACCGCCAAGGGCCTCGTGAAGCGTGAGGTCATCCGCGTGGTGACGCCGGGCACCGTCATCGAGAGCAGCATGCTGGAGGATCGCAAGGCAAACTACATCGCCTCGCTATGCCTGCGCAAGAACCAGGCGGGCGTCGCCTTCTGCGACGTGTCCACCGGCGAATTCTGCCTGTTCCAGGTCCAGGACGCCCGGTCGAACCTCGCCGACGAGCTGGCGCGCCTGGCGCCCAGCGAGATCATCGCCAATGACACCCGCGCCTTGGCTGAATTCGAGCCGGACAGCGCCGCGAAGGCCGAACAGCTGGACGAGGAGCAGTACGGCTATGCCGTCGCGGCCAAGGTGATGACGGCCCACTTCTCAAAGAGCATCGCCGAGATGGGCTTTGACGGCCAGCGGCTGGCGGTCTGCGCCGCCGGCGCGCTGCTCGGCTATCTGACCCAGACCCAGAAGAACGCCCTGAGCCACATCATGACCGCCAATCCCTACGAGAGCGTGCGGTACATGGCGCTGGACAAGGCGGCCCTGAGGAACCTGGAATTGCTTGAAACCACCCGCGGCAAGAGCCGGAAGGGCTCCCTGCTGTGGATACTGGACGAGACACGCACCGCCATGGGCAGCCGCCTGATGCGGACCTGGATCGAGCGTCCCCTCAAGGAGAAGGACCAGATCGAGCGGCGGCTGGACGCCGTGGAGCAGCTGATCCAAAACCCGATGGCCGCGGACAGCCTGCGCCAGCTGTTCGACAGCGTCTACGACGTGGAGCGCCTGCTGAGCCGCATCGCCTATGACGCGGTCAACGCTCGGGACTGCCTGGCGCTGGTGGCGACGCTGGAGTGCATACCGCTGATCAAAGACTACGGAAAGGCCTTCGACGCGCCGCTGATCCGGGATACGCTGGATGATCTGGACCCGATGACGGAGATGACCGACACCCTTCGGCGGGCGATCTCGCCGGACGCGCCGATCTCCGTGCGGGACGGCGGCATGATCCGGGAGGGCTACAACGCCGAGCTGGACGAGCTGCGCCAGATCGGGACCCACGGCAAGGAATACCTCGCCGGGCTCGAGGCCCGGGAGCGGGAGCGCACCGGCATCAAGAACCTGAAGATCGGCTACAACCGGGTATTCGGCTATTACATCGAGGTCACCAAGTCCTTCTACGACCAGGTGCCCTATGACTACGTGCGCAAGCAGACTCTCGCGAACGCGGAGCGCTTCATCACCGAGGAACTCAAGAACTTGGAGAGCCGCATCCTCGGCGCCGAGGAGAATGCCATGCGTCTGGAGTATTCGCTGTTCTGCGAGCTGCGGGAGCTGCTCAAGCAGCACCTGTCCGAGCTCCAGAGCACCGTGTCCGGGCTCAAGACGCTGGACGTGCTGCTCGCCCTCGCCAAGGCGGCCTCGGATTACGGCTATGTCCGGCCCGCCATCAACGACGAGGGGCGCTATCAAATCGAGGATGGCAGGCACCCGGTGGTGGAGGCCTCCATCGGCCGGGAGCGCTTCGTCCCCAACGACACCAGCCTCTCAGCCGACGAACGGGTGATGATCATCACTGGCCCGAACATGGCGGGCAAATCCACCTACATGCGGCAGGTGGCACTGATCGTGCTGATGGCCCACATGGGCTCCTTCGTGCCCGCCGCTTCCGCGGACATCGCTATCACAGACCGCATATTCACGCGTATCGGCGCCTCCGACGACCTGTACGGCGGCCAGTCCACCTTCATGGTGGAGATGACAGAGATGGCGACCATCCTGAAGTTCGCCACGCCCAAGAGCCTGCTGATCCTGGACGAGGTGGGGCGGGGGACCTCCACCTTCGACGGCCTGTCCATCGCCTGGGCGGCGGTGGAGTACATCGCCGGGGAAAAGTGCGGCGCTCGGACGCTGTTCGCCACCCACTATCACGAGCTTTCGGAGTTGGAGGGCCAGCTGCCCGGCGTGGTCAACTTCCGCATCACCGCCAAGGAGCAGGGCGAGGACGTCATCTTCCTCAGGAAGATCGTTCGGGGCGGCGCGGACCGCAGCTATGGCGTTTCAGTGGCGCGGCTGGCGGGCCTGCCCAAGTCCCTGATCGCCCGGGCCCGTCAGATCATGGCGCGGCTGGAGGTGGACGACCAGCAGCGGGGCAACCTCGGCCAGAACATACTGGACGACCATAAGGCGAAGGACCGCCAGCTGGGCATGCTGGATTTCCAGCCCATGGAGCTGGTGCAGGAGATCGCCGGGCTGGACGTGGTCAGCATGACGCCCATCGACGCGCTGAACAAGCTGTTCGAGCTGAACGAGAAGGCCAAGCGGATATAACCCGCCGCGGGACGCCATGAACCGGCGTCCGCGCCTAAAAAAGCAGAACGATCATCGGAGGAACACATGCCTATTCGGATATTGGACGCCGCAACTGTCGGAAGGATCGCCGCCGGCGAGGTGGTGGAGCGCCCCAGCTCCGTGGTGAAGGAGCTGATGGAGAACGCCATCGATGCCGGTTCCACCGCCATCACTGTGGAGATCAAGGGCGGCGGCATTGATTACCTGCGCGTCACCGACAACGGGTGCGGCATCGAGCCGGGACAGGTGCGCCTGGCCTTTGAGAACCACGCCACCTCCAAGCTGCAGAGCGCGGAACAGCTGGACGACATCCGCACGCTGGGCTTTCGCGGGGAGGCGCTGCCCTCCATCGCGTCGGTTTCCCACGTGGAGATGACCACCCGGGCCAAGGGACAGGATACCGGCGTCCGGCTGAACATCGACGGCGGCAAGGACCTGCGGGTCAAGGAGACCGGCTGCCCCGAGGGGACCACCTTCATCATGAAGGATCTCTTCTATAATCTCCCGGTGCGCCGCGCATTCCTGAAGAAGCCTAACTATGAAGGCGGCCTCGTGGGGGACGCCGTGGCCCGCATGATCCTGGGCAACCCAGGCGTCGCGGTGCGGTACATCAACAACGGCAACAATGTCTACCACAGCTTTGGCGACGGCAAGCTGCGCCATGCGGTGTTTGCGGTCTACGGAAATCCCACCGCCGAGCAGATGGTGGAGGTAGACGCAAGCGAGGGTGGCACCCGCGTCTACGGATTGATCGGTGTGGGGGAGCTGGCCAAGGCGACGCGTGCCCATCAGGCGTTCTTCATCAACGGTCGCTCCGTGCGCTGTCCGCTGCTGTCCAGGGCCCTGGAGGAGGTATGCAGGAGCCGCGTGACCATCGGCATGTACCCGATGTGCGCCTTGAATTTGGTGATCCCGCCCACCAGCGTGAACGTGAACGTCCATCCCAACAAGCTCGAGGTCCGCTTCAAGGACGAGATCCTGATGCGCACCGTTGCGGAGCGCCTGCTGGCACAGGCCTTCGAAGGCGAACACGTCCTCAGCCTGGACGGAACTGCTGTTGAGCGCAGGCCCGTGGAACGCGTCTCCACCGTGCGGGAGATCGTCCCGCCGCCAGTATTCCAGCCGCAAAAGTTGACGGATAATGCAAACAATTTTCAAAGTGTAGACGATAAATTAAGCGTTTACGTTCAAAAGCAGACCGCATTATCGGATAGTTCTTCCGGCATAGACTTAAGTCCAAGTTCTTCTCCTGCTGTGTCAAAGTCTGAGCAGGCGGCAGGCGGCACAGGAGGTGTGAGAGAAGAAGACGCTGACCGTGCCATTGCCACGCAACCGGATACCCCTGCGCATGGCGCTGTGCCCGGATTTACCTCCACAAGGGTCTCCGCGCGGGGCACGGACAAGCCTGTCCAGTTGGATGTGTTCCGCCAGGCGATGCGGGAGGAGATGCGGCGTATCGGCGGAGCCTCCGAGGGGATGCTTCGTGAGGGACGCTACGACGTGCCCTTGGACAGCCGGCATACCGAGATCCGAAAAGAAGAAAAGACCGAAGTCGCTTCCGGCGGAGCGCATATGCCTGAAGATGTCCCGGCGGCGACCAATGCTGCGACGATGCCCGTGGGCTATCGGGTCATCGGCGTGCTGTTCAACACGTATATACTGATCGAAGCCAACGATTCTCTGGTCATGATCGACCAGCACGCGGCCCACGAGCGGCTCCAGTATGAGAAGTTCATGGCTCAGCTGGAGGCCGGACGCGGCTCCCAGCAGCTGCTCACGCCGCTGATCGTGCGCCTGAGCGCCCGGGAGCTGGCCCTGATCCAGGAGAATACTGAAGTTTTGAAGGATGCCGGCTACGACGTGGAGCCCTTCGGCGAGCAGGACATCCAGGTTCGGGCCGTACCCTTCATACTTGGCCGCGCCGAACTCAGGCCCGCGTTCATGGACACCATCAACGCGCTGTACCGCATCCGCAACGCGACGATCGACGACCGGCGTGCGGAGGTCATGCAGATGGCCTGCAAGAGCGCCGTGAAGGGCGGCGACCCGCTGAGCGAGGCGGAAATCGCGTCGCTGATCAACCAGATGCTCGAGACCGGCGCGCCGCCGACTTGCCCGCATGGACGCCCCGTGATGAAGTCCGTTTCCCGGCGGGAGCTTGAAAAGCTGTTCAAGCGGATCCAGTGAGGCGCGCCATGGAAAAGACGATTTTGCCTGTGGTAGCCGGCCCCACGGCCTCGGGAAAGACGGCCTGCGCAGTGGCGCTCTGCAGGCTGATCGGCGGGGAAGTGATCTCCGCGGATTCCATGCAGATCTACTCCGGCATGTCTATCCTCTCGGCGATGCCGGGGCCGGAGGAGACACGGGGCGTGCCGCATCACCTGATGGGCTGCGTAGATCCCGGCACGAAGTTCTCCGCGGACGCCTACCGCGCGGCTGCCAAGGCCTGCATCGAGGAAGTTCGCGGCAGGGGACACGTTCCCGTGCTGTGCGGCGGTACAGGCCTGTACATCGACGCCGTGACCCGGCCCATGAGCTTCTCCCAGCAGAGCGACGAAGCCCTGCATCGGGAACTGATCGACCTCGCGGCTGAGCCCGGCGGAAAGGCACGCCTCCACGCCATGCTCGACGAGGTGGACCCCGAATCGGCCCGCAGGCTCCACGAGAACGACGTGCGCCGCGTGGCGCGGGCAATTGAGATCTACCGCCTCACCGGCGTCACCCAGACGGAGCACACCCGGCGTGACCGAGAAAGGGAAGGGGATTACCGCGAGGTGCTGTTCGCCCTGGATTGGCCCCGAAACACCCTCTACAGCCGCATCGACGCCCGCGTGGAGGAGATGGTGCGCTGCGGGCTGGTGGACGAGGTCAAGGCGCTGATGGCCGATGAAGGCAGCCATCCCACGGCCATTCAGGCCATTGGCTACAAGGAAATCGTCGAGGCGCTCACCGGCGAAACCTCGATGGAGCGCGCCATTTGGCGCACGAAACAGGCGACGCGCTATCTGGCAAAGCGCCAGCTGACCTGGTTCCGGCGGGATCCCAGGGTCATCTGGCTGCAAGCCGAAGGCAAAACCGCCGAAGAACTCGCCAAGCAGATGCGGGATCTGCTGGTCGAGCGCTTCGGCAGCCCGTTTATTGAAAATCGCAGCAATGAAGATATGTGATAATCGACGAAGAGCCGCTTGCGTGCGGCGACGAATCGCGGCCATCCTGTTGATGCTGGCGTTGGCGCTGTACCTGTCGGGCTGCCGTCCGCTGGTGGACGACGCGCCCAAGGCCATCTCCGTCTACGCAACCTTTTATCCGATCTACGTGCTGACGGAAGCCGTCATGCGGGAGGTCCCGGATTCGGAAGTGCACTGCCTGGTCCAGCCCCAGGATGGCTGTCTGCGGAACTATCAGCTCTCGGACTGGGACCTGTACCTGCTGGCCGCCGGCGCGGACGCCGTGGTCATGGGCGGCAGGGGCCTCGATAGCTTCGAAAGCGCGCTGTTCAACTGGGGTGATCGCGGTCCCGCAGTCTCCGCGGTGCTGTACAACCTGGAGCTCTACAACCAGCAGGACACCGCGAGCGGCGAACAGGAATCCCATCTGAGCGGCGCAAACCCGCACCTGTACATGTCGCTGGAGGGCGCCACCCAGATCATAGACAGCCTGTCCGCGACGCTTCTCTCGCTGGACCCGGACTATTCGGACCTGTACGCCCAGAACGCGGAATCGGCCAAGGCCCGGTTGTCCGCGCTGCTCGAGGAACAGCGCGGCGCGCTCGCGCCGCTCGCCGGCCGGCGCGTCATCCTGATGAACGAAGCGTTGATCTACACGGTCCAGGATTACGACCTTGCCGTTGCGGATTGGGTCGATCGGGAAAGCGGCGAGGGCATGGGCGACCGTGAGATCGAAACGCTTCTGGAGCGGCTGAGCGGTGCGGAAGCAAAGGTCGTTTTGATCGAGCGTCAGGCCCCGCAGGCGCTCGTGGAGGCGCTGGAGGGCGCCGACTTCGCCGTGGCGCGGCTGGATGTGATGTCCACGCACCGCGAGGGCGAAGGGTTCGACACATATCTGGAGATTCAGCGCGGGAACGCGCAAAGCATCCTCGCGGCATTTGACCGCGCGGACAGCCTGGAGGGTGAAGATTGAAGCAAGTAACCATTTACACGGACGGCGCGTGCTCCGGCAATCCCGGACCGGGCGGCTGGGGCGCCATACTGATGTTCAAGGACAAGAAGCTGGAGATCTCCGGCTACGAGGCGCACACCACCAACAACCGCATGGAACTGATGGCGCCGATCCAGGCCCTCGCGCGGCTCAAGGAGCCCTGTGAGGTCAGTGTGTATTCCGACAGCGCGTATCTGGTCAACGCCTTTCAGAAGCACTGGCTGGACAGCTGGCAACGTAGGAATTGGATCAAGAGCGATAAAAAGCCCGTCGAAAACCAGGACCTCTGGCAGGAACTGTTGAAGTTCACGGCAGTGCACAGCATTCACTGGATCAAGGTCAAGGGCCACGCGGACAATCCCTGCAACAACCGCTGTGACGAGCTGGCCACCGGCGAAATCAAGCAGCATCACATCAGGATTTGATGGAATTGATCGCCGCGCAGGCCTTTTATACCCAAAGTTGAGAAAAAACAGCGCGGAGAATCGGCTGGATTGAAAGCCGGTTCTCCGCGCTGCTATGTAGCTGTTCACAAATAATCGTCTACCGGGTTTGATGGAATTATCCATAACAATAGGAAACCCTTCATTCGTCCCGCGAATCCTCCGGGGCATCCTCCCGCAGGTGTACCTTTTGCGCCGCCATCCGCCGCCGATCGTCGGACATGGCGGCATAGTGCTTGCGCGTGGTGTTCACGTCGCTGTGGCCCAGCACATCCGCCACCAGGTAGATGTCGCCGGTCTCGTGGTAGAGATTGGTGCCGAAGGTGCTGCGCAGCTTGTGGGGACTGAGGTGCTTCTTCAGCGGTGCGGCCAGCGTGGCGTATTTCTTGACCATCAGCTGCACGGCGCGGACGGAAATGCGCTTGTTCTGCAGAGACAGGAACAGCGCGTCCTCGTTGCCGGGCAGCGCGGTCATCTCGCGGCGCAGCTTCAAGTAGTCCTTCAATACGTCGGCAACCTCGTCCGGGAAGTACAGTATGGCCTGATTGCCGCCCTTACGGGTCACGAGAAAGGCGTTCAGGGAGAAGTCGATATCGTCAATATTGATGCCCACCAGCTCGCTGACGCGGATTCCAGTGCCCAAAAACAGGGTCAGTATGGCCAAATCCCGGGCTTTTGTGTGGTCATTGTACTTTTTCTGGCGCTCCGATAGCTTGTCGCCGGACTCCACCAAATCCAGCATGCGCGCGACCTCGTCGATTTCCAGGCGAATGATCGGCTTTTGACGGCGCTTGGGCATGTCCACCAGCGCGGCTGGATCAGCGTCGATATAGCCGTTCTTGTAGAGAAATTTGTAAAAACTACGTAAAGATGAGAGTTTGCGCATTTTGCCCAAATTTTCGTTGGAATATTCGACGTCGTCCTTGACGTACAGGCCGAGGTAGTCCAGGTACATGTAGATGTCCCTGGAGGTAACCTTGCTGAGATCGGCGGCGTCGAGCTCAAAGGGCGCCTTGCCGGAAAACCTCGGGTGTTCAGTCGTCAGGTAGCTGAAGAACAGCTTGAGGTCGCAGGCATAGGCATAGCGCGTCAGCGGCTGCGTGGTTGAATCAATGGCGTTGATAAAATCAAAGCAGACGCCTGGCAAATCACGAAGTATGGAGCGCGTCAATAGTTGAAGCTCCTTGGCGCGTTCTTCAGCGTAAGCAGGCATTGTGGACGGTCCTCCCGGCCAAACAGGCCATATCTTTTCGCAAAAGCTGCCTTTTGCGCATAGTTAAACGAAGTGATAAGGAGCCGGCGCAATCGTCCCCCAAGCTGCCGAGCGCCGGCAATCGGCTTGCCCAATGCGGGCTTTATTCCTCTTTAAAGCAGTCAAACGGCGTATCATCTTCGGCGATCTCCCTGAGATCCTGCCGGAGCTGTTCGTATGTCTCCGACGCGGTGCCGTCTTCGATGATTTCGTCGATCTCGATGGCCCTGTAATCCGCGCCGGTCTTCAGGCATTCCATGCAGTTGTCGCAGATCTTGTCCGGGTTCAGGTCGCAGCGGTTGCACTCTCCGCAATCGTCGCAGACCTTGGTCTCATCAAGCACACAGTATTTCGTCATACGGTAAATGCCTCCCCTGACGGTCTCCCGTCAGTCCTCCACGACCACCTGGTGGCTCAGCTTGTTGACGGAGCGCTTCACGGCATCCTTGCTGGTGCCCCAGGGCTTGTCCTGGTTGCGATAATCAAACTTGTTGGTAAACCATTCCAGCTCGCCGGAGAGCCGCTCGAAGTTCTTCACCTCGATGTCCGTCAGCGTTTCCACGAATTTCTTCAACACATCGCCGGACAGGTGCTTCGGTGCCATCTCCAGCGCCTGGGCGTAGTGCTTCAGGCACATGCCCTTTGACTCTGAAAACAGCTTCGGGAACTCCGCCTCGTGCTTGTACATGTACAGCAGCGTGTAGACATAACGCTCCATGTTCTGGCTGAGGCGCTCGCACAGCAGGCACCGCGTCTCCAGGTCCCGCACCTCGCCGGCGGCCTCCGCGAGCCCCGCGCCCTTCTGTCCGCCCAGGCGCTTGAAGATCGGCTTTCCAGCCTCTGCGGCCGCGGCGTCCTTCGCGCGCTTGGCATTTTCCCGGAGCGTCTCGATGGTTTCCTTCATATATGTATGGGTCATCAGCGCCAGGCCCAGGCGGTTGCCCGCGTCGTACATCATCTTGAAGTGTCCGGCGCAGAAGCCCTTCTTGTTGACCTCGACCCGCTGGCTGGGCTCCATCACGGATTCGCCGAGAAAATAGTCCACGCTGGACGCCTCGACCTTCGTGTTCAGAAGGCACAGCGGGCATTCGCAATCCTGCCTGTAGCTCTCCCAAATCGGCGCGGTATCGATGTGCTGCTTCATGGCGTTCACGCTCCCTGCCGTCTATTTTAGCAGATTTTCCGGCAAAGCACAATCGCTTTATGCCTTCTGCTTGAAGGCGTGGCGGCACTTGCCGCAGGTGACCGTCACCTCGCCCACCTTCCTGGGCAGGCGCAGCAGCGCGTGGCACTCCGGGCACTTGAAATACTTGTATTTGCGCATATTTTTCATGCGGTTGATGAACTGCCGGACGCTGGCACTCGCCTTGCGCCAGGCTGTCGTGAACTTCACGTTCTCCTGGTAGCGCTTCTCCAGGTTCCTGGACAGCATGCGCCAGAGGCAGATGATATAGCACGCCAGGCCGAGCAGGTTCAGCAGGCCGAAGCGCAGCAGGCTCCCCAGCATGGAGAGCACCACGCCGCCGATCAAAAGCGCCAGCGACAGCTCGTCCGCGCCGCGGCGGCCGGTCATCAGCTTCCTGAATCCTTCCCTGAGCTTCTGCATAAAGGACATTCAAATTCCTCCCGTCTTCAAATGTTCTTCCGGACGATCAACCCACGACCTGTCCGGGGCGGCATCAGCGCCATCCGCCGTAGAAGCCTCCGCCTCCGCAGCAGTTGCACAGCAGGTTGCAGAGCAGATTGATTGCGCAGCAGCTGAGCAGCGGATTCCCGCAGAGCACGGTGGGCATTCCAAAGCCCCTCGCCGCGCCGTTGGCTTGATAGAAGTTCGCGCCGCCCTCCAAGCGGCTCAGCAGCGCCCGGTATTCAAAGCTGCTGGGATCCATGCTGACGGCCTGGCGAGCGTAGTTCAACGCCGCGACCCGGTTGCCCAGGCCCAGGCTGGCCTCGCCACAGAGGTAGTACCATTCGGCGTTGCGCTCGGAGATGTCCTCCAGCACGTGCATGGCCTCCTGGAAATGCCCCGCGCGGATGTAGTTCCGAACGGCCTGCATGCGTGGATTGGCATTGGCGGAGCCGCCATAGCCCGCGCCATAGCCGGCATTGTAGCCGCCCGCGCCGTATCCGCCGTAACCATACCCGCCGCTGCCGCCATACCCGGTCGAGCTGCCGTAGCCGCTGGACGCCCCGCCGCGGCGCATCTTCATGATCGTCGTGTAGGCGTCGTTGATCTGCTTCATGTGCGCCTCGGCATCGGCGGAGCCGTTGTTGACGTCCGGGTGGTATTTCTTGGCCAGCGCGCGATAGGCCTTCTTGACTTCCTCGTCCGTGGCCTCCGGCGAAATGCCCAGCACGCGATAGGGATCCTGCATTATTTTACTCCTTTTTTCTGTTCGCGGCGCTTTTGCAGCAGCGCGTATTTGCTCCACACGCCGGAATACAGTACGTTGCAGAGTAGTTCGTAGTCCTGAACGATCGGCAGCGTCTCAAAGGCTTCGGCGGCATCCGCCAGCATCATCGACATCGCGGACCGGCACATTTCCTCGTAATCCTCGCGGTCCCGAAGGGGCTTGAGGGCGTTGAAACGCCCCTTGCGCGCGTCCTCCGGCAGGTCCTCGTAGGCATCCATGAAGTAGACGAACCGTCCAAGGCCGTCTCCGACGGTTCGCAGAACCTCCGTCCATTCCCCGCCCTCCGGCCAGGCAAACAACTCGCCCAGCAGCCGCCCCGTGGCGTTGACGGGCAGGTCGATCTCCATCTTCCCCTCCCGTTCAAAGGTGTGGACCTCCCTGAGCCAGTTCTCGATCGCGCGGCACTTATCTGGCCACGCCTTCTTTACGCGCTCATAGGCGCTTTTCAGCAGGCCGCTTTCCGCCGCGGACATCAGATTTCGGTCATCCTCCCAGTTGTCGAGGCATTTGTAGTAGGCCAACGCGAGGTTCATGTCCGAGACGTAGTCCATCACCGGGGAAACGAAATAGTCGTGGGCCTTTGCAGGGTGCGCGACGCAGCGCTCCCTGCCCTGCTTCTCCTCCGGCTCGTAGAGCGCGTTGAGCAGAAGCGCCAGAAATGTCATGTCATAGCTGATGGTGGCGCTGCCCTTCAGGCCGTGGCGCTGGCGCAGCGTCCGGCACAGGCCGCAGTACGCGGCGCGGAAGCGCTGCTGGCGCTCCTCGGAAAGCGTCTCGTGGTTTGTGATGATATAGCCGAACAAACGCGCACCTCCCAGCGACAGCACCATTATAACCCGCCATTGTTAACATAACATCAACGCGGACACACCCGCCATAAAATAACCGCGATTTAGCACATTAACGGCCTGCCATGTTCTTCCAAGCCCAGTCGAACACCGAATTTCAATCCGTAAACATATTAATAATATTACGAATATATTACATGCGCAAGCGTAAAAGAACAGACTTCGGTCTGGTATATGCCGGAGTCTGTTCTATTTTACCTGTTTTCTGTGGATACCGCAGTTCAGCCCTTGCGATGCAGCCCGAGCCCGACGATCATGTCCACCACCGTCTCAGCACCCAGCAGCTCTACTCCCTCCGGCGCGCGAAGGTTGCGCAGGTTGAACTTGGGAACGACGATGTGGTCAAAGCCGAGGCGGGCACACTCGAGCACGCGGCGCTCCGCCTGGCTGATGGCGCGCACTTCTCCTGCAAGGCCCACCTCGCCCATCACGGCCCAGTTGCCGCTGATGGGGCGATTTCGGTGAGACGATGCGATGGCGGCGCAGAGAGCCAGGTCCGCGGCGGGCTCCGTCAGGGACATGCCGCCGGCGATGTTGATGTACACATCCTGGTCGTACAGCCTGAGCCCTACCCGCTTTTCCAGCACGGCGAGCAGCAGCGCCAGCCTCCCCTGGTCCACGCCGCTGGCCATGCGCCGGGGATTGCCGAACACCGTGGTGGAGACCAGCGCCTGAACGTCAGTCAGCAGGGGCCGCGAGCCCTCCATCGCGCACATGACCACGGAGCCGCTGGCATCGTGGGCCCGCTCGGACAGCAGCGCCTCGCTGGCGTTCTCCACCTCCATCATGCCACGGTCGGACATCTCGAACATGCCCAGCTCGTTCACGGAGCCGAAGCGGTTCTTCACAGCCCGCAGCAGCCGGTACTGGTGCTGCCGGTCGCCCTCAAAGTACAGCACGGCGTCCACCATGTGCTCCAGTATGCGCGGGCCTGCAATGGCGCCCTCCTTGGTCACGTGGCCCACCAGAAATACGCTGCAACCGCTGGTCTTGGCCAGCCGCATCAGCATCGAGGCCGATTCCCGCACCTGGGACACGCTGCCCGGGGCGCTGGCCATCTCAGGGCGGTACATGGTCTGAATGGAGTCCACCACCATCACGGACGGCGAGAGCTCCTGCATGCGCCGCTCGACGGTGTTCATGTCGTTTTCCGACAGCACATAGAAGCCGGAGCCCGACGCGCCGATCCTGCGCGCCCGCATCTTGATCTGTCGGGCGGATTCCTCGCCGGACACGTAGAGCACGCAGGCGCCGTCGGCGGCCATGTTGGCGCACAGCTGGGTCAGCAGTGTGGATTTGCCGATGCCGGGGTCGCCTCCCACCAGCACCAGGGAGCCATCCACCACGCCGCCGCCGAGCACGCGGTCCAGTTCGCCGATGCCGCTGCTGCGGCGCTCCACGTTCTCGTCCGGGATGTCTTGCACCCGCACCGCGGCGGCATCACTGCCCGGAGCGCGCTTCATCTTCTTCTCATCCAGGCGGGACGCCGGCGCCGCCTCCTGCTCCACCAGCGTGTTCCAGCTGCCGCAGTCGGGGCATTTTCCCAGCCACCGGGGCGTCTCGTAGCCGCACTCGCTGCACACATAAATCGTCTTTGTCTTTGCCAAGGGTATATCCTCCAACATTCAGCGTTTCATACGCTTTCGTACTACTTCGATTGTCGCCGTGCTGCGCAACTCGCTTCGCTCCCTGGCCCGGCGACCCGGAAAACCTTTGGTTTTCCTAATCATTAAGCACCTCGATTGTCGCCGTGCCGCGCAACTCGCTTCGCTCCCTGGCCCGGCGACCCGGAAAACCTTTGGTTTTCCTTATCATTATACCATCTTTTGCCGGCCATGGGTAGTTCAGGGCGGATTTTGTTTACCTGTTTTTATTGAATTTGGACGCGTACCGACTTGCCAGAATTAAAAATCCAAACTATAATATAATTTGAGTTTTCATGCGAGGAGAAACCCATGCCGGATACAGAGCAGAAAAAGAAGCGCAGCATTCCCATACCGAAGCCGGATTCGCCGGGTTCGGAGGACGTCTTGCGCGATGAAACGGGCTTGTACGGCGACGAGGCGGACATTCCCTCCGTAAAGCCCAAGAAGAAGAAAGCGAAGGCTTCTTCGAGCGGCAAGGCGGACAAGAAGCGCTCCAAAAAGCCCGCAGCCCACGGCACGGAGCTGCCCCGCGTGGCGCCAAAGAAGAAGAAAAAGAAGAAGCACCGGGCGCGCAAGGTCTATCGGACGCTGTTCGACATCATGAGCGCCACCGGCAACGACAGCTTCTTCAAGCCCATTCGCCTCTTTGGCCGGGAGATTCGCTTCTGGCCGCTGATCGTACTGGCCGCCATCGCGATTCTGGCCGGCGGCGTCATGCTGAACAACAGCAACCTGGAGATCAACGAGCAAACCGTCACCGTGGTCGGACTCCCCCAGGAGATGGAGGGCTACCGCATCGTGGTGCTTTCCGACATGAACGCCAAGAGCTTCGGTGACGAACAGAGCCTGCTGCTCAGGACTCTGAACGGCTTGAAGTACGACGCCATATTCTGCCTTGGCGACATGGTGGGAAAGAGCGGCAACGCCCAGCCCTTCTGGGAGTTCCTCGACGGGCTGCGCAACCCGGAAAAGGTCTACTTCATCTGTGGCGACAGCGACCCGGGTCCCTATGTCAAGAGCGCCCGGGGCACCGAGGGCATCCTCTCGCAGCTGATCCTGGAGGATTGGATACTCGGCGCGGTGGAGCGCGGCGCGAACTACGTGGACGCGCCGGTGTGCGTGACCATCAAGAACTCGAACCTGTGGATCTCCCCCACCTCCATGCTGAACCTGGAGGCGACCTCCACACTGGAGACGTGGCAGGCGCAGACCGAGCAGGAGGAGGACGGCGTGCGCTCCGGCATTCGCGGCGACTACAACACGCTGCCGATCACCAGTTACCGCACGCGGCTGGCCCAACAGCTCTACGACGCCCAACGGACCATGAGCGCCACGGACATTCACATCTCCCTGTCCCACGAGGTGCCTTCTGATTCCTACATCTACACCTCCGAGGAGCACTCGTCGGACGACGGCCGCTACCTTCCCTCGCCGGAGCTGGTCCTCGCCGGGCACTACTGCGGCGGCGTCTGGCGGCTGCCCTTCCTCGGGGCCTTCTACATTCCGGACAGCACACTGGACCGTGGCGGCTGGTTCCCCAGCAAGGAGGAGGTCTCCGGCCTGGAGACCGTCGGCGAGACCCAGGTATTCATCACCCGCGGGCTTTCCACCAGCGCTTCCGTGCCGCTGATGCCCTTCCGGCTGTTCAACGCGCCGGAGATCGCCGTATTGACGCTGACCTCCACGCTGCCGGAGAACATACTCGACGCGGCCTCGTGATTTCAGATGAGTATCGACGTGTTCTTGCGGAACCTTTCGATACCGAAACAAATGTTCTTTCAACCATGGACAATTCAACCCATTTCCGCACCGCATTCCGGTGCGGTTTTTGTTTCACCAATCCAGCAAACCCAATTCCGAGCGTCGCCTCGCGGCAGCGACGCAGGTATTGACGACAACCTCGGCATAGATCGCGCGGCGTCTGATCATAATAGAATCATCGCGCGGTGTCTGCGCCGCAATCTGTTGAAACCGAGGTGTCGCGCCGTGGAACAGTCTTGGGAGCAGCTCGCTCGGGCCGAGCTGTCTGAGTCCCTTTCGGAGAACGTGGTGCGCTTCAAGGCGCTGCTGAGTGCAAGCGTCAATTCCGACGCGCAGTTCAGGCCCTTTCACATGGCCGGGACGCGGCTGTGCGCCGTCTATATCGAGGGCATGGCCGACGACCGAAAAATCAGCGAATTTGTGCTGCGGGCCTGCGCCGAAGGGAATATCGAAGGCGGTTCGCGCATCGATGCCGCCTGCCTGATCGAAGAAGTCCTCGAATCGGCCCAGTGTCGCGCCGAAAGCCAGGTCGAAAAGGTACTGCAGGACGTGGTCAGCGGCATGACGGCGGTGCTCATCGACGGCTGCGGCGAGGCCGTAGTGCTGGAAACCCGGGGGTATCCCTCCCGGCAGGTGGGGCGAACCACCAACGAGTCGGTGGTCATCGGCGCGCAGGAGGGCTTTGTCGAAAGCCTGCGCACCAACATGACCCTGCTGCGCCGCTACGTCCAGTCCCCGAGGCTGATCACGGAATGCCTCACTGTGGGCACGGAGCTGCTCTGCAGGGTCTGCCTGGCGTACCTGGAGGGAACTGCCGAGAAGAAGTTGATCGACGAGGTTCGGAGCCGCTTGAAGCGCATCGACGCGGCTTCGGTTCAGGGGCTCGGCGCGGTGCAGCAGCTGATCGAGGATAACCCCTGGTCCCTTGTGCCCCAGCTTTTGCAAACCGAGCGGCCCGACCGCGCCGCTTCCTGCGTCATCGATGGTCAGGTAGCGATCCTCGCGGACAACTCCCCCTATGCCCTGGTCGCGCCGGTCACGCTGTTTCACCAGCTCCACGCCTCCGACGATTCCTTCTCCCGCTGGCAGTACGGCAGCTTCCTGCGCCTCGTACGGCTGCTCGGTATACTGATCTCCATATTCCTGCCGGGTATGTACCTGGCGCTGACCGACTACCACATGCACCTCCTGCCCATGAGCCTGCTGGGCTCGATCGCCGAGGCGCGGGCCAACGTCCCCTTCCCCATACTGGTTGAAATCCTGATCATGGAGTTCTCCTTCTACCTGATCAACGAAGCAGGCACCCGCATTCCCCAGCAGATCGGCTCGGCCCTGGGCATCGTCGGCGCGCTGATCCTCGGGCAGGCGGCAGTCTCCGCCTCCATCATCAGCCCGATCCTGATCATCATCGTGGCCATCACCGGCCTCGGAAACTATGCCATACCGGACTACGGGTTCGGCCTGGGACTGGTCATCTGCCGGCTGTTCGTGATCGCCTGTGGCTCTCTTCTGGGCCTCTACGGCGTCTGTCTGGCGGCCTTCTGCATGCTCGCCAGCCTATGCGCCTTGCGCTCCGTGGGATGCCCGTATCTCGCACCGGTGGCCCCAAAGCGGCCCCATAACCCGGACATCCTCCTCAGGCTTCCCTTGCGCATGCAGCGCGCCGTGAGAGGCAGCTGGCTGTACGGGAGGAGAAACCAAGAATGAAACTGAGCGTATCCGCCACGCCCGCCCGGGCCGCGCTATGCGCGTCTGTCGCGGCGCGATTGTTCCTGAGCCTCATGCTCGACGGCCCGACGACTCACAACGGCGCCTGGTTCTCGGCGCTGTTGGCGGGTACAGCGGCCATGCCCGTCGCGTTCCTGCTTGGCCGTGGAAGAAGGCCCAATAGTCCCCGCGCTTCCCGGCTCACGATGGCTGTATTCATGCTGGCTGTGGCGCTGGACGCCGCCGAGGCGATGCGGTGCGTCACCCGATCCGCCGGCTTTCTCGCGCTGGACGACACCCGCCCGCTGTTTCTGCTGCTGCCTGTTGCCCTGGCGACGCTTTGGTGCGTGGGAAAAAACGGAGACGCCACAGGGTACGCCGCGTCGGTTTGGATCAGGATTTTCCCGCTGCTGTTGGCACTCGTGCTGCTGATGCAGGCGCGCCACCTGCGACCCAGGTGGATCTTTCCGCTGTTTGGCGGCGGAGGAGGCGCGATTGGGCTCGGCGCCATGCGTGCAGCCGGAGGAGCCGCGTCTCTCTGCGGTGCGCTGTTGTTCCAGGAAGGCGACGGTAGGCCGAGCCGAACCGTGGGGGCTTTGGCAATCGCCGCCGCGGTTGCCGCCCTGTTGATCGTCTTTCAGCTGATGATGCTCCCCACGCCTCTGAACGCCGATTCCCTGTCCTGGATCTACCGTCTGGACGGCCTGATCACAAACGGCCGGGCACCGCTGTATCTGCAACTGCCTATGATGCTCCTCTGGTTCGCGGCCCTGCTTCACCTGCTGGCGTGGGACTGTTTCCTCTCGGCCGCGCTGCTGCAACGCTGTGTCCCACACATAAACGGTCGGCTGTGCGTCCTGATCGCCGTGCTGGCGGCGGCTCTGCTCACCGGGATATCAGATCATCTGGAGCCGCTGTTCAGGTGGCGCTGGGCGGCCCTGCTGGCCGCGGCGGCGCTGAACCTTCTGCCTTTGCGCACGAGAGGAGGCCGCGTATGCGCCGAATCCCATTGATTGCGCTGCTTCTCGCTGCCTGCGTTGCCCTGTCCGGCTGCGCCTTTCGCCCGGAGGTGGAGAACCAGGCCTACGTCCTCGTCCTCGGAATCGGGGAACTGGCAGACGGGCAGCTGGAGCTGACCGCGAAGATCCCCAGGATCGGCGAGAGCGGCAAGGACGAAAAGGAGGGCGAAGCGTCGAGCCCCTACCAGACGTTCTCCGCCCGCGGCAGCACCTGGTCGAACGCGCTGGAAAACCTTCAATGGGTCACGCCGAGGGAACTCAACCTCAGTCACCTGAAGCTGATGGTCGTCTCGGAAGTTCTGGCCTCCGATGGCCAATTCCCCAGACTGATCCGGGAGATCTCCGAGACGCCCCACCTGTACACCACAGCCCACTTTGCCGTGTGCGACAGCGATGTCGCCGCCTTCGTGCAAGCCCAGCTGCCGGTCATTGGCACGCGCCTCTCCTCGGATATCGACGCGGCCATGCGCCACTACGCTGCCCACGGCTATATCCCCGAAAGTCTGTTCGCAGAGCTCTACTACGCCACCGGTTCATATTACTCCGATCCCGTCGCCGCGCGGTGTTTCACAGACGGCGACGAAAACGCAGAACCCGCCGCGCTGATCGTCTCGCCGAATGCCTTTGCCGCCGACGCGCCGGAGGAAGTCTCCCCACGCTTCGGTGGATGCACAGTGTTCCGTCGGGGCGTGCTGGCTCTGAGCCTCGGCGTTCGGGAGACTCAGCTTCTAAGCTTGGTCCTGGGAAGCTCGGACACCCTCGATTTGAACCGTGATGGCGTCCCCTGCGCACTCAGACTCGAGGGCAGGCCGAAGCTGGAGGTCGATCAACAGGACGACCCAGTGACGGTTCGCCTCGAAATGCGCTTCAGCTGCCTCAACAGCCTGGAGAGTGCCGAATCGCAGGCAGTGTCTGAGCAGCTCGCACGGGAATATGAGGCGCTGATCCACAGCTGCCAGGCTGCCGGAGTGGAACCCTTCGGTTTCGCTTCTGTCGCGGCGCGGCGCTTCCTGACGGACGCCAAATGGATCGTCTTTGACTGGCCGGCCCGCTTTGCGCAGGCGAACGCGGAGGTGCGAATCGCCATCCTCCCCGGCGTCTGACTGCAAACACTCCTTTGTCCCCTCGGACAGCGAATTGGTGCTTCTCTCCTTCAGCTTTTCCCGGCCTCTTTCCTCTCTGTTTCTGGTTGCTATCCGGTATTTTGTATGTTATAATAATTGCCGGAAGCGCGCTTTCGCGTTGTCGAAGCGCATCGGAAGCGCTCCGGGGCGGCATCGTTCGCGCCGGGCGCGATCAAGAGGAGGCAAGTGCATGTATTGCGTAAAGCGTATCACCGAGGACATGTATTGGGTGGGCGGCAGCGACAGGCGACTGGCGCTGTTTGAGAACGTCTATCCCCTTTCGAACGGCGTTTCCTACAACGCCTATCTGGTGCTGGACGAGCAGACCGTGCTGTTTGATACCGTTGACAAGAGCGTCAGCGAGATCTTTTTCGAGAACCTCGCCCATCTGCTGGGCGAGCGCAAGCTGGACTACGTGGTCGTGAACCACATGGAGCCCGACCACGCCGCCACGCTGAGCGAGCTGGTTCTGCGCTACCCCGACGTCAAGATCGTCTGCAACGCCAAGACGCTGGCGATGATCAAGAACTACTTCACCTTCGACGTGGACAGCCGCGTGACCCTGGTCAAGGAGAAGGACACCCTCTCCACCGGCCGCCACACCTACACCTTCGTGATGGCTCCGATGGTGCACTGGCCGGAGGTCATGGTCTCCTATGACATCACGGACAAGATCCTCTATTCCGCGGACGCCTTCGGCACCTTCGGCGCCTTGAACGGCAACATCTTCGCCGACGAGGTGAACTTCAAGGAGGAGTGCCTCGACGAGGCCCGCCGCTACTACACCAACATCGTGGGCAAGTACGGCACGCAGGTGCAGGCGCTGCTCAAGAAGGCCGCCGCCATCGAGATCGCTATGGTGTGCCCGCTGCACGGTCCCGTGTGGCGCAAGGATATCGCCTGGTTCATCGACAAGTACCAGAAGTGGAGCACCTATACGCCCGAGGAGGACGCCGTGATGCTGGCCTACGCCTCCGTCTACGGCCATACGGAGAACGTGGCGAACATCATCGCCAGCAAGCTGGCGGACGCTGGCGTGCGCAACATCAAGGTCTACGACGTCTCCGTGACCCATCCCTCCGTCATCGTATCCGAGGCCTTCCGCGTCAGCCACATCGTGTTTGCCTCCACCACCTACAACGCGGGCATTTTCGTGAACATGGAGAACGCCCTGCATGACATCGTGGCCCACAACCTGCAGAACCGCACCATCGCCATCGTGGAAAACGGCAGCTGGGCCCCCACCGCCGGCGGGCTGATGCGTGAGCTGCTCTCGAGGCTGAAGAACTGCACCATCCTGGACGAGGGCATCACCATCAAGTCCGCCCTGAAGGAGGCGCAGCTGGACGACGTGGACGCGCTGGTGAACGCCATCGTGGACACCCTGCCGAAGCCCGAGGTCATCGAGCACAAGCCCAGCGAGGTGGTCGAGCCCAACGCCATGTTCAAGCTGAGCTACGGCCTGTTCGTGCTGACCGCCAAGGACGGCAAGAAGGACAACGGCTGCATCATCAACACCGCCCAGCAGGTCACGAGCCAGCCCAACCGCATCTCCATCTGCGTCAACAAGAACAACTTCACCCACGACATGATCGTCAAGACCGGCGAGTTCAATGTGAACATCCTCTCCCAGGACGCCACCTTCGACATCTTCAAGTGGTACGGCTTCCAGTCCGGCCGCGATACCGAGAAGATCCAGGGCGAGAAGATGCCCCGCTCCCGCAACGGCATCGTGTACCTCGAGGGCTGCACCAACAGCTTCATCTCCGGCAAGGTAGTCGAGATGCACGACTACGGCACCCACACGATGTTCGTGGCCGACGTCACCGAAGCCCGCGTGTTCAACAACGTGCCCTCCGTGACCTACGCCTACTACTTCGCCAACATCAAGCCCAAGCCCGCTGCCAAGCCCGCCGAGAAGAAGGTCGGCTGGGTCTGCAAGATCTGCGGCTACGTGTACGAGGGCGAGGACCTGCCCGCGGACTTCATCTGCCCGCTGTGCAAGCATCCCGCTTCCGATTTCGAGAAGCTGAAATAAGCGCCTGACAACATCAAAGCGCGCCAATGCCCATTCGGGATTGGCGCGCTTTTTGAAACTGTACATCATCAGAATTGGAACGCTTTTCGGATCGGCGGGTTCCAGCGGAATCCACCGTCAACCATGACAGCATACGACGCCGGCAGCCCGTGCCCGGACTGCCGGCGTCATGAATCATATTTCAGGCTGCTTTCCCGTCACAGTGACCGCGGCGCTTTGGCCGGCCAGCGCCCCTGTGGAGAAGGCGATCTGGAGGTTGAAGCCGCCAGTGGCAGCATCCACGTCCAGCAGCTCCCCGGCCAGGTACAACCCCGAAACCCGCTTCGACGCCAGCGTGGAGGGGTTGACATCCTTGACGCTCACGCCGCCCCGGGTGATGATGGCCTCTTCGAAGCCCCGCAGCTTCTTCGGGTGCAGGGGCACCGCCTTCAGCACCTGCCGCAGCGCGGCGCGCTGTTCGCCTGTCACGCTGTTGACCGGCTGGGCCGCGGACAATCCCGCCAGCCGAAGCAGCTGCTCGGCCAGGCTGTGCGGCGCGAGTCCGTCCATCACGGTGATCAGCTGCTTGCGGGACATCTCCTTGAAATCCCGCAGCAGGCGCGCGTCCAGCGTCTGTTCATCCAGCGCGGGCTTGAGGTCGATCTCAAGTCGAACGTCGCTGAGGTCCTCCGGCAGCAGGCTGGACAGCGTGAGGACCAGGGGCCCGGAAATGCCGAAGTGGGTAAAGAGCATCTCGCCCATTTCGGAGTAGATCCGCTTCTCCTTCTTCGGGCCGCGCACATAGGCGCTCAGCTGCACATTCTTGAGGGAAAGCCCGGACAGCATGCCCGGCCAGCTCTCAACCGTTTCAATAGGCACCAGCGCGGGCAGAGGCTTGCTGATGCCGTGCCCGGCGGCCTCCGCCATGCGATGGCCGTCGCCGGTGGAGCCCGTCGAAGGGTAGCTCAGACCGCCGGTGGCCAGCACAACGGCTTTCGCCGGGATGCGCTCGCCCGTCTCCAGCGTGACCGCGCGGCAGGTATCCTCCTCGATCAGCAGGGATGCCGCCCGGGTATTCAGTCGAACCTCCACGCCCGCGCGATCCAGCGCCCGCTTCAGGGCGCCGATGATATCGCTGGACTTGTCCGACTGGGGAAACACGCGGTTGCCGCGCTCCACCTTCAGGGGCACGCCCTGATCCTCGATGAGCCGCATCATGCCCTGGTTGTCCAGAAGGGCAAAGGACGCGTACATAAAGCGCGGATTGCGGAATATGCTGCGCTGGAACTGCTCCATGTCGGCGTTGTTGGTCAGATTGCAGCGTCCCTTGCCGGTGATGTAGAGCTTTTTGCCCAGCTTCTCATTTCGTTCCAGGAGCAGTACGTGAGCGCCAGCGCGGGCCGCGTAGAGCGCCGCGAGCATCCCGGCGGCGCCGCCGCCGATGACGATGATTCTTCCGTCCCCCATGTTGCCCTCTCCGCTATTCGCTGGTCTTGGCCAGGTACACGTCGTACTTGCCCCAGATGTCCTCCATCTGTTCGAAGTACTGGGAAACCTCGTGCCGTCTGCGCTGGCCCAGCGCCACGATCAGCGCGTTGATCAGGGACAGGGGCGCGGCGAAGGAATCCACAAACGAGGACATGTCGCTCTTGGCCATCAGGCAGGTGTCCGCCGTGGCGTGCAACGGCGACAGCGGGCCGTCGGTGATGGCGATCAGCGAAGCGCCGCGGGAGCGCGCGAACTCCATCGCCTCAATGGAGCGCGAGGTATACCTGGGAAAGGAGATGCCGATCAGCAGGTCGCCCTCGCCGATGCGCGCCAGCTGCTCGAACACGTCGCTGACGCCGGAGGTGACCACGGAGACGTTGGAGAAGATAAAGCGCAGGTAGTGCCCGAAGAACTCCGCGATGGGCGCGGAGGCGCGAAGGCCGAGGACATAGATGTTCCGCGCCGCGATGATCTTCTCGATGGCCTCCTCGAAGGCATCGATGTCCATCTCGTCCAGCGTCGAGCGAATGTTCTGGATGTCCGCCTTGAGCACCTTGTTTAACACCTGGGCGTGATCCATGTCGGAGGTCATCTCAAAGCGCTGGGAGGCCGTCAGCCGATGGCGGATCAGCTCCTGGAGCGCCTTTTGCAGGTGCGGATAGCCGTTATAACCCAGCGCCGCGGCAAAGCGAACCACTGTGGACTCCGAAACGCCCACGTATTCCCCCAGCTTTGACGCCGTCATGAACACGACCTTGTCGTAATGCGTCACGATGCACTCGGCGATGCGCCGATGGCTTTTTGAAAGTTTTTTTCCGCTGTGATTCAATCGTTGAATCAACTCCTGGGCATTGTCCAAGGAAGCGCCTCCTCTCGAATTATGCTGAAATGGAATTGATATATGCAATTATACCCCATCATGAATTAGTTTGCAACCTGAGTGTGCAAATTTTTGAATTATTTACTTTTCGCAGCATCATTTTCATTGGTTTCGCCAGCGCTTTTCCAAAGTTGAGCCGCAGGTTGTTCATGCATAATGAAATGAGAGCTTATGCAAATATGCATGCCGCCTCCACGGGCATGTTTTTTTCTCCGCTCTCATAGATTATTGCCGTGAGAGCTGCGGGAGGTGATAGCATGGTTCGTATCAAGGTCGTCAAGGCGTCCAGGCTGCTTCTGGCCGCTTCCATACTGGCCCTGCTGGCGGTACTGGCTTTGCTCGGCGCGCGGCTGCTGGCAGACCGCCAGCAGCCGGCCGTCAGTCCGTCCGCCAACCTGGTGTTCCAAAGCGAAGGCGACGAGGCAAAGACCAATCTGGTCTTTGCCTCGTCTGATCGAACCGCCGGCGCGCCGATCCCCCTTGACCCCGAACCGATCACCATCGAAGTGGTTTCCGAGGAGCCGCAACCCGAGCCGCTTCGCATTCTGATCTATCACACCCACACACACGAGGCCTATGAGCAGGTCAACGAGGACCCTTACGAGGCCCTGGAGGCCTGGCGCACCACCGACGCGGACCACAGCGTGGTGCGCGTTGGCACGGAGCTCGCCGCGCAGCTCGAGCGCATGGGCTTTGAAGTGGTGCACGATACCACGGATCACGAGGGAAACGAGCTCTCCACCGCCTACACGCGCTCGCTGGAGACCCTCGAAAGCTATCCGGAGCCCTTTGACCTCTACATCGATCTGCACAGGGATGCCTTCGTTCAGGGCGAGGACAATGCTTACGCCTTGTCCGACGGCAGCCCCTCCGCCCAACTGATGCTGCTGATCGGCAACGGGAACGGCTTTGATGTTAAGCCCTGGTATGCCCAGAACTACGCCTTCGCCCAGGCTCTGAGCGACCGTATCAACCAGGTTGAGCCGGGCATCTGCAAGCCGGTCATGGTCAAGGACGGAAGATACAACCAGAACATCGGCGTCTTCTCCATACTGGTGGAGGTTGGGCACAACCGCAACACGCTCCGGGAGGCGCTGAACGCGGTCCCCGCGCTGGCAAGCGGCCTCTATTCGCTTCTGATGGAAGCGCCGGACCCGGATCTCACTGGGATGAAGGCGGCCTATGACCGGGAGCACGCCGCCTGACGCATATTTAAAGATACTTTCCTTTAATCATGTGGGCTTGGAGAGGTTCAAAAGCTCATTGTGAGCTGCTCGCTGCCTTCCGCTCGGACGGACACAGCCTCATTCTGAGTAAATCGCGCGTCCGAGCCCCGAAGCCAGGCCTCGGCGGCGGCTCTGTCGGGTAGGATCAGGGGCATGCGGTCATGTATACGCTGGATCTGCTCAACGGGCGGCTGGGTGACGACGACAAATTCGTTGCCACGCTCCCCTATCCGATAGAGCCCGGCGAGGTAGAACAGCCCGCCTTCCTTCATCCCAACGTCGTACTTCTGCCCGTCCGCCCGTCGCCACTCGTAATAGCGTGAAGCCGGAAGCACACAGCGCTGCCGCTTCTCCAGTCCCTTGAACATCAGTTTCTCCCCAATGGTCTCCACGCGGGCGTTGATGATCGTCTTGCCGGACTGCCCTCCGAAGCCCCAGCGCATGACCCGCGGAACTGCCTGGGAATCCTGCTCGACGAGCGCCAGGGCGTTGTCCCCGGGATTGACGTCGCCGGTGGTGAAGCCCTCTCCGGCGTCCTCCCAATCCAGGTACCCGTCAAAATCCAATGCGTCGGATTCGATAAAATATCTGCCGCACATACATTTGTCCCTCCTGTAACAGATAAGAAATATTGCCGTCACTTAATTATTAAGCATCCTCTATTGCTTTTTCAATGAGTATCGTATATCATAATCACCATAAGTAGTATTTATTTACTAATGGTGATTGTATGAAATCAGTGAGATGCTTCGTTGCCGACATGGATTCGGCCTTTGTCCGGCAGGTCTGCCGCGCGGTGACCGATGCCCGGGGAGTTGAAATCATCGGTGCCTGTCCCAATGGCCTGGATGCCCTTCACCAGATCGCGCAACTCCAGCCCGACGTGGTTCTCGCAGACATCCAGCTGCCGGAACTGGACGGGATCTCCCTGTTGTCGGAGGTCCGCAGGCTGCGAAGGGTGCCCGCGTTCATCGTCTGTACGCGGTTCTATTCCGAATACAGCATGGAGTGCGCCAGTCGATCCGGCGCGGACTTCTTTCTGTACAAGCCGGTAAACCTGCGCCGCCTTCCAGAGATCATTCGCGAGTGCCATGCAAACAGCGTCCTTTCCCGGTCGGGCACAGGAGCCGGAGCGCAGAGCGATTTCGACCGGGACGCAGCCTATCTGCGGCACAGGCTGTCTGAGCTGGGAATCCTCTCCCGGCTGAGCGGCGGCGCCTATCTCGCGGAGGCCGTGCTGTGCATCCAGCAGGACGGCATGCTCTACAGAAACCTGACCAGCGGCCTGTACGCGGTCATCGCCGAGCGCAACGGCACCACCGTCTCACGGGTGGAGCGCGCCATGCGCAACGCTATCTCCATCGCCTATGACCGGGGCAGCCTCTCCGGCGTCTTCGCCGAAAAGCCCACCAACAAGCAGTTCATCGCCTACCTGCTTCGGGCGCTGGAGGAGCGTCTCGCCGAATTTGTCGAGCTTTAACGCCTCAAACCCGCACGCGCTCTATTGTATATTTTCCCCGAATATGCTAAACTGTAGTCAGAGGAAATGTACATATGGAGGGATGCGACATGCTGACCATCGGTATCTGCGGCGCCAGCGGCAGCGGAAAATCCACGCTCGCCAAGGCGCTTGCTTCCCGTCTGGAGAAGCCCTGCGTCTATATCAAGCAGGACTCCTACTACAAGGATCATCCCGATATGACCTTCGAGGAGCGGGCTGCCATCAACTACGACGAACCAGGCATCTTCGAGCACGACCTGCTGCGGGACGACCTGCTCAGGCTCAAGAACGGACAGCCCATCACTTCCAAGGAATACGACTACACCCAGCACCGCCGCTGTGATTCCGGCGCGCTGATCCAGCCCGCGGACGTCGTGCTGCTGGAGGGCATTCACGTGTTCTACGATCCTCAGGTGCGCGACCTGCTGGACTTCAAGATCTACATACAGGTCGACCCCGACGTGTGCCTGCTGCGCCGCGTCAAGCGGGATATCCGCGACCGCGGACGCACCATCGAGAGCGTCTACAAGCAGTATCTGGAGACCGTCAAGCCGATGTATGAAAAGCACATCCGCAACTATGTGGAGTATGCAGACCTGATCGTCGCCCGGGGCGGCAAAAATGCCCGCATCGTCGACATACTGGCTCACTACATCAATTCCGGCATGATCGATCCCAAGGAATGATCGATCTAAGAGAATGATCGTTCCAAGAGAATGATCGATCTGAAACATACAACGCGCTCCGCGTACCGCGCGGTCTGCCCGTGGGCAGACTGACAGAATCGCGGAGCGCGTTGTTTATTACTCTCTTTTATAACAGACTTCGGTTCGCTTTCCAAATTATTCTCGCCACAGGTCGCCGTTCACAGCGCCGCCTTGCGCTCCTCGGCTGCCTTCAGCATGTGCTCGGCGTGGGATAGGCTGCTCTCGCTGTCGTCGGCGCCTCCCACCAATCGGGAGAGCTCCTGCACGCGGCCCTGCCAGTCCAGGGCGCGCACGTGGGTATCCGTTCGGTTCTCGCCGGCGACCTTTTCCACCAGGAAGTGGGCGTCGCCCAGCGCGGCGATCTGCGGCAGATGGGTGATGCTGAGCACCTGCCGGTTCTTCGCGATCAGGCACATCTTTTCGCCGACGACCTGGGCCATCCTTCCGGATACGCCGGTGTCGATCTCGTCGAAGATCATAGCGTCGACGCCCTCGGAATCCACGGCGATGGCCTTGAGCGCAAGCATGACGCGGGAAATCTCGCCGCCGGAGGCAATGCTGGCCAGCGGGCGCAGCGGCTCGCCGGGATTGGGCGAGATCATGAACTCCACGTGGTCCATGCCTTGGGAGGTCGGCTTCGGCTCGGGGTCTACCCGCACCTCGAAGCGGGTCTTTCCCATGCCGAGGTCCTTGAGCTGTTCGCAGATCTCCGCCGCCAGCTTGACGGCGGATTCCCGCCGCAGCTCGGTGAGCCGTCCACAGGCGGCCTTCAGGCTGGCGTCCGCCTCCTTATAGGATTTCTTGAGTCCCGCGATGGCCTCGTCGCTGCCCTTCAGCTCGTTGAGCCGGTCCGCGGCAGCCGCGCCGAAGGCGATGACCTCTTCCACGGTACTGCCGTACTTGCGTTCCAATCGTCCGATCAAATCCAGTCGCGCCGCCACCTTTTCCAGCAGCTCGGGCTCGCTGTCAAGGTCGTCCAGCAGCGATTGCAGCTCGTAGCCGGCATCCTGCACGCCATAGAACAGCTCCCGAAGCCGCGCCGCCAGCTGGCCATAGCGCTCATTCAGGGAAGCGATGTGGTCCATGGCGTCGGCGGAACGCAGCAGCGCCTCCTGGGCGCTGGGGCTCCTTCCGTCCCCCTGATAGACGAGGGTATAGGCGGTCTCGATGCCGCCGCGAATCCGCTCGGAATTCTCCAGCATCGCCAGCTTGCGTTCAAGCTTCTGCTCCTCGCCCGCCTTCAATTTGGCCGCGCTGATCTCCTGCACCTGGAAGGAGAGCATGTCAAACAGCCGCTCCTTCTCGGAGGCGTCGTTCATGCGCTTCTTGAGCTCCGAGGCGATCCTGCTGCGCGCGGAATAGAGGCTCGCGACCTCCGCCCGCGCCTTCGCGTGGGCCTCCCCGCCGAACCCGTCCAGGAAATCCAGATGCTTTGCCGGATTCATCAACGCCTGGTGCTCGTGCTGTCCATGGATGTCCATCAGCATGGCGGTGAGTTCCCGTAGCGTCGCCAGGGGCACCACCACGTCCGAGACCCGGCAGATGTTCCTGCCCTCCCGGTTCAGTTCCCTGCGAATGGCAATCAGGCCGTCCTCCGCGTCAATGTCGTGGGCTCGGACGTACTCCATGGCGCGTTCGTTCCCCGAGATGTCAAACAGCGCCTGCACCATGCCCTTTTCCGCGCCGGTGCGGATCATGTCCCGATCCGCCCTTCCGCCGAGGGCCAGGCTGATGCTGTCCACCACGATGGACTTGCCGGCGCCCGTTTCTCCCGTAAGCACATTGAATCCCTGCGCAAATTCGACGCGCAGCGATTCAATCAGTGCGATGTTTTTAATTGTCAGTTCAACCAGCATAGCGCGCTCCGATCACCCGTTCAACAGGCTGTTGAATTTCACCATCAGCGATTCCGCCGCTTCGTTGGAGCGCGTAATGATCAGCAGCGTGTTGTCGCCGGCGATGGTGCCCATGACCTCGCTCCACTTCATGGAGTCAATGGCCTCGCCCGCGGCGTTCGCGCTGGCAGTCAGCGTATTGACGACAATGAGGTTGTTGACGGACTCCATGTTGACGATGGACTCCGCAAGAATGCGCGCAAACCGGTCATTCATGCCCTTCTCGGCCCGCTCCACGGTGGCATACTTGTAGCCGCCGTGCTCGGAAAGCACCTTGAGCAGGCGCAGTTCCTTGATATCGCGGGAAACGGTGGCCTGGGTCACCTTTACGCCGCGATTCTTCAACTCCTCGGCCAGCTCCTCCTGGGTCTCTATGTCCTTGCTCTCAATGATTTCCAATATAAGATTATGGCGCGCGCTCTTCATTGTCGTGAAGCCTCCCGATCTCTGATAGTGGGATGTGCCGGTTCCACCGCCCCGGCGGTCAATGGGTCCACTCAGACAGCTTGCTTCTGAGCAGCCCGATGTAGTTTTTCTCGCTGAAACGCACAAACCGGGCGCGCCTCTGCGCTCGGCAAATGGTGATCTCCCTGCGGTCCCCCGCCAGCTTGACCACCCGGCGGCCATCCAGCACCGCCTGCGCGCCGCCCCGGTCGTCCAGCATGCGCACGGTAATTCGCTCATCCGCGGAAACCACCACGGGCCTGGCGTTCAGCGTGTGCGGACACACGGGCGTCAACACAAAGCAATCCAGCCCCGGCAGCACCACGGGCCCGCCGGCAGACAACGAATAGGCGGTCGAGCCCGTCGCGGTCGCGACAATGAGCCCATCGCCGGAAATGCAGTCCACAAGATTGCCGTTGGCCTCGTATTCAAGGGAAAGGATTCTCACGGAGGGCGTGGCGCGCGCAATGATGATGTCGTTCAGGGCGAAGAACTTCTGTTGGTCCAGCCCCTCGATCGTCATGATGGTGCGCTCGTCTATGGAATAGTCCTCCGCAAGCAGCCGATCGATGATCGCATCGCTCAGTTCTCCGGTCTCGATCTCCGTCAGGAAGCCGAGCCTGCCGAGATTGATGCCGAGGATCGGTATGTCGTAGGGAATCGCCTGGTCGAGCCCGGACAGGATGGTTCCGTCGCCCCCCAGGACGATCAGCAGCTGGCTGCGGTGGAATTCGCCCATGCGCAACCCCGGCAGCTTCAACTGTTCGCCAAGGCATTCATCCACGCAGATTCCTACCCCTCGCGCCTCAAGCATTTCAATGAGCCTGTACGCGACCTCAAGCCCCGAGGGCTTGGAAGAATTCCAGTGGATTCCTACGCAGCGAATGGACACCACAACCACTCCTCATATATATACAATATACCAAAGAGGACTCGTCTTACAAGCCCTCTTTGGAGGATTTAAAAAATTTGTCATAAGCTCGGCAAATTGTGACATCTATCGCATATTCGCCATTGGAAGCAGGCACATCGTCCGAAGGAACCAGGTCCAATAAGAACTCTATGTTACCTTCCGGGCCCCTGATCGGTGAGAAATCCAGCCCGTTCACCCGCCAGCCCAGGGTGGGAATGAACTCCGTGATGCCGCGCAGCACCTTTTCATGGACCTCCCGGCTGCGTACCACGCCCTTCTCTCCCACTTCTTCCTTTTCCGCTTCAAACTGAGGCTTGACCAGCGCCACGAAGCGCGCTCCGGGGCCCTGGAGCACGCCCAGCGCCGCGGGCAGCACCGCCCGAAGGGAGATAAAGGAGACGTCCGTCGCGCCGAAGCGCGGCCTCGGATCGAAGTCCTCCTGCTTCAGAAATCGGGCGTTGGTGCGCTCCATGCACACCACCCGGGGATCGCTGCGCAGGCGGTAGTCCAGCAGGTTGTAGCCCACATCCACGGCGTACACCCGGCTCGCGCCGGCCCTCAGCATCACGTCCGTGAAGCCGCCGGTGGAAGCGCCCACATCCACGCAGGTGCAGCCGTTGAGGTCGATATCAAAGACCTCCAGGGCCTTCTTCAGCTTGTGCGCGCCGCGGCTGACATAGGCGTCCAGGGCGCCGCGCACCCGCAGCGCGTCCCCCGGCTTCAGCATCTCGCTGGCCAGCCGGATCTTTCGATCTCCGGCCATCACCCGGCCCTCCATGATCAGCGCCCGGGCGAGCTCGATGGACTCCAGGTTCAAATCTTCATAGAGCGCCTGATCGGCGCGACGCTTCTTCATGGTTCACGCCCCTCGATCTGCGCATAGCGCTTTTGGATGCGGCGGGCGATGTCCTCAGCCGTCAGGCGGCACTCGGCCAGCTGCTGCTCGATGGTGGCATGGCTGATAAAGCGATTGGGCACGCCCAGCGTCAGCACCGGCGTCGGGATGCCGGCCCTGCCGAGAATGCCCAGCACGCCTTCGCCGAAGCCCCCGGCAAGGACGTTCTCCTCCACAGTGACCGCGAGGCGGACCTTGCCTGCCTGCTCCAGCAGCATGCCCTCGTCCATCGGCGCGACGAACCGCGCGTCCACTACGCCCGCCGAGATGCCCTTGCCCATCAGCTCGATGCAGGCCTGCATCGCCAGAGAGACCATGCGCCCCACGGCGAATATGATGACATCCTTGCCGGCGCTGAGCAGCTCCCACTCGCCGATTTTGAAGCTCCGCTGACTCTGGATGCCCGGGCCCATGTCCTCGCAGTTCTTGGGGTAGCGAATGGCCATAGGCGCGTTGACATCCTGGCTGAGGTCGACCAGCATCTTCAAATCCCGCACATCCCTTGGCGCGGCGATGATCATCCCCGGCATGGTGCGCAGGTAGCTCAGGTCGAACACGCCCTGATGGGTGGCGCCGTCCTCGCCGACCAGGCCGGCCCGGTCGATCAGGAAGGTCACCGGCAGTCCGTTCCGGCAGATCTCCATCAGGATCTGGTCGTAGGACCGCTGGAGGAACGTGGAATAGATCGCCACATAGGGCTTCATGCCCTGGCTTGCCATGCCGGCGGCCATTACCGCCGCGTGCTCCTCCGCGATGCCCACGTCGAAGAAGCGCTCCGGGAACGCCTCCTCGAAGGCGTCCATGCAGGTGCCCCCGGACATCGCCGCGGTGATCGCGCAGATGCGAATGTCGTTCTGCGCCAGCTCCAGCAGCTGCCGGACGACGATCTTGCCGGAGGTCGTGGCCGACTCGCCCTTGCGCTTGCCTGAATCGATGTAAAACGGCGCGACGCCGTGGTAGACGTCCGGACGGTCCTCCGCGGGCTCATAGCCGCGCCCCTTTTGTGTGACCACGTGGATCAGCTGGGGCTGGTGGTCGTTCTGCGTGCGTCGGAGCACCCGGATCAGCTGCTTCAGGTCGTGTCCGTCCACGGGTCCGATGTACTTGAAGCCCAGAGCTTCAAAGAACTCGCCGTCGACGAACAGCGAGCGCACCATGTTGCGCAGTTTTTCCAGCATGCGGTAGACGCCCGTCGCGAACCTGTTTCTGCCTTCCAGGTGCCTGCGGACGCCCTGCTTGACGGCCAGGTAGCCCTTGCTCTGGCGCAGCCGGGTCAGATAGCCGCTGACCGCGCCGACGTTTTCGGCGATGGACATCTCGTTGTCGTTCAGTACGACGACCATGCGCGTTCCGCTCTGCCCCGCGTCGTTCAGCGCCTCATAGCACATGCCGCCGGTGAGCGCGCCGTCGCCGACGACGGCCACCACCTCGTACTCGCCATGCATGATGTCGCGGGTCCGCACAACGCCAAGCGCGGCGGAAATCGCCGTGGAGGCGTGTCCCGCCGTGAAGGAATCGTATTCGCTCTCCTCGAGCTGAGGGAAGCCGCTGAGGCCGTTCTGCTGGCGCAGCGTCTTGAAGCGCTCATAGCGCCCCGTGAGCAGCTTATGGGCGTAGGACTGATGTCCCACGTCCATGAACAGCTTGTCGTCGGGGGTATCCAGCACGTAATGCAGCGCGAGGGTCAGCTCCACCATGCCCAGGTTGGAGGCCAAATGGCCTCCGCTTTCGGACACCACCTGGATGATCTCCTGCCGCAGTTCTCCCGCCAGCTGCTTCAACTGCTTCAAATTCAGCTTTTTCAGGTCAGATGGGTCGTGTATCTGTTCGAGAAGCATGTATCGTTTCTCCAATGTGTCATTTGGTGCGGTTCACCATGGAATCCACGAGGTCGGCAAAGAACCCCGCCCGTCCCGGGAAGCGTCCGAGGGCGTCCAGCGCCTGCCGATGGAGCCGCTCCACCAGCGCTCGGGTGCCGTCGATGCCGTAGGCGGAGACGCAGGTCAGCTTGCCGCTTTCGGCGTCCTTGCCCAGCGTCTTGCCCATGTCGTCCTGGGTTCCCACCACGTCCAGCAGATCGTCGGTCGCCTGGAACAGCAAGCCGAAGGCGCGTCCGTACTCCGTCAGCGCCGCGAGATCCGCTTCGTCCGCCCCGCACAGCCGCGCGGCGGCCCTGAGGGGATAGATGAACATGCAGGCCGTCTTCCCGTACTGGATGTAGTCCAGCGCCTCCGGCGTGCTCACCCGGTTGTGCTCGCAGTACAGGTCCATCACCTGGCCTGCGATCATGCCCGTGACGCCGGCGCCCGTGGCGATCTCCCGAATGGCCAGCAGGGAATCGGCGGCGCGCTCGGGGCGCGCGCAGGCCGCGGCGAGCATCGTCTCAAAGGCGCAGTTCAGCAGGCCGTCGCCCGCGAGGATCGCCTGGCCCTCGCCGAATACCACGTGGTTCGTGGGGCGCCCGCGCCGCAGCGTGTCGTTGTCCATGCCCGGCAGGTCGTCGTGGATCAGGGAATAGGTGTGGATCATCTCCACCGCGCAGGCAAAGTCCAGGGCCGCGTTCACATCGCCGCCCAGCATCTCCACCGCCGCCAGCAGCATGCTGGGGCGCAGGCGCTTTCCACCCGCGGAGACGCTGTAGCGCATGGACTGGCTGAGCAGCCAGGGCATTTCACCGATCACGCAGCGGTTCTCCTCGACGACGGCCGGGATCTCCTCCAACCGCCGGTTGACAATGCCAGCGTAGTCCTTCAACGTCTTCATAGTTCCTCCCCGGCATCCAGGGGCTGTTCGCCCGCTTCGGTGAGCACCTGTATCCGCTTGTCGCTCTCATCCAGTATCGCGTTCAGCCGGTCCCGCAGCTTTGCCGCGCGCTCATAGGCCTTGAAGGAATCCTCCAGGCTCATCTGCCCGGACTCCAGCGTCTGGACGAGCTGCTCCAGCTCCTGCATGCCCTCTTCAAAGGTGAATTGTTCGTTCATAGCGCATTATCCTTTGGTTCAATGGTCCTGATATCCGCTTCCAGCGCGCCGTCGGCAAAGCAGACGCGCACCGGGGCGTTTCGATCGATTTCCGCGATGCCGCCGACGATGCCGCCCCTTTGGCGGACAACGGCATAGCCCCGATCCAGCACGGCGACGGGATTCATGGCCCGCAGCGCGGCGTCCAGGGCCTCCAAGCGGTGCCGTCGAGCGGCGACCAGCTCTGGCAGGACGGACTTCAGCTTTTCGTCGATGCGCGCAATCGCCTCGCGCCGGGGCGCGACCAGAGTCTGCGACGGATGCTTGAAGGCCTCGCTGTTCAGAAGTCGCTCCAGCTGGAGCCGCCTGATGCGCTGGCCGTGGCCGAGCGCCGCGGCGACGCGCCTGACGCGGTTGTCGAGGGCTTCCTTCAGCTTCGCAAGCTCCGGAACCGCCAATTCAGCGGCCGCCGAGGGCGTCGGGGCCCGCAGGTCCGCGACAAAATCCGAGATAGTGAAGTCGATCTCGTGTCCGACGCAGCTGATCACGGGAATCCCGGAGGCTGCGATGGCGCGAGCCACGATCTCCTCGTTGAAGGCCCAGAGGTCCTCTATCGAGCCGCCGCCGCGCCCTACCAGCAGCACGTCGCAGGTCCCGTCCCGGTTGATGCGCTCGATGGCGCGGACGATATCCTCGGCTGCCGAAGCTCCCTGAACCGCGCAGGGCGAGACCAGTATGCCGACGTTTGGGTTGCGCCGGCGTGCCACGTGGATGATGTCCCGTATGGCTGCGCCGGTCTGGGAGGTCACCACGCCGATCCTCCGGGGCATGGTCGGGATGTCCCGCTTGCGCGCCGGATCGAACAGGCCCTCCGCCAACAGCTTCTGCTTCAGCTTCTCAAAGCGGACATAGAGATCTCCCTGCCCCGCCTGGCGCATGGCGTTGACGTAAAGCTGAAAGCTGCCGTCCCGGGGAAAGATCGACGCGGACGCGCGAACCGTCACCCGCATGCCGTCGGCGGGCTGGAAGTCCAGCCCCATGGCCTGCTGGCGGAACATGACACACTGGACCCGGGCATTTTCATCCTTCAACGTGAAATACCGGTGGCCGCTGTAGTGATGCTTGTAGCCGGAGATCTCCCCTGTCACCTCGAGGCCGCGCAAAAGCGGGTCTTGGGCCAGCAGCTTGCGGGCATACTCGTTCAGCTCCGACACGGTCAGCGCGTTGGAGAGGTCCATTTCCCTGCCGTAGTACACCGTTTATGCCTCCGCCGTGCCGCGGGCCAGGTTGCCGAGGACGCCGTTGACAAAGGCGCCGGCCTTGTCAGTGGAGAATTGGTTGGCCAATTCCACCGCCTCGTTGATGACCACGCTGGCGGGCGTCTTTCCCAAGGAAAGCTCATAGGCGGCCAGCCGCAGGATCGCCAGGTCGACGCGGGTCAGGCGCTCCACTGTCCAGTCCCGCAGGTACTTCGTCAGCGTCGCGTCGATCTCGTCCGCGTGCTCCCGCACGCCATCCACCAGGGCGTTCATAAAGTCGGCTTCCCGCTCGTCCGGCTTGATCTCCAGCAAGTTCAGACGGGTTTCCTCCCCGCCGTCGCCGCCCATTTCCCACTCATAGATGAGCTTCATCGCTTGCGCGCGGGCCGTACTTCTGTCCATACTATCTACCATCTTTCAATTAGATTTCATTTGAAGTTGTATCTGTCACTGACGCGAACGCAACTATTGCGGTGGCACATTGCCGTGCCGCCGCAATAGGCCGTTATGGCGCGTGTCTGCGCCAGTGTTCAAATTGATCGGATCATTCGGCCGAAAGCTCGTCCTCGTCCCCGATCGTCGCCGGGGTTTCGGAATCCTCCATGGCCTCCTTGGCCTTCAGAGCGGCCAGGTCCTTTGCGAACTCCGATACATAGGGCTTGTCGAAGTCATAGGGTTCCGGTTCCGAAGAAGCCTCAGTAGCGGGCTGCTCCGCTTCAGGAGCCCTGAACACGGGCATCTCCGGCTCGGCGGGCTCATTCTGAGCGACGGGTTCCTCCATCACGGGAGCGGGTTCCGGCTCAGGCTCTGCTTTGTCACTCTCATAATAAACCGACTCCGGTTTATTATTCTCCTCGACCTGGCTCCAAGGTGCGGTCAGCGGCTGGCGGGCAGGCTCCGGCTCAGGCTGCTTCTCCGGAGCCAGGTAGGAGATCTCATCCACGACGGGCTCGGCAGCCTTCTCGGGCGCCTTGTCCGACTTGCCGCGCATCTTGTCCTTGCGCTTGCGCTTGGGGGCCTCGCCTTCGCTGCTCACGGCGTTGATGCTGATGAGCACCGAACGCACCGCCACGCCGCAATTGGTCTCCACGAACTGACGGATGGCCCGCTGCATATTCATGGTGATGGTGGGCACATGGCTGCCGTTCTGGATGGTCGCCCTGACCTTGATGCCGATGGCGTCGTCCTCATTTTCAATGGCGATCTTCATGTCGTTGAGGCCGTCGATATCGTAGACCGCCTGGCGGACCATCTGCTCGATGGCGGAGATCGCGATGCGCACCCTGCCGGTATCGCTGGAATCCACAGTGATGAATCCACGCTCCCCGCGCTTTTTGCGCTTGAAGATCAGTATGATCTGGGCAATCGCTAGGATCGCGTACACCGCGAGTATGGCGATGCCGAGGATCATGACCTTCGTATCCCCGAGCGCGCCCTTCACCGAGTCATAGTAGGGCATGATCAGCTCCGGTGCGATCAGATAGACGACAAACGCCGCGCAGATCAACAGCGAGAACAGCCAGTGAAAGAACATCAGTATTCTCTTGCCAACATTCAGTTTCATAACAATCCCCATTTCCGCTGTGTGTAAACAGGCTGCCGGTCATCGGCACCGGACGCGCGATAAACGCGGATTATTCCGCGTCGGCCTCCTCTTTCTTCACAGCTTCTTCCGTCTCTTCGGCGTCATCCTCGGTTTCGGGGGCTTCCTCTTCGGGTTCCGCCTCCTCGATCACGTCCGCTTCATCACCGACTTCGGTCTCTTCTTCATCTTCGATGTCGTACTCGTCCTCGAACTCGTCGTCGAAGTCCTCATCCTCGTCGTCCAGGTCGTCTTCCTCGGGGAGTTCTTCTTCCTCCGCGACATCATCGACGGGGGCTTCCGCAGGCTCCTCAGCCTTCGGCGCTTCCTCAGGCTTTTCCTCTACAGCCTTTTCGGCGGCGGCCTCTTCGGTCTTTTCCAGCAGCTTGCGGTGCTGCTCGTCCAACTCGGCATTGGCGCGCTGCTCGCGCTCAAAGCTGATGCCCGTCACATGCACGTCCACAGCCTTCACATCCAGGCCGCTCATGGTCTCAATGGCCTTCTTCACGTTCTCCTGGATATTGCGGGCGACATCCGGCACGGGAGAGCCATACTCCACGGTGATGGTGATGTCCGCGGTAACCATGTTGTCCTCGAGATCTATGCGAACGCCCTTGGTCAGATTGCGGTTGCTCTTGCGGGAGAACATGTCAGCCAATCCGGAGGAAGGCGAAATCATGCTGGCAACGCCGTCTACTTCGGTCGCCGCCAATCCGGCGATGGTTGCAACAACTTCAGTGGCAAAGGAAACCGTACCATTGGGGTTTTCGTTCAGCTTCACATCGGAAGGATTCTTTTCGCTCATGTTGCATACCTCCTTATACAGAATCTATTATAGCAGAAAACCTGCGAATGCGCAAACCCTTTATGCTTATTTTATAGGAATGATTTTCACATTTCCGCCCGTGACCCCTGTCTCCCGCAGGACGAGCTCCAGAATCACGGCAGATTCCTGCTGCGTCAGCGTTTCCCGGCGGACGATCGCGTTCACGGAGCCGCCATTGACGCTGACCAGCGCGTCCTCAAAGCCCCGGCTTTGCAGGATGCCTTCGAGGATACATTCCTTCGATGCGGCGTCCAGCAGCGCCAGCAGCCGCTGCTGGGCCTGGCTCCGCGTCTCCTCGGAGGTATTGGCGTCGTGAATGATGTCGTTCAGCTCCGCCTCCTCCCGGGCGCGAAGCTGCTCCCGCTCTGTACGGAACCGGGTCAGGGCGTCCCCGGGCGGCGCCGCCTCCGCGCTGGCGGGGGCGGCCTGGATCTGTGACTCTCCCCTGGAAACCAGGTTCGCCGTCACGGCGCTGTCCGCCACCAACAGAATCATCACCGCCGCGACCCAAGCCGCGCGCCTCAATCCCTTTTCCATGCCAGCGCCTCCCATTGATACAATCAATCCCCTAATCCGGCGTTTCCCGACCGCCGATGATCTCCAGATGCTCGAGGTCGATGCCCAACAGGGTCGTCACGGCGGCCTCCATATCCAGTCGAGCAGAAACCGAAATCGGTCGGTTTGTCACAATCACCGCGCCGACGACCTCCCCCGCCTCGTTTTCGCTGACCATCACGTCCGGTTTTCCCACGCCGTCTATCCCCGCCAGCAGGCGCTCCAGGCGCAGCTCCAGCGCCGTCCGCGTCCCGCCGTCGCCACCCATATCCACTCCCCGGTTGAGCAGCAGCAGGGCCAGCACCGCGAGTATCGCCAACGCGGCAAACAGTCCGACGCGGCGCATGCCCCGCAGCTTTTCCAATAGCGCATTGATCATCCCGTCCATTCCCTCTGAAACGCTGAGATGTGGATTGCCCGAGGGATATGATGTGCTCCCGACCGCCGAGCCTCACAGCGCTGCAAGCAGACCGGTCGTGAGGCGAACGGCGCACAAAGCCACCGATATGCCGCAAAGCAATCGGAAGGAGAGCCCCGCGCCTTCCTCCTCCACCAGCACATCCAGCGACGCCGTCAGCGCGCAGGCCGCGAACAGGCACCGCGCCGCGGTTTTCAGCTGCATCGAAAGCATGCCTGCCCTCCATTTCTTCTGATTCGCCGCACTTTAGCGCTATCCAGCCTCTACCAAAGGCCATAGTTGGGGCTGGTCGATGCCAAGCGTCCACGATTCTCCCGTCACCCCAAGGCTCCGGCTGCCGCAAGGCAGGCGCCAATCAGCATCAGCGCCAGAGCCGCGCTGCCGATGCCGATCGCCAGGAGCATCTCCATCAGGTCCCCGAAGTGGGACAGCGTCTCAGAAAGCCCCCGCTGGGCCAACGGTTCGATCACAGCCGCTGCCAGCTTGATGGACAGTGCTTCGATGAAGAGACGAAGCAGCGGACCACAGCAGCTGGAGAGGAGCACCAGCGCACCGGTCGCGCCAACTGCGCCGCGAATCGCCCCGAATCCCGCCATCAACGAAGTCGCGGCCTCCGACAGGCTCCCGCCGATGATGGGGACCAGCCCCGTAACAGCCTGACGCGCAGCGCGGTTCACGGCAGTATCCTGGGCAGATGCCAGCAGGCCCTCCAGCGACATCAGTCCCGTGAAACCCGCCAGCAAGGCACTCGTACCCCAGACGGCGGTGCGCTTGAGCCAGTCGAACAGCCGGCCCAGCCGAAAGCGGTCAGACAGGTCGCCAGCCGCGGCGACAATTGCAGCAAGGGCACACAGCGGCAGTCCGCAGTCCCGCAGCAATCCTTCGACCCAGTCCACGCAGATGGCGCTGGCCGGCGCGAGCATCACCGCAGCCGGGGAGCTGCCCATCGCCAACACCGATGAAAGGACCGGAGCCGCGGCATTCACGAAGGTCGATACGCGTTCAAGGACCTGCCCCGCGAGCCTTGCCGCCAGAGCGTACCTCTTGAGCAATGCCATGGCGCAGGCAGCCCGGCAAATCAACTCCGCTGCTCGGCTCCAACCCTTCCTGCGACCGGGAAAGGCGCGCAGCGCGAGGCATGCCAACACCGGCAGCGCAACGCTCCGCAGCAGGCCAGCAAGCTCCGAGCGCACACCCCGGGAAAGTCTGCCGATGAGCCTTTCGCCGTCGAACACATCCAGGGTCAATTCTCCCCGAAGAACGCGCTCCAGCAGCGCCTTTACGCTGCCGACTTCGGTCTGTTTCGCGTATTCTTCGAGTGTAGCGAGGTCCAATCCATCGATTGCGGCCTCCGGTTCCAACTCCGCGAGGGCAGGCATGGCGAAGCACAGCGCCGCGAGGCACAGCGCAAGCAACCTCACGCCAGCAGTTCCTCCGCCACCCGAGCGAGCTCGGTCAACATCGGCAGGCACAGGCTGAGCATGGCCACCCTGCCGGCCAGCGTGATTCTCCCGGCCATGGCGCTCTCCCCGGCATCCGTGCAGAGCTGGGCCCCGAGCTCCGCGGTCACGGCGATCCCCACGCCCCGCAGCGCCGCGAGGGAGATGTCCCCGCCCTGCTCGAACAGGCGCGTCGTCTCCCCGAACCACGTGCTCACATCTCCCGCCTCCGCGCCGAGCATGGCCAGGGCCGCGATCCCGGCGGCAAGCGACACCCCAGTGGCGATCTCCGGCCTCTGGGGCCGCAGCGCCGAGCAGATCAGCGCAACGGCAACGCAAAGGGCGCTGACGCGAATGAACACCTTCGCTCTCCTCCCTCAAGCTCGAACCATTTCCGCATTTTAATTCTCCCTCCGGCGCAGGCTCAAAGGGATAACAAACTCCTCACGCTGCTGAAAAAGTCGGAGATCATGTTGACGACCATCATCAGGACCACCACGAGTCCCGAAAGCGTCGCCAGCATGGCGATGTCGTCCCTTCCCGCACGGGTCAGCAGCTGGGCAATCACCGTGATGATCACCCCGATTCCCGCGATCCTGAACACGAAATCAACGCCCATTTCGCACCTCAAACGACGATCAACGCCAGCATCAGCCCGATCAGAATGCCCAACTTCAGGTACAGGCGGTCCGCCTCCGCGGCTGACCTCGCGGCCTTTTCCAGCTGTGCCTCCAGCGCCTGCACGGTTCCCTCCAGCAGCAGGTCCTGTTCCTCCCGCCCACTTTCGCCCAGATGCTCGAACAGGCGGTCGAGTATCGCCCGATCCGATTCCGTCAGCACCTCCGCGGCAGCTTTCTTCGTGCGCTCCTTCGTCATCGCCTGCCAGGCTTCCCGGGCGCTGACTCCCGCCCGCATGCGGCCGGAAACCGACTTCAGGAGCGGACACTCCGAGCGCTCCAGCGCGTCCTGTATGGGTTCAAACATGCCCGTCATATGTATCTTCAACACCCTGAGGCCCTCCGTTAGTCCGCGCAGCACCGACGCCCGCTGCCGGTAGTTCACGGTCAACGAATGCCCGCAGAGCGCGCTGCACAGGACGATGCACAGGGCCAGCGCTATGCGGACCTGCATGCGTCGGCCGCCTCCTTCGGGCCATCCAGCTCTACGATCCGCCGGATCTGCCCCGGCCTGCCCCCGAGCAGGACGACGACACGGACCAGTCCACCGCCGAGCAGATCCTCCAGGCAGTCCCTCGCAGCGATGTCGGACAGGCTCGCTCCATGGGCGGTGGCCAGTATCGCGACGCCGCATCGCGCGGCATCGGCAAGCGCCTCGGCATCCTCTTTCCCGCCGATCTCGTCCACCGCGATCAGATGCGGCGACATCGAACGCACGAGTCGCCGAACGGCCTCTGACCTCGGACAGCCGTCGATCACATCGCTCCTTGCGCCGACGTCCATCGAGGGTACGCCTTGGCAACAGGCTGCGATCTCATGCCGTTCATCGGCAATCCCGACGCAATAGCCGCCATCCGAGAGCTGCCGCGCCGCGTCCCGGAGCATCGTCGTCTTGCCGAGGCCGGGCGGCGACAGGATCAGCGCCGAGCGCAGCGCTTCCCCGTCGATCATCTTCCTCACCAATGCATCCGCGCATCCCGGCACCGCGCGGGCGATGCGCACGCAGATGGAGCCAATGGCCGACAGCCGAAGCCGGTCTCCGTCTCCAACCAGCCTGCCGCACACGCCGACCCGGCAGCCGTCCGGCAGCGTGAAGAAGCCCTGGGAAAGCTCGTCCTCCCGGGCGTAGACGCTGTAATCCATCAGCGCAGCGGCGATCCTGCGAAGCCGCGCCGCGTCGACGACCTCGTCCGTCAGCAGATCGCCGCCGCCGCACACCAGCTGGACGGGCCTTCCGGCTCGCAGGCGTATCTCCCGCAGTTCTCCGGCGCACCCACGCGCCGCGCGCGCCGCATCTTCCGGCAGCATCGGCAGCAGCCTGTCCAGCGTCGTCATCCGCATCGCCCCCATGTTCTCTAATCCTATGGCCGGCTACGGGCAAACATGCCGTTTGACAAGCGGAAATATTGAAAATCAAATGAGAAAAAATACGAATAGATACTGGCACAAACGGCCAAATGTGATATAATAGTAAAAAGAATGCCGCATGGGTTTACATATACTTCCAGGAGGTGTCTTGAATGGCAAAGACTCCCAAACAGAAGCAATACAAGATCTTGTCCATCGATCCCCAGCTGAAGCCCTTTTACGACGATATCGCGCTGAGGATGAACCAGCACGCCAAGACCCGCAAGATGCTGCTGGGCAGCAAGGCGGATCTGTCCTCCTTTGCCAACGGCTACATGTACTACGGCTTTTCGAGGACCGAGGACGGCTGGGTCTACCGCGAGTGGGCTCCCGGCGCGGATGAGGTGCACCTGATTGGCGACTTCAACAACTGGAACCGGGAATCCCATCCCATGACCCGGCTGGAGGGCGGCAACTGGGAGATCCATCTGAAGGGTGAAAATGCCCTCCAGCACCGCCAGCGCGTCAAGATCCAGGTCACCAAGGACGGCGTCAAGTCCGACCACATCCCGGCATACATCCGCCGCGTGGTTCAGAACGCCCAGACCAACCAGTTCGACGGCCAGATCTGGGCCCCGCCCCACCCCTTCCACTGGACGGACGGCGGCTACGGCAAGCGCAAGATCGCACCGCCCTATATCTATGAGGCGCACATCGGCATGGCCCAGGAGCGCGAGGGCGTGGGCACCTATCGGGAGTTTGCCGACTTCAACCTGCAATACATCCACGACATGGGCTACAACACCGTGCAGCTGATGGCCATACAGGAGCACGCCTACTATGCCTCCTTTGGCTACCAGGTCAGCAACTTCTTCGCCGCCTCCGCCTGGTACGGCGAGCCGGAGGACTTGAAGTACCTGATCAACAAGGCCCATGAGATGGGCATGTACGTACTGCTGGACGTGGTCCACTCCCACGCCTCCGACAACGCCAACGACGGCCTGAACCTGCTCGACGGCACTGACAACCAGTATTTCATCGGCGGCAGCGCGGGTTGGCATCCGGCCTGGGGCACCCGCCTGTTCAACTACGCCAAGCACGAGGTGCTCCACTTCCTGCTCTCCAACCTGAAGTTCTGGCTGGAGGAATACCACTTCGACGGCTTCCGCTTCGACGGCGTGACCTCGATGATCTACCAGGACCACGGCCTGGGCTCCAGCTTCACCGATTACGCCCAGTACTTCAGCCTGAACACCAACGTGGACGCGCTGACCTATTTGCAGCTGGCCAACGAGCTGATCCACGCCGTGAATCCCTTCGCCATCACCATCGCGGAGGAGATGAGCGGCATGCCCGGCATGTGCCTGCCCATCCGCAGCGGCGGCATCGGCTTCGACTATCGCCTGTCCATGGGCGTGCCGGACTTCTGGATCAAGCTGCTCAAGCAGGGCGACGATACTTGGGACATGGGCAAGATGTGGTATGAGCTCTCCACCCGCCGCCCCCAGGAGAAGAACGTTGCCTACTGCGAATCCCACGACCAGGCCCTGGTGGGCGACAAGACGCTGATCTTCCGCATGGCCGACGCGGAGATGTACGTGGGCATGGACAAGGCCTACCACTCCATCTGCATCGACCGCGCCATCGCCCTGCACAAGATGTTCCGCTTCATCACCCTCACCCTGGGCAGCGACGGCTACCTGAACTTCATGGGCAATGAGTTCGGCCATCCCGAGTGGATCGACTTTCCCAGGGAGGGAAACGGCTGGAGCTACAAGTACGCCCGGCGCCAGTGGTCGCTGGTAGAGAACGGCTACCTGAAATACCAGTGGCTGGCGAACTTCGACCGGGCCATGCTGAAGTTCTCCCGCAAGTACCGGGTGCTGAACAAGACCGACACCACCTGCCTGTGGATCGACCAGCCCGGCAAGATCATCGCGTTCTCCAAGGGCGAGTTGATCTATGTGTTCAACTTCAGCCCCCAGCACTCCCCCACGGACTTCTTCCTGCCCGTGCACACCGTGGGTTCCGGCCGGTACAAGGTCGTGTTCTCCACCGACGACATCAACTTCGGCGGCATGGACCGCATCAGCAAGGACTACGTCTACTACACCAAGCAGGACCCGAAGAAGGGCCTGGGCTTCGAGATCTACATCCCCTGCCGCACGGCGGTGGTATTCAAGCGGGTGGATTGACCGAAGAAACCGCAAGCTTAAAACGGGCGGGAGAAAGCTTTCTCCCGCTCGTTTGTAATAGAATCGACATTTACCTGTCTTCGGGCACATAAAACGGGAGCTGGCGCAATCGCGTCAGCTCCCAATTTGTTCAGTTTACTCAGTGCACGATCAGGCTCTTGCCCGTCATTTCCGCGGGCTGCTCCAGGCCCATCAGGTCCAGCATGGTCGGGCACAGGTCGCACAGCTTGCCACCCTCGGTGCGCAGTTCGTGCTTCGGATGATCGGGGTCGATCACGATCACCGGCACCGGATTGGTGGTGTGCGCGGTGAAGGGGCCACCATGGACCTTGTCGATCATCTGGTCGCAGTTGCCATGGTCGGCGGTGATGACCACCTTGCCGCCCTGGGCAACCAGCGCGTCCACGATCTTGCCGACGCACTCATCCACGGTCCGAACGGCCTTCTTCGCCGCCTCCATGACGCCGGTGTGGCCGACCATGTCGCAGTTGGCGAAGTTCAGGATGATGACATCGTACTTCTTCTCGTCGATGCACTTCAGCACCGCATCCGTCACCTCGTAGGCGCTCATCTCCGGCTTCAGGTCGAAGGTGGGCACCTCCTCGGCGGAGGGGCTGGGCACCAGGATGCGGTCCTCGCCGTCGAACACGCGCTCCTCGCCGCCGTTGAAGAAGAACGTCACGTGGGCGTACTTCTGGGTCTCGGCGATGCGCAGCTGCTTCTTGCCCAGCTTGGACAGGTACTCGCCCATGGTCATGTGCAGGCTCTCCGGCGGATAGGCGATCAGCACGTTGGGCATGGTCGCGTCATACTGGGTCATGCACACGTAGGTCAGCGGGAAGAAGCCGTGCTTGCGCTCGAAGCCCTTGAAGTCGGGATCGACGTAGGCGCGGGTGATCTCGCGGGCCCGGTCGGGGCGGAAGTTAAAGAAGATCACAGAGTCGTTGGCCTTGATGGTGCCGTTCTCGTCGATCACCGTGGGCAGCATGAACTCATCGGTCAGGTGCTTGCCGGTCTCGTCCACGACCTTGTAGGAATCCAGGATCGCCTGAACGGGATCGTCGGCCTTGATGCCCTCGGCGCAGACCATGGCGTTGTAGGCCTTCTCCACGCGCTCCCAGGCGAAGTCGCGGTCCATGGCGTAGAGTCGTCCCATGACGGTGGCGACCTTGCCCACGCCGATCTCCTTCATCTTCGCGACGAGGTTCTTGACGTACTCCCATGCGGAATCCGGCGGCACGTCGCGGCCATCCAGCAGGCAGTGCACGTAGACCTTCTCCAGGTCGTGTCGCTTCGCCATCTCGATGATGCCGTACAGGTGATCGGTGTGGGAGTGGACGCCGCCGGGAGACACCAGGCCGATCAGGTGCAGGGCGGAGTCGTTCTTCTTGCAGTTTTCCATGGCAGCCAGCATGGCCTTGTTCTCAAAGAACACGCCGTCCTGGATATCCTTGGTGATCTTCACCAGCATCTGGTAGACCACGCGGCCCGCGCCGATGTTGGTGTGTCCCACCTCGGAATTGCCCATCTGGCCATCCGGCAGGCCCACGTCGAGGCCGGAAGCGCCGATGGCAGTATAGCAATACTTCTCCTTCAGGGCGTCGAGAACGGGCGTGCCCGCCGCAACGATGGCGTTGGACTTGGGATCGTTTTCGCCGATCCCAAATCCGTCCATGATAATAAGCGCGGTTGTGCTCATCAGAAGTTCACCACCTGCGCGAAGTCCGCGGCCTTGAGGCTCGCGCCGCCGATGAGGCCGCCGTCGATTTCGGGCTGCGCCATCAGGCCCTTCACGTTGGAGCCCTTCATGCTTCCGCCGTATTGGATGCGGATGTGCTCGGCGGCATAGCGGCCGAACTTGGCGGCGATGGCCTTGCGGATCACGCCGATGGTCTCGTTCGCCTGCTCGTCGGTGGCGGTCAGACCGGTGCCGATGGCCCAAACGGGCTCGTAGGCGACCACGATGTTCTCCAGGTCGTTGGCAGACAGGCCGTGCAGCGCCATCTGGGTCTGATAGGTGACGATCATGTCGGTGTAGCCCGCTTCGCGCTCGTCCTTCATCTCGCCGACGCACACGATGGCCTTCAGGCCGGCCTTCACGGCCGCGACGGTGCGCAGGTTGACGGTCTTGTCGGTCTCGCCGAAGTACTGGCGGCGCTCGGAGTGGCCGATGATGACGTACTCGCAGCCAGCGGCCTTGAGCATCTCAGCGGACAGCTCGCCGGTGTAGGCGCCGGACTCCTTGAAGTGGACGTTCTGGGCGCCCAGGTGGATGTTGGTGCCGGCGACGATGGGCTTGATGGCCGCGAAGTCAACCGCGGGGGTGCAGACCACGACGTCGCACTTGGCGTTCTTCACCAGCGGGATCAGGTCGGTGACCAGCTGGGCCGCCTCTTCGGGGGTCTTGTTCATCTTCCAGTTGCCGGCGATGATGGGGGTGCGCTTGGGGATCTCGCGGTCCATCAGGCACACGACGCCAGGCAGCTGCTTGCCCTCGAGGAACTCGAGGCTCGCGCCGCCGCCGGTGGAGATGTGGCTCATGCGGTCGGCCAGGCCCATCTGGGTCACTGCCGCAGCGCTGTCGCCGCCGCCGATGATGGTGGTGGCATGGGATTCCGCCATGGCCTTGGCGATGGCCAGGGTGCCGACGGCGAAGTTGGGCATCTCAAAGCAGCCCATCGGGCCGTTCCACACGATGGTGCGGGCCTTGGCGATCTCCTCAGAGAACAGCTTCACGGTCTCCGGGCCGATGTCCATGCCTTCGAAGTTGTCAGGAATGTTGCGGGAATGGGCGGTGATGCGCTCGCAGTCATTGGAGAAGTTGTCGCCGCACACGTTGTCCACGGGCAGCAGCATCTTCACGCCCTTGGCCTGAGCCAGCTCGATGAGCTCCTTGGCCAGGCCGATGCGCTCCTCGTCCAGCAGGGAGCGGCCGACCTTGCCGCCCAGGGCGACCTGGAAGGTGTAGCTCATGCCGCCGCCGATCAGCAGCACGTCGACCTTGTCCAGCAGGTTCTTGATGACGCCGATCTTGTCCTTGACCTTCGCGCCGCCCAGGATGGCTACGAACGGACGCACCGGGTTCTCGACGGCATTGCCCAGGAACTGCAGCTCCTTGCCGATCAGGAAGCCGGCAACGGCGGGCAGGTAGTTGGCCACGCCAGCGGTGGAGGCGTGCGCACGATGCACGGTGCCGAAGGCGTCGGAGACGTACAGCTCGGCCATGGAAGCCAGCTCCTTGGCGAACTCGGGATCGTTCTTCTCCTCTTCGGCGTGGAAGCGGACATTCTCCAGCAGGATGGCCTTGCCGGGCTCGACCTCAGCAGCCAGCTTCTTGGCGTCGGGGCCGATGACGTCTTTGGCCAGCTTCACCTCGAAGCCCAGCTTCTCGGACAGGCGCTTGGCGACGGGCGCCAGGGAGAACTCCATGTTGAACTGTCCCTTGGGGCGGCCCAGGTGAGAGCACAGGATCACGGCGGCGCCGTTGTCCAGCAGATAGCGGATGGTCGGCAGCGCGGCGTTGATGCGGGTTTCATCGGTGATATTCTTTTCCGCGTCAAGCGGCACGTTGAAGTCACAGCGAACGAGGACCTTCTTGCCCTTAACCTGAACGTCCTCAATGGTCATCTTATTGAGATTCATGGTGATTCACTCCTCCAAAGTATTTGTACCCATATTCTAACACATTGCCCACCAAAATAAAAGGGTCTTTGTGCTTTCGCTTCTATAAAATTTGCGTTGATTATGACAAATGCCCGCAAAACCTGCCCGTATGCCGCCATTCTCTTAACGAACGGATGTTATAATGGTTTGAATTGGAGGATGTATCCATGAACAAACCGATCATCGAGGCACGCAACGTGTCGTTTCAATACGAGGGCGCCCAGTCGCCAGCGGTGAATGACGTCAGCCTTTCCGTGGCCCAGGGCGAATTCGTCGCCGTGCTCGGCAGGAACGGCAGCGGCAAGTCCACCTTCGCAAAGCTGCTCAACGCCCTGCAGCTGCCCACCTCCGGCGAATTGATCGTGAACGGCATAAAAGCCGTCACCGAGGACGACTGCTACGAGGTGCGCAAGTCCTGCGGCATGGTGTTCCAGAACCCCGACAATCAGATCGTCACCACCATCGTGGAGGAGGACTGCGCCTTCGGTCTGGAGAACCTGGGCACGCCCCCAGAGGAGATCCGCCGTAGGGTGGACGAGGCGCTGGAGAGCGTCGGCATGTCGGACTACGCGCTAGCCTCCCCCTCCATGCTCTCCGGCGGCCAGAAGCAGCGCATCGCCGTGGCGGGCGTGCTCGCCATGCGGCCGAAGATCATCGTGTTCGACGAGTCCACCGCCATGCTGGACCCCATCGGCAGGCGGGACGTCTTTGGCATCGCGCGGCGGCTGAACCTGGAAGAGCGCATCACCGTGGTGTGGATCACCCACTTCATGGAGGAAGCCGCCCTCGCGGACCGCGTGGTGGTCATGGACGGCGGCAAGATCGCCCTGGAGGGCACGCCGAGGGAGGTCTTCTCCCGGACGGAGCAGGTCCTCGAGCTGGGGCTGGACGTCCCCGAGATGATGAAGCTGTCCCGGCAGCTGCGCGACAAGGGCCTGTCGCTGCCGGAGGGGCTCATGACCGTGGAAGAAATGGCGGTGGAATTATGCCGGTTGAAATAAAGAAGCTCACCCATGTCTACATGCCGGGCACGCCCTTCGAGGCCCGGGCCCTGAACGAGGTCAGCCTGAACATCCGCGACGGCGAGTTCATCGGCATCATCGGCCACACCGGCAGCGGCAAGAGCACGCTGATCTCCCACTTCAACGGCCTGGAGCGCTCCCAGCCCGGCGTGGTGTTTGTCAACGGCGTCGACCTGGGCGAAAAGGACACGGACATGATCGCCGTGCGCCGGGTCGTGGGCCTGGTGTTCCAGTATCCGGAATACCAGCTCTTCGAGGAGACCGTGGCCAAGGACATCGCCTTTGGGCCGAGGAATCTGGGCCTGGACGAGGCGGAGATCGAGCGCCGGGTGGCCCGCGCCATCGAGCTGGTCGGCCTGGACGCGAGCGCTGCGGAAAAGTCCCCCTTTGAGCTGTCCGGCGGTCAGAAGCGCCGTGTAGCCATCGCCGGTGTGCTGGCGATGCAGCCCTCCATACTGGTGCTGGACGAGCCCGCCGCGGGCCTCGACCCCGCGGGCCGCAGGGATATGCTGGAGCTGGTCAAGAGCATCCATGCCTCCGGCGTCACCGTGGTGATGGTCTCCCACTCCATGGACGACGTGGGTCGGCTTTGCGACCGGCTGTACGTGCTCAACAAGGGCGAGATCGCCTTCTCCGGCACGCCGGCGGAGGTCTTTGTCCACGACCAGCGCCTCCACGAGATCGGCCTGGACGTGCCGGAGTGCGCCAAGCTGGCCCGCAAGCTGCGGGAGGCCGGCTATGACATGCCCGAGGGCATCTACCGCATGGAGGACGTCCGGGACGCCATCCTGCGGAATCTGAACGGAGGGAAGTGACGCCGAATGCTGAAAAACATCACACTGGGCCAATACTTCCCGGGGGATTCCCTGATCCACCGCCTGGACCCGCGCACGAAGCTGCTGGCCACCATCGCCCTCATCGCCATCGTGTTCGTCTCCAAGGGCTTCTGCGGCTTCCTGCTGATCGCGGCCTTCATACTGGCCTGCGCCGCGTCCACGGGCATTCACCTGAAGTTTTTGATCAAGGGCCTGAAGCCCATATTCTTCATCATCGTGTTCACCTTCGTGCTGAACCTGTTCTTCCAGACCGGCGGTGAGGAATTGGTCCACATATGGATCATCCGCATCACGGACGAGGGCCTGCGGATGGCGAGCTTCATGGCTGTGCGCCTGATTTTGCTGGTGGTCTCTTCACAGCTTCTGACCCTGACCACCTCGCCCATCTCGCTGACGGACGGCCTTGAGACGCTGTTCAGGCCGCTGCAGGTCATCCACTTCCCCGCCCACGAGATCGCCATGATGATGTCCATCGCCCTGCGCTTCATCCCCACGCTGATGGACGAGGCCGACAAGATCATGAAGGCCCAAAAGGCCCGCGGCGCGAACTTCGAGACCGGCAGCGTCGTGGCGCGCGCCAAGGCCATGGTGCCGCTGCTGGTGCCGCTGTTCGTCGGCGCGTTCCGAAGAGCTGAGGAGCTGGCGCTGGCCATGGACGCACGCTGCTATCGCGGCGGCGCCGGCAGGACCCGCATGAAGCAGCTGAAATACCAGACGATCGACCTTCTGGCGGCGCTGGCCATCGCGGCGCTGCTGGCGGCTGTGATCCTGCTGAACCGCTTCGGCCCGTTCTGACCGATATCTTGCTCCTAAAACAAACAACTGCGGAGGCTCCATGCGCCGAATCCACCTGACAATCGAATACGACGGCACGAACTACGCGGGCTGGCAGCGCCAGAGCAATGCCCTCGCCGTGCAGCAGGTGCTTGAGGAAGCCCTCTCCCGCCTCACCGGGGAGCGCGTCGTCCTCCACGGCGCGAGCCGCACGGACGCCGGTGTGCACGCGCTGGGGCAATCCGCCCACTTTGACACCCAGAGCCGCATTCCCGGGGAGAAGTTCAGCTACGCCGTGAACACGATGCTTCCGCCGGACATCCGCGTCAGCGCCTCCGAGGACGCCGACCCGAACTTCCACGCCCGCTTCTCCACGGTGGGCAAGCGCTATCGCTATCTGTTCTACGACGCCCATCACGCGGGCGCTTTGAACCGGCTCACCCACGCCCACAGCATCTATCCCCTGAACGAACGGCTGATGCAGGCCGAGGCGAACGCGCTGATCGGCACCCACGACTTCGCCGCGTTTGCCGCCAGCGGTTCCGTGGTCCGGGACACCGTGCGCACGATCTGGCGGGCGGACGTGACCCGGCAGGGCCACGACGTCATGCTCATCGTGGAGGGCAGCGGCTTTTTGTACAACATGGTGCGCATCATCGCCGGGACCTTGCGGGACATCGGCTCCGGCAAGCTGGAGCCCGGCGCGCTGATCCGAGCCATCGAGACCGGCGACCGGCTGGACCTGGGCGTCACCGCCCCTGCCCACGGGCTGACGCTGATGGAGGTGTTCTACCGCCTCCCGGAGACCTGCGCCATTCCGGTGCCGCCCAAGCGCGCGTATCCCGCGCCGGACGAGGAGGAAGCATGACCATTACCAACGCGATGCGCCTGCTCAAGCAGGCGGGTATCGAATACGATACCTCGGAGTACGAGGTGGACGAGAGCGACCTCTCCGGGGTCCACGCCGCGCAGGTGCTGGGCATCGACCCGGACATCATGTTCAAGACGCTGGTGGTCCGGGGAGAAAAGAAGGGCCTGTTCGTGTTCTGCATTCCCGTGGCCGAGGAGCTGGACCTGAAGAAGTGCGCCGCCGTCACCGGCGAAAAGAAGGTCGAGATGATCCACGTGAAGGAGATGCTCGGCCTGACGGGGTACATTCGCGGCGGCTGCTCCCCCATCGGCATGAAAAAGAAGTACCCCACCTATATCGATGAGGTCGCCACGCTGTTCGACAAAATCTACATCAGCGCCGGCGTACGGGGCCAGCAGATCATACTGCGCCCGGACGACCTGCGCGACTACACCGACGCAACCTACTGCGATCTCACCAAGAGGTAGTGCATGCGATCATTCATATTCGACTTCAACGGCACGCTGTTCCAGGATTCCGAGATGCACCACATTGCCTGGACGCGCTTCATGGCTGACCGGGGCATTGAGCTGACCGACGAGCTGTTTCACCGCTACATGTGCGGCCCGCCCAATGACGCCATACTCCGCCGGTTCATCAGCGAGGACCTGACGGACGCCGAGATCGCCGCCCTCGCCGCCGAAAAGGAGGCGCTCTACCGGGAGCAGGTGCTCTCCGACCCCGCCCTGCAGGTCCTGACCCCCGGCGCGCCGGAGCTGCTGGACGACCTCAAGGCCCGGGGCATTCCCTACGCCATCGCCACCGGCTCCAGCTGGGACAATGTGGACTTCTACCTGAGGACGCTGCGCATCGACCGCTGGTTCCCGCAGGAGCGCATCTTCTACGCCGAAGGGCGGCTGCCCGGCAAGCCAGACCCCGCCATCTACCGGCTGGCGATGGAAAAGCTGGGCTTTGACCCGGGTGAAACCGTGGTGGTGGAGGACGCCCTGCCCGGCATACAGTCCGCAATCGGCGCGGGCATCCGTCACATCGTCGCCATCGACACCACGCTGGGCCCCGAGGCCTTCGCGGGCATTCCCGAGGTCAAGGCGGTCATTCACGACTTTATGAACTATGAGCGCTGGATCGATGTCTGACCCAGTTTGGGCGGTCGAGATCGCGCCTTCACAAACGACACACCAAGGAGGAGATTCACCGTGATTCGACACATCGTACTTTTCAAGATCAAGGACGAATTCAAGGACGAGATTCCCCAACTGGTCAAGAACTTCTACGGCATGAAGGGCCGCATCGAGGGCATGCTGGACCTGGAGGCCGGCGCGGACATCCTGCACAGTGAGCGCTCCTACGACCTGGCCCTGATCACCGTGTTCCAGGACCGCGCTTCCTTCGACGCCTACCAGACCCACCCGGTGCACATGCCCGTCAAGAAGCGCATGCACGAGGTCCGCAGCGGCTCCGTGGCCTGCGACTTCGAAATCTGACCTCCGACCCGCGGAGCGGGAATGATCCTTTGCTTCGCAATGCTCACGCGAACACTTCGTTCAGGATGACGCGTGTCAGCACAAGTCATTCTTCTGGCAGTGGATGACGCATCGCCCATTGTCAATGACCCGCTTCTTTCAACGTCCGACAATATTCTTCCCTGAACGCACACATCCCGGCCAGCATGACGCTGACCGGGATGCTTTTATTGTTGTTTATAAGGCGGAAGCTTACTTCTTCAGGGCCTCTTCAACGGCTACGGCCACGGCGACAGTCGCGCCGACCATGGGGTTGTTGCCCATGCCCAGGAAGCCCATCATCTCAACGTGCGCGGGCACGGAGGAGGAGCCGGCGAACTGAGCGTCGGAGTGCATGCGGCCCATGGTGTCGGTCATGCCGTAGGAGGCGGGGCCGGCGGCCATGTTGTCAGGATGCAGGGTGCGGCCGGTGCCGCCGCCGGAAGCCACGGAGAAGTACTTCTTGCCGGCTTCCCAGCGTTCCTTCTTATAGGTGCCCGCCACGGGGTGCTGGAAGCGGGTGGGGTTGGTGGAGTTGCCGGTGATGGAAACGTCCGCGCCCTCATGCCACATGATGGCAACGCCCTCGCGCACGTCGTCGGCGCCGTAGCAGTTGACCTTCGCGCGATCGCCGGTGGAATAGGCGGTCTTGTTGACGATGGTCAGCGCATGGTCTTCCTTGACATCCGCAGACAGGTAGTCATACTTGGTCTGCACGTAGGTGAAGCCGTTGATGCGGCTGATGATCATGGCGGCGTCCTTGCCCAGGCCGTTCAGGATGACGCGCAGGGGCTTGGTGCGCACCTTGTTGGCGTTCAGCGCGATCTTGATGGCGCCTTCGGCGGCGGCAAAGGACTCATGGCCAGCCAGGAACGCGAAGCACTCGGTCTCCTCGTCCAGCAAGCGGGCACCCAGGTTGCCGTGGCCGATGCCGACCTGGCGCTGGTCCGCGACGGAGCCGGGGATGCAGAAGGCCTGCAGGCCCACGCCGATGCAGCGGGCGGCCTCGGCGGCGGTCTTGACGCCTTCCTTCATGGCGATGGCGGCGCCCAGCTCATAGGCCCACTTCGCGTTCTCGAAGCAGATGGGCTGCGTGCTCTCGACGAT
>CADCHI010000010.1 GCA_902801165.1 uncultured Eubacteriales bacterium | reverse complement strand
GTATTCCTTTCGCTCTCCCTTGGGCATTGCTCTTCTCTCCTTTTGTCATTTCAGCTTTGTCCAAGTTTATTATACCACTTTCCTCCGCTCAGGATGACATGGATTCGAAGCCCTGTCATCCTGAGCGGAGCATTCGCGCAAGCGTTGCGAAGCGAAGGATCTGTCCATTTGTGGACAGAGGATGCAGTGTTCATTGTCAAAAGTATTCGTGAAGAACAAATAACGGCGCCGCGCATTTCTGCGCGGCGCCGCTTTTATCTGCCTTGAACCTTATTCCGCCGTGTGGTTGGTCGGCCCCTTCTTGCCGAAGGCGATCTTGAACGCCCGCTTGATGGCGTAGGCGCCTACCTTGGGCAGCTTGTCCTCGCAGCGCACCATGTCGCTGGCGTGGGGGAAGTCCCGGGTCAGGTGGATGGCGTCGAACTCGCAGCGGGTGGTGCACAGGCCGCAGCCGATGCAGCGGTTCTGGTCCACGATGGTCGCGCCGCAGCTGAGGCAGCGGGCGGCCTCGGCCTTGACCTGCGCCTCCGTCAGCGGCAGCCGCGTGTCGGAGAAGGTGGTCTTGGGCTCCACGCCGGTGCTGCCGGGCACCTGGCGCTTGGCGTTGTCGTAGGAGGGGAGGGTGATGTCGTCCTTATCCAGCTCCACGAACTGCCGCAGGTCGCGGGCGATGGTCAGCGACTGGCCGGGATGCACGAAGCGGTGCATGGACTCGCAGCCCTGCTTGCCCTCGGCGATGGCGTCGATGGCGAAGCGCGCGCCGTGGTAGATGTCGCCACCGGCGAAGATGTCCGGGTCGGCGGTCTGGAAGGTGACCGGGTCGGCGATGACGCCGCCGTTGGGCCGCAGCTCCACCTTGGTGCCCTTCAGCAGGTCGCCCCAGACGGCGGACTGGCCGATGGCCTGCAGCACGTTGGCACAGGACAGGGTGATGGTGTCGTTTTCATCATACTGCGGCGCGAAGCGGTGGTTCTCGTCATAGACGCGGGTGCAGCGCTTGAACACGATGCCGGTGACTTTGCCATTTTCGGTGAGGATCTCCTTCGGGCCCCAGCCGTTCATCACCTGGATGCCCTCGGCCCTGGCCTCGGCCACCTCGTCGTCCGCGGCGGGCATTTCCTTCTCGCCCTCCAGGCACAGCATGGTTACCTTGCCAGTGGTCGCGCGCACGGCGCTGCGGGCCACGTCCACGGCCACGTTGCCGCCGCCGACCACCACCACGTCGCCCTCCAGCTTCGCGGTGTTGTCCAGGGCCAGCCTGCGCAGGAAGGATACGCCGGATTCCACGCCCGCGGCGTCCTCGCCGGGCACGCCGGCCTTGCGGCCGTCCTGCAGGCCGATGGCCAGGTAGAAGGCCTTGTAGCCCTGCTTGCGCAGCTGGGGGATGGAGACGTCCCTGCCCACATCCACGCCGCACTTGAACTCGACGCCCATCTGGCGCAGCACGTCGATCTCCGCCTCCAGCACGTCCTTCTCCAGGCGGAAGTTGGGAATGCCGTTCAGCAGCATGCCGCCGGGTCGCTGCTCCTTTTCAAACACGGTCACGTCGTAGCCCCGGGTGCGCAGGTAGTAGGCGCAGGACAGGCCGGCGGGGCCCGCGCCGATCACGGCCATCTTGTAGTCCGGGCCCCACATGCCGCCGTCGTCCTTTTCGCAGACGGGGATGAAGCGCTTGTCGGCGTGCAGTTCCTGGGCGGCGATGAACTTCTTGATCTCGTCGATGGCCACCGGGTCGTCCACGGTGCCGCGGGTGCAGGCGTCCTCGCAGCGGCGGTTGCAGATCGCGCCGCAGACCGCGGGCAGCGGGTTGTCCTGCTTGATCAGCCGCAGCGCCTCGGCGTAGCGGCCCTCCTTCGCCATCTTCACATAGCCCTGGATGGCCAGGTGGGCGGGACAGGCGGTCTTGCAGGGGGCGGTGCCGGTTTCGTAGCAGTTGATCTTGGCGTCCTCGCGGTAGTTGGGGTTCCACTTGTCCGCGCCCCACTTGGCGGCGTCGGGCAGCTCGCTGAGGGGGTAGAGGACCTTCTCGCCGTTCTTTTTGCACAGCTTCTGGCCCAGCTTCGCCGCGCCTACGGGACAGACCTCCACGCACTTGCCGCAGGCCACGCACTTGTCGGTCTGCACGTGGGCCCGGTAGGCGGAGGCGGACATGTTGGGGGTATTGTACAGCTGGGAGGTGCGCAGCGCGTTGCACACGCCGGCGGCGCAGTTGCAGATGGCGACGATCTTGTCCTCGCCGTCGATGTTGGTGATCTGGTGCACGAAGCCATGGCGCTCGGCGCGCTCCAGCAGCTCCAGGGCCTCCTCGTAGCTGATGTATCGGCCCATGCCCCTGTCCACGCAGTATTCGGCCATGTCGCCCACGCCCATGCAGAACTCGCCGTTGATCTGGCCGCTGCCCTCGCCGCGCATGGTCTGCTGCTTGCGGCAGGTGCACTGGCCCACGCTGTACTTGTCATACTTGCTCAGCCAGTGGGAGATGTGCTCCACGGAGACGGACTGGTTCTCGTGCTCGATGGCCTTCTCCACGGGGATCACGTGCATGCCCACGCCGCTGCCTCCCGGGGGCACCATCTGGGTGATGTTCTCCAGGGGCATCTGGGTCATCAGGTTGAAGAACGTGGCCAGCTGGGGGTGCTCCTCGGTCAGCTTGTCGTTCATCATCATGAACTCCGCCGAGCCGGGCACGAAGATGGGCACGTTGTACTGCTTGTGGTGGTCGGCGTTCTCGCGGTTCATCTCGATCAGGCCCACCCAGACCAGGTGATCGACCATCTTCTGGCAGTCCTTCACGGACATGTTGTTCATCTGGGCCAGGGTCTCGACGTCATAGGGCACGCGGGTCTTCTTGAAGTTCAGCAGGAACTTCGCCTCTTCCTTGGTGATGACCGCGTCCAGCGCCCAGTACTCCGGGTCGTCGGTCTTCATGCTGCGGGTGTACTTGACCAGGTAGCGGTCGGTGATCATCATGCCGAGCTTGAGGATGAGGGCCTCCTTCTCCTTGTCCGGAGCCGAATAGTTCGGGGACTGCCGGAAGTCGGAGGCATTGGTCATGCGGTTCTTTTGTTCCTTCATTGCTTTCTCCCCCTGAATGTCGTGTGTGATTGCGGTTCGTGCGTGCCGGCGGCGTCGGGACCGCGGCGCTATAGAGCTTTCAGCGCGGACTTGTCCTCATACATCAGGCCGTCCGCCCTTTCAAAGACCTGGGATACGCTGGTGTCGGTGCCGGGGATGTAATCCGAGATGCCGGAGGCGATCACCACCTCGCCGTTCTTCTGGTTTTCGAGGACCTGGGCCCGCATCTTGTCCATCAGCTCGCGGCGGTTCTCGTAGTCGCTGCCCTGCAGCAGGACGCAGAATTCGTCGCCGCCGATGCGGAACACCGGGCTGTGGGACCAGATATGGCAGATGATCGAGCAAGCGCTGCGGATGTAGGCGTCGCCCTGAATGTGGCCCAGCCGGTCGTTGACCTCCTTGAGGCCGTTCACGTCGCAGACCACGACGGCGTAGGCCTTCGTCTCGCCCCGCTGGACGGCCGTCTGGAGCCGGCTTTCAAACTCCTTGTAGGCGGCCTTGTTCTTGACGCCGGTCAGGCCGTCCCGATAGGCTCTTTCGTTGGCGACGAGCAGCTGTTCCTTGACCTGCTGCTCCTTGCGGACCTCCTGGTCGATGTTCATGACGCCGACGATCAGGTGCTTGTTGTCCGTGGCCCAGATGATGGAGAGCCGGGCGTACATGATGCCGCCGCCGACGAGCAGCCGGTAGGTGTGGGTGATCATGTGCTTGCCGTGCAGCATCTGCACCATGTTGCGCTTGTTCAGGATGCGATGGAATTCCTGCCGGTCCTCCGGGTAGATGACGCGGTCGATGTTGCGCAGCGACTCCTCGAAGAAGTTGTCGCCGGAGGGCCGCACCTCCAGGCTCTTGTACACGTCCGTGGAGGAGAACTCCAGGTAGTGATCGGTGAGCATGTCCACGTAGTAGATGGTGTCGTACTGCTTGGCCAGGCTCTCCGCGATCTGGGAGAAGATGGCGTTTTCCGCGGCCATCTTCTTGAAGGTGTTCTCCCGCTGGATCTCGTTGTCGATGTTCATGACGCACATGATCAGGTGCTTCCGGTCGTTGGCCCAGAACACCGTCATGCGGGTGTAGCTGCTCCCGGAGGTGAGCAGCAGCTGGTAGGTGAGGGTGAGGGAGCCCTTCTCCTGGAGCTGCTTCAGCATCGTCTGCTTGTCCAGCATGTTGAACAGGCGCTCCCGGTCCGCCGGATGGGCGATGAGGCTGACGTTGCGCTGGGAGGTGCCGAAGAAGTCGCTGCCCACGGGGCTGATGTTGAAGTCCTTGTATTCGTCGGTGGAGGTGAACTCGACGTATTCGTCCGTCTCCGTGTCGATGTAGTAGATCATCCCGTACTGGCGGGCCAGGCTCTCCGCGATGTGGGTGAATATGACGCTCTTTTCGGAGATGGCCTTCATCTCTGCCTGTCGCTTGATCTCCTCGTCGATGTTGTCCAGGGCGATGATCAGGTTTTCCCCGTCTGCGGTGCGCACCGCCGTCAACCGGACGTGGTGGGCCTCGCCGTTCATCATCAGCTTGTACTCCATCAGGTATTTGCGGCCGTTCTCCGTCAGGGCCATCACGTTTTCCTTGTCGAATACGCCGATCACCCGCTGCTGGTCGTCGGGGTGGATGACCCTGAGGACGTTCTTCCGGGTCTCGGAGAAGAAGTCGCTGCCCTCGGGCGGGACCTCCAGGTCCTTGTAGTCGTTGCTGGAGGAGTATTCCACGTAGTGGTTGGTCTTGAGGCTGACGTAGTAGATGGTGGCGTAGCGGTTGGCCAGAGTCTTGGCGATGGCGTCGTAGGTCTTGGTGGCGTGCTGCGCGCGCACCTTCTCGTCCACGTTCAGCACGCCGAGGATCATGCAGTCGTCCTCCTCGGCGGCGACGTGCAGTATGCGCATGGTGTGATAGACCGGCTTGCCGTCGATCAACAGGCGGTACAGTATCGACAGGGCCTCGTTTTCCCTGAACTTGCGCAGCAGCGCCTCCCGGGTCATGGCGGAGGAGAGCATCTCCCAGTCTTCCTCGAAGGCGACGATCCGCAGGTCGCGCTGGCAGTCGGCGAAGAAGTCGGTGCCGGAGGATTGAAGCTCCAGTTTCTGATAGCCCGCGTTGGTGCTGTAGCACTCGTAGTGGTTGGTCTTGAGGTCGATATAGTAGACGCTGGAATAGTCGATCAGCAGGACCATAGCGATGCGGGAAATATTACTGGGCATTGGATTACCTCCAGGATGGTGAACCGTTTGTCCGCGGGCAGGGGGCGGGCGCCGCTTCCCTTCGCTGCCTGGGCATGCCGCTGCGGCAGCTCTCGGGCGGCACCAAAAGATAAGAATAATAACAATAGGAATATAGCATAAATCGCGGGAAATTGCTACCCTTTGCGAAAAAAAACCGCGCGTTCGCAATGCGGCCCGGCACATGGGACAAAAACCGGGACGAGCGTGATAGACGGCGCCGGAGAGGGCGAAATCGGGGAACGTTTTTCACCCGCAGGCGGCATATGACAGGGCAGGGGATGGCGCGGGGCATCCGCGTGTGCTATAATGGTCACAAAACAGGGCCGCGGGCGTGCGTCGGCGGCCGGAAAGCGAGGATGCCATGAGCGAATGCCGTGCCTGGGCGGAGGGCGACCCGATCCTGGAGGCGTACCACGATCATGAGTGGTGCGCGGTCAGCCACGACGACCGGTTCCAGTTTGAGATGCTGTGCCTGGAGGGAGCGAGCGTCGGGCTGTCCTGGAGGATCATCATGCACAAGCGCGAGGCCTACCGCGCCGCCTTCCACGGCTTCGACATCGACGCCTGCGCGGCAATGACCGACGAAGAGCTGGAGGCGCTGATGGGCGACCCCGGGCTGATCCGCAACCGGAGCAAGATCTTCAGCGTGCGCAAGAACGCCCGGGCCGTGCAGAAGATCCAGGCGGAATGGGACAGCTTCGACGCCTACCTGTGGCGCTTCACGGAGGGAAGGACGATCGACGGGCGCTGGAGGACCGTGCGGGAGGTGCCGACGGCCTCGGAGATCTCGACGAAGCTGGCGGCGGACTTGAAGAAGCGGGGCATCGGCTTCGTCGGCCCGGTGATCACCTACTCGTTCATGCAGGCCATCGGCATGGTGAACGACCACCTGGCGGACTGTCCGTGCCGACGGGGGAACGACTGACGACAGAGAGGACGGTGTGAACCTTGAACGAAGGGATCATGGAGATCATGCGCCGCCGCCACAGCGTGCGGCAGTACCTGGACAAGCCCATTCCGCGGGAACTGCGGGCGCAGCTGGACGCCTGCGCGGCGGAGCTGAACCGCGAGGGCGGGCTGAACATGCAGATCCTGTACGACGAGCCGGAGTGCTTCAACTCCCGGATGGCGCACTACGGGAAGTTCGAAAACGCGAAGAACTACATCGCCCTGGTCGGCAGGAAGGGCGACGGCCTGGAGGAGCGCTGCGGCTATTACGGCGAAAAGCTGGTGCTCAGGGCCCAGGAGCTGGGGCTGAACACCTGCTGGGTGGCGCTGACCCACGGAAAGAGCAAGGCGGTCGTCGCGCCGGGGGAGCGGGAGGTCATCATCATCTCCCTCGGCTACGGAAAGACCCAGGGCAGCCCCCGCAAGAGCAAGTCTGCCGCCGAGGTCAGCGGCGCGTCCACGGATGCCCCGGAGTGGTTCCGACGGGGCGTCGAGGCGGCGCTGCTCGCGCCGACGGCGGTCAACCAGCAGAAGTTCCGCTTTGAGCTCAGCGGCGACCGGGTGACGGCCAGGGCCGGCCTGATTGGAACGTGCCTGAAGATCGACCTGGGCATCGTCAAGTGTCACTTCGCCCTCGCCGCCGGCGAGGAGAACTTCACCTGGGCGTGAGGGATTTGGTACTCCGCCCGCGCAGGCTTCGGCATCTCCGTGGGCGCTTTTCCAGCGCCTTCAAGCCGCGAAAAGATCGAGTTTTTTAACATTTGACGCTGGAAGCGCTTTTCAAAGCCAAATTATACTCAAAATGAAGCGGCAATTTGCCGCAATACAGATTTGTGAGATGACGCAGCCTTGAAAGCGATACTGCCCTATTTGAAAAAGCGCCGGTGGCTGATCGCCGCCGTAATGCTCGTCAAGCTCATCGGCACGCTGGGCGAGCTGTTGATCCCGTCCGTGCTGGAATACCTGATCGACACCGTCGCGCCGACGCGGCAGCGGGGGCTGGTGTTCCTGTGGGGCGGCGCGATGATCGCCCTGGCGGTGTTCGTGCGCGCCGTGAACGTCACCGCCAACCGGATGAGCGTGCGCGTTGCCCGGGAGAGCACCTTTGAGATCCGCAGGGACCTGTTCCACGCCTCGCTGAACCTGTCCGGCGGGCAGATGGACGCCTTCGGCCTGCCGTCGATCACCTCCCGGATGACCTCCGATTCCTACAACGTGCAGAGCTTCATACAGGCCAGCCAGACCATCGGCATCCGCGCACCATTCATGCTGATGGGCGGCATACTGATCACCCTGCTGATGGACCGGGGCCTCGCCGCCATACTGTGCGTCATGGCCCCGGTGCTGATCGCGCTGGTCATCGGCATCTCCATGCGGGGCATCCCGCTGTATGACAAGGTCCAGCAGGGGCTGGACGACATGGTGCGCGTGATGCGGGAGAACATCACCGGCATCCGCGTGGTGAAGGCGCTGTCCAAGGAGGACTACGAGATGCGCCGCTTCAGGGCTGTCAACGAGACCGCCGCTGCCCGGGATATCCGCGCCGGCATCGTCATGGCGCTGCCCGGGCCCATCGTGACGCTGTTTCTGAACGTCGGGCTTACGCTGGTGGTGGTGTTCGGCGCGCGCCGGGTGAACGCCGGCGTCACCCAGCCCGGCGTCATACTCGCCTTTTTGACCTATTTCAACATGATTATGATGGGCGTCATGGGCCTGAACCGCATCTTCATGATGATGTCCAAGGCCAACGCCTCCGCCAAGCGCATCGCCGCCGTCATCGACGCGCCGGAGGCGCTGCCGCCGATCCCCGAGGTCGAGGCGGCACACACCGACCGGGAGGGCTTCCTGGTGTTCGACCACGTCAGCTTCAACTACGACGGGGACGCCGGGCAGGGCGGCCAGGGATCGGACGACACCACGCGATTTGCCGGCTCCAGCCGCCAGAAGGCCCTGAATGACATCGACTTTGCCGTGAAGAAGGGCGGCTCCCTGGGCATCATCGGCGCGACCGGCAGCGGCAAGACCACCATCGTCAACCTGCTGATGCGCTTCTACGATCCCCAGCAGGGCCACGTGTTCGTGGACGGCAGGGATGTGCGCACCTACGAAAAGGACGAACTGCACCGCAAGTTCGGCGTGGTGTTCCAGAACGACGTGGTGTTCGTGGACTCCGTTCGGGGGAACATCGACTTCGGCAGAAACGTTTCCGAGGACGCGGTGTGCCGCGCCGCCGGGGACGCCATGGCCGCGGAGTTCGTGGAGGCCTATGAGGACGGCTACGACCACCGCGCCGCCATACAGGGCGCGAACTTCTCCGGCGGCCAGCGCCAGCGCCTGTTGATCGCCCGGGCCCTCGCCGCCGACCCGGAGATCCTGATCCTGGACGACGCCTCCAGCGCGCTGGACTACCGCACCGACGCGGCGCTGCGCAGGGCCATCCGCGAGCACCACAGCCGCGCCACGACGCTGGTCATCGCCCAGCGCGTCAGCTCCATCATGGCGCTGGACAGCATCCTCGTGCTGGACGAGGGCCGCATGATTGGCTGCGGCACCCACGAGCAGCTGCTGGAGACCTGCCCCGTCTACCGGGACATCTACCAGTCGCAGATGGGGGAGGTTGCGTAATGGCGGCGCGGGATTCGGTGATGAAGAAGCCGAAGGACGCCAGGGGCGCGCTGCGCAGGCTGGTCGCCTATCTGGGCGCCTTCCGGCCCCTGTTGGCGCTGGTGTTCCTGCTGTGCCTGGCGAGCAACGTGCTCTCGCTGCTCGGCCCCAGCCTCGCGGGCTCCGCCATCAACGAGGCCGCCGCGGGACCGGGAAAGGTGAACTTCGACAGGGTCTACGCCTACGCCCTGCGGATGCTGGCCTGCTACGGCGTGTCCTCGCTGCTGACCATCTCCATCAGCGTGATGATGACGAGGATCAGCAAGCGGGTGGCCCGGCGCATGCGGCAGGACGTGTTTGACAAGCTGATGCGGATGAAGGTGGGCTTCTTCGACCACAACCAGGCGGGCGACATCATCAGCCGGGTGTCCTATGACATCGATGTCATCAGCACCTGCATGTCCTCGGACATCACCGCCATACTCACGAGCGTCGTGACCGTGGTCGGCTCCGTGGCCATGATGATCGTCCTCTCCCCGCCGCTGGCGGTGGTGGCCCTCATTCCGGTGCCGGTGGCCATATTCTACACCACCAAGATGCGGAAGATCACCCAGCCCCGGTTTTCGAAGCGCTCGAAGATGTACGGCGTGATGAACGGCTTCGTCGAGGAGATGCTCACCGGGCAGAAGACGATACTGGCCTACACCTATGAAAACGGGGTGGAGGAGCGCTTTGACGGCATCAACGGCGACGCCGCCGCGGCCTACTATGACGCCGACTACTACGGCATCACCATCGGGCCCTCCGTGGGCTCCATCAACAACCTGGGCCTGTCGCTGATCGCCATCGTGGGGTCGCTGCTGTACATGGGCGGCATGATCTCCCTGGGGCAGATCTCGTCCTTTGTGCTCTATTCGAGGAAGTTCTCCGGCCCGATCAACGAGATCGCCAACATCATCAACGAGCTGTTCTCGGCCCTGTCCGCGGCGGAGCGGGTGTTCGCGCTGCTGGACGAGGAGGAGGAGACGGCGGACCGGGAGGACGCCCTGGCGCTGGAGGACGTTCGGGGCGACGTGGCCATGGAGCGCGTGGCCTTTGGCTATGACCCGGGCAAGCGGATCATCCACGATCTGAGCCTGAGGGTGGACGCGGGCCGGATGATCGCCATCGTCGGGCCCACCGGCGCGGGCAAGACCACCATCATCAACCTGCTGATGCGCTTCTATGACGTGGACGAGGGGCGCATACTGCTGGACGGCCACGACGTGCGAGACCTCACCCGGGCCAGCCTGCGCGGGGCCTACGCCATGGTGCTCCAGGATACCTGGGTATTCCAGGGCACGATCTTCGACAACATCGTCTACGGCAAGGAGAACGCCACCCTGGAGGAGGTGGTGGCGGCGGCGAAGGCCGCCCACATCCATCCCTTCATCATGCGCCTGCCCGAGGGCTACCAGACGGTGATCAGCGAGGACGGCGGCAACATCTCCAAGGGACAGAAGCAGCTGCTGACCATCGCCCGGGCCATGCTGTACAACACCCACATGCTGATTCTGGACGAGGCCACCTCCAACGTGGACACCAGCACCGAGCGGGAGATCCAGCGGGCCATGCGCAGCCTCATGGAGAACAAGACCTGCTTCGTCATCGCCCACCGGCTGTCCACCATCCAGAATGCCGATTTGATCCTCGTGCTGAACCACGGCGACGTGGTGGAGCAGGGCACCCATGAATCGCTGATGCGCTCGAAGGGCTTTTACTACCAGCTCTACAGCGCCCAGTTCCAGTAACGCGGAGGTGCGGATATGATAAGGCCCATCGTTCGGGACGTGTTCTTTCTCGGTCAGAAGTCTGATCCCGCCGTCCAGGGGGACACCGCCGTCGGCCGCGACCTGCGGGACACATTGGCGGCCCATCGCCAGGCGTGCGTGGGCATGGCGGCGAACATGATCGGCGTGAAAAAGCGGATCATCATCGTCGACCTTGGCCTCGGCAGCGTCGTGATGGTCAACCCCGTCGTGCTCAGTAAGGATTCGCCCTACGAGGCGGAGGAGGGCTGCCTGTCCCTGGACGGCACCCGCAAGGCCACCCGATATCGGAACATCGAGGTGGAGTACCGGGACGAAGGCTGGAAGAAGCGCCGACAGCGGTACTCTGGCTGGATCGCCCAGATCATCCAGCACGAGCTGGATCACCTGGACGGCATCATCATCTGAAACCTGCTTTGAAAAGCGAAAACATTACAAGGAACCGGGCACGCCACGGGACGGGATACGACGACTACAGACGGGGGAAATAACGATGAGCAGAAAGCTGATTGTCGCCATCGGCGGGCTGCTGCCCGCCCACAGGGAAGCCATACTTTCCGCGGCGGAGCCGGAGGGCTTCGACGTGACCTTCCGCGGGAGCCCCGCGGAGGCGATGCCCGATGCCGCCGACGCGGAGATCATCTTCGGCAATGCGCCGGAGCTGGCCCGGGTCGCGCCGAAGCTGCGCTGGCTCTGCACGCCCTCGGCGGGCTATAACCAGTACGCCGGCCCCGGCGTGTTCGCCTCGCCTGAGGCGATGCTGAGCAACTCCTCGGGGGCCTACGGCGTCACCATTTCCGAGCACGTGGTCATGATGGCGCTGGAGCTGATGCGCCGACAGCGGGAATACAGCGGCGCGGTGGAACGGCGGGAATGGCTCCGAGGCCTGCCCGTGCGCTCCATCTGCGGCAGCCGAGTAGCGGTGCTGGGCACTGGCGACCTGGGCCAGACGATCGCCCGCCGCCTGAGGGGCTTTGATCCCGCGCGCATCGTGGGCGTCAACCGCAGCGGACGCAACCCCGGGAACCTGTTCGACGAGGCGCGGCCCATCGCGGAGCTGGACGCGGTGCTGCCCGGGTGCGACCTGTTGATCATGTGCCTTCCCGGCGCGCCGGAGACCCGCCACATCCTGGACGGGCGCAGGCTGGCACTGCTGCCGGACGGCGCAATCGTCATCAATGTGGGCCGTGGCACCAGCATCGACGAGGAAGCGCTGTTGCCCGAGCTGCGCTCGGGGCGGATCAGGGCCGGCCTGGACGTGTTTGAGACCGAGCCGCTGCCCCAGGATTCCCCGCTGTGGACGTGCCCGAACCTGCTGATCACGCCCCACGCAGCCGGCAACCTGACCCTGCCCTACACGGTGGACAAGGTCGTGGCGCTGTTCCTGGAGGACTTCGCCCGCTACTGCAAGGGGGAGCCGCTGAAGCGACGGGTGGACCCGAACAAGTGAATCAGGACGCCCATGATGATGGTTGAAACAACAGGAGCGTGCCCGTATTTTGACGGGTACGCTCCTGTCGTATGAGTAATGGAAAACGGACTGTTATTCCATGTCGGCGTGTTTCGAGGAAGCGCGCCTACTCCGCCACGATCTCCTTGATCACGCATTCGTTGCCCCGCAGCAGCCAGGTCTCCGGGGAGTGGCAGTAGGGGCACTCCCGGCCGTACTTCACGGTCTCGTAGGTGCGCTTGCAGCTGTCGCACCAGGTGACGGCGGGGATGGTCTCCAGCACCAGTTCGCAGTCTGTCAGCACGGGATGCTTCTTGCGGAAGTAGTTCCAGCAGTCAATGAACAGGTCCGTCATGATGCCGGAGACCTCGCCGACCTGGAGCGTGACCTCGCTGATGGTTTTCAGCTGTTCCTGCTCGGCGGTCTCGTCCAGCGTCTTGGCCAGGTGCAGAATGATGCCCATTTCGTGCATGTGCGACAACACCGTTCCTTTGAAAGTTGAGAGTTTGAAGTTGAGAGTGTGGAGTTTGGAGTGTGGAGAGAGTGGTTGAGCGCCTTGTGTCAGGGGTGGGTGCGCCCAGTGTTCGGGCGATCAGGATTGGCTATCCACCTCCGGATGGACGCACTTGTCAGGGCCGTCTGCGCCAGGCGTCCAGGCGGTCCAGCAGCCACGCCTCGAATTCGGCCATGCCCTCGCCCGTCCTGGCGGAGAGGGGGAACACCCGGATTTCGGGGTTCAGCTTCCGGGCCCGCGCGGCGCAGGTCTCGACGTCGAAGCCGAAGTAGGGCAGGGCGTCCAGCTTGGAGATCACCAGCGCGTCGCACCGGGAGAACATCAGCGGGTACTTGAGGGGCTTGTCGTCCCCCTCGGGCACGGACAGGATCATGATGTTGCAGCCCGCGCCGGTGTCATACTCGGCGGGGCAGATCAGATTGCCCACGTTCTCCAGCACCGCCAGGTCGATGGCGTCCGGGTCCATGGCGTGCCAGGCCCGGGCGGTCATGCCCGCGTCCATGTGGCACATGCCGTCGGTGTGTACCTGGATGGCCTGGGCCCCCAGGGCCTCGATGTGCTCCGCGTCCACGGCGGATTCGATGTCGGCCTCCATGACGGCGATGCGGGTCCCGTCCATATCCCGGATCAGCCGGGAGAGGAGGGTGGTCTTGCCCGCGCCGGGAGCGCTCATCAGGTTGACCAGCAGCACGCCCTTTTCCCGCATTTCCCGCCTCAGTTCATCCGCGTCCCGGTCGTTGGAGGCGGTGACAGACGCCTTCAATTCGATGACCTTCATGCCTGTTCGCCTCCCAGCCTGTTCCTCAGCCAGCCCGCCAGCGCCGCCACGCCCTCGCCGGTGCGGGCGGAGACGGGGAACACCGGCACTTCCGGCCGCAGCCGCGCCATGTGGCCGCGCAGCCTGTCCAGGTCGAAGTCGAAGATGGGCAGCGTGTCCAGCTTGTTCACGACCAGGCAGTCGACGGTCCTGAACATCAGCGGATACTTGAGGGGCTTGTCGTCCCCCTCGGGCACGGAGAGTATGGCGACGCGCAGGTCCGCGCCGACCTCGAACTCCGCGGGGCAGACCAGGTTGCCGATGTTCTCCAGGAACACGACGTCCAGGCCCTCCACGCCCATGCGCTCCAGGCCTCGGCGGGTCATGTCCGCGTCCATGTGGCACAGCCCCGCCGTGTGCAGCTGGATCACCCGCGCGCCGGTAGAGGAGACGGTCCGCGCGTCCACGTCGGAATCCACGTCGGCCTCCATCACGCCCACGCGCAGCGGCTTCAGCCCCTCGATGAGCCGCAGCAGCACAGAAGTCTTGCCCGCGCCGGGGGAGCCCATCAGGTTGACGAGCTTCGCGCCCTTCTCGCGCATCAATGCCCGGGTCTGCTCCGCGGCGGCGTCGTTGTCCGCCAGCGCCCGGGTCTTGGTCTCAAAGATTTCGTAATCCATGCTTTTCCCCTGTTAGATAATTGGAATGCCTATGCTTCGTCGGCGTACTCCAGCCGCAGGTTGAAGACGCGCCTGCCGTCGCCGTCCCCGGCGAGGTTGAACAGGCTGCCGTCCTGCTGGGCGCGCAGCATCAGCGTCTCCCCGGGCTTCGCCTCGGCGCGGTACTCGGCCTCGATGGACCCCACGGGCTGCGCGCGCAGCGCAGGCGGCATCAGGTCCTCGGCCAGGTCCAGCAGGCGGGCGTTGTTCATGTGGCCGTTCAGGTCCACGTAGCTGTAGGGCACCGTGAAGGGCACCTCTCCGGCACCGGGCATGCCCAGCACCCGCGGCAGGGGCGGCTCGCCGCCCAGCTTCACGCCGGGGACCGCGATGCCGTAGTCGTCGGGGTATACGCGCCCACGGGTCTGGGCGTCCATCAGCACCCACAGCGCGGAGCTGTCCACCAGGGTCTCGCCCCGGCTGTCCGTCAGGCGATAGTAGCGGGGAAAGAGCACGTGCATCGTCTCACCGGGCCAGGAGGACAGCTCGATGGCCTCGTCGTACTCCGGCAGGCGGCGCACGATCACCCGCTGCATCGTCAGCGCCCACAGTACGCCCTTGTCCAGCGTCTTTTCCCGGCCCATGCCCAGCGCCTCGGTGTGGGCGATGGCGGCCTCCTGGAACAGCGTGAACAGGCGGCTCAGGCGCAGGCGGCGGTACATGTCCACGTCGCTGCTGAGCAGCTTCAAGCTCTGGCGGTAGATCATGCCTTCGGCATCCGCTTCTCAAAGGCGGAGACGACGTCGCCCAGCGTGGCCAGCTTCTGCCACTGGCGGTCGGGGACCTTGGTGTCGAACCGGGCCTCCAGGCGGCACATGATCAGCGTGAAGCCCATGGAGTCGATGCCGGTGTCGGTGTTGATGACGGTGGATTCGTCCAGCGGCTTGCCCTCCAGCTCGGGCACGCTCTCGTAGATGATCTCCTTCGCGGCTTCCAGAATCTCGTTGCGCGTCATGCGTTCACCACTTTCTGCTGGAGCTCCCAGCGCTTGATCTTCCCGGTGGCGGACCGGGGCAGGGGTTCGGATACAAATATGATTTTGCTCAGCTGGCGTCCCCGGGACTGTTCGGCCATGGCCGGCGCAAGGGCGGCGGAGACGGCTTCCCGCTCCTCCTCCCGGCCCCGCAGGATGAGCGCGGGCCGTCCGTCGATCTCCAGCACGGCGAAGTCCCTTCCCGGAAGAACCTGGGCGAGCCGGGCCTCGTATTCCGGCAGGAACAGCTTCGTGCCGTCCCTCAGGACCAGCATGTCCTTCTTGCGACCGGTGACATGCAGCCTGCCTTCGTCGTCCAGGGAGCCGAGGTCGCCGGTGTGGAGCACGCCTTCCAACAGGACGGCGGCGGTGGCCTCCGGCGCGTTGTAGTACCCGCGCATCATGCAGGTGGGGGCTTCTATGAGGATCTCCCCGTCCGGCGCGATTGTAACGCGGTCGTCAGGGCAGACGGTCATGGCGTAGGGGTCGTCGCCCAGGGACAGGGCCACGCCGGAGCTGGTCTCCGTGAGGCCGTAGCCGAAGGACACGTGGATGCCCCGGGCCTTCACCGACTCCAGCAGCGGGGCGGGGCAGGGGCCCGCGCCCACGAGGATCAGCTTCAATTCCGGGTTCAGCGCGTTGGCCCGCGTCAGGAAATCCAGCAGCATCGTCACCGCGGGCAGGGCGGTGGGCTTGAAGCAGGCGCAGTCGTCCGCGTAGTGGCGCGGGCCCCGGCCCAGGGCCACGCAGGCACCGCAGGACAGTCCCCACAGCAGCCCGCAGACGAAGCCGAACACGTGGTTCAGCGGCAGCATGCACAGCAATACGTCCCCGGGGGCCAGCGGCAGCAACGTGCCGCCGTTCCAGGCGCTGGCGCACAGGCTCTTCTCTGTGAGTGCCACCGCCCGGGCCGCCTGGGCCGTGCCGGAGGTGAAGAACAGAATGTTTCCGGTGCGCCCGATGGGTTCGGGTCGCAGGGCGGGGGAGAGGATCTCTCGGAGCTCATCGTCGCCCCAGAGGGTGTCCACATCCGCGGCGGCGATCTGCTCGGCAAGCAGGCCCTCGTTGGCGAGGCCGTCCAGCAGCGCAGTCTGGAGGCCTGCGGCCGCCGCGGCGAGGATCTCGATCACGCAGGCGGCGCTTCCATCGCACAGCACGCCCAGGCAGCCGGTCGCACTTGAGCGCAGCGCCTCCGCTCGGGCGCGTACGGCCTCGGCCAGGGCAGCGTAGGTCAACGTCTCGAGCCCCTTCGCCCCGGCATATCGCAGGGCCGGGAGGGCGGTTTTTTTCGAAGCCCATGCGTCCAGCATGGACAGGAAATCGGTATGGCGCAAGGATGACACCTTCCTTCTGTGCCGCGCGGCACACACAAGTCAATTATAGCATGTTTTCTCCTGATGAGGAAGGTGCTGCGGCTGAAAAAACGAAATATTCGGCAAATAAATGGCAAAGTCAGAAAGAAATGTGTTGAATTTTTGCCAAAGCGCCCTTTGGACGCTTCTTTTTTGGCGCATCTGTGTTATAATATCGTCAGGTATCTGCAAATATGTCAGGAGGAATTCACCATGGATAAGAATACGCGCATCTGCATCGTCGGCGGCGGCCCTGCCGGCCTGTCCGCGGGCATGTACCTTGAAAAGAAGGGTTACAACAATTACACCATCCTCGAGCGCCTGGACCGCGTCGGCGGCAAGTGCTGGTCCCCGACCTACAACGGCCGCCGCTACGAGATGGGCGCCATCATGGGCGTGCCCTCCTATTACGCCGTGCACGACGTGGAGGAGTTCTGCGGCATCACCCACGACGGCCCGAAGCTGAACCGCAACTACAAGAACGGCCAGGGCAAGGTGATCGAGCCCTTCGAGCCGAAGAAGAACATCCTGAAGATCCCCCGCCTTCTGAAGATGAAGAAGCAGCTGAAGCGCTTCGGCGAGCTGCTGGAGACCAAGTACAAGGGCTATGACCTGAACGGCCATCGCGGCGTTGCCGAGGGTCGCTACGAGGGCTTCTCCGCCGCCAGCGCCAAGCGCCAGCCCGTCAGCGGCGAGAACCCGAACCTGAAGGATCTGGCCCTGCCCTTCAAGAAGTTCTGCGAGATCAACGGCGTCGACCTGGTGCAGGACATCTGGATCGGGCCCTTCACCTCCTTCGGCTACGGCTACTTTGACGAGATCCCCGCGGCCTACGTGCTGAAGTACCTGGACTTCCAGACCTGCATGAACTTCGTGAAGATCAACCTGTGGACCTGGAAGAACGGCACCCAGTACATCTGGGAGCAGCTGAACGATCACCTGGCGCATCCCGCTCGCCTGAACAGCAAGATCGACAAGGTCGAGCGCAAGGACGGCAAGGTGTACGTCACCGTGAACGGCAAGGTGGAGGAGTACGACAAAATCATCGTCACCGCGCCGCTGTACATCCCCAACAAGCGCAAGGACGGCCAGGTGGGCATGGTGGACTACTTCGACGCCCGCGAGGACGAGCGCGCGCTGTTCAGCAAGATCGACTACGAGCGCTACGACGTGCTGGCCTGCGAAACCAAGCCCGAGGATCACCCGGAGATCTCCTACTATGTGTTTGACAACATGGTGCCGGAGCGCCTGGGCCACCTGATGGTGTACTATCGCCGCTGGCGCGACACCAAGGACCAGGTCATCACCACCTATTCCCTGCGCAAGCACAAGGACAGCAAGGAGATCCCCTACGACAAGTGCCGCAGCATGGTGCTGGAGGACCTGAAGGTCATGAACAACCCGGCCTCCAAGGTGGTCAACGAGTGGAGCGTCTATTACTTCCCGCATGTGTTCAGCGAGGACTATGCCGCGGGCTGGTATGACAAGGTCGAGGCCATGCAGGGCAAGTACGACACCTTCTATGCCGGCGAGATCATGAGCTTCGGCGACATGGACGAGACCGCCGAGTACAGCCGCGAGCTGGTGGAACGGTTCTTCTGATAATTGGGAATTGAGAATTGGGAATTGAGAATCGAGTCCGTCGAAACGACAGGGCCCCGATTGGGGCCGCTCCTTCTCAATTCCCGTTCCCTTTGCCCTGAATTGGAGTGTGTTTATGAAATTCTATAAGGATCATTACGACGTCATCGTCGTGGGCGGCGCGCTGGCGGGCTTGTCCGCAGCGCTGATGCTGGCCGACAAGGGCAAGGACGTGCTGGTGCTGGAGCGCCACAACCTGCCCGGCGGCATCGCCACCAGCTTCGTGCGCGGCGGCATCGAAATCGAGGCCGCGCTCCACGAGATGATGAGCATCGGCGACAAGGACAACCGCCTGAAGGTGGGCAAGTTCTTCGACGACATGGGCGTGGATGTCGACTGGCTAAAGGTGCCGGAGGCCTATCACGCCTCGCTGCCGGGGCTGGAGGTCACGCTGCACCCGGGCCTGGAGCGCTTCGCCAAGGAAGTGGACGCCGCGGTTCCCGGCACCTATGACAAGGTGCTGCGGCTGCTGAACCTGTGCCACACCGTGTTCGACAGCGTGAACGAGCTGTCCATCCACCCCATGAGCAAGCCCATGATGCTGCTCAAGCACGAGGCCTTCGTCAAGACCGCGGGCTACTCCACCAAGGAGGTGCTGGACACCTTCCAGCTGCCCCAGAAGGCGCTGGACCTGCTGGCGCCCTACTGGATCTACGTGGGCAGCGGCTTCTCGGACCTGCCCTTCACCATCTTCTCCGTGCTGATGGCGGACTACATCGGCTACGGCTCCTTCATTCCCCGTAAGTTCAGCCACGAGATGTCCCTGAAGATGGCGGAGCGCGCCGAGGCCATGGGCGTGCAGATCGAGTACCGCCAGCAGGTGGACAAGATCCTCGTGAAGGACGGCACAGCCTACGGCGTGCGCACCGCAAGGGGCGACGAGATCCACGCGGACTACGTGATCTGCTCCGCCTATCCAAACAAGGTGTACACCTCGATGATCGAGCCGGCGAGCGCCGTGCCCGCGGGAGCCGTCAAGATGGTCAACGGGCGCAGGCTCAGCCTGACCGCCTTCTCGGTGATCATGATTCTGGACCAGCCCGCAGAAAAGCTGAACATCCGGGACTACAGCATCTTCCGGGGCGACACCATGGACACCGACGCCCTCTACAAGAACCTGGCCGGCCTGGGACCCTATCGCTACCTGACCTGCATCTGCCACAACTACGGCAACCCCGACTGCACGCCGGAGGGCACCTGCTCCTTCTCCATCACCGTGCTGCCCCGGGTGGACGGCTGGAAGACGGTGAAGGCGGAGGACTACGACGCAGTGAAGCACCGGGTGGCCAAGCAGCTGATCGATGACATGTCGGCCTACTTCGGCGTGAACCTGCTGGACCACGTGCTGGAGCTGGTGATCGAGACGCCCATGACCGTGGCCCGTTACACCGGCGCGTGGAACGGCTGCATCTACGGCTACGCCCACACGATGGAGGACCACATCATCGCCCGCCTGCAGACCGCCGAGGCGGAGCGCTTCATCAAACACCTGGAGTTCTCGGGTGCCCACGCCATCTCCGGCGACGGCATGGGCCCGGCGGTGACCAACGGCCGCAAGGCGGCTAAGAACGTGCTGGATACCATGGCAGAGGAGGCGGCGAAATGAAGGTCAAGGGATTTTTGAAGGACGTGGGCGGCGCGTCCCGCGTCACCAAGGCCCGCCTGGAGGCCTTTGAGTCCGCTTCCGCTGCGCCTGTGCGCGAGGACCCCATCGGCGATGTCGCCCGGGCCTGGCATCCGGGCCGCCTGCGCGTGAAGGTCGACGGGATCAAGACCGCGAGCCCCACGGCGAAGTCCTTCCGCTTCGTCCGGGAGGACGGCGGAGAACTGCCCTTCTTCTACGCGGGGCAGTACATGGTCATCGACTTCGAGATCGGCAAGAGCGTCATCTCCCGCCCGTATTCCATCTCCTCCGCGCCCAGCCAGGCAAGGGGGAAGGAGGGCTTCGTGGAGATCACCGTGCGCAGGTCGAGGGGCGACGGCTTCATCTGCGACCACCTGAACGACAACGTCAAGGTCGGAGACGTGTTCACGGCCCAGATCGGCCTGGGCCAGTTCTACTATGAGCCCCTGCGCGACGCGAAGCACGTCGTGGCCCTGGCGGGCGGCGTGGGCATCACGCCCTTCGCCTCCATGGCGCGGGAGGTCGCCGCGGGCAGGCTGGACATGGACCTGACGATCCTCTACGGCTCTGTGGTTTCCACAGACATCATCCTGAAGGACGAGCTGGAGGCGCTCCAGGGCGACCGCGTGCACGTGGTACACGTGCTTTCGGGCGACGAGCCCGACTGGAAGGGGGAGAGGGGCTTCCTCTCCGCCGAGATCATCAAGAAGTATTCCGCGCCCGACACCACCTACTTCATCTGCGGCCCGCAGGTGATGTACCGCTTCCTGCGGGAGGAGCTCAAGAAGCTGGACATCCCCGCCCGGCGCGTGCGCTTCGAGGTGTTCGGCCAGGCGAAGGACATCACCACCTTCGAGGGCTACCCGATGGAACTGAAGGACAGGACCTTCAAGCTGACCGTGCGCCGGGGCATCCACGAGGACGTGATCGACGCCAAGGCCACCGAGAGCCTGGTGGTGGCGCTGGAGCGGGCGGGCATCCGCATCGAGACCGGCTGCCGCAGCGGCGAGTGCGGCTTCTGCCGCACCAAGGTGCTCTCCGGCAGTGTGTACGTGTGCCCGGAGAATGACGGCCGCCGCGCCGCCGACCGGGATTTCGGCTATGTTCACGCCTGCGCCGCGTACCCGACCAGCGATTTGACGATCAAGATACCGATTGAGTAGGGAAAAGGGAACAGGGAAAAGGGAACAGGGAAAAGGGAAAAGGGAAAAGGGAAAAGGGAAAAGGCAACAGGCAACAGGCATCAGGCAACAGTCAGATTGCCGAGAGACGGCGGCTTGGGTTGTTGCCTGGCGCGGGATGCCTGAAAACGACGAAAGCATGGGCTGCCTCAGAATAACAACATGCGAAGGAATCATTGATTGATGATACAGAAAACCGCCGTAGGGGCGCCATAATTGGCGCCCGGGGAAGGTGTTTCCGCCGTCCCTGCGGACGGATTGCTCGATGTTGTATTTTGAGATGGCTCTATAGAAGGAGGAAATGCCGTGGTCAACGAAGTCAACCCGATGATCCACGTCAACGAGAGGGACTACCCCGTGAACGGCCACCACTGCGACGATCCCGAGAAGAAAAAGCTCGTCAAGAAGCTGGCCGTGATGATCACGGACAACATTCCCCGCAAGCTGCCGGGCGGCATGAAGGAAAACCACATGGATTTCTGGATCCTGGACCGGCTGCTCACCAAGGACGAAGTGCGCTTTTTGCTGTCCTTCAAGAAGCGGCGCACCGGCCTGACCACGCCGGAGCTGGCCCAGCGCAACAACTTGAGCGAGGCGGAAGCCCAGAAGGTGATCGACCACCTGCTGTGGATCGGCATACTGGAGCAGAACCGGGACAACGCCGACCAGCACATCCAATATTGGATCCCCAAGTGGGTGGTGGGCTCCGGCGAGTACATGGTGGAGCATCCCACCCTGCCGGACGAGCATCCCGAGGTGGCCACGATGTTCAATCTGGCGCCCCAGGAGCCGCTGGAGCTGGCGGCCAAGCTGGTGCCGCCGGGCGGCGCGGGCATCGGCATGCACGTGATTCCCGTGGAGAAGGCCATCGACCCGAAGGTGCAGAGCGTCAGCGTGGAGCACCTCTCCCACTGGCTGAACAAGAACGACAAGTTCTGCAAGATGGTCTGCGCCTGCCGCAAGGCCCAGCGCATCCGCGGCGAGGGCGTGGGCGACATCGAGGGCTATATGTGCATCGGCGTGGGCGACATCGCCGAATACCTGGTGGAGAGCGGCAAGGACGCCCACTACATCACCCGCGAGGAGGCCCTGGAGATCATCCAGCGGGCCGAGCGCAAGGGCTACGTCCACCAGATCACCAACCTGGACGGCCCCAACCGCATCGTGGGCATCTGCAACTGCTCGGCGGGCAGCTGCTACGGCCTGCGCACCTCCCAGCTGTTCAACACGCCCAACATGTCCCGCAGCGCCTACCGGGCCCACGTGGACCCCGAGAAGTGCGTGGCCTGCGGCAAGTGCGTGGAGGTCTGTCCCGCCGGCGCCGCGCGCCTGGGCCAGAAGCTGTGCAGGGCCGACGGCAGTCAGGTGAAGTATCCGATGCACGACCTGCCGGACGACCACGTCTGGGGCCAGGACAAGTGGGACCGGGACTACCGCGACCACAACAAGCTGAACTGCTACGACACCGGCACCTCTCCCTGCAAGACCGCCTGCCCGGCCCACATCGCCGTGCAGGGCTACATCAAAATGGCCGGCGAGGGGCGCTACGAGGACGCGGTGCGCCTCATTCGCCAGGACAATCCCTTCCCGGCGGTCTGCGGCGCGGTGTGCAATCGCCGCTGCGAGGACCGCTGCACCCGCGGGCTGGTCGACGCGCCCGTGGCCATCGACGAGATCAAGAAGTTCCTGGCCCAGTGGGAGCTGGCCCACCCGGAGAACTTCGGCATGATCAGCGAGAACGGCGACGGCAACCAGTGGGACGACTACAAGATCGCCATCATCGGCGCCGGCCCCGCCGGCCTCTCCGCCGCCTGGTACCTGCGGCAGGAGGGCTATCCCGTCACCGTGTTTGAAAAGGAAGCCCGCCCGGGCGGCATGCTGCTCAACGGCATACCCAGCTTCCGCCTGGAGAAGGAAGTGCTCCAGCGGGAGATCGAGATCATCGAAAAGGCCGGGGCCGAGATCCGCTGCGGCGTCGAGGTGGGCAAGGACGTCACCCTCGATCAGCTGCGGGCCCAGGGCTACAAGGCCTTCTACATCGCCATCGGCATGCAGGGCGGCCGCATGGCTGGCGTGCCCGGCGAGGACGCCGAGGGCGTGTCCTCCGGCGTGGCCTTCCTGAAGGACGTGAACCTGAAGGGCAATGTGCAGTTGGACGGCGACGTGGTGGTCGTCGGCGGCGGCAACGTGGCCGCTGACGTGGCCCGCACGGCGCTGCGCTGCACCAAGGGCAGCGTGACCATGCTGTGCCTGGAGCAGCGGGACGAGATGCCCGCCGCAAAGGACGAGGTGGCCGAGATCCTGCACGAGGGCATCGCCGTGGAGAACGGCTGGGGCCCCAAGGAGATCCTGACCGAGAACGGCAAAGTGACCGGCATCGTGTTCAAGCGCTGCACCCGCGTGTTCGACGACCAGCACCGCTTCGCGCCCCAGTATGACGAGAACGACACTAAGACCATCGCCTGCTCCCATGTGCTGATGGCCATCGGCCAGTCCGCCCAGTGGGGGAAGCTCCTGGAGGGCAGCAAGGTGGTCGTGCGCCGCAACGGCACCGCCGAGGCGGACCCGGTGACGCTGCAGACCGCCGAGCCGGACGTGTTCGTGGGCGGCGACATCTTCCACGGCGCGCGCTTCGCCATCGACGCCATCGCCGAGGGCAAGGCCGCCATGACCTCCATCAACCGCTTTGTCCATCCGGGGCAGTCCATGACCATCGGCCGCGACCTGCGCCAGTTCATCGAGCTGAACCGGGATGACATCCGCGTGGAGGGCTACGACAACGCCCCGCGGCAGGCCCCCGGCCTGAAGCCCGGCGAGGCCCGGGAGACCTTCAGCGACCTGCGGCTGCCGCTGACGGAGGCGCAGATCAAGAAGGAGGCGGGCCGCTGCCTGAAGTGTGGCCGGAGCATCGTGGACCTGAACCAGTGCGTGGGCTGCGGCCTGTGCACCACCCGGTGCGAGTTCGACGCCATCCACCTGTCCCGCGATTTGCCCGCGGCCAGCGACATGCACACCGCCGAGGAGATGATGAAGCTGGTGGGTCCCTACGCCCTCAAGCGCATGGGGAAGATCATCAAGCGGAAGATCACCGGCAAGAGCGACTATCCCACGGAGCAGTAAAACACGAGTAACCATACTTGAAGGGGCGGGGCGCGTTCAGCACCTCGCCCCTTTGCGCTACGTCGCCCGCCGCCGCGCGGGCAGGTTGGACAGCACCGCGCCGGCGATGGCCCCGACGGCGGCGCCGATCATCACCTCCCCGAGGAATTCCGACGTGGAGAAGGCGCTGCCGCCCAGCGCGGCGCAGCATCCGTAGCCCAGGGCCATGTAGAGCATGGCGAGGGTCATGCCGGTCAAAAAGCCCCGGCGGCCGCCCCGGCCCACGGCCAGTGTGACGCCCAGCAGCAGGGCGGCCAGCTTCATCAGCTGGTTAAGGACCATCAGCAGGCCGTCGGAGATGCGGCCCATCGCTGCCAGCGCCGCCACGATGGCCATCAGCAGCAGCGTGAGAAGGATCGCTCCGGCGAGCCCCTTTGACAGTGAGAGCAGTGTTTGCGTGCGAGTTCGAGCCATGTGACGCGCCTCCCTGGTTTTTGATACAGCCTATGCGGGAGAAAGCGGGATTAGAGCGTGTTCCCAAATTCGCCAGAACGCACCTTCGGCGTCATGAGCCGTGTTTGAGCGGCGGCTTTACGTGATAGAACCTCCTGGCGCGACAAACCATTTTCGCCAGCTGTGCGCTTCGATTTAATTGACAATTTACAGTAGTAGTCTGCTAAAGCGTTGATTAATCGGAGGAACGTGTTATAAAAAGACATTATAACCATAAAAGCGAGGCGATTGCATGAACGCGGCAGAGCTGGTTGTGTTTATCCTCTACCTGGTGTTTATGATCGGCATAGGACTCTACTTCTTCGTGCGCTCCAAGGGCGGCAACGAGAAGGACTACTTCCTGGGCGGGCGCAAGATGGGCGCGTGGGTCTCCGCGCTGTCCGCCGGCGCTTCGGACATGAGCGCCTGGGTGCTGATGGGCCTGCCGGCGTCGGTGTACGCGGCGGGCATGGGGCAGACCTGGATCGCCATTGGCCTGGCCATAGGCTACGCGCTGAGCTGGATCTTTGAAGCGCCGCGCCTGCGCCGCTTCTCCATCGAGGCCAACGACTCCATCACCATTCCCCAGTACCTGACCAACCGCTTCCTGTCCTCCAGCAGGGTGCTGCAGATCATCTGCGCGGTGATCTTCATCATCGCGTATACGATCTACGCGGCCTCCAGCATCAAGGCCTGCGGCACGCTGTTCAACACCGTCATCGGCATGAACGCCACGGTGGCCATGTACCTGGCGGCGGCGATCATCATCGGCTACACGTTCCTGGGTGGATTCTCGGCGGTTTGCTGGACGGACTTCTTCCAGGGCCTGCTGATGCTGGCGGCGCTGCTGATCGCCCCGATCTTCGCCCTGGCGCTGGTGAACAGCGGCACGGTGGAGACGGCGGCCCAGTTCCCGGAGCACTACTGGAGCTTCGCGCGGGACTGGAAGGAGGTCGCCTCCGGCTTGGGCTGGGGCCTCGGCTACTTCGGCATGCCCCACATCATCATCCGCTTCATGTCGGTGCGCTCTGAGAAGGAGCTGCGCAAATCCAGCGTCATCGGCATCACCTGGACGGTGATCATACTGACCATGTCCGTCGTCGCCGGCGCGGTGGGCCGCGTGTTCATGGGCGAGATCGCCGACTCCTCCACGGTGTTCATCCAGATGACCCGCCGCATTTTCCCCGCGGTGATCTCCGGCGTGCTGCTGTCGGCCATACTGGCCGCATCCATGTCCACGGCGGACTCCCAGCTGCTGGCCTCCGCCTCGGCCTTCGCCAGCGACGTGTACAAGCCGGTGTTCCGCAAGAACGCCTCCGACCGGGAGATGCTCTGGGCGGGCCGCGCGGTGGTGATCGTGATCGCCATCATTGCGCTGATGATCGCCTCCAACCCCAACAGCGGCACCATCATGGGCCTGGTCGAAAACGCATGGGGCGTGTTCGGCGCGGCCTTCGGCCCGGTCATCCTGTTGAGCCTGTTCTCCCGCTGCCTGACCTTCAGTGGCGCGGTGGCGGGCATCATCTCCGGCGCGGCAGTGGATATCCTCTGGCTGGCCTTCCTGAGCGGTACCGGTCTCTACGAGATCATCCCCGGCTTCTTCACCGGCTTGCTGGCGGCGGCGGTGGTCTCCATGGTGACCTACAAGCACGATCCCGAGATCGACGCCCTGTTCGATCGGGCCTCCAAACCGGAAGCGAACTGACGGCCCAAGGGCGGCGCGGGAAACTTCAAATAATTCCCGGCAAGAAGATCCTTCACTTCGTTCAGGACGACAATCACATGCTTGTCGTCCCGGGCGAAGGGGAGGATCTTCTCTTTTTCCAGGTATTTCTTGTCGTTGTGAAATGTTAAATTTGTAGTAACGTTCAATCTTTCACCCTTCCCGAACGTCTACCAGGTGTAGAACAACGCGGCGAAGTGACGCCGCGCAGGCGAGGCGGGGTGACGATGAGCGACTTGGAATACATGCAGCGTGTGCGCGGCATGGAGGGACGCCTGTATCGCATCGCCCAGGCTATACTCTGGCGGGAAGCCGACTCCGTGGACGCAGTGCAGGAGGCCGTTTTCCGGGGATGGATGAAGAAGGACAGGCTGAAAGCCCCGGAGAAGCTGGAGGCCTGGCTGGTGAGCATACTGGTGAACCAATGCCGGGACACGCTGCGCCGGCGCAAGCGCGAGCCTGTGCCCCTGGACGAGGAAGTGGCCGCGGAGGATCGGCTTTGCGAGGATTTGCAGCTTCGCCTGGCGTTGAAGCGCCTGCCGGAGAAGTACCGGCTGCCGCTGGTGCTGCACTACCTGGAGGGATACCAGGTGCGGGAGGTGGCGGAGATGATGAAGCTGCCCCAGGGGCTGGTCAGTTCCCGGCTGCATCAGGCACGGGGTGCTTTGAAGCAACTGCTGGAGGGAGGCGACGGGCAGTGAAGCGAACGAACGATGTGCCAAGGCTCGACGGAGCGTTCACCCCGCCGCCGCCGAAGCTCTCCAGCGCCGTGGAACGAGCCTTTGCCCGGGGCAGGGGAGCCTCGGTGCGCCGACGCAGTCGGGCGCGATATGCCGTCGCGGCGGCGGCGCTGGCGCTGTTGCTCGCGGCGCTGGCACTGGCTTCCAGCAGCCTGATTCGGCCCCGGGTGGACCGGGTCGTCGCCTCCCAGGGCATGGGGCCGGGAAGAGAATCTGACGGGAATGGATCAGGTCTTCCGGAGGCTTCCACAGATGAAGATATTATCGAGGAGGAGGCGTCAGCGCTTTCTGTGGAGGAGGAGCCCACAGTCTACTACACCGAAGGCGGCGTATATTATCACGGCAACATGTACTGCATGGGGATGAGGAACGCCCACCCCCACACGACGGCGGAGGCGGTAGCAGCGGGGAAGCTGCGCTGCCCGCAGTGCCAGCCTGGGGAGCTGAACATGATCGAACTGTTCCGGCGGGCCTTTGGCATGGAGCCTTCCGAATTGTATCCAGGCTGGAAGTACGCCTACACCGATGGAAGCCCCGAGGCGGAGTACTTCCAATGGACGATGTCCGACGGCCAGGATGCCGGGTTTACGCCCATAGCGTTTTGCACCTACGGCTATGGACTGGAAAAGAGCGCGGCCTTGATCTTTGGAATGCCTCGGCCCGCAGGCGTGGACGACGACTACTGGGTGCTGTGGGCGTCCTTCTGCGAAGCGGAAAACATGCCGTCGCTGCTGGATCTGCCGTCGCCGCTGCCGGAGCTGGCGATCGAGGCGACGGAAAAGCTTGCGCTGCTGAGGTCCGAGGGTGTGACGAAGGTCGGGGTGGCGGATATCGATTGGATCAGCGCAATCTTAACCCCGGATCAGAGCCGCGTCGTCAGCTGGAGCATGACCTTTACGAGGGCGGATAACGACACGGTGTGCCTGCAATGGCTGGTGGACGAAACCGGCGCGCCTGTTCTGAGTGCCTGGAGGTGAACGACGAGGAGGCGCGATGAGAGTGCGAAACGATTGCAGCGCGGCATGTCAAAAGAAGATCCTTTGCTTCGCAATGCTTGCGCGAACACTTCGATCAGGATGACAGGGATTGCGATTTGCCGTCATCCCGAATGAAGTGAAGGATCTTTATATGTCCGCTTATTGCCTGTCATTCATCCTGTGGCTTTCCGTGAAGGACCCATAAAATGCGGGGACGCTGGTCGGCGTCCCCGCAATCCTGCTGTATGATTCTTTTGAGGAGCAGTTTCCTTGGGAATGAAGGGTCCTCTACCGGTTTCGACCCCAGTTGTCCAAGGCACGCTTCAAATACTGCCCGGTGAAGCTGGCCTCGCACCCGGCGACCTCCTCGGGGGTGCCGGTGGCCACCACGGTGCCGCCGCCGTCGCCGCCCTCGGGGCCGAGATCGATGATGTAGTCGGCGGTCTTGACCACGTCCAGGTTGTGCTCGATCACCACCACGGTGTTGCCGGCCTCGGCCAGGCGGTCCAGCACGTCGATCAGCCGCTCCACGTCAGCCACGTGCAGGCCGGTGGTGGGCTCGTCCAGCACGTAGATGGTGCGGCCCGTGGACTGGCGGGACAGCTCGGTGGCCAGCTTCACGCGCTGGGCCTCGCCGCCGGACAGGGTGGTGGCGGGCTGCCCCAGCTTGACGTAGCCCAGGCCCACGTCCCGCATGGTCTCCAGCTTCCGGGCGATCTTCTGGATGGGGCGGAAGAACTCCAGCGCCTCATCCACAGTCATCTCCAGGACCTCGTAGATGTTCTTGCCCTTGTAGCGCACCTCCAGAGTCTCCCGGTTGTAGCGGTGGCCCTTGCAGACCTCGCAGGGCACATAGACATCGGACAGGAAGTGCATCTCGATCTTGATGATGCCGTCGCCGGAGCAGGCCTCACACCGGCCGCCCTTCACGTTGAAGCTGAATCGGTTGGGCTTGTAGCCCCGGGCCTTGGCGTCGGGAGTCTGGGCGAACACGTCGCGGATCATGTCGAACAGGCCGGTGTAGGTGGCCGGGTTGGACCGGGGCGTGCGGCCGATGGGGGACTGGTCGATGGCGATGATCTTGTTCAGCTGCTCCACGCCGTCGATGCCGTCGTGGGCCCCGGCCCGCTGCCGGGAGCGGTTCAGCGTCCGGGACAGGGACTTGAACAGGATCTCGTTGACCAGGCTGCTCTTGCCGCTGCCGGACACGCCGGTGACGCAGGTGATGACGCCCAGCGGGAAGCGCACGTCGATGCCCTTGAGGTTGTTGGCCTGGGCTCCGCGCACGGTCAGCCAGCCGGACGGCGCGCGGCGGGCGGTGGGAATGGGCACGAACTTTCTCCCTGACAGGTACTGCCCGGTGAGGGAGTCGGGGTTGTCCATGATCTGCTGGGGCGTGCCCTCGGCCACGATCTCGCCGCCGTGGATGCCCGCGCCGGGGCCCACGTCCACGATCCAGTCCGCATCCAGCATGGTCTCCTCGTCGTGCTCCACCACGATCAGCGTGTTGCCCAGGTCCCGCAGGCCCTTCAGGCTGTTCAGCAGCCGGCGGTTGTCCCGCTGGTGCAGGCCGATGGAGGGCTCGTCCAGTATGTACAGCACGCCCACCAGGCCGCTGCCGATCTGGGTGGCCAGGCGGATGCGCTGGGCCTCGCCGCCGGACAGGGTGCCCGCGCTGCGGGAGAGGGTCAGGTAGCCCAGGCCCACGTCGTTCAAAAAGCCCAGCCGGGACTGGATCTCCTTCAGGATCTGGTTGGCGATCATCCGCTCCTTTTCGGACAGCGTCAGGCCATCGAAGAAGGCGCGGCAGTCCCGCACGGAGAGGTCGGAGACCTCGGAGATGGAGCGCTCCTGCACGGTGACGGCCAGGCTCTCCTTCTTCAGGCGCCTGCCCTTGCAGTCCGGGCAGGGCACCTGGGACATGTAGCCCTCGTAGAGCGCCTTCATGGCGTCGGAGTTGGTCTCCCGGTAGCGGCGCTCCAGGTTGGTGACGATGCCCTCGAAGGGCGCGGCGAAGGTGCCGCTGTTGTCGCCCCGGGCGTACTGGATCTTGATCTTTTCGCCGTTCGTGCCGTACAGGAGGATGTTCACGACCTCCTCCGGCAGCCGGGACACGGGCACGTCCAGCGAGAAGCCGTAGTGGTCCGCCAGCGCCTGGAGGTACAGGTGGGCCATGGAGTCCATCTCAGAGCTGTTCCAGCCGGAGACCTGGATGGCCCCCTGGTTCAGCGACAGGGACGGGTCGGGAATGACGATGGCGGGGTCGATCTTCATCAGCACGCCCAGGCCGGTGCAGGTGGGGCAGGCGCCGTAGGGGTTGTTGAAGGAGAACATCCGGGGCGTCAGCTCGCCCACGGAGATGCCGCAGTCCGGGCAGGCGTAGTTCTGGGAGAACAGCATGTCCTCGGCCTCGGGATTGTCCCGGTCGACGACGGAGGCGATCACCAGGCCCTCCGCGAGGCGCATGGCGGTCTCGATGGAGTCGGTCAGGCGCTGCTGGATGTCCGGACGCACTACGAGGCGGTCGATCACGATCTCGATGGTGTGCTTCTTCGTCTTGGCCAGCTTCGGAACGTCGGTCAGCTCGTACAGCTCGCCGTCGATGCGCGCGCGGACGTAGCCCTGCTTGGCCATGTCCTCCAGCATCTTCACGTATTCGCCCTTGCGGCCGCGGATCACCGGGGCCAGGATCATCAGCCGCGTGCGCTCCGGCAGGGCGAGGATCTGGTCCACGATCTGGTCCACCGTCTGGTGGGTGATGGGCTTGCCGCAGTTGGGGCAGTGGGGCACGCCGATCCGGGCGTACATCAGGCGCAGGTAGTCGTGGATCTCCGTCACCGTGCCCACCGTGGAGCGGGGGTTGCGGCTGGTGGTCTTCTGGTCGATGGAGATGGCGGGGGACAGGCCCTCGATGTAGTCCACGTCCGGCTTCTCCATCTGCCCCAGGAACTGGCGGGCGTAGGACGACAGCGACTCCACGTAGCGACGCTGGCCCTCGGCGTAGATGGTGTCGAAGGCAAGGCTGCTCTTGCCGCTGCCGGACAGGCCCGTCATGACCGTCAGCTTGTTGCGGGGGATGATCACGTTCACGTTCTTCAGGTTGTGCTCCCGCGCGCCCTTGATGATGATTTCGTTGATGTTCAAGATATATTACCTCGTTCAGAGAGTTGTGTGTTTGGTCAGGCAACAGGGAAAAGGGAAAAGGGAAAAGGGAAAAGGGAAAAGGGGATGCTGCTGCCGCGCTGACAGGCAATTCTGTGATACAGGGCGGCAGCCGCAATTTGCCTGTTGCCTGTTGCCTGTTCCCTCGAAATGGAATTTGCCTGGCAAATTCTATTTTGGCTCATCCCGGATTCCTGTGCGTCATCTTCTCCCTTCGGCTGCCCCGGCCGCATGGGCCGTCGCAGCTACGCGGCGGCACAGCCGGTGTGCACGCCGCTAGTCGGCGCAAGCGCCTCCCTCCGGGTCAGCCCGGATTGCGATGGGTCATTTTCTCACGCCGACGGCGTTTCTGCCTCGACTGTTCGCCGGAGGTCATTACCTTCTCGCCCTTCAGCGCCAGCATTTCGTCGCGGTACTTGGCGGCCTTTTCGAAGTCGAGGTTGTTGGCGGCCTGGAGCATCAGCTCCTCCAGGCGCTCGATGGCCATGCGCTTTTCCTCTTCGTCCAGCCCGTCGGCGGCGGAGGCATCCGGCTTGCGGGCGACCTCCATCAGCCCCCGGATGGCGCTGCGGATGGTCCTGGGCTCGATGTGGTGTTCCTCGTTGTAGGCCTGCTGGATCTCCCGGCGGCGGTTGGTCTCGGAGATGGCCCGCTGCATGGAGTCGGTGATCTCGTCGGCGTACATGATCACCCGGCCGTCTACGTTGCGCGCGGCGCGGCCGATGGTCTGGATCAGGCTGGTCTCGCTGCGCAAAAAGCCCTCCTTGTCCGCGTCCAGGATGCACACCAGGGACACCTCGGGCATGTCCAGGCCCTCGCGCAGCAGGTTGATGCCCACCAGCACGTCGAACTCGCCGCTGCGCAGGCCGTGGATCAGCTTGATGCGCTCCAGCGTCTCGATGTCGGAGTGCAGGTATTCCACCCGCACGTCCATCTCCTTCAAATACTGGGTCAGGCTCTCGGCCATGCGCTTGGTCAGCGTGGTGACCAGCACGCGGCCGCCGGCTTCGGTGACCTTGTGGATCTCGCCCAGCAGGTCGTCCACCTGGCCGGTGGCGGGCCGGACGACGATCTCCGGGTCGATCAGGCCGGTGGGGCGGATGATCTGCTCCACCACCTGCTCGGCCCGCTCCAGCTCGTAGGGCCCCGGCGTGGCGGAGACGTAGATGGTCTGCCCGGCGCGTTCCTCGAACTCATGGAACTTCAGGGGCCGGTTGTCGTAGGCGGCGGGCAGGCGGAAGCCGTAGTCCACCAGGGTGCGCTTGCGGGCATAGTCGCCGTTGTACATGGCGCGGATCTGGGGCACGGTCACGTGAGCCTCGTCGATGAAGATCAGGAAGTCCTTGGGGAAGTAGTCCAGCAGCGTGAAGGGGGCCTCCCCAGGCTGCCGGCCGTCGAAGTAGCGGGAGTAGTTCTCGATGCCGCTGCAATAGCCGATCTCCCGCATCATTTCGATGTCGTAGTGGACGCGCTGCTCCAGGCGCTGGGCCTCCAGCAGACGGTCGTTGTCCCGGAAATCCTTCAGCCGCGCCTCCAGGTCCTCCTCGATCTGGGCGATGCAGCGGTCCAGCTTGTCCTTGCTGGTGGCATAGTGGCTGGCGGGGAAGATGAGCACGTGGTTCATGTAGCGCAGCACCTTGCCGGTGACGGTGTCCACCTCGCTGATGCGCTCGATCTCGTCCCCGAAGTATTCCACCCGCACGGCCCGTTTCTCCGACGCGGCGGGGATGATCTCGATGACCTCGCCGCGCACGCGGAAGCTGCCACGCTCGGACTCGAAGTCGTTGCGGGTGAACTGTATGTCGATCAACTGGCGGATCAGCTCGTCCCGGTCCAGCTCCTGTCCCTCGCGAAGGGACACGGACAGCCCCTCGTATTCCTCCGGGTCGCCCAGGCCGTAGATGCAGCTGACCGAGGCGACGATGACCACGTCCCGGCGCTCTGCCAGCCAGGAGGTGGCGCTGTGGCGCATGCGGTCGATCTCGTCGTTGATGGAGGAATCCTTCTCGATGAAGGTGTCCGTGGAGGGAATGTACGCCTCCGGCTGGTAGTAGTCGTAGTAGGACACGAAATAGCCCACGGCGTTCTCCGGGAAGAACTCCCGGAACTCCGCCGCCAGCTGAGCCGCCAGCGTCTTGTTGTGGGCGATGATCAGCGCCGGGCGATTGGCGTTCTTGATGATGTTTGCCATCGTAAAGGTCTTGCCGGAGCCGGTGACGCCCAGCAGGACCTGGTGCTTCATGCCCTTTTCCAGGCCCTCGGTCAGCTTCTGGATGGCCTGGGGCTGGTCGCCGGTGGGGGCGTAATCGGAGTGCAGCTGAAACATGCGCAAACCCTCGCAGTCATATCTCGATGACTGTATTATAGCACCGATATTTTATAATGAAAACCTTCTGACGAACATTTAAACATATGTTCGAATCGAACCGAAACCGGCCCCGACGCATAGCCTGCCATGAAGGGGGAGGATGAGGAAATGGCGATCAAGAGGATGCCCGCGAGCCTGTTCGCGGAGCAGCTGGGCCAGGCGCTGGCCCGTAAGGACGGCTATATCATGGGCGCGACGGGGCAGGACCCGGCAAAGTGGTCGGTGAACAGCCACTGGTTCACCCAGTACTCCGGCGCACAGCGGGAGAAGGCGCTGTACTGGCGCTCGCACGCCCAGCGGGTGTGGGACTGCAACGGCCTGGCCGAGGGCCTGTACCGGGACTACGCCGGGGTTAGCATCGACACGAAGGCGCGGTACAACTATGCCCATTGGTGCGACCCGAAGGGGACGGGGATGATCCCGGCGAAGTACCGGCTTCCCGGCGCGGCGGTGTTCTGGGGAGATTCGGCCTCGGACATCCACCATGTGGCGTTCCTGTACAAGCCGGTGGATGCGGACAAGCCCCGGGGGGACTGGTACCTGATCGAGGCGCGGGGCGTGATGTCCGGTGTGGTAGAGACCCGGCTGAACACCCGCAAGCCGGATTTCTGGGGCCTGATGACCAAGTATTTCAGCTATGAAGGCGCAGAGGCCCAGGGCATCAAACTGGGCGACCGGCTGCTCAAGCAGGGCTGTGAGGGCGAGGACGTGCGGGAGCTGCAGACCGACCTGATCCGCCTGGGCTACGACTGCGGGCGCTGGGGCGCGGATGGCGACTTCGGAGACGGCACCGAGCTGGCGGTCCGGGCCTTCCAGCGGGACCACGGCCTCGACGTCGATGGAGAATGCGGTCCAAAGACCTGCGCGGCGCTGCAAAAGGCGCTGGCGAAGCTGGAGCAGCCCGCCGCAAAGCCCCGGCTGGTGGAGATCGTCGGAGGCAATTGCTACGTGCGGGACGCGCCGAACACCTCCGGGAAGCGGCTGGGCGTCGCTCATGCCGGAGACAGGCTGACGTGGCTGGGGCAGATCGACGAGGACACGGGCTGGCTCAGCGTGGATTACGAGGGAAGAAGCGGATGGGTGTCGGGGAAGTACGGGAGGCTGGTTTGAGGAATTGAGAATTGGGAATTGGGAATTGGGAATTGAGAATTGAGTTGGGTCGACACGTTTGAGGCTTGCCGTTTTTGCCGGATGATAGTATAATGTAGAAAATGGGGGCTTTGCCCCGACGGGTCGAAAGGGTGGTTGCGATGGCGCTCAGGCGGATCGAGATGGCGACGGAGTGGCATCCGGCGCAGAACGGCGTCAAGGGACTGTTTTGCTATGGCGACGCCATCGGCAGGATGGAGGCGCTGATACCGGAGTACGAGGGCAGGATCAAGCTGATCTACATGGACCCGCCCTTCATGACCGGCGACCGCTTCTACATGCGCGTGCGCGTGGGCGAAAAGGAATGGCGGACCGGCAAGGGCTCCATGGCGATCGAAACCTTTTCCGACCAGATGGAGCGCCCCGCATACCTGGCCATGATCCGCCGGGTGCTGGAGCTCAGCAAGCGCCTGCTCAGCGACGAGGGCATGATCTTCGTGCACATCGACTACCGGGCCCACCCCCACGTGCGCCTGCTGATGGACGAGATCTTCGGCGAGGAGAACCTGCTCAACGAGATCATCTGGGTCTACCAGAGCGGCGGGCGGAGCATCCACCACTTCAGCCGCAAGCACGACGTGATACTGTTCTACCGCAAGACGGAGCAGTATGACTTCAACATCGAGGCGGTCAAGGCGCCCCGGGACAAGCCCCGCACCAGCCACATGCGCCGCCACGTGGACCCGGACGGCCGGGTGTACCGGTCCATTCGCAGCAACGGGCGGGTGTACACCTATTATGACGACGATCCCGTCGCGCCGACGGATGTCTGGCAGGACCTGAACCACCTCCAGCAGAAGGACCCGGAGCGCACGGGCTACGACGTGCAGAAGCCGCTGGCGCTGCTGGACAGGATTGTGAAGTGTGCGTCCCGCCCGGGGGACTGGGTGCTGGACCCCTTCGCCGGCAGCGCCACGACGCTGGAGGCCGCCAAGCTCAACGGACGCAACTTCATCGGCATCGAGCGGTGCCCGCTGACCTTGAACATCGCCCGCAGGCGATTGGCGGGGGCGGATTACCGCATCCTGCTGGACGGGCAGCCGGAATTTGAACCGACGCCGGTCTGTTCCGCCAGCGTGCGGCCCGGAGTGGGCTTCTATCACGTATACCTGGAGGACTTCCAGGCGCAGGTCGAGGGCATGCCGGAGGGCGCCGAGCCGCTGGACGTTGTGGACAACTGGTCCGTGGGCTACCTGCGGCCCGAGGGCTACCAGGTGATGGCGGAGTTCGCCCGCAGCCGCAAGGAGGGCGCGCTGAGGCGCGAGCTGGCCGCGCCGGCCTACGCAGGGGAGCTGGCCATGTGCGTCAGCGATATCCTCGGGCGCTGCCATTACTTCGCCCTGGACCGGGAACAATGATCCGTGAGGGACTTCCATCCGTCGCGACAGGCCGGTGAACGTCCTTCGTTTAGAATCGTTATTGAAAAATTCATATTGAGACAATATTTATAACCTATAATAGCGCGGGAGGCGAGGAAATGCTTCTGCATGTTGGGGACCTGGTGAAGATGCGCAAGGCCCATCCCTGCGGCAACGACGTCTGGCGGATCACCTACGTCGGCGCGGACATCAAGATGCGCTGCGAGAAGTGCCAGCGGATCGTGATGCTGGAGCGCCCGGTGTTTGAAAAGCGGATGAAGAAGCTGCTGGAGAGTGCCGCGGAGGCCGAGGCGTGAGGAAGTGGCTGATCGCGCCGCTGGCCGTGCTGGCGGCCCTGGCGCTGGGCTTCTGCCTGCGGCAGTGGGTCGTGGGCACCGTGCGCGTGGCGGGGACCTCCATGCAGCGCACGCTCTATGGCGGCGACATCGCGCTGGTGACGCGCTTCGACTACCGCCATTCCGCCCCGGAGCGGGGTGACGTGGTGGAGTGCCGCTTCCCGGGACGCAGCGACACCTACATCAAGCGGGTGATCGGGCTGCCCGGGGACGAGATTTCCTTCTTCGGCGGCGCGCTGACGCTGAACGGCCAGCCCGTGCGGGAGAGCTACGTCTCCAGCGCCACCGAGGACTACGCCGTCACCCTGGGCGAGGATGAATACCTTGTGTTGGGCGACAACCGCGCGGACAGCTACGACAGCCGCATGGCGGACATGGGCCCCATCGGCGCGGAGGCCTTCCTGGGCCGGGTGCGCTGGGTGCTGTGGCCCCTGAGCCGCATCGGGTTTGTGAAATGAGAACAACTGGACAAGGAGAATTGCAATGGACGGCAACAACGGGAACAATGGCCTGAATCAGGAGGTCAAGGAAGAAGCGGAGCAGATCAAGGAGATCGAGGACAAGGTCGCCGCGAGGAAGAAGAAGGTCGGCAAGGAGATCAAGGAGTGGATCATCGCCCTGGCGGCCGCCGTGGTGATCGTGGTGGTCATACAGTCCTTCCTGTTCAGGATCATCCGCGTGGACGGCCAGTCCATGGAGACCACGCTGCATAACGGCGAGCGGCTGTTCGTCACCGTGACGGATGTGCGCTTCGGCGACGTGGAGCGGGGCGATGTGGTGATCTGCCACTACCCCAACCGCGAGACCAAGTTTCTGGGAATCTTCAACTACGAGACCTTCTTCGTCAAGCGCGTGGTGGGCGTGCCGGGCGACACCGTGTACTGCGCCAACGGCGTGACTCACGTGATGTACGATCAGGACGGCGAGGTCGTGGACGTGGCCCTGGACGAGAACTACGCCCAGTACTTCACCTACGGCTGCCCCTACGACTATGACGCCTACCAGCTGGGCGAGGACGAGTACTTCGTGGTGGGCGACAACCGCTACAACAGCCACGACTCCCGTGACTGGGACGGCAACGGCCAGGGAAATGCCACCGGCAACGACGTCAGCGCGGAAAACAACGTGGGCCCGATCAGCAAGAGCATGATCGTCGGCCACGTCCGCGAGGTCATCTGGCCGCTGGGCGACATCCGCGCCGTGCACTGATGGAGGCCGTATGAACAGAAAAAAGCTGATCCGCATACTGGCCATCGTGCTGGTCGCGCTGCTGGTGGGCGGCGTGGTGTTCAGCGCGCTGGTGAGTGCGTTGGCGGAAGAACAGACCGTGGTCGGTAATGCTGAACGCAACCGGCACGAGATCACCCTGGAGTACCTTGAAGATGAACAGGCGCTGCACATCACGCAGCGCCTCATCTATATCAACGAAACGGGGATCGAACTGCGCTCGGTGGTGTTCTACGCCGCCGGGAACATGTTCCGCCGGGAGAGCGCGCTGATGTATGGCCCGGACGCGCTGGAGCAGGTGTTCGTCGACGGCTACGCCCCGGCGGGCATCGACCTGCGGACGGCGACCTGCGATGGAGAACCGACCGATTTCGGCTTTCAGGGCGAGGATGAGCTTTACCTGCGGGTGGACTGCGACGTTGCGCCCGGGGAGAGCTGCGCCTTTGAATTTGACTACTACCTGCTGCTGATGCGCTGCGGCGCGTTCCAGGGCGTCGGGGACACGGACGTGCGCCTCAGCGCCTTCTACTTCGCGCCGGTACCCTACGACGAGGCGCTGGGAGAGTTCGCCATCAAGAAGCCGCTGGCATTTACCCGCTGGCTGTACAGCGCCGCTGCAGACTTCGACATCCGCCTGGCGCTGGCCGAGGGCTGGGAGGTTGCCTCCACCGGCGAAGGCGCGGCGGAGGATGACGGAAGCGATGGCCTCGCTTGGCGCATCACGGCGGAAAGCGTCAGGGAGTTCGCCCTGTCCTTCGGGAAGCGCTACCGGGTGGCGGAGAGACTGACGGATTCCGGGGTGCGGATTCGCGCCTTGACTAACGTGCGGGGCGGCGCAAAGCGGGCCCTGGACGCCGCCGTGGAGGCGGTCGAGCAGTGCGAGGCGTGGTTCGGGCCGTTCCCGGCATCGGAACTGGACCTTGCGCAGTCCGACTACCCCGTCGGGGCGCTGAACTTTCCCGGCGCGGTGTGGGTCCCGGAGGCGCTGCTGGAGCCCGCCCGGGAGGAGGATTTGAAGGACGCGATCCGCTTCTGCGTCGCCCAGCAGTATTTCGGGCTGTCCGCCTATGTGGAGCCCGTCGCCGACGCCTGGCTGTCGGATTCGGTGTCCGCCTATGTGGCAATGCTCCTTCGGGAGGCGGCGGAGGGGCATGAGAGCTTTCTGGCGGCGGTCAACCGGGAGTGGGTCAGCGCGCTGCAGCAGACCGTCCCCGGCGGCCTGACCGTGACCAGTGACGCGGCGCTCTTCGATGAGAAGACCTACGACATCGTGGTGCGCAGGCGCGGCGCGGTGGTGCTCCACGAGCTGCGGGAGGCCATGGGCCTGGAGGCCCTGCTGGCGGGGCTTTCCAACTTTTGCCGCATGGGCGGTGAAAAGGACGTGCTGACGGAGATGGACTTCGTGGCCGCCATGGACGCAGCTGACGGCGGGTCGTGGGAGGACTTCCTGACTGACTGGGTGTTCAACGTGGGAGACTATGTGAACCAGACCATCGACTGGTTTGAATGATGAGTCGTGCATAGGCATGGCGGCAAACCTGCGAGAAAAGATGGTTCTTCACGGAAAGTTGTGAGATTACGTTAAACTCCCTCAGTCACGCTACGCGTGCCAGCTCCCTCGGTGAGGGAGCCTTTTGGTAGCGAAAGCAGGCAACTGGGCCTCCCTCTTTGAGGGAGGTGGCTCGGCTCAGCCGAGACAGAGGGAGTCGCTAACCCACAACTTTCCGTGAAGACCCGAAAAGATTTCCTGCGCCTAATTGACGACAAAATAACCCCGACACCCTCTTGGATGCCGGGATTATTTGTGCGTTTCGATATACAGACCAAAGTCTAATTCTTTCCTGAGCCCGACGTGGCCCGCAGGCCGCCCTCGTTTTCCAGCAGGCCGTCGCTGGCCATCATGGTCTCCAGCACGCTGATGTCGGTTTCCACGTCCAGCGCCTCGGTGCGGAACAGGCGGTCCTGCTGCTGCTCGAAGCCGTGGATCAGGGTGTCCAGGGATTCCTCGATCTTCTTGCGGGAGGCGACGATGTGCTCGCCCTGGTAGCTCTGCTTCTCCATAAGGCTGTAGGACTTCAGCAGCTTCAGCGTGGTGGGGAGGTAGTAGTTCATGAACTTGCGGACCTCCTCGGCGCGCTCGGGCTTCTCCCGCACGACGCGGAAGATGCTGGCGGTCAGTTCGCCGATGCGGTCGATGCGGCGGGACACGGCCTCGTCGGCGATGTCGTCGTTCAGCTGGCGGATCTCCCGCAGCTTGGCCTCGAAATTCTCGCTGTCGGTGGGGCTGGTGCGCTTTTCCGCCTGCTGGCGCTTGGCGGACTGCTGCTGCGTAGGCTCCTCCCGGCGGGGCGCCGGCTCCTGGGCGCGGGCCTGGGCCGCCTTTTCACGGGCCTGGGCCACCGTCTTGGCGCGATCCTCCGCGTTGACATAGACGTTCACCACGGGGGTGGCAAACTCGGTCTCGACGTAGTCGCTGTCCAGATGGAGGATCATGTGGCTGCGGTCGATGTAGGCGCTGCCCTGGATCATGCCCTGGTCGATCATGGCCTGCAGCTCGCTGACCACGTTGGCGGTGGGCTTGCCGAGGCTGGCGGCCAGCTCCCGGATGCTGACGTCGGTGCGGTCGCCGATGGCATAGGCATAGCGGCGGAAGCTCTGCAGCTGCTTGCGGGTGAATTCATTTTTCAGGCGCTTGTAGCCGAGATAGAGCCCGACCAGCGTCGTGATGGGCGGCGCGATGAACAGCATAATGCCTATTGCGATCAGCGAAGGCTTCTGTGGCGGGTCCCCGGGGATGACGATTTTGTTTCCTCTATACTTTGCCATTTGCTTAACACCTCATTGAAGCCATTATAGCATAGAAGGATGCCCCATTCAAGTAACGTGTTTACAAAAACAACAGATGACGCGTCGAAAACCGCGAATGAAGCCATAAAACCGCGCCTGCGCCTTGACGACGGCCTGGCTTTGGTTTAAAATAGGGACATACAACCGCGTCCGGCCGGGCAGAATGTCCGGTGGAGGTGATTGTGATGAAGAAGGGCAAGGCGACGCGGGAGGCGATTCCCCGGGAGTGCGGGGAGGCGGTCTCCTTCACGGAGTGTACGGGCCTGATGCCCGCGCTCCCGGAGAACGAGGCGCAGGACGATGCGATGGCCTCGCTGTACGCCGTCCACCCGGCGAAGGACCCGCTGGACGACAAGCCCACCCACAGATGACGCGGCGCGCGGCATGACGGCCGCCTTCGCCGCGCGGAGAGGAGATTACACCATGCGAAGACTGGGCGGAAGGCTGCTTGCGCTGCTGCTGGCGCTTTTGATCGCGGCGGCGGGCATGACCTGGGCCGCGGCGGAGGACTGGCGGGACCTGCTGAGAGATCTCTACGGCCTGACGGATGACTACGCCGCCGACGATCCGGGCGAGCAGGACCGGGAATCGGAAGAACAGACTGAAGTCGAATTTGAATTGCCGGTCACCGATCCCCAGCAGATCGTCAACTACCTGGACATCTACGGCGAGCTGCCGGAGAACTTCATCACGAAGAACGAGGCCAAAGCGCTGGGCTGGGACAGCCGGTACAACTACGTGGGCGAGGTCGCCCCGGGCAAGAGCATCGGCGGCGACCGCTTCGGCAACTACGAGGGGCTCCTTCCGCAGAAGAAGGGGCGGACCTGGTACGAGTGCGACGCCAACTACAAGGGCAAGAAGCGCGGCGCGGAGCGGGTCCTGTTCAGCTCGGACGGGCTGTACTACTACACCAAGGACCACTATCAAACCTTTACTGAGATGTTTCCGGAGGGTTGAGTATGATTGTGCTGGACGGCAAGAGCATGGGCGGGAAGGTCCGCCTGCACGAGGAACTGAAGCGCAAGCTGGGCCTGCCGGATTACTACGGCAATAACCTGGATGCCCTGAACGACTGCCTGGGCGAGCGCGCGGAGCGGGAGCTCGTGGTGATCGAAGACGCCGGGGAGTTCCTGGAGGACTGCGGCGAATACGGCCTGCGGCTGCTGCAGGTGTTCGGAGACAACGGCATTCAGGTGCTTCTGGACTGAGCAACGAGAAAAAATGAGGAGGAAGACACATGGCGAACATCCCTACGCCCCACATCAACGCCCCTGAGGGAGCGTTTGCGCGAACCGTTCTGATGCCCGGCGACCCGCTGCGCGCAAGGTACATCGCGGACAACTACCTGGAGAACGCCGTGCTGGTGAACAACGTGCGCGGCGTGCAGGGCTACACCGGCGACTACAAGGGCAAGAAGGTGTCCGTGATGGCCTCCGGCATGGGCATGCCGTCCATCGGCATCTATTCCTACGAGCTGTTCAACTTCTACGGCGTGGAGAACATCATCCGCGTGGGCACCGCGGGAGCGCTGAGCCCGAAGCTGCAGCTTCGAGACGTGGTGGTGGGCATGAGCGCCTACACCGACTCCAACTACGGCGCCCAGTTCGGCTACAAGGGCACGCTCTCTCCCTGCTGCTCCTACCCGCTGATGAGTGCCGCCATCCAGGCCGCTGACAAGCTGGGCGTGAACATCGTGCCCGGCCCGATCTGCTCCCACGACAGCTTCTACACCCAGGGCGAGTACAACTCCACCCCGATCCTGCAAAAGCTGAGCGTGCTGTGCGTGGAGATGGAGGCCTACGCGCTGTACCTGAACGCTGCGGCAGCGGGGAAGAACGCGCTGGCGCTGCTGACCATCTCCGACAGCCTGGTGACCGGCGAGAGCCTGCCCGCCGAGGATCGGCAGACCACCTTCACCCGGATGATGGAGATCGCGCTGGAAATCGCCTAAAACCGACCAAAGTATAAAAAGCGGCTGCGCCTCGAACATCGGGCGCAGCCGCTTTATGCCTATGGAAACGCAGGAGTTGCCTATTTCAGCGGCACGACCTCGCAGACGGTCAGCCGGTCCTCCGACACCGTGAAGCGCACGTCGAAGCCCGCGAACTCCACGCCGTAGCGGCGTCCGTTCTCTCCATGCCGATAGCCGGGGCGGGGGTCCTGGGCGAGCACCTCGATCAGGGCACGGCGCTTGTCCTCGGGGATTTCCGCAAGGAGCGCCTCGGGGAAGTCCACCTCCAGGCGGACGTAGGTCACGCTGTCGGTGAAGCCGCCCGTGGCCTGGGGATGGCAGTCCACATAGGGCAGGTAGGGCTTGATGTCATAGATGGGCGTGCCGTCCAGCAGGTCCGCGCCGGCAACGTGCAGCACCGGCCCCTCCCGGGTGGAGAGCTCCACGCGCTCCAGCTTCACGCAGGACAGCCCCAGCGGGTTCGGCCGGAAGGGGGAGCGGGTGGCGAATACCCCCATGCGCCGGTTGCCGCCCAGCCGGGGCGGCTTGACCGTGGGAGACCAGTGCTCCATCACCGATTCGGAGAACTGCCAGATCAGCCACAGGTGGCTGTAGCCCTCGATGCCTCGCAGGGCGGAGGGATCCCGGTAGGGGGGCTCGAACACGATCTGCCCCTTCAGGGCGTCGACCAGGCCGCTCTGGCGCGGGATGCCGAACTTCGAGGAGAAGTCCGTGTGGATGCGGGCGATGACTTCAAGCTGCTGCATGGGAACGGCCTGCCTTTCGCGGATAGAGGAGATAATGAAGGCGGGATATGCCCGTTTGACATATCCCGCCGGATTCCCGGGAGCTCAGCGCTCCCTGCCCAGGAAGAACAGGGCGATGGTGCCGGGGCCGGAGTGCGCGCCGATGACCGGGCCCACGTAGTTGACCAGCACCTTCCTGACGTTGAAGCGGGTGCGCATGATGTCCGCCAGATAGTTGGCCTCCTCGACGCAGTCGCCGTGGGAGATGAAGATGGTCTGCTGGTCGAGATCGACGCCCAGCTGGCCCGCCTTCTCGGCCAGGGCCTTGATGGAGGCCTTGCGTCCGCGGGCGGTGTCGACCTTGATCAGGTGGCCGTCGTTGTCCACGTGCATGACGGGCTTGATGTTCAGCATGCTGCCCACCACGGCGGTGGTGCCGGAAATGCGACCGCCGCGCTTGAGGAACATCAGATCGTCGATGGTGAACCAGTGGCACAGGTGCAGCTTGGTGTTTTCGGTGAAATCCCGGACCTCTTCGATGGTCTTGCCCTTCTGCTTCTCCTGCCATGCGTGGTAGATCAGCAGGCCCTGCCCCAGGGAGGCACAGAGGGAGTCCACCGTGTAGATCTTGCGCTCCGGATAGCGCTCCGCCAACTCCTTCGCGGCGGCGGCGCCGGCGTTATAGGTGCCGCTGAGGCCGGAGGAGAAGCCGATGTAGAGCACATCCTTCCCGGCGCTCAGCAGGTTCTCCATGGGCGCCATGAAGTCGTTCATGTTGACCGCGGAGGTCTTGGCCGGGCACTTTGTGCGCAGCTTGGCGTAGATTTCGCTAAAGGCGATCTCGCGCTCGTCCAGGTAGTTGGTGTAAACCTTGTCCTCAATATAGTATGTGAGGGGAAGGACGGTCAGCTCCATTTCCTCCGCCAGGGAAGCCGGAAGATCGCAGGATGAATCCGTCATGATCACAAAGTCGCTCATGGTCTGTTCCTCCTCGTATGTGCCGCACGCGGCGCTGGCCGCATGTCGGGTGGTCGGAATTGTAGATGTTCCGGGAACAAACGCTCCCGAGTCGGCGGGTCCCCCTTGGGAACACGTCGTCACTCATTATAACACGAATTGTGCCGGTTGTGTTTGGATGCGGCCATATTTAAAGCTTTTGTAATTTTTCGATTGGAATAATCACTGGATGCGAAGTGAGTGTTCAGTCCAGGCACCTTCTTTCCATGATCGCTTCGGATCTGAGCATTGCGGCAGGGGAGGTAACACCGCTTTCACCCGACCTTACCTCGGCTTTCTCATAAATTTACCTGAAAAAGGTATTGCATTCGACACTGACTTGTGTTATAATAGCTTTCGTTGAGTTGGTCCGGGGCTGACCACGCCGGATCGCACAATTGAATATCATGGAGAAGTCGCCTAGCTTGGTCGAGGGCGCACGACTGGAAATCGTGTAGGCGTCAAAAGCGTCTCGAGGGTTCGAATCCCTCCTTCTCCGCCAAAGAGAAAGCCTGGAACTGAAGAGTTTTCGGGCTTTTTTGATGCTTGAAATGTATGCTTGACCACAAATTATACCCCCGGACGTACATGGCGGGCTGGAGGAGCACAAAGGCGGCTGTATCCGACCGTGTGTGTGACGGTTCTGTGCACTACATGTGATAGAATACTCTCAGAAAGACGACAGGAGAAGCCAGTGGCGGATGCCGGAGGCTGAACCGGGCCTATGAGGACAAAAGAGGAGCGGTGATACTGTGAAGATGATCAAGAAGATACTGGCGATTGTGATAGTGATTGCTGTGCTCTGCGGCGGTGCGCTGATGGTGTACAGGGCGGTAAAACCCACCGGGACCGACGCGAACGGCCTGCACGCCTCCATACAGCGCGAGGTCGATTCCCCGGAGTGGGTGGCGAACCTGCCCCAGGCGCAGGACGAGAGCGTGAACCAGCTGTTCGTCGTGGCTGGAATGGGCATGGACAAGACCACGGCGACCATTTCGATGCATGCCCGTGGCGAGGACGGGACATGGAAGCAGATCATGTCCACCCCCGGCTTTGTGGGCCGGAATGGCCTGTGCGCGGACGGGGACCACGTGGAGGGCTGCGGCCAGACCCCCATCGGCGTGTACCACTTCAACAAGGCCTTCGGCATCGCCGCCGATCCCGGCTGCGCGCTGCCCTATACCCAGGTGGATGAGGACATCTACTGGTCCGGCGATCCCGATTATCACTACAATGAAATGATGAACATCAGGGACTATCCGGAGCTGGCGATGGACGACAGCGAGCACATCGTCGATTACGAGTATGAGTACCAGTATTGCCTGAACATCAGCTTCAATGAAGACGGTACGGCCGGCAGGGGCTCCGCGATCTTCCTGCATTGCTTTGGCCAGCGAAAGCCCTATACCGGTGGCTGCGTGGCCATCCCGGAAAACCTGATGAAGCTGGTCATGCAGAGCGTGACCGAGGACTGCGTCGTGGTGATCGACACCATGGAGCACCTGAACGCGAGCTTTTGACCGGAACGATGTTTGCAGAACGGCGGCGCGCAGATACTTGCGCGCCGCCGAATGCGTATCGGAGGGGCGGCATCTGTTTGCGGTCCCTTTGGATGATACCGACAGTATTGATCACATAGGCCGAATCCGAGATAGAATGGAAAAAACACCGCGCATGGCCTTGCCAAAGAAACAAATTGAAGGAAAATGTTTCCCACCATGCAGGAAAACCGGCTGGTGACATAGAAATAACACACATAATATGAAACCATGAAACGGAGGCATTGACCATGCGCGCAAAGATCCTTGGCGCACTGTCGCTCGCGCTGACGCTGCTGCTTGCGCTGAGCCTGGCCGGCGCGGCCCTCGCCAGCGCCTACGGCTACGAGATCGACGTGAACGCCATGAAGGCCCAGGAGGCCGCGGACACCTTCCCGGTCAAGGTGATTGAGAAGAAGGCGGTCGAGGATTGCTTCGACTGCGATATGGGAGAATACAACGACGACGCCCTGGTGATCACCGTCAGCAATGGATCGACGGATACCCTCACCGCGCTGAAGGTCTGCTTCGTGGCCTATGACGGCGAAAGCAAGACCGTGAAGGTCACCAGCGACATGGTGTTTTCCGCTTTCAACGCCTCCCCGGAGATCTATACGATGAGCCGCGAGGACCTGAACGTGGCGTCCGGCCAGAGCTGCGTGCTGTCCATGCCGGTATCCTATGAGAACTTCGTTGGCGTCCGGGCCATGGTGGCGGAGTACACCAAGGCGGACGGCACGGTGGTCGCGAACCCCACCTTTGCCGCCTGGCAGAACCTGGCCTTCGGCCTTGCCGCGAGCAGCTCGACCGAGCTGGATTGATTACGGAGGGAGGAATCTGACGTGAAGATGAGAATGTACGTCTGCCTCGCGCTGTGCGCGCTGCTGACCTGTGCGCTGCCGCTGTCCGCGCTGGCCTTCAATAATTATTCGCTGGATGTGGATGCCCTCAAGGCCCTGGAGCAGCAGGATACCTTCGAGGTGAAGATCGTCAAGAAGACGGTCACCGACCGCGCGAACAGCAATAACTTCTCGATCCCGGATATCCTCACGCTGGACGTGGAGAACGGATTCGACAAGGATCTCGCCCAGGTTTCCGTGATGGTGGTCTGCTACGATGCGGAAAACAAGGCCCAGCCGCTGCAAGGGAACAGCAATGTCCTCACCGTAAGGCAGAAGCGCAAGCTTTATTCGTCCACCTTTGAGGATGTGAACGCTCCCGGCGGCGCTTCCTTCCAGCTGAACATCGCGTGCAGCCACTCGATGTTTACCGGCGCGCGGGCGCTGGTGGCGCAGGTGGTGACCGCCGACGGCGAGACCTTTACCAACCCGATCTACGAGCAGTGGCAGGAGCTGGCGCTGGGTTCACCCACGCACATACTGGACTGATATTGAAGCACGATGCGCGGAGGACCGCCGCCGCCCCGGTGCGAGCCGGACGGCGGCGGTCTGCGCATCCTTGATATCGAACCGAAGGAGGTAGGATCGATGATCAGGCGACTGACGGGGCTGCTGATGGCGGCGGCGCTGCTTCTCGGGCTGGCCGTGCCGCCGGCGCGGGCAGAGGGTGCGGAGCTGACGCTGATGGTGTACATGTGCGGCAGCAACCTCGAAAGCCAGTATTCAGCGGCGACGATGGACCTGCTGGAGATGGCCTCCTCGGGCTACGATATGAAGAAGGTCAACCTGCTGGTGATGACCGGCGGCACCCAGAGCTGGGAACTGGGCCTGCCCACGGACGCCCTGTGCGTGTACATGCCCATGCGCGGCAGCCTGCGCATGGTGGACGCCTTCGAGTCCATGAGCATGGGCGCGCCGGAGGCGCTGAACGCCCTGCTGGCATACGGCTACGAGCGCTTTCCCGCCGAGAAGTACGCGCTGATCATGTGGGACCACGGCGGCGGGCCGCTGAACGGTGTCTGCTGGGACGAGCTGTACGAGTCGGACCACCTGACGATGGAGGAGCTCACCTCGGCGCTGGCCTCCAGCCCCGTGGCGAGCCAGCCCCTGGAGTGGATCGGATTCGACGCCTGCCTGATGGCCTCCGCCGAGGTGGCGTCGCTGCTGGAGCCCTATGCCCGGTACATGATCGCCTCCGAGGAGACGGAGCCCGGCGAGGGCTGGGACTACGCCTTCCTGACGGACATCGACGGCGACGCGGACGGCGCGGCCACAGGTCGCAGGATCATCGACGGATACTTCGACGCCTCCGGCTCGAGCCCCCGGCTCACGCTGTCCTGCATGGACCTGTCGAAGGTCGGCGCGCTGCGCGAGGCCATGGACGGCTTCTTCGAAAAGCTTGAGATCAGCGGTGGCAACTACAGCATGTATTCCTACGTGGCACGGAACACCCGGGGGTTCGGCAAAGGCGCGGCCCGGGGTTCCAGCTATGACCTGATCGACCTGGGTTCCCTGGTGGACCAGCTCTCGGAGCAGCCCTCGGCGAATGCCGCCGCGGCGGAGAGCGCCCGGAAGGCGCTGGACGACATCATCGTCTACAGCCGGTGCGGCGACGATGCCGGAAGCGGCCTGTCGATCTATCATCCCTTCGACAACATGGAGAGCTACGCCTCGACCTGGAGCGCGCTGTACCCGCAGCTGGGATTCTCGAAGGGCTACGCGGACTATGTGGCCCGCTTCGCCGGCTTCCTGTTCGGCACCGCGAAGGTGGCCTGGGACAGCCTGACGGCGCTGCCCACCAGCGAACAAGGTGTGCTGGCGCTGCCGCTGTCCAACGAGCAGCAGGAGATGCTCTCCTCCGCGATGCTGAACGTGCTGCGCTGGGACGCAGAAAGCCGCGCCTATGCCCGGCTGTGCGCGGTGAACCGGGTGACACTGGAGGACGGCGTGCTGTACGCGGCGATCCCCGAGCGGTTCCTCGCGGCGGTGGACGAAACCGGGAACGCGCTGGTGGAGGCCGTGCCCTTTGAACCCATGGAGGATGGCACGGTGGCGGTATACGTGAACTACTGCGCGGCGGACGCCGTCGACAGCGCCGAGGCCTCCGCGCTGGTGGCCGTGAACACGCTGGGTAGGAGCAAAGACTTCGGTTCCTATTCCTTCGAGGACAATTCCGGCGCTTCCCAGTCTGGCAGCGTGGTGAGCCAGGGAAGCCAGTCGAACGTTGGCTCCGAGGTGCAGGGCGTGGTCAGCGCCAGCAGCCAGCCGCTGAGCGACATTCTCGCGGCGGACAAACCCCAGGTGAGCAGCGTCTCACCGATGAACCTGTACGACTTCGGCGAGGTGGTGACGGTTCCGCAGACGGTGTCCTTCGACATCGGAGCCGCGCCGGTCTCCGCCACGGCTTCCGGCGGCACGCTGCTGATGCCCTCGGGCCAGAATACGGTGCAGATCGTGCCGGCGGAGGTGAACACGACCCAGATGGAGAGCGGCGTCGGCGGACACGCGGGCAGCGTCAGTTCCCTGATCCCGCTGGATTCCTTTGCCACCATTGACGTGGGCACCTTCACCCCGGAGCAGGTGGTCGTGGACCTGAGCGCCTATGAGGGCGGCGAGGGGGAGAAGCCTGAGCAGGCCGACGTGGTGCACGCCTGGCTGCGCTGCGAAGTGGGGGAGGACGGCGGCTTAACGGTGCTGGAGACCTGGTGCTACAGCCCGGAGAACGACATCTGGTCCACCCGCGGCGCGCTGGACACCGCCAGCTACCCGGTGCTGGCCTTCCCGATGTCCTGGCGGCTGCCCACCACCACCGACGAATCCCTGACCGGCTTCGATGCCTGGGAGGAAGCCTTCACCTCGTCGGCGACCGCGCCCTCCGAGGGCTGGCAGCTGCGCTTTGTGCCCGCAGGCGGCGATGGGGAGGACCTGTGCGCGTCCTTCCAGATCACCGATTCCCAGAACCGCACCCATGGCAGCGTTCCGCTGCGGCTGAACGGGAAATAGGATTGGGCTATGGTTGGTTAAAGAAAAATGATAACGCTCAGGGCTATTGCGTCAACGTGATTTGTGTGCTATGATGGGGCCATCCTGCGGAGGACCGCAGGGCCGAAGGGCTGACTTAGGAGGAACCATATGAAGAAACTGATCGCGCTTGCGCTGGCGCTGATGCTGGCGTTGACCGTTGCCGCCGTGGCCGAATCCGCCGACCTGCTGTCCGAGATCCGGGAACGGGGAACACTGATCATCGGCACCGAGGGCAACTGGGCCCCCTGGACCTATCACGACGAAAACGACGTGCTGACGGGCTTCGATATCGAGATCGGCACCCTGATCGCCCAGGGCCTGGGCGTTGAGCCCGAGTTCATGGAGACGGACTGGGACTCCATACTGGCCGGCGTCGATTCCGGACGGTTCGACATCGCCTGCAACGGCGTGGGCTACACCAAGACCCGAGCTGAGAAGTACAGCTTCTCTGATCCCTATGTGTACACCGAGGTCGTACTGGTGGTGCGCGGCGACAACGAGGACATCCACAGCGTGGAGGACCTGGAGGGCCGCACCACGGCCAACACCGCCTCCAGCACCTTCGCCGCCATCGGCAAGCGGTATGGCGCCACGGTGACGCCGGTGAACACCCTGACCGAGACCATCATGCTGGTGGAGCAGGGCCGCGTGGACGCCACGATCAACGCCAAGGGCTCCATCGACGACTACCTGGGCGAGCACCCGGACGCCAACATCAAGGTGGTGCAGGTGCTGGACGAGGGCGAGCCGGTGGCCTATCCCGTCCGCAAGGGCGAGGAGACCGAGACCCTGGTGGCCGCCATCAACGAGATCCTGGAGCAGGCGCGTCAGGACGGCACGCTGTCGGCGCTCTCCGTCAAGTACTTCGGGCAGGACCTGACCGGAGCGAACTGACGAACGCTTCACAACGGCATGGCAGGAGGCGCGAACGCGCTGCCCGGGATTCGCTCTCGACGCTTTCGTCGGGCGGGTCACGTCGGACGGCGCGTCGCGCCTCTGTGCGCGATGACGACGCTTTGCCCGGTCCGGAACAGTGGTCTGGAAACGGGCAAGGCGAGCGATGATTACGAGGTTATACGATGAATGAAAGACTCTGGGGCATCCTGGTGGACGCCTTTCCCAAGCTGCTGAGCTACGGCGTGCGCGTCACAGTGCCGCTGACGATACTGTCCTTTGCGCTGGCGCTGGTGATCTCGGTGATCGTGGCGATGATACAGTACGCCAACGTCCCGGTGCTGCGGCAGGTCTGCCGCTTTTACATCTGGATCGTCCGGGGCACGCCCCTGCTGGTGCAGCTTTACCTGGTGTTCTACGGGCTGCCGAGCCTGGGCATTACGCTGGACGCCTTCCCGACGGCAGTGCTGGTGTTCGGCTTCAACGAGGGCGCCTACATGGCCGAGAGCGTCCGCGGCGCGCTGGAGAGCGTGTCCCGGGGACAGATGGAGGCGGGACAGTGCGTGGGGCTCTCCTATTTGCAGATCATGGCCCACATCGTGCTGCCCCAGGCTTTCAGGACCGCCTTCCCGGCGCTGTCCAACTCGCTGATCTCCATGCTGAAGGGCACCTCCCTGGCGGCGACCATCACCGTCACGGAGATGTTCCGACAGGCGACGGTGATCAACGGCAGGGTGTACGAGTCCCTCGGGCTGTACACCGAGGTGGCGCTGATCTACCTGGCCTTCTGCACGGTGCTGACCTGGCTGCAGCACATCGGCGAGAAGAAGCTGGCCAGCTATGGGGGTGACAAGGCATGATGCTTGAAGCGAAGGGCGTGTACAAGCGCTTCAACGGCCGGGAGGTCCTCGGCGGCATCGACCTGCGGGTGGAAAAGGGCGACGTGATCGCCATACTGGGCCCCAGCGGCTCCGGCAAGACCACCCTGCTGCGCTGCCTGAACTTCCTTGAGCGGGCGGATGCCGGCGAATTGATATTCGACGGCGAGCACTATGACCTGAGCTCGGCCTCCCGGCGGGAAATCGCCCGGGTGCGCCGGAAGACGGCGTTTGTGTTCCAGAACTACAACCTGTTCCTGAACAAGACCGTGCTCCAGAACGTGACCCTGGGGCTGACCCTCGGGGCGAAGCTGAGCAAGCCCACGGCCCGGAAGATCGCCGTGGAGGCGCTGGAGCGCGTGGGCATGGCGGACCGGCTGGACAGCTATCCCAGCCAGCTCTCCGGCGGCCAGCAGCAGCGCGTGGCCATCGCCCGGGGCCTGGCCTCCAATCCAGAGATCATCTACTTCGACGAGCCCACAAGCGCCTTGGACCCGGAACTGATCGGCGAGGTGCTGGCGGTGATGCGCTCGCTGGCGGACGCCGGCATGACCATGCTGGTGGTGACCCACGAGATGGAGTTCGCCCGGAACGTGTCCAACAAGGTGATGTTCATGGAGGGCGGCAGCGTGATCGAGTCCGGCCCCTCCCAGGCGTTCTTCGAGAACCCGGAGCAGGCGCGGTCCCGGGAGTTCATTCGAACGATCCTGCAGGCGCGGGGATGAGAACCGCACAGATTCACAGTTCAATCAGTTGATGTAAAACAGATGCGGCGCGGGGATGCTTCCCCGCGCCGCGTTTGACTATTATTGACAGGTTTTGTCAGATGGCGATGCCGGCCTTCTCCAGGATGGTGGGCACGTTCTTCTCCGCGCCGATGGCCATGATGTGCACGCCGTCACAGATGCCCTCGGCCTTGATCTTGGCGATCATCTCGGCGGCCATTTCGATGCCCAGCTTGGCGGGCAGGCCCTTGACGCCCTTTTCCTTGCCCTCGGCGGCGGCCGCGGCCAGGCGGTCGATCATGTCCTGGGGCACGGCGATGCCGGGCACGTTCTCATTCATGTACTTGGCCATGCCGGCGGCCTTCAGCGGGATGATGCCCGCCATGATGTGAGCCTTGATGCCGGCCTTGTCCACGGCGTCCATGAAGCGCTTCAGCGCGTCCAGGTCGAAGATGCCCTGGGTCTGGATGTACTTCGCGCCGGCGTCCACCTTCTGGCGGAGCTTGTTGATCTGCAGGATCTGGGGTTCATAGACCGGGGTGACCGCCGCGCCCTTGTAGAAGGTGGGGGTGGTGGCCAGGTCGTTGCCGCCGCAGTCCTTGCCGGTGGCCTCCATGGTGGAGAGCATGCGCAGGATGCCGACGGAGTCCAGGTCGTAGACGGGCTTGGAGGCCTTGCAGTCGCCGACCATGGTGTGGTCGCCGGTCAGGGCCAGCATGGTGTCGATGCCAAAGGCGGCGGCGGCCAGCATGTCGCCCATGATGGCCATGCGGCTGCGGTCGCGACCGGTCATCTGGATGATGGGCTCCAGGCCCGCCAGCTTCAGCTTGACGCATAGGCCGATGGAGGACGCCTTCAGGCAGGCGCTCTGCATGTCCGTGACGTTGATGGCGTGGACCTTGCCCTTGAGCAGCTCGGCCGCCTCCATCTGTTCGGAGAAGTCATAACCCTTCGGCGGAGCCATCTCCGCGGTGATGCCGAATTTTCCGCTTTCCAGCGCTTGCTGCAGTACGCTCATTTCTTGTCCCCCCTGATGTTGATCGTTCTGGGATAGGCGACCTTCTCGTAGCCCTTGTCCTCGCGGGTGATGCTGATCTTCTCCTCCTGGCCGAGCTCGACCAGCTTGTTGTAGATCTCAATCCACGCGCAGGGGTTCTCGGGGTTGACCTCGCACTTGCCGTTGCGGGAGCCGCCGCAGGGGCCGTTCACCAGGGACTTGGCGCAGCGGGAGATGGGACAGATGCCGCCGGTCTTGCCCAGCACGCAGTCGCCGCACATGTGGCAGGCTTCCTCGAACAGGCCCAGCTTCACGCTCTCGCCCAGGAACATGGTGTTGTTGGAGGGATACACGGGACACTTGCAGTACTGCGCGATGACCTGCACGCCGTCGCCGCAGGACATGGCCACCACGGCGTCCGGGTTGGCCGCGTTGACGGGCTTCAGGATGGTGCGGGTCTTCAGGTGCATGCAGCAGTACTCGGACATGGCGGTGGCCACGACCTTGATGCCATGCTGGGCCAGCACCTGGGTCAGCTCGGCGATTTCCTTTTCGCCGCCGGTGGCGCAGGCGGTGGCGCAGCTGCCGCAGCCGACCAGCGCGACGGTCTTTGCGCCGTCGAGCATGCCCAGCAGCTCTTCGATGGGTTTCTTCTGAGTGATGATCATTGCGATTCTCCTTATGCGTCAGGATTGGAAATGGTTGCGGAGGGCAGAGCCGCCCGACCGCTGACATATCAATTATATAGCGGTGAATAAAATAAATCAATATCCGATTGAAGATGTTGTCGAAAGATCAATTTGAAATTTACGGTTCGGTAAAACAAAACCGGCGCAGCCTTGACGCAGCGCCGGAAAATGAAAACGGAAATTGTCGATTTTATCTATCCTTCTCAGAACCGATGAAGATGGTCTCCCCGTGGCCGATCAGCCCGGAGATGTTGTCCCGGATGGCCCGGGGGAACAGGTTGCAGCGGTGCACGCTGTGCAGGTCGATCCAGTCGCAGCCGATCTGGAAGCGGTCCGTCTCGGTGGGGGTGAGCCGCTCCTCGCTGGCCAGGCGGCAGAGGAAGATGAAGTAGATCTTGTGGCTGTTGCCGTCCCGCCGGCCCTCGCTGATGCGCTCGTAGATGCCGGACAGGCGCAGGGGTACCACAGAATAGCCCGTCTCCTCCAGCAGCTCGCGGCGGACGGTCTCGCTGAGCATCTCGCCGGTGTGCTGACCTCCGCCGGGCAGCGCGTAATACTCCCCAAACCTGGAGACGCACCGGTTGACCAGTATTTTGCCATCGTGCAGCACGATGGCCTTTGCGGAATTGCGTACAGACAACGGGCTTCATTCCTTCCACGGGCGGCGGGATACCTGCCGCGCCGATACTGCTACCATTATACGATTTTATCCCGGAAATAGCAATACCAATTGTTCCCCGTCGAATGCAATTTACGTGGACTCCCATAGCGCAATAATAAATTCAACAAGTTGAACGAATATCCGGGGAAGGATTGTTAAATTTGGTAAAGAAGGCGTGAATATAGTGTTGTTTCGTTGATTGTTTCACCCGAGGCTGTTACAATATAGGGAGGAAGGCGTATGCCTGAATGGAAAGCAATATATGACAGGGAGGATGCTCTTATGGCCGTTGCAGTCATCATGCCAAGACAGGGAAATACCGTGGAAAGCTGCATCATTACCAGTTGGAATAAGAAGCCGGGCGACAAGGTCGCGGTGGGGGATATCCTTTTCTCCTACGAGACCGACAAGGCTGCCTTTGAAGAGGAAGCCAAGGTGGCCGGCACTTTGCTGAAGGTTCTCTACGAGGAGGGCGACGACGTGCCCTGCCTGGAGAACGTTTGCGTCATCGGCGAGCCCGGTGAGGACCCGGACGCCGCCCTGGCCGCCGGCGCTTCCGCCGAGGCCGCTCCCGCCGCCGCGCCTGCCGCAGGCGCCGCGCCCGCCGCTCAGTCCGCCGGAGACTGCCATCCCGTCATCATGCCCCGCCAGGGCAACACCGTCGAGAGCTGCGTGATTACCGAGTGGTACAAGAGCGTTGGCGACACCGTGGCCGTGGGCGACAAGCTGTTCAGCTATGAGACCGACAAGGCCGCCTTCGAGGCCGAGGCCGAGTTCGCCGGCACCCTGCTGGCCATCTTCTACGAGGAAGGCTCCGACGTGCCCTGCCTGGACAACGTGTGCGTCATCGGCACCCCCGGCGCAAACCCCGAGGTGTTCCGTCCCGGCGCCGAGGCTCCCGCCGCCGCGCCCGTGGCCGCCGCGCCCGCCGCTGAGGCCGCGCCCACCGCTGAGATCGCGGAAGCGCCCGTGGTCGTTGGCGACCTGAAGATCTCTCCCCGCGCCAAGAAGCTGGCGGACGAGAAGAAGGCCGATCTCAGCCAGGTCGTGCCCACCGGCCCCGACGGCCGCGTGATCGAGCGCGACGTCCAGGCCCTGATCGACGCCGGCAAGATCGTCGGCGCGACCGCCGCCGCCACCGCTGCCGCTCCAGCCGCTGCCGTGAGCGCGCCGGTCGAGCTGGGCGTGCCCTGCGACGACAGCTACACCGAGCCGATGACCAACATCCGCAAGGTGATCGCCCGCAGCATGGTGGCCAGCCTGTCCACCATGGCGCAGCTGACCCACAACATCTCCTACGACGCCACCGAGGTCAAGAATGCCCGCGCCATGTTCAAGGCCAAGGGCGAGCCCTTCGGCATGGACAAGATCAGCATCAACGACATCATCATGTACGTGGTGGCCCGCACGCTGATGCAGCCCGAGCACCGCGCCATGAACGCCAACCTGATCGACGACGGCAAGACCATGAAGTACTTCCGCTCCGTTAACCTGGGCATGGCGGTGGATACCGAGCGCGGCCTGATGGTGCCCACCATCTTCAACGCCGACAAGATGACCCTGAAGCAGCTGTCCGACACCGCCAAGAAGCTGGCCAAGGAGTGCAAGGAGGGCAAGATCAGCCCGGATTACCTCCAGGGCGCTTCCTTCACCGTGTCCAACATCGGCTCCCTGGGCATCGAGAGCTTCACGCCCGTCGTGAATCCGCCGCAGACCGGCATCCTGGGCGTCTGCGCCATGAAGGACGCCTTCCGGATGAACAACGGCCAGATCGAGGTCTATCCCAGCATGAACCTGAGCCTGTCCTACGACCACCGCGCCATGGACGGCACGCCGGCCTCCAAGTTCCTCCGCGACCTGAAGGTCAACCTGGAGAACTTCACACTGATGCTGGCGAAGGGCTGATAAAGAGTTAGGAGTGTGGAGTGAGGAGTTAGGAGTTCAGGTTCAAATCCCGCCGGGATTTGTCTAATGAAATCCGCAAGGATTTCCACCTTAACTCCACCCTCCACCTTCTAAACGCCACCTTCGATATTCCTGGTGCATTGAAAAAACATCAAATGTATAAAGGAGAGTAGATTCAAATGTCCAAGCAACTGTTCGTCGACCCGAATGAGCGGCGCGCTTCCGGCTATATCCACTTTGAGGATATTCCGGTCAACCAGTACAAGAAGACCGTGAAGGACGAGCTGGGCAACTTCACCAAGGAGCAGTTTGTCAACATCTATCGCGACATGCTGACCCTGCGCGAGTTCGAGTCCATGATCAACTCCATCAAGATCACCGGCGAATACTGCGGCATCGCCTACAACCATCCCGGCCCGGCGCACCTGTCCATGGGCCAGGAGGCGGCCGCCGTCGGCGAGGCTTTCCACCTGGACGTGAACGACTTCATCTTCGGCTCCCACCGCGCCCACTCCGACATCCTGGCCAAGGGCCTGTCCGCCATCGAGAAGTTGTCCGATGACGAGCTCCTGGACATCATGAAGGGCTTCCTGGACGGCAAGACCTATGAGGTCATCAAGGACGAGCCCCACGACAGCGTGAAGGACATCGCCATCAACTTCCTGCTGTACGGCGCCATGGCGGAGATCTTCGCCCGCGAGACCGGCTTCAACCGCGGCCTCGGCGGCTCCATGCACACCTTCTTCACGCCCTTCGGCATCTATCCCAACAACGCCATCGTCGGCGGCAGCGGCACCATTGCCATGGGCGCTGCGCTGTACAAGCGCGTGAACCGCAAGCCCGGCATCGTCATCGCCAACATCGGCGACGGCTCCCTGGGCCGCGGCCCCGTCCTCGAG
>CADCHI010000009.1 GCA_902801165.1 uncultured Eubacteriales bacterium | reverse complement strand
TTCCCTTGACTTAGCGCCACTAAGCCTGCGGAAAACCGCCTTGAAATGAATGATTACCTGCTCGAAACTGCACATCCCTCATTTTAGAAACACACTCTAGGAAAACGGGAACGTTTTCCGGGTCGGCGGGTTCCGCAGGAACACGTCGACAATCATTCCCTGATTTCAACTTGACAAAGCGCTTTTTCGTGCTATACAATTTGTATCGGCTGCGCGAAAAGGCAGGGGAGCCGGCGAGGCTCCTTTCACTGGCGCGCCCGGGCGGCGCGTGACCTTGCAGAGGTGATTGCTATGCGACTGGCGCAGGCGGCCCAGCGGATGCTGGAGGACAGGCTCATCCCCTTTTGGGCGGGGCTGAGGGACGACGAAAACGGCGGCTTCTACGGCTACATGGACTTCGACCTGAACCTGGATCGGCGGGCCGTCAAGGGCTGCATCCTGAACAGCCGCATACTGTGGTTCTTCTCGGAGGCGGCCATGGCCACCGGCCTTGAGGTCGCCCGAAGCTGCGCGGACCACGCCTGGCGGTTCCTGAGGGACCGCTGCCTGGACCGCGAGCACGGCGGCCTGTACTGGAGCGTGACCTTCGACGGCGCGCCGGAGGACACGACCAAGCACACCTACAACCAGGCCTTCGGCATCTACGCGCTGGCCAGCTATTACCGCATGACCGGCGACCGGGAGGCGCTGGGGGAGGCCCGGGCCCTCTTCGAGGTGATCGAGGGGCGTTGCACGGACGAACAGGGCTACCTGGAGTCCTTCGCCCGGGACTGGCGGCCGGAGGATAACGACAAGCTCAGCGAGAACGGCGTGCTGGCCGAGCGCACCATGAACACGCTGCTGCACGTGTTCGAGGGCTATTCCGGCCTGTACCTCGCCGCGCCGGAGGACCGGGTGAGGGTGGCGCTGCTGCGCCTGCTGGACATCTATGAAAATAAGGTGTTCGACCCGGAGCGCAACCGCCAGCGGGTGTTCTTCGACCGGGACTACCGGGAGCTGATCGACCTGCACAGCTACGGCCACGACATCGAATCCAGCTGGCTGATCGACTGGGGCACCGCCCTGCTGGGCGACCCGGCGCTGTCCGAGCGCATCGGGCGGATCAACGGCCTCTTGGCGGAGAACATCTACCGCACCGCCTACCGGAACCACAGCGTGGCGAACGAGTGCGAGGCCGGCAGTGTGGACCAGACCCGGGTCTGGTGGGTGCAGGCGGAGGCCGTGCTGGGCTTCGTCAACGCCTACCACAAGACCGGCGAGGCGCGATACCTCGAGGCGGCGCGGGACATCTGGCGCTACATCGGGGACACGCTGGTGGACCCCAGGCCCGGCAGCGAGTGGTTCTGGGACGTGGACGAGCAGGGCCAGCCCGCCAGCCGCAAGCCCATCGTGGAGCCCTGGAAGTGCCCCTATCACAACGGCAGAATGTGCATGGAATTGATAAGGAGGGACCCCGATGTCGAAGTCTAACATCCATCCGGAATACCTGCGCCGAAGGGCGCTCCAGGAGGCGCTCTACGCCCGCAAGAACCGCAAGTCCGACTTCTACAACGGCATCTATGACCGCTATGAGGACCCAGTGCTGACCCGGGAGCATCTGCCGCTGCACTGGCGCTACGACATCGACGCCCGCACCAATCCCCACTTTATGGAGCGGCTGGGCATCAACGCCGCGTTCAACTCCGGCGCGATCAAGCACGACGGCAAGTACTGCCTGGTGGTCCGCGTGGAGGGCATGGACCGCAAGAGCTTCTTTGCCGTGGCGGAGAGCGACAGCCCCGTGGAGGGCTTCCGCTTCCGGGAAAAGCCGGTGCTGCTGCCGGACACCTGCCCGGAGGAGACCAACGTGTACGACATGCGGCTGACGAAGCACGAGGACGGCTGGATCTACGGCGTGTTCTGCTCCGAGAGCAAGGACAGGTCTGTGAACGACCTCTCCGCCGCCGTGGCCGCCGCGGGCATCGTGCGCACGAAGGACCTTGTGAACTGGGAGCGGCTCGACAACCTGGTCACGCTGAACAGCCCCCAGCAGCGCAACGTGGACCTGATGCCGGAGTTCGTGGACGGCAAATACGCCTTCTATACCCGCCCGATGGACGACTTCATCGACACCGGCTCGGGCGGCGGCATCGGCTTCGGCCTGTGCGACGACATTGCCCATGCCGTGATCGACGAGGAGCGCATCACGTCCCCGCGCCGCTACCACACCATCACCGAGGCAAAGAACGGCGAAGGCGCGACGCCCATCAAAACGGACAGGGGCTGGCTGCACATCGCCCACGGCGTGCGCAACACCGCGGCGGGCCTGCGCTATGTGATCTACGCCTTCGTCACTGACCTAAAGGAGCCCTGGAAGGTGATCGCCGAGCCGGGCGGCTACCTGATCGCCCCTCTGGGGAGCGAGCGCGTCGGCGACGTGTCCAACGTGGTGTTCACCAATGGCGCGATTGCCGACGACGACGGGAAGGTGTACATCTATTACGCCTCCTGCGACACCCGGCTGCACGTGGCCGAGACCACCGTGGAAAAGCTGCTGGACTATGCCTTCAACACGCCCCCGGACGCCCTGCGCAGCCGGGACTGCGTGGCCCAGCGGTGCGAATTGATCGACAGGAACCTGGCCCTGCTGGCCGAAGAGGGCATCTGACGGCCATGACAATGCCCGCGCCGGAGCTTTTCCGGCGCGGGCAGGGCAATTAGAAAGGATAAAGACGATATGGCGATATTGAAGTTGGCGCCGGCCTGCAAGGACTACATCTGGGGCGGCGACAAGCTGATAAAGGAATACCACAAGGCGTTTTCCGGCCCGCGTCTGGCCGAGACCTGGGAGCTGTCCTGCCATCCCGACGGCCCCAGCCGGATCGCGGAGGGCCCCTGGGTCGGGCGCACGCTCCCGGAGTACATCGCCGAGGCGGGGAACGACGTGCTGGGCAGCAACAGCCAGATCTTTTCCGAATTCCCGATACTGATCAAGCTGATCGACGCCCGGGACAACCTGTCCATACAGGTGCACCCCAACAACACCGAGGCCCTTCACACAGAGGGGCAGTATGGCAAGACCGAGATGTGGTACGTGCTGGAGGCGGGCCCGGAGGCCTTCCTCTACTACGGCTTCAAGCATGAGATCAGCCGGGAGGAGTTCCAGCGGCGCATCGCCGACGGCACGCTGCCGGAGGTGCTGAACGCGGTGCCGGTCCACAAGGGGGACGTGTTCTACATCCCCGCGGGCACGCTGCACGCCATCTGCAAGGACATCGTCGTGGCGGAGATCCAGCAGAATTCCAACGTCACCTACCGGGTGTTCGACTACGGCCGCGTCGGCGCGGACGGGAAGCCCCGGGACCTTCACGTGGAGAAGGCGCTGGAGGTGACCCACCTGTGCCCGCCCCGGACCGACTACAACTTCGGCGGACACCTGGTCCGCTGCGCCTACTTCACCGCGGACCTGGCGGAAGCGCCCTGGGAGGGCGATTGCGACGACGAGTCCTTCACGTCCATACTGGTCTTGGAGGGCTCCGGCAGCGTGCGCTGCGGCGGGGAGCGGATGGCCTGCGAGAAGGGCGACAGCCTGTTCCTGCCCGCCTGCTCCGGGGCCTATGCCCTCGAGGGGGACCTCAAGGCGCTGGTCACGCGCATCGGGACGGTGTAAGGCCGCCTCAGCCCTCCAGGAGCTTCATGGCCTCCAGGGCCTCGGCCTTGGCCCTTTCGATGGCGTCCAGCAGGGCCTGCCAGGAGCCGGTCTCGAAGCCGTCCTTCGCCAGCATCACGCCGGTGTGGTCGGCGCAGATGAGCAGGCAGAGGTGCTCCGTCTCCCTGTGCTCGCGGATGTCCGTATAGTCGATTTCGACGGGTTGGGCGCTGCCCGTCTCCACGGTGAGGGAACTGCGCCCGCAGCGCACGACGCGCTCAGAGGCGTCGCCGTTTCTGCGCCGGAAGGCATTGTACTTCCGGCGCAGTTCTGTTTTTTGGAGCGTCAGGGCCCAGACGATCACGATCGCGCCGCTGAGCAGCGCCGGAAAGCTGAGGGCCGAGGCCACGGGCAGCCGCATCTGCACGGCCAGCAGGATGAGCCCGAAGGCGAGGAACACGATGCCGCAGTAGAGCAGCGTCTTCTGGCGCTTTTTGGAGAATATGGCGGCGTGGCTCTCGGCGAAGAGCTCGCGGGTGACGGTGATGCGGTTCACGGCGATGGGTTCCATCAGCGCTGCCCCTCCTTGTTCCTCTCGATGTCGCGCATGAGCGCCTCCCAGTGGCGGGTGCCGTCGCTCATCGGGTCGGGCTCGGCGTCCTCGTCGTCGCCCTCCTGGAAGCTGTCCTCCCGCCAGGGGTCGCCCTCGATGGGGATGAACTGCGCCTCGATGCGCAGGTCTCGGTTCAGGTCCGCGTAGATGCGGTACTGGGCCAGGAAGATGGGGAACCAGAAGCCCAGGAAGGGCACCGCCACCAGCGTCCACGGCGCGAGCAGGATCATCAGCGCCAGCCAGACCAGCTGGATGGCCACCGCCGCCAGCACCCGCAGGGAGTGCTTGATGGTGAACAGCAGGGCGTTGCGCAGCCGGTTGACGAAGCTCTGGTGGTTTATTATGAGTAAGGAAATGAGCAACGCGGCCCCGGTCGTTTCCGGGCCCATCACAAAGAAGCTGGCAGAGGCGAGGCGCAGCGCTGTGGTGACTCTGCTGACGGCCCTCAATGCCAGGATCACCAGCAGGTTCATCGTCTTCATGGCGGGGTCAAACATGCCCGTCGAGAACCTGGGCGGGGAAGTCGACATTGCGGACTACGCCCGGGAGACGGACCTGTACAACGTCGGCGACGATGTGGAGTACCTTGCGGCGGATCTCATGCCGGTGGATGATCTCGGCGTGTTCATGCCGGCCTGCATCATCAAACGCCGGAGCAGAGACGCCAAAGGCGACTCGTATACTCTGGACACGACGGTCTATCACATCGAGACGGGGAATTACGCCCGCGAAACAGTCATGCCCCTCGTCGAAGCCCTTAACGCGGTGGACGACGCCATCGCGAGCGCCACGGCGGATTACCTGACCACCCTTGGGGTCGGGATCGAGAGGAACTACGTATGCAACCTGGACAACAACAGCGATGTCTTGCCCTTCGTCAAGATGGGGGATGAAACCGCCCAGTGCTACGCGCAGCGTGTGCGTCTGTGTGCCGACGAGCAGATGACGTCGACGTCAATCGTTCGGACGTGGCACCACACGCCCGTCGGCTGGCTCGTGACAAACGAAGCGAACAACGTGACGGGTGGGGAGTACTGTTACAGCTTCCGGGTGCCAGCATGACAATTATAATCTCACGGCTATACTGGGGGACAAAAAAACAGACCCCTGACAAGCCCTTGCATTCAGAAGAGAATGCAGGGGAGTGTCAGGGGTCTGAGGTTCCACATACGGAACTATGCTTGAGTGTCAGGGGTCTGAGGTTCCACATACGGAACTATGCTTATTTCTGGGAAAAACTGGTTTTCCCAATCGAGAAAACTCCGAGATTTTTTCCCAGATTATTCCCAGAAGCCTCTTGGGAAAGTGTATAACCACAATATATGGCATTCAAATACCGGAAAACCGCAATATAGTGGGGCTTATCCCTCGATCGGCTTATATCTCGAAAATATACGAGAATATACTAAGATTTCTCTCCGTTTATACGCTTGTTTACTTAAGGACAAACCGAACGTTTCCAGTACCGTCGGAGAGGACAACAAACTGACCCTCTTTGATTTCAAGTTCTTTTGTCTCTCCCGCCATTACCACAATTGGGCTGGCGCAGTTTTCATCTGCTACAAAGTATTGCCATTCTCCATCATATTCGGGACCGCCACTATATACAGTAATCTGTCCTCCACCGTTGGAGTTAAGGTTAGTTACTAAATAGGTGCCAGCAGGAATACGGTATGCTATTTCATGTTCTTCAAACTCTGTTTCTGCATTCAATACAACTTCTTCACCATACTCACCCAACTCGCCATCCATAATATCAAAGGTAAATGGCACTTCTGTCGGTGTTGGCTCCTCGGTCGGTGTTGGCTCCTCGGTTGGTGTTGGCTCCTCGATCGGTGCAGGTGCCTCGGTTTTCTCATCTGAGGGCATGGCTAACCCAACAACAAATAGCACAAAGCAAACTACCAGAGCTATTACTGCTTTCTTCTTGGGCTGTTTCCTAATAGCCTTGATAATGATAATAACAAGGGAAACAACAGCTCCAACTAAACCGCCAAGACCTAATAATACACCCATTTTGTCTCCTCCTCTTTCTGTTTGCTTAGTTGTAAAAAAGTGCGTGGCACCAAACGGAACCACGCACGAAAAATGCAGAACTCCGTTTGTTGTCACACAAACCTTCGACACGCATAGCGGATAGAAGTGGAGTGGCGTTTTTGCCAAAGCAAAACTACCCACTTTGCGTGTCCATTAACCACGATATAGTGGGCCTTCATCAGTCAATCGGCTTCATCGTGGGGAAGAGCAAAACATCCCGGATGGAGTCGCTGCCGGTCAGCAGCATCACCAGGCGATCGACGCCGAAGCCGAGGCCGCCGGTGGGGGGCATGCCGTACTCCAAGGCGTTGACGAAGTCGTAGTCCACCTGGGCGCGGCTGTCGGGGTCGAGAGCCTTGCGCTGCTCCACCTGGCGCTCGAAGCGGCCGCGCTGGTCCAGCGGGTCGTTGAGCTCCGAGAAGGCGTTGCCGAACTCGGTGGCGTTGATGAAGTACTCGAAGCGCTCGGTGAAGGCGGGATCGTCGGGCTTGCGCTTGGCCAGCGGGCTGATCTCCACGGGGTAGTCGTAGATGAAGGTGGGCTGGATCAGCTTCTCCTCCACGAAGGCGTCGAAGAACTCGGCCAGGATCGCGCCCTTGGTGGGCACCTCGGGCAGGTCCACGTTGTGGGCCTTGGCGCAGGCGATGGCGTCCTCGTCGGTCTTCCAGTCGGCGAAGTCCACGCCGCTGTACTTCTTCACGGCCTCCACCATGGTCAGGCGCTCCCAGTGGCCCAGGTCGATGTCGTGGCCCTGGTAGGGGATGACCAGCGTGCCGCAGACCTTCTGGGCGACGGTCTTCATCATGTCCTCCACCAGGTCCATCATGCCGTGGAAGTCGGTGTAGGCCTCGTACAGCTCGATGGTGGTGAACTCCGGGTTGTGCTTGGTGTCCATGCCCTCGTTGCGGAAAATGCGGCCCACCTCGTAGACGCGGTCCAGGCCGCCCACGATCAGGCGCTTCAGGTACAGCTCCGTCTCGATGCGCAGCACCATGTCCATGTCCAGGGTGTTGTGGTGGGTGTAGAAGGGACGGGCGGACGCGCCGATCTCGAAGGGGGTCAGGATGGGGGTGTCCACCTCCAGGTAGCCGCGGCCGTCCAGGAAGGCGCGGAGCTCCCGCAGGATCAGGCTGCGCTTGACGAAGGTGTCCTTCACCTCGGGGTTGACGATCAGGTCCACGTAGCGCTGGCGATAGCGGGTGTCGGTGTCTGTCAGGCCGTGGAACTTCTCCGGCAGCGGATGCAGGCTCTTGGTCAGCAGCACGATCTCGGCGGCGTGCACGGAGATCTCGCCGGTCTTGGTCTTGAACACGGTGCCGGCCACGCCGATGATGTCGCCGATGTCCAGGGCCTTGAAGTCCTTGTAGGGCTCTTCGCCCACGTCGTCCCGCTTGACGTAGATCTGCATGGTGCCGTCGGGGTCCTGGATGCGGGCGAAGCTGGCCTTGCCCATGATGTGCTTGCCCAGGATGCGGCCCGCGATGCGGACGGTCTGGCCCTCCAGCGCGTCGTAGTTGTCGCGGATCTGGCCGGAGGTGTGGGTGCGGTCGTAGGTGGTGATCTCGTAGGGGTTGCGGCCCTGCTCGATCAGCGCGTTCAGCTTGTTCAGCCGGATGGTGTCCTGCTCGGTGAAGCCTGCGGGAACCTGGTAGGTCTGGGCCATATTATAACCTCCTGATGAAGGGCAAACGCAGGATGCCTTGGCCTTCAACATTGTTTATTATGTGTCGTAAAGCGATCAAAGGAAGGACATTGGACGCTTGTAATTGCGGCGACCAATGTCCGTATCGTCAAACGGTGGAAACCACCCGCCCTGCCGGTTCAGGCCGCCGAGAGGCCGTTGTTTGGCCGATCCGGCGGGATAGAAATGGCGGCAGCAGATGGCAGCCGGCCCTGCCGGTTCAGGCCGCCGGGAGGCCGTTGTTTGGCCGATCCGGCGGGATAGAAATGGCGGCAGCAGATGGCAGCTGGCCCTGCCGGTTCAGGCCGCCGGGAGGCCGTTGTTTGGCCGATCCGGCGGGACAGAAATGGCGGCAGCAGATGGCAGCCGGCCCTGCCGGTTCAGGCCGCCGGGAGGCCGTTGTTTGGCCGATCCGGCGGGATAGAAATGGCGTCAGCAGATGGCAGCCGGCCCTGGCGGTTCAGGCCGCCGGGAGGCCGTTGTTTGGCCGATCCGGCGGGATAGAAATGGCGGCAGCAAATGGCAGCCGGCCCTGCCGGCTTATCTCTTGCGGATGGACAGCACCTTCATCTTGACGATGCCGCCGGGGGTGTTGGCCTCGACGATGTCGCCGACCTTCGCGCCGGTGCCCTTGCCGTCGGTGTCCGTCAGGGCCATGCCGATGGGGGATTCGTTGGAGATGAACAGCTTGGCGGGGTCAGCCTCGGTGAAGCCCACCAGGGTGTACTCGTCCTCCTCGTCATACTCCATGTCCAGCACGCGCACCACGGTGCCCAGGGTGGCGGTGGTGGAATCGGCGACGCTGTCGTCCACGAAGGTGGCGGTGCGCAGCTCGGCCTCGATGCGGGCGATGTTGCCGTAGACCTCGGCCTCCTTGGCCTTGGCGGCGTCATACTCGGCGTTCTCGCTGAGATCGCCGAAGCCGCGGGCGACCTGGATCTCCTCGGCGACGCGCTTCTTCTCCTCGTTCAGGGCGGCGAGCTGTTCCTCCAGCTTTTTCTTATCTGTAAATGTGAGAATTCGGGTTTCTGCCATGATGAACTCCTCCTGGGTTGGTGTCCTGTTCCTGAATGCAATACAACCGAATAAGCAGACACTGCCGTTGGGCGACAGTGTCTGCTTATTCGGACCTTGTGTATTATACAACGTCCCGCCGGGGTTGTCAACCGCCCCGACGGGCTTTTTTGCAAAATCCTTTCATATAATATGCCTGAACGCAACGATCAGCGTATCTGGCCGCTGCCCCGGACGATGTACTTGTAGGTCGTCAGCTCCTCCAGGCCCATGGGTCCCCGGGCGTGCAGCTTCTGGGTGGAGATGCCCATCTCGCAGCCCAGGCCGAACTCGCCGCCGTCGGTGAAGCGGGTGGAGCAGTTCAAGTAGACCGCCGCGCTGTCCACGCCCTGGGCGAAGGCGTCCAGCACCGCCGGGTCGGCGGAAACCACGGCCTCGCTGTGGCCGGTGGAGTGGGCGGCGATGTGGGCGATGGCGGCGGCGGCGTCCGGCACCACGGCCACGGCCAGGATGTAGTCCAGGAACTCGGTGTCGAAGTCCCGCTCGCCGGCGGGCACGCCGGGAATGATTCGGGCTGCCGCGGGGTCGAGGCGCAGCTCCACCGGGACGAGCCCTGCGGCCACGCGGTCGTCCACCAGGCGCCGCTTCAGCTTCGGCAGGAATTCCGCGGCCACCGCCTCGTGCACCAGCAGCACCTCCTCAGCGTTGCACACCGAGGGACGGCTGGTCTTGGCGTTGTCGATGATGTTCAGGGCCATGTTCTGGTCGGCGGCGGCATCCACGTAGACGTGGCAGATGCCGGTGCCGGTCTGGATGCAGGGCACCTTCGCGTTCTCGGTGACGGCGCGGATCAGCCCGGCGCCACCCCGGGGGATCAGCAGGTCCACCAGCCCCACGGCGGTCATCAGGTCCGTCGAGCTCTGGCGGGTGGTGTCCTGCACCAGCTGGACCAGGTTCGCCGGCAGGCCCGCGGCCTCCAGGCCCGCCTGGAGCGCCGCCACGATGGCGTTCGCGCTGCGGAAGGCCTCCTTGCCGCCCCGAAGCACGCAGGCGCTGCCCGCTTTCAGGGCCAGCGCCGCCGCGTCGCTGGTGACGTTGGGCCGGCTCTCGTAGATGATGGCGATGACGCCCATCGGCACCCGGGTGCGCTCGATGACCAGCCCGTTGGGGCGCTCCACCCGGCGGATGACCGCGCCCACCGGGTCCGGCAGCGCCGCGACCTCCCGGATGCCCTGGGCCATGGCCTCGATCCGGGACTCCGTCAGCTTCAAGCGGTCCAGCATGACCTCGGAGATGCGGCCCTTCGCGCCTTCCATGTCCAGGGCGTTCGCCGCCAGTATGGACGCCGAATCGGCGACCAGCGCGTCGGCCATGGCGCGCAGCGCGGCGTTCTTCTTGTCCGTGTCCGCCGCCCGCAGCGCCGGCCACGCGGCCCGGGCCGAGAGCAGGATGTCGTGGGTGGTCATGGGAAAACCCCTCCTTGTGAATTAGGAATGAGAAATTAATTGAGAATTGTGAATTGGGAATTGAGAATTATAGTTTGCTGGGCAGGCAGTCTGATGATTTCTTGTTTTCTGAAACATAAACGCTTCAAACATTTTTTTCATTTCGGCTTTTATTTCTGCATTTCGCCGTTCCCAGGCATTCTGACTGTTGTCTGTTGCCTTCCGTCGCCTGATCGTTCCAAACAGCTTTTCCTTTCATCCAGGCGACACTTTCATTTCGCCGTTCCCAGGCATTCTGACTGTTGCCTGATGCCTGTTGCCTAATGACTAAATTGCCTATTCCCTTTCTCTACCCAAAAACCTCGTCCCCACCGCCTTGCCGTCCAGGATGTCGTAGAGCAGCTCGGGGCGAGCGCCGTTGGCGATGACCATGTCGATGCCGGCCTGGGAGGCGATGCGGGCGGCGCGGAGCTTGGTGACCATGCCGCCGGTGCCCAGGGAGGTGCCGTTGCCGCCGGCCAGGGCTTCGATCTCGGGGGTGATGGCGGGCACCACGTCGATCAGGCGGGCGTCGGCGTCGCGGCGGGGATCGGCGGTGTACAGGCCGTCGATGTCGGACAGCAGCACCAGCAGGTCGGCCTGCACCGTGGCGGCGACGATGGCGGACAGCGTGTCGTTGTCGCCGATGACGATCTCGTCGGTGGCGATGGTGTCGTTCTCGTTGATGACCGGCAGCGCGCCAAGCTCCAGCAGCCGGTACAGCGTGTTGTGGAAGTGCTGCCTGCGGCCCTCGTCCTCCACGTCGCTGCCGGTGACCAGCAGCTGGGCCACGGTGTGGTTGTACTCGGAGAAAAGCCGATCGTAGGTGTACATCAGCTCGCACTGGCCCACGGCGGCGGCGGCCTGCTTGGTGGGGATGTCGGCGGGCCGCTCCTTCAGGGACAGCTTGCCCACGCCCATGCCGATGGCGCCGGAGGAGACCAGGATCACCTCGTGGCCGGCGTTTTTCACGTCGGAGAGCACCTTGCACAGCGCCTCCACCCGGCGGATGTTCATGTGCCCGGTGGGATGGGCGAGGGTGGACGTGCCCACCTTGACGACGATTCTCATGTCGATCACCTCGTTAGATAGTGTGAAGAGACGGCGGCGATCACCAGGGCCGCGACGATGCCGATGGCGATGCAGCCGATGCCCACGGCCAGGAAGATCTTCCCCAGCAGGCTGGTGACGCTGTCGCCCTCGAGTCGGAAGGTCGTCGGGTCGTCGGGATCGTAGAGCACCTCGACGCTCTGGCCCTCGTAGTGCTTCTTGCGGCCGGCGCCGTCGTCGCTCTCCAGCGCGATCTTATGGCCGTCGGCCACGAATTCCACGATGGGATACCAGGTGATGCTGTCGCCCCTGGAGCTGTGGTGCTCCCGTCGGACGACCTCGACGACACGGCCCTCGGCGCGGCCCCGCAGGCGCTCCTCCCGACGGGTAAAGCTGCGGCGCATGCCGATGCCTATGGCGAGGAATATGGCACCCACCAGGCACCAGACGCCGGTGAACAGGACCGTGAAGAGCACAGGATTGAACATCGCTTACCTCCGGGTATCGCAGTGTGGCGTTGATTTCCGGAACCATTATATCACACAAATACGAATTGTACCAGCAGCATGTAGCAGGCGGTTCCGGCCGCGATGGACAGGAACATGTTCTTCCGCCACAGGTGCAGCGCCGTGACCAGCGCCATGGAGGCCAGCTCCGGCAGGCCGTGCCACTGGCCGGCGACAAAGGGCACGTCCTTCACGCAGTAGATCACCAGCAGCCCCAGGGCCGCCGGGGGCAGCATGCGGCCCAGGTAGCGGATGAAGGGCGGGGTGGGCTTCCCGGCGGGGAAGAGCCAGAAGGGCAGGAAGCGGGTGAGCACCGTGCCCAGGGCCACCATGGCGATGGTGACGAGCTGTTGGGCGAGGGTCATTGGGCCTCGCCTCCCTCCAGCGGCCTGCGCAGCAGCGCCAGCGCCGCGATGATGGCCGCCATGGCCGGAATGATGAACAAGTTGTTCGCCGGGCCGAAGAGCGCAAGGCTCAGGGCGGTGAGCCCCAGCCCCAGCAGCGAGGAGGTGTGCCGGGTCTCCTTCATCCAGTTTTCCAGGAAGATGACCAGCAGCAGCGCCGTCATCACGAACTCCAGCCCCTTGACCTCCAGGTGGATCAGGCTGCCGAAGATGCCGCCCAGCGTGGCCCCGGTCACCCAGTAGCACTGGTCCAGCAGTGTGATGTAGTACATGAACCAGTTGCGGTCCACGTCCATCGGCGGCTCCAGCGTGACGTTCAGGGAGAAGGTCTCGTCGGTCAGGCCGAAGATCAGGTAGCCCTTGCGGTGCCTGAGGGGCTTGTACTTGTCCAGCATTGTCAGCCCGTAGAACAGGTGGCGGGCGTTGACCATCAGCGTCATCATCAGCGCGTGCAGGGGAAGGAACGGCCCGGCCAGCAGCTCCAGCGAGACGAACTGCATTGAGCCCGCGTACACGCACACCGAGGCGAGCGCCGGGAAGTACCAGGGAAAGCGGTAGGCCAGGCTGGAGAGTATGCCGTAGGACGCGCCCAGGAACAGGTATCCCGTCAGGATGGGCAGCGTGTGGGGAAAGGCGGCCTTCAATGCCGCGCGGCGGACGGCTTTTGTGGAACTCAAGGGAATACGCACCTCCGACGGTATTTTAGCACATTACCGCGATAAAGGCAACGCCCGGAATGGAAACTGTGGATTAGAGTGTGTCCGCAGGCTTAGTGGGGCTAAGTCAAGGGAAATCAACGCTGAAATGCAGCTCAGGACGCCGAAAATGCATTTCGCCGAATTTAGAAACAGACTCTAATCCTGCGGCACGGGCGAGCGGCACACAAAGGCGCGAAGAGGGCGGGGAATGCCGTTACAGTTCCGACATGAATTCGTCATTTGCCTGCGCTGCGGCTGTGTGCTATAATGATGGGGAAAAGTTCGGCTTTTGGATCGGCGCCCCGAAGGGAGCCGACTGATGTGGAGGGATAATACCCGGGAGGTGAATCGACATGAAGAAGATGATCTGTCTGCTGCTTGCCCTGTGCCTGTGCGCCCTTGGCGCCTGCGCCGCGGCCGAGGATATCGCGGTGCGCTTTGACGAGGGGTTCAGCCTGGACCTGCCGGAGGGCTGGGTCAGCTATCCCATCTCGGACCCAGAGATCCGCTACGCCCTGGGGGACGGCAGCGGCGAGCGCTACCTGTACATACTGGCCCAGCCGGCGGCCTTCGAGGACTTTGAGGCGATGCAGGCCGCGCTGGACGCCCGGGAGGACCTGGGCAAGACCAGCGTGCTGGACCTGAATGACCAGTCCTTCGCCGCCTTCATCGCCCCGGACCTGAACGCCAGCGGCTGCTCCACCCTGTGGAACGGCGAGATGCTGACCTTCCTGTTCACGCCCCAGAGCGACACGGACTTCATGCTGACTGTGGCGGGAATCATGGCCAGCTTCAAGGCGGTCTGACGGCATAACCGAATACGGCAACAACAAAGATCCTTTGCTTCGCAATGTTTGCGCGAACGCTGCGCTCAGGATGACGAGGCTTCGATTCGATGTCATCCTGAACGAAGTGAAGGATCTTTTGCAATGTCCGAAGTGAAGGATCTATTTGCAATGCTGTGGAAACGGCGAAAGCGCTGCTTCTAACCTCCGTGAGCAACCTTCAACGCGATGAAGAGCATCAGGATCGGAAATCCGATGGCCACGGCGATGCTCAGGGAGTCATTGAGGCTGTTGCGGTCGTTGCTCACGACGAAGAAGTTCCGGGGATCGGCGGGGTCGTAGCAGACTTCCACCTTCTCGCCCACCGAAAAAGCGCGGGGCGCGCAGTCGCAGGGCTCGACGGCGTTCATGTGGACCTTGTCGGTCTCGAAGCGCACACGCAGATGATGGTTGGAACTGCGCGCGCGGTACTCGTGGATGATCTCCGTGATCTCGCCGATCGTTCGGGCGGTGCACGCCTCCCGCTTGCGCTTTTTGCTGATGACGCCGTATGCGATTATGGCGGAGAGGCTCAAGCCCACGGCCTCCGCCATGAGCACGACCTTGAGGAGCTCGCTCACAGGGCCGCCCTCCCTTCAAAGAAATGGAATGTCCTCGGGATGATGCTGAACGGGCGCCCGCCGGATGGCGAGGCGCCCGTTTTGGATTTATCAGAAGTCGATCTTCTCCTCCAGCCAGGCCACCAGATCCTTGACGGGGACGATCTCCTGCTGCATGGTGTCGCGGTCGCGGACGGTGACGTTGCCGGTCTCGGCGGTGTCGAAGTCCACGCAGATGCAGTAGGGGGTGCCCGCCTCGTCGGCGCGGCGATAGCGCTTGCCGATGGAGCCGGTCTCGTCGTAGTCGCACATGAACTTCTTGGACAGCATGGCGTAGATCTCCCGCGCCTGGTCGCCCAGCTTGTTCTTCTGCAGCGGCATGACGGACACCTTGAACGGGGCCAGCGCCGGGTGCAGGCGCAGCACCACGCGGGTGTCGCCGCCCTCCAGCTCTTCCTCGTCGTAGGCGTTGCACAGGAAGGCCAGCACCGCGCGGTCCACGCCCAGGGAGGGCTCCACGCAGTAGGGGATGAACTTCTCGTTGGTGGTGGGGTCCAGGTACTCCATGCTCTTGCCGGAGTGCTCCTGGTGCTGCTTCAGGTCGTAGTCGGTGCGATCCGCGATGCCCCACAGCTCGCCCCAGCCGAAGGGGAACAGGAACTCGAAGTCCGTGGTGGCCTTGGAGTAGAAGGCCAGCTTCTCGGGCTCGTGGTCGCGCAGGCGCAGGCTCTCCTCCTTGATGCCCAGGCTCAGCAGCCAGTTCTTGCAGAAGGTGCGCCAGTAGTTGAACCACTCCAGGTCCTCACCGGGCTTGCAGAAGAACTCCAGCTCCATCTGCTCGAACTCGCGCACGCGGAAGATGAAGTTGCCGGGGGTGATCTCGTTGCGGAAGCTCTTGCCGATCTGGGCGATGCCCGCGGGCAGCTTCTTGCGGGTGGTGCGCATGGCGTTCTGGAAGTTCACGAAGATGCCCTGGGCGGTCTCGGGGCGCAGGTAGATCTCCGCGGCGGAGTCCTCGTTGACGCCCTGGAAGGTCTTGAACATCAGGTTGAACTGGCGGATGCCGGTGAATTCCTTCTTGCCGCAGACGGGGCAGACGATGTCATGCTCGGCGATGAAGCTCTCCAGCTCCTGGTTGGTCCAGCCGTCGCCGGTCTCCTCGCCCTTGGTGAAGTCCTCGATCAGCTTGTCGGCGCGGAAGCGGGCCTTGCAGGCCTTGCAGTCCATCAGCGGGTCGTTGAAGCCGCCGACGTGGCCGGAGGCCACCCACACCTCGCGGTTCATCAGGATCGCGCAGTCCAGGCCCGTGTTGTAGGGGCTCTCCTGCACGAACTTGCGCCACCAGGCCTTCTTCACGTTGTTCTTGAATTCCACGCCCAGGGGGCCGTAGTCCCAGGTGTTGGCCAGGCCGCCGTAGATCTCGGAGCCCGCGAAGATGAAGCCGCGGTTCTTGCACAGCGCCACCAGCTTGTCCATTGTCAATTTCGCCATACCGGTACCCTTCTTATTCTAATATTTGCGGCGGCGGGGTCGGACCCCGCCCGCCTGCATAATTCGTATAAAGGGTAACAGATTTTGAAGGGCTTTGCAACGGATAATTGTAAATTCTGACGCGGCGGCCGGCTTTTGCGGGGGTAGGAGGCGGGAAGCGTTCGGACTAAAAGTCGTTTGTGTCCGTGACCCACCAGCCCGATTCGCCGTCCCCCAGCCAGCGGTAGCCGTCCAGGCCCGGCGGCGGCTCCGGCGAGCGCCGGGCGGGCAGGGCGTAGCGCAGGCTCACGGGCGTACCGCCCTCCGCTCGCAGGCCGACCAGGCATCGGTCGAAGCCGCTCTTCTCCGGCATCGGGGCGCGGACGTAGACGTGCTCTCCGTCTGGCGCGTCCTCCAGGGGCGCCTGGGTGGCGAACAGCCGGCGCAGCGGCTCCAGGCAGCCGGGCCAGGGCCGGGTGATGTCCATGCCCAGGACCCTGGCGGCGGTCCGAACGGGCGGCGGGGCGGGCGCTTCTACCGCGCTGACCGCACCGGGTTCCCATGGGGTGGCAGGGGAGGGCTCCGCCGGGACGGCCACTGTGAAGATGGCGGGGGAGGGCTCCGCCGGGACGGCCTCCGCGAAGATGGTGGGGCATGTGTCGGTTGCATGGGTGTCGTCGGAATGCGCCGGCAAGAGCTCTGCCGGCGTGAGGCTGGCGGCTGCGGTCGGAGAGGATTCCCCGGGGCGGTCGCTGGAGACCACCGTGGAGGGCTCCGAAGGCGCGTCGGAAGCGGGATTCGCCCCGGAGGCCCGCTTGACTTGTGCAGCCCGGGCGGCGAATAACCGAGACCGGGAAATCGTATATATCTTTACATCGCCGGAATCCTCCGGCTCGGCTGCGCCTGCGGTTTCCGATACGGGCGTCAGACTGGTCGGATTCCCTGCCGCTGTCGCATCGGATGCTGGCTGCCTGGGCTTGGCATTCTCCAGGATGTTCGGCGCGGGAGCCGCTTCGGGAGCGGGGATGGATGGGCGGTCCGGGGCGGACGGCATTTCCGCATTGGCGGGAACGGCGCTCGTCGGGGTGGCCTTCCGCGTTTCCTGGAGTTCTGCCGCCTGGGAAGTCTGGGCTGGTGCCACGGGCTGCGGGGACGGAAGGATCTCGCCCGGCTCGGGGAGATCCGACGCGGGAATCCCTGCCCGGACGCGGGGAGCGCCATCCCGAGTGGCGAGGCGGTCGCGCACGGCCCGGGCCAGCGCCACCGGGTCCATGGGACGGGAGCCGTTCACGTTGCCGGTGAGGACGATCTCCCCGCGCTCCCCGGTGGCGATCACCACCCACTGGTAGGCGTCCAGGGGACGGCCTCCGATGTCCCTCGGGTCGATCTGCCGGGCCAGGGTCAATTGTCCTCGTCGGTCCCGGCGCAGGGTCCCCAGCGAGGTCGTGGCGTAGACGCCGTTGCGCTGCCCGGCCAGCAGCGCGGTCAGCTCGCCCGCGCCTTCCGGCGCGGTGACGATGAAGTACAGGCTGCCGGACAGGACCCGGGCCTCCAGCCGCACGTGGCCGCCATAGCCCGGCTCAACGGCGCGAAGCATGATGAACGCGCGGCGGTATTCGTTCTTGTTCATGGTCATACCCCCTCGATCATGACTATGCGCCGGGGGCGGGGTTTATCCTTCGCCCCGGGGCGGCTCTGCCGTCGGAGTGGGCGCGAGGTGGCGCGTGCCCATGCGGTCGTGGCTGCGCATCAGCTCGGCGTACAGCGCGTGGCCGCCGACGGGCCTGGACACCAGCCGGGGACGGGGTTCCTCCCGGGTCGGCGCGGCCTGGGGCTCCGACTGCGAGGCCGGCGCTTCACGGGCCGAGAGGGGGGAGGGGACCACGGTGGACCCCGGAGGGGCAAAGGATGCCGGGGCCGGCGTCGGAACGACGGGAACGGGAGATGAGGGTGACGCCGGGGTCGGTGAAGCGAAGGAAGAGGGGACCGGTGCCTGGGGGATGGCTGCCGCCGGAGCCGGCGCGGGGACGGGCGCGGAGGGTCGCTGCGGGAACGCCGCCTGCCGTCGATTGCGCCGGATTCTGGCCATGATTTCCTGCGGATTGTTCATGAAAATCGCCTCCCGGGATGAAATGCGGTTTAATTGTATGCAAAATCGGAACAGCGTGACCACTTTTGGGGCCGTTCGTAAATATTTTTGGGCATCTGGGCCACAGCCCTTGCAAGGGGGGTTGATTATAGCTATAATTGAAGTGTATAGTTATGCCCGGAAGAGTTTACAGGCATAGATGAGAGGCGGTAACGCTATGAGCAACAAACGGGATATGGAACCCTCCCTGGATTATTTCGAGCTGCGACGCAGACACGAGGAGTTTAAAAATAGTCAGCGCCAGACCGCGCCGAAGGCACAGCCCGAGGCGAGCGAGGCTCCAAAGCCGGTGAAGGCGGCGGCAAAGCCGGAAAAGGCCGAAGCGCCTGCCGTCGTTGAAAAGCCAGCGGCCGCGCCGGCGCGGCCCGTCCGGCCCGCAGACGACGAAGCGCCTGTGGAGCTGATGGACCTCGCCGTGGACGAGGCCCAGGATTTCGCGGACGAGGCGGCGGAGGCCGCCCACGAGGTCGCGGAGGCCGGGACGGACGCCCTGGAGGAGCTGACGGACGACATCCTCGAGGATGACGAGGACGGGGAGGACGCCGAGGACGAGGACGACGCGGCCAACCCCAACCCGTTCGACACGTTTATCAACGCCTTCCACGGCATCAAGGGCCGCTTCGGCAAGCGCTTCGGACGCAAGCGCGGCGAAGAGGACGACGAGGAAGAGGATGACGAGGGAGTCCAGGAGGACGGGTATTCCGAGGAATACGGGGATGACGGGCAGAGCCCGGTCGCCCCGCAGGCCCGGCAGCCCGAGACCGTCCGGGAGCCCGCTCCGGAGACTGAGGAGGATTCCGACGGGGAGCCCGCGGGCGTCGAGGATGTCCTCGACGAGGACGAGGGGCATCGCGGCTTCTTCCACAGGGCCCGCAAAGCCGCCGCGGACGAGGACCTGGAGGACCTGGACGAGGATGCCGACGGGGACGCGGACGAGGAGGATGAGGACGACGGGGACGAGGAAGACGAGGGCCCGGAGAAGGTCAGCGGCTTCAAGAAGTTCCTGAGGCTGTTCGTCGTGCCGGTGGACGAGGATGAGCGCGCCGGGGACGACGACGATGATGAGGATGAGGACGACGAGGACGCCGACGAGGACGACCTCGACGCGCCGGAGGACGACTACGGCGATGCCGATGAGGACGGCGCGTGGAGCGAAGCGCCGGAGGACGCGGGCGAGGCCCGCGAGGATTGGCCTGAGGAGCAGGCCTTGGATATTGAAGGAGGACCTGACATGAGCGATCAGAACAATGTGAATGCCGAGCTGAGCAGCGAACTGGCAGCGGATCTGGGAACGCCGGGCATGTCCCGTCGCGAGCGCAGAGAGCTGGCGCTGCGCCAGGCCGCCGAGAAGGCCGCCGCCGAAGCGGCTGCCGCGGCTGAGACCGCGGTCGAGGCGCCGGCGGAAGCCGTCGCAGAGGCGACCGTGGAAGCGGAGAAGGCTGCTGAGTCCGTGGAGAAGGCCCTCGAGGCGGACGCCATCGACGATGTGGCCGACGGCATTGTGGGGATCGGCTCCGTGCAGGCTGACGATTACGACGCCATATTGGATGAGCCCACCCGGGAGTTCAAGCCCGTCTCGAAGATGAGCCTCGACGAGCTGATGAAGGAAAGCGATGAGGAAGAGGACGAAGACGAGGACGACGAGGACGAGGAAGAAGAGGAAAAGCCCGTCCGCCGCGGACTGTTCGGCCGCCGCAAGAAGGTGGAGGAAGAGGACGACGAGGACGAGGATGACGACGAAGACGACGAGGACGATGACGAGGACGACGACGAAGAAGAGGAAGAGCGTCCCCGCTGCGGACTGTTCGGCCGCCGTTCCCGCAAGCGCGATGAAGACGAGGACGACGAGGACGACGAAGACGACGAGGATGAGGACGAAGACGACGAGGACGAGGAGGAAGCGCCGCGCAAGCGCTCCCGCCGCAAGGGCCGCCGCCGCTATGAAGAGGATGACGAGGACGACTACGACGATTACGACGACTATGACGACGAGGATGAGGACGAGTACGACGACGAGGACGAGTACGACGATGATGACGGCGCGTCCTTCGGCCACGTGCTGCTGGGCATCCTGAAGGGCTTCCTGAGCGCCGTGATGGTGCTGCTGTTCGTGGTGGTCGTGCTGAACGTGCTGAACATCTTCGACGTGATTTCCCTGGAGAGCTTCGCCCGCAGGCTGCCCGACAAGATGGTGGAGATCTTCCTGCCCAGCGAGGGCATGAAGCAGCGCATGAACGTCGAGGCCGACGCGAACCCCGCGCCTATCGAGCAGAGCGCTCCGGTGGAGACCGCCGCGCCCACCGCCGTTCCCACCGCGGAGCCCGTGGTAGAGCAGCAGCCGGAGGCTGAGGCCCAGCCCGCCGAGGGGGCGCCTGCCGAGGGCGGCGACGCCGAGGAGGCCGTGGGCTGAGGAGGTCCGGGACCGAAGGCTCCGCGCAGCGGCGTCCGGCGTTGAAGGACGATGTGAAAACGGACTGCCAGGCCTGGCAGTCCGTTTCCGCGCTTTTGGAGGACCGTTACCGTTTCAAACGGAGAAGAGCCTTCGGAGGCGCGTTCGAGAAGAGATCATGGGCGGGCGCAGCTTCGCGCCGCGCACAGCTTCAAAGGATTGAGGGAGGAACGAACATGAAGTACATCGTGGCTCTGGACCAGGGCACCACCAGTTCCCGCGCGGTGGTGTTTGACGAGCAGGCGCGCATCGTGGCAGCCCACAACATCGAATTCCAGCAGATCTATCCCCATCCCGGCTGGGTGGAGCACCGGCCCGAGGACATCCTGAACAGCCAGGTGGACGCCCTGAAGCTGGCCGTGGAAAAGGCTGGCATCGACGTGGCGGACATTGCCGCCATCGGCATCACCAACCAGCGCGAGACCACGCTGCTGTGGGAGAAGGACACCGGCAAGCCGCTGTGCAACGCCATCGTGTGGCAGTGCCGCCGCACCGCGCCGCTGGTGGAGCGGCTGAAGCAGGACGGCCTGGGCAACGTGCTGCGGGACCGCACCGGCCTGGTGCCGGACGCCTACTTCTCCGGCACGAAGCTGCAGTGGATACTGGACAGCATCCCCGACGCCCGCGCCCGGGCGAGCCGGGGTGAGCTGTGCTTTGGCACGGTGGACTGCTTCCTGGCCTGGAACCTGACGGCACAGCACGCCCACGTGACCGACGCCACCAACGCCGCCCGCACCATGCTCTACAACATCTACGAGCAGCGCTGGGACGAGGAAATGCTGCGGGCGATGGACATTCCCGCCGCACTGCTGCCTCAGGTGGTGGACAGCTCCTGCGTGGTGGGCACGCTGGACAAGCGCATCCTCGGCCGGGAGATCCCCGTGGCGGCGCTGGCGGGCGACCAGCACGCGGCGCTGTTCGGCCAGGGCTGCTTCGCGCCGGGCATGTGCAAGAACACCTACGGCACCGGCTGCTTCGTGCTGATGAACACCGGCTCCAGCCCCGTGCGCTCCACCCACAACCTGATCACCACCATCGGCTGGCGGGTGGACGGCAAGCCCACCTATGCCCTGGAGGGCAGCGTGTTCGTGGGCGGCGCGGTGGTCCAGTGGCTGCGGGACGAGATCAAGCTGGTCTCCACCGCCGCCGAGACCGAGTCGGTGGCCACCCAGGTGCCGGACAACGGCGACGTGTTCTTCGTGCCGGCCTTCACCGGCCTCGGCGCGCCCCATTGGGACATGTACAGCCGGGGCACCATCGTGGGCCTGACCCGCGGCGCGAACCGGTCCCACATCGTGCGGGCAGCGCTGGAGTCCATCGCCTACCAGTCCACGGACGTGATCACCGCCATGGAGAACGACGCCGGCATGAAGACCGCCGTGCTCCGCGTGGACGGCGGCGCCAGCGCCAACAACTTCCTGATGCAGTTCCAGTCGGACATCCTGAACACCCAGGTGCTCCGGCCCCGGGTGATCGAGACCACCGCCATGGGCGCGGCGATGCTCGCCGGGCGCGCCGTGGGGCTGTGGACGGACGAGGATTTGAAGAACCTCCAGGCGGCTGACCGGGAATTCACCCCCCAGATGGACGAGTATGAGCGCCGGCGGCTGCTGCACAAGTGGCGCCGCGCCGTGGAGCGCAGCCGCGCCTGGGCGGAGGATTGAATTCCCGGAGAAAGGCGAGAACAAAGAGCCTTCACGGATGGTTTGGGAGCAACACTATCCGCTCAGTCGGCAATATGGTAAGATCCTTCGCTGCGCTCTGGATGACAGGGCTTCGATTCCCTGTCATCCAGAGCGCAGCGAAGGATCTTCTGCGTTTTATTGAGAGTAGTTTCAGCGAAAGCGTCAGCCCTCGGGGAAGTAGTTCGCGACGACCTTGAGGGCGCGGCTCACCGCCGTGCGATCCAGGGGCATCAGGTCCCACACGACATTGGCGTCGCCCCGGCGGCGCTGGGTCTTCAGCAGGGGGTTCTTGGCCAGAGAGGTCTCCAGCCAGCCGTTGCGCCCGCCGACGAAGGGCATCGTGATCTCGCTGCCGTCCGCCCGGGTGATGATGTACTGCACGCCGGTCTCGGCCTTCTTGCCGAAGCCGAAGATGCCGCCCATGCCCTCGGAGGCCACGTGGACCTGTTCCGCGCGGTAGTTCAGCGTATCATAGCGCTCCAGCACGAAGTCGTCGTCCGCGCCGAAGCCGGGGGAGACGATCAGGCAGTACTGCCCCTCAAAGCGGCACAGCGACACGAAGCCGCCGTTGTCCGTCTGGGCGAAGAGCATCTTTTCTGGCGCGAAGCCAATGCGGGCCAGGTGCTGGGCGAAGGCCACCCGCTTGTCCTCGAGGGTCTTGAGCTTCGCCTTGCGCTCCATTTCCTCGGCGTTGTTGAAAAATCCCATATGCAGGCCTCCCGATCGCGCCCGGGCCGGGCCCGGCGCGTAATGTTTGGATGGTTTGGCGGCCCTCAGCGGCCCGCTCCCGGCGGCAAAGCGCCGCCCTTCATTCAATATAGCACACAGTCGCGCAGGTGTCAAACTGAAAGGGAAAATGCGCCGGAGTTATTTCATTATTATTGCAAACATATTACAGACATAATTCAGACCTATTTTTTTTGAATTTCATTTTAGCAGGATATGGGCAGGGGGTGTCGAATTGAATAGACAGCAGGGTATGCGTATGCCCTTTTGCTGATGAGAGAATTCAAGGCGGGCCGGAAAGCGCGGCGCCGCCCGGGACGCTAAGGAGAAAGCGATGAACGGACGAAAGAAAAAAGTGATGCGGGTGATGGCGGCGGCGATGGCGCTGCTGCTGGCGGCGATGTGCGCGTCGTCCGCGCTGGCAGAGGCGTTTTCGGCAATCGTCGTCACCAAGACCATGGTGGTATACGCGGACGCGGCCATGTCCCAGAAGCTGGGCACGCTGCCCAAGAACACCGTGGTGCAGGTCACGGGCTTTTCCAGCACCGTCGCGAAAATCTCCTATGACGGAAACGCCGGTTACGCCAGCATCTCGGACCTGAAGACCGTGGACGAGGTGGCGAAGAAGGCGGTGCTGAACGCCGCCGCGCCGGTGTTCCAGGAGCCTCAGGGCGACAGCGCGAGCGTCATGGCCCCGGCGGGCACCCGGCTGTATGTGCTGGCTGTGTCCGAGGACTGGGCCATGGTGGAGCACGAGGGCATGGTGGGTTACGTCAAGACCGGGTTTTTGACCCAGGTGGACGACACCTGGAGCACGCCCGCCCCGGAGACCACCGAGGCCGCGGAGGAGGCCCAGAGCAAGGGCATTACCGTGCGCTCCTATGAGGCGGTGGCCACCGGGAACGTGAAGGTGTACAAGGCGGCCAGCACCAAGGCGAAGGTGCTGGGCACGCTCAAGAAGGACGCCAAGGTGACTGTGAAGGCCACCAGCAGCAACGGCTGGGCCTACATCCAGCTGAACGGCAAGGCGGGCTACTGCAAGGCCTCCGCCCTGAAGGAGACCACCGCGGAGGCGGCGGTCACGCCCGTGCCAACCCAGGCGCCTCAGACGGCCACGGTAAAGGCCAAAACCCTGACGGTCTACAAGAAGGCGAGCAAGAGCGCCAAGAAGCTCGGCAAGCTGAAGAAGGGCCAGACGGTCACGGTGGTCAGCTGGAACAGCAAGTGGGCCTGCGTCGAGCTGAACGGCAAGCAGGGCTACTGCGCGGTCTCCGGCCTGACCCGGACCGAGAGCCCCGAGGTCACGCCCGGGACGACCTTCACCCCCGATTTGAGCAACGCCCGGAAGGCGACGGTCACGGTCAGCTCCCTGAAGGTGTACAAGACCGCCAGCTCCAAGGGCAAGAAGCTGGGCACGCTTAAGAAGGGCAAGGTCGTGAACCTGCTTCAGACCAGCAACGGCTGGGCCTACATCGAGCTGGACGGCAAGTACGGCTTCTGCAGCGAGAAGGGCCTGAAGGTCCAGGATTCGGTGCCGGAGAGCGACGTGCCCGGCGACTACAAGGAGGCAAATTTCACCGCGACGGTGATCGATCCCAACGCCAAGGTGTATGCCTCCACCAGCGCCGACGCGGAGAACAAGAAGCTCAAGCTGGGCGAAGAGGTGCAGGTGAAGGCCTACAGCGCCCAGTGGGCCTGCGTCGCCCAGGGCGACAGCCAGGGCTTCGTGCCCATCAAGCAGCTGAGCAAGACCAGCTATCCCGCCATCGACAGCGACTGCGCCGAGCTGCAGACGCTGTTGAAGGCGCTGCTCAGCGGCGGCTATTATGACGGCGTGCCCTCCACCGTGTACAACGCGGCGGCCATCTCCGCCATCAAGCGCTTCCAGAGCGCCTGCGGGCTGGACCAGACCGGCCTGGCCGACCAGACCGTGCAGCGCATCGCCTACGGCGGGCTCGCCCCGGTCAGCGACATGCTGTTCAAGGAGCTCTCCAGCGGCGACAAGACCGACAACGTCAGCCGGCTCCAGGCCAGGCTGTACGCCCTGGGCTACCTCACCAAGACCACCAGCCTGGACGGCGAGTTCGGCACCACCACCACCAAGGCGGTGAAGCTGTTCCAGACGGCCAACGGCCTGACGGACAGCGGCAAGGCGGATACCACCACGTTGAAGGCGCTGTACTCCACCGGCGCGAAGGGGCTGCCCACCGGCACCACCGCCGCGGACGCCACCAGCAGCCGGAGCAGCAACAGCAGCAGCACCTACCTGGACTCCGTGCCCAGCGGGCTGGCTTCCACCACCAGCAGCTACAACAGCGGCATGTCCGCGGCGGAGAAGCTGGAATACACGATCTACCTGGCCCAGAACCAGCTGGGCAAGCCCTACGTCTACGGCGCCACCGGCCCGGACAAGTACGACTGCTCCGGCCTGACCACCTACATCTTCAAGGCGGTGGGCGTGTCGCTGAAGCGCTCCGCCTACAACCAGGGCTATGACGAGAGCTACCAGAAAATCGAGGGCGTGTCCGCCCTGCGGCGCGGCGATTTGGTGTTCTTCAACACCATCTCCGATAGCGATCTCAGCGACCACGTGGGCATCTACCTCGGCGAGGGCTACTTCATCCACGCCTCCTCCGGCGGACACCGGGTGGTGGTCAGCAACCTGACCTCCGGCTTCTACAACCGCGTGTACAGCTGGGGACGGCGCATCCTCGGCTGACGCCGGGGCGGACCGCTATGAAGAATCAAGAGACAAGTGAGCATAAACCAGCAGGGACGGCGATGCGCCGTCCCTGCCGGTGTTTTGTGCGGGTTCCATCGCCGGACCTTCGGCACGGTTGGCGTTGAATCGCACGTAAAGCCATGCTATAATGGGTCTGACGGAAGGATGGCCGCTCATGCCTCCGGCGCGGCGGGGTATTCGATGGCGTACATGCCGTCATTGCGCACCAGCAGGCCATGGTAGAACTCCAGGGTGACGATCCACTGGCCCTCCGCGTCGAGAAAGCTGAAGCAGGCCGTGCCGCCGGTGACGGATTCTTCGTTGGCCTTGCCGAGGACGACGCCGTGCAGGGCGGCCTGGCGCACCCACTCGCCGTCCTCGTTCAGCGGTTCGGGGCCGCTTTCGCAGTCGATCAGCATGGCCTCGATGGTCGCGTCCGCCAGGACGGCGGGATCAAAGCCGCAGAACTCCGCCAGGCTCACGGGCGGCTCGAAGGCTTCGAGCAGGGGCTCCGCCCGCTCGGAGAACGCGCCTCCCGCGAGGCACAGCGGCACAAGGGACAGCAGCAGCGCGAGGGTCAGGATCAGGGAGAGCTTGCGCATGGGGATTCCTCCTTCATGGGTCTCGGATGGGGTGTCGGATCAGGGGTTCGGTCAGAAGTGGGCAATTGGAAAGATGCCGGCAGGGCTGGGGAAGATGGGTCATTGCGCCACCGGGACCACTTCCCGGCGGGTTTTCCCATTGGACGGCGCATGAGGGACGTTGGTTCCCATGTTTTGCCAAAAGAGATGAGGCGCGAGGGCGCCGGGAGGTCGACATGCGTAAGCTGTTTTCAGCGGACACCGTTCGTTGGTTTTCGAGCACGTTGGGCGAGCCCACCGCCGTCCAGCGGGCGGCCTGGCCGGCCATCGCCGCCGGGGAGCACGTGCTGGTCAGCGCGCCGACGGGCACTGGCAAGACGCTGGCCGCCTTTCTGCTGCTCATCGACAGGATGAAGGCCGAGGCCGCCCGGGGCGCGCTGGAGGACGGCGTCCGGGTGCTGTACATCTCCCCGCTAAAGTCCCTGGCCTCGGACATCCGGGAAAACCTGACCCGCCCGCTGGAGGGCATCGGCGGGCCGGAGCTGCGGGTGGGGGTGCGCACCGGCGACACGCCCGGCGCCGAGCGCCAGCGGATGCTGCGCAGGCCGCCCCACATCTTCATCACCACCCCGGAATCGCTGTACATCCTGCTGACCACCGCCCGGGGTAGGGCGATGCTGTCCACCGTGCGGACGGTGGTGATCGACGAGCTGCACGCGCTGATCTCCGAGAAGCGCGGCGCGCACCTGATGCTCTCGCTGGCGCGGCTGGACGCCCTGTGCCCGCGGCCCGCCCAGCGCATCGGCCTGTCCGCCACCATCCGGCCCCTGGAGCTGGCGGCGGACTACCTCGCGCCGGGGGAATTCGTGCGCGTCGTCGCGCCGGAGATGGAGAAGCGCTCGGACATCGCCGTGACCGGCGTGCTGCCGGACCTGCGCGCGCTGCCCCAGGGCACCATCTGGCCCGAGCTGGCCCAGAAGGTGGCGGACTGCTGCGCGGGCAAGCGGACGGTGATCGCCTTCCTGGAGGGCCGCGCCCAAGCGGAGCGCCTGGCCGCCGCGGTGAACGGCATCATGGGGGAGGGCTTTGCCCTGACCCACCACGGCAGCGTTTCCCGGGAGAAGCGGCAGGCCGCCGAGGCCGCGCTGCGCAGCGGGCAGCTGCGGCTGCTGTGCGCCACCTCCTCCATGGAGCTGGGCATCGACGTGGGAGAGGTGGACCTGGTGCTGCAGGTGGGCTGCCCGCTGACGGTGTCCGGCGCGCTGCAGCGCCTGGGCCGCGCGGGGCACAACCCCGGCCGGACCAGCGCCATGCAGATCTTCCCCAAGACCGCCTCCGACGGGCTGTGGTGCGGCCTGACCGCCGACGCCGCCCTGGCGGGGGCCATCGAGCCCGCCCATCCGCCCCGGGGCTGTCTGGACGTGCTGGCCCAGCACCTGGTGTCCATGGCGGCGGACGGCGGCTACACCGTGGACGAGGCCGTGACGCTGTTCCGACGGGCCTGGCCCACGAAGGACCTCGCCCGGCAGGACGTGACCGGCCTGCTGGAGATGCTCTCCGGCGACTGGGAGCACGCCCAGGACCGGCCCGTGCGGCCGAGGCTCTTGTATGACCGCATCCACGGGACGGTGCTGGGGGACCGCTATACCCGCCTGCTGGCGCTGTCCGCCGGCGGCACCATTCCCGATCGGGGCCTGTATCCCGCCGTGCTGCAAAACGGCACCCGGGTGGGCGAGCTGGACGAGGAGTTCGTGTTCGAGGCCCGGGTGGGCGACCGCTTCCTGCTGGGGGCCTTCGCCTGGCGCATCGATGAGATCACCCGGGACCGGGTGGTGGTGTCGGCCACCGGCGGCGCGGGGGCCCAGCCTCCCTTCTGGCGGGGCGACGGCGCGGGAAGAGACTACGGCGTCAGCCTGCGCTTTGGTGAGAAGCTCCGGGCGCTCCAGCGCGCGCGGGACGCGGAGACGGCCCTGATGGACCTGCGCATGGACGAGAGCGCCGCCCGCAACGCCGCCCGGCACCTGCGGGAGCAGCTGGCGGCCACGGGCTGCCTGCCCGACGACCGGACCATCCTGCTGGAGCACTTCCAGGACGAGGCGGGGGACCGGCAGCTGATGGTGCACTCCATATTCGGCCGGCGGGTGAACGACGCGCTGGCGCTGCTGATGCAGCAGGCGGCCTCCGAGACGATGCAAATTGACGTGAAGGCCTGGGACGACGACAACGGCCTGATGCTGTACGCCGTCGGGACAAAGCCCTTTCCCGAGGGACTGCTCCAGGGACTCGACCCGGCCCGGGCAGAGGCGCTGCTGACGGCCATGCTGCCCGCCACGCCGCTGTTCGGCATGGCCTTCCGCTACAACGCGGGCCGCGCCCTGATGATGGGGGCCCGCTCCGGCAGGCGGCAGGCGCTGTGGGTGCAGCGCATCCGCGGCGCGGAGGCCCTGGGCATGGCGGTGAACGACCCGAAGCACCCGCTGATGCGGGAGACGCTGCGGGAGTGCCTGGAGGACCGGCTGGACCTGGAGGCGCTGACGGAGGTGCTGGAGCGCGTGCGGGCGGGGCAGATCGCCGTGCGGGAGCTGCACGTGGACAGTCCGTCGCCCATGGCGCTGCCCATGCGCCGGGCTGCCGAGGCGGAGCTGATGTACGACTACGCGCCGATCCCCAAGGCGGCCAACCGCGCCGCAGAGGACGCGCTGGAGCAGGCGCTGAAGGCCGGGGCGGGCATCGCGCCGAACCGGGAGCTGCTCCGGGCGGAGAATATGCGCCGCCGTGCGCCGGAGGATGCTGAACAGTTGCACAGCCTGCTGATGACCGAGGGCGATATCGCCGCCGGAGAGGTGGACGCGCCCATCGACTGGCTGGAATCCCTGCACCGCGCGGGGCGCTGCCTGTACATTGAGCCCGGCCTGTGGATCGCCGCCGAGCAGGCGGAGGACTATCGCCGCGCCTCGGAGGGGGACGCGGACGCCCGGTTTGCCATCGCGCGACGATGCCTGCGGCACCGGGGACCCCAGGACGGCGAGAGCCTCCGGGAGCGCTATGGCTGGCCGGAGGAGGACTGCACGGCGCTGCTGGCGCGACTTTGCGAGCATGGCGCGGCGGTGGAGGAGGACGGGCTGTACTATCACGCCGAGCTGTACGCCCGGGCCCAGCGCCAGACGGTGCTCAGCCGGCGGCGCGCCGTGGCGACACTGCCGCCGGAGCGCTACGCGGCGCTGCTGGCGCGGGGGCTGCGCCGGCCGGGACGGCCCGCGGACCAGCTTCGCGAGGCGATAGCGCTGCTGCTGGACCGCCCCTTCCCATTGAAGCAGTGGGAGGAGCAGCTGCTGCCCGCCCGGGTCAGCGGCTACCGGCCCGCCATGCTGGACGCGTTGATCGCCCAGGGGGAGTCCTTCTGGCGGCTTGAGGACGGCAGCCTGAGCTTCCACCGGGCGGAGGATATCGACTGGGAGGCCCCGCCGCTGACGGAGGCCGCGTTGGAAGCGTTCGGGGACGAGGAGGCCCGGGCGGTGCTCCGGGCGCTGGAGCGCCGGGGCGCCTGCTTCGCGGCGGCGCTCTCCGGCTTGGCCCGGCGCAGGCCCGTGGTGGAGATCCTGCTGGAGCTGGCCGGGAAGGGCCTCGTGCGGGCGGACAGCTTCGTGCCCCTGCGCATCCTGGCGGCCCTGGAGGAGGGCAAGCGGCCCGCGCCCAGGCGGGTGGCCCAGGCCCGGGCATCGGCCATGCAGGCCGGGCGGTGGGAGCTGGTGCGGCCCCTGCGGGATCGCGCCGACGAGGAGCTGCTGGCCATGGACTTTGCTGAGCGGCGGCTGATCTGTCGGGAGAGCGCCCTGCGGGTGCCCTGGTTCCGGGCGCTGGAGACGCTGCGGGTGTGGGAGTACACCGGCAGGGCCCGCCGGGGCTACTTTGTCGCGGGGATCTCCGGCATACAGTTTATTCGCGAGGAGGACTACGGTGCGGTGACGGCGGGCCTGAACGCCCTCGAGGGCGAGCCCCTGTGGCTGCATGCCGTCGATCCGGCCCAGGCCTGGGGCCGCGTGCTGCCCCACATCGAGGGGCGGAGCTTCCTGTGCGTGCCTGGATGCGCGGTGTGTCTGGTGGAGGGCAGGCCCGTCGCGGCGCTGGAGCAGGGGGGCAGGCGGCTGCGGGTGTTCGAACCTGCGTGCGCGCCGGCGGCCCTTTCCGCCCTGGCCCGGGACTACCGGCAGGGCTTCGTGTTCTACGGCAAGGAGCGCCTGACGATCCGCGAAGGCGCGGAGGGCTTTGCCGACGCCCTGGCGCGTGCCGGATGGATGCGGGAGGCGCTGGACTGGGTGATTTGGAAGGACAGCTGATGTTTCCCCCTGTGGGGGAAGAGAGGCAACAGGCATCAGGCAACAGGCATTAGTCAGAGTGCCGCTTCCGCGTTTCCAACCAATCCCGCGATAAAGCGCGGCAGCCACATTTTGCCTGTTGCCTGTTGCCTATACAAAAGGGCCGCCCCGCGTTTTGCGGGGCGGCCCAAGTTTGGGTCAGAGACCGGTTGGATTATTCGGCCTTCCAAGCGTCGTACTGGGCCTGGAACTCAGCCAGGACATCCTGGTAGCCAGCGGCATCCAGCTCGTCCTGATACTGGGCGATGTAATCCTCGACGGCGTCAGCCGGAACAGCGCCGTTCTCCAGCGCGAAGCCATACTGCTCGAACAGGCTGGAGCAAGCGGAGTAAGCGGCCTCGACGGGGGTCTTGTCGAAGCGGAAGCCAGCCGCCACGGAGGTGTTGGCGCCGCCGTTGAAGGCGATGTAGCTCTCGGCCTTGTCGTCGGGCTCCACGTCCAGAGGAGTGACGATGGTGGCGGAAGCGGACTCCCACATGGAGTGGTTGTACTTGTCGGAGTGCTGGGTCACGTGCTGGATGGTCTGTCCGTCAGCCTGGCTGTACTCGAAGTCCTCGCCCTCGATGCCGAAGGTGTAGATGTCAGCCAGAGTGCTGTCGGTGTAGAGCAGGCCCATGAAGTCGATCGCGGCCTTGGCTTCTTCCTCGGTGCTGTTGGCGGTGATGCAGTAGCAGCTGCCCAGAGCGGAGGTGCTGTGCGCATAGCGGTCGGTGGCGGGCTGCATGACGACCTCCTGGCCGTAGCGGCTGTTGGCCTCGACGTTGTTGGGCAGGTCGGTCCACCAGGAGATGGCCCAATCCTGGGTCTGGGTGGTGGTGTCGGTGGTCACCTTGGTGGCCTCGTCCTCGGAGACGTAGCCCTTCTCGGCCCAGTCGCCCATCAGCTTGCAGAACTCGGCGTACTCGGGAGTGAGGATGGTGTCGACGACCTCGTTGGTCTCGCGGTCCACGGCGAAGAAGTTGGTGTTCGCATCGGCGGTGAAGAAGTCGAAGCGATCGATGTACCAGCGATAGAACATGGCGGTCTTCTGGGTCAGGAAGGGATACTTCAGGCCCTCAGCCTTGGCATCAGCCAGCATCGGCTCCAGGTCGGCCAGCTTCTCGACGGAAGTGATGTCCCAGCCGTACTTGTCGACCAGATCCTTGCGGAACATGAAGTCGTAGCCTTCCACGTTGTCCTTGTACACGGGGATGAAGTAGTTGCGGCCGTTGTACTTGGTGGCTTCCCACTGGCCCTCGTCCATGGAACCGTACAGGGCGGTGCCGGGCAGCAGGTCGGTGATGTCATACACGGCGTTCTTCGGAACCAGATCGTTGGTGCCGATGACGGCTTCCCAGGAAGCGGTCCACAGCAGGTTGATCTCGTTGTTGGCCAGGGCCAGGTTCACCTTGTCGGTGTACTCGCCGGAGCCGATATCGGTCAGGTGGATCTCGACGTCGATCTTGTCAGCGATATAGGCGTTGATGGCGTCCTCAACCTTCTTCACCTGATCGGAATCAGGGGTGGCCAGGTTGAAGGTGCAGCGGGTCAGATTGATGACAGTCTTGCTTTCCGCCTGGGCCACGACGGCCACGGACAGGAGCAGGCACAGGGCCAGAACCACAGATACGAGCTTCTTCATGGTTATCCTCCTTGTTGATCGTTGGAAGCGCCGGGTTTTCGGCGTCTCCGGTTTTTTTATTTCAAATGTCCCAATGCCCGGGACATTTAAAACCTTTAGCCCTTCACGGAGCCCACGGTCAGGCCCTTGACGAAGTACTTCTGGAAGAAGGGGTACACCACCATGATCGGGGCGATGACCACGACCACGGTCGCCATCGTGGCGGAGTACTGGGGGATGGTGCCGCCCATGGCCGCGCGGGCGCTGGCGGGCACGTTGGAGTTGTTCAGCAGGAACTCGATGCTCTTCTGGATGTTGATCAGCAGCAGCTGCAGGGGCTTCTTGCTGTCGGTGACGATGTAGAGCAGGGCGTTCTGCCAGTCGTTCCAGTAGGCGGTGGCCATCATGAAGCCGACGGCCGCCAGGGCGGGCTTCATCAGGGGCAGCGTGATCTGGAAGAAGGTGCGGTAGTCGCCGGCGCCGTCGATGGTGGCGGCCTCCATCAGCTCATAGGGGATGGAGTTGGCGATGTAGGTGCGCAGGATGATGACGTTCATCGTCGTCACGCACAGGGGCAGGATCAGCAGCAGCAGGCTGTCCTTCAGGTGGTAGTAGCTGGTGAACACGATGTAGCCGGACAGCTGGCCGCCGTTGAACAGCATCGGGATCAGCAGGAAGATGGACAGGAAGCGGGACAGCTTGAAGCCCCTGCGGCTGATGGCGTAGGCGTACATGCTCATCACCAGCAGGCCCAGCGCGGTGCCCGCCACCGTGACGAAGATGGTCACGCCGTAGGAGCGCACCAGCTGCGTGCCGTAGCGCAGCACGGAGTTGAAGCCGTTCATGCTCCACGCCTGGGGCAGGAAGGAGAAGCCGTGCTGGGTGATGTAGACCTCGTCGGTGAACGCCGCGATGAACACCAACAGGACCGGCGCGGCGAAGAATATCGTGAGCAGTATGAGGACAAACGTCAGTATGCCCTGGCCCAGGCCGAAGCTGTCGACCTTGTAATTTGCCTTCTTAGCCATGTCATTCACTCCTCTATCAGATCGTCGATCAGAACAGCGCGTTTTCGGGCGCGATCTTGCGAACGGTGAAGTTCGCGAACAGCATCAACAGCAGGCCGACGACGGACTGGAAGAAGGAGGTCGCCGCGGTGAAGCCGAAGTTGGAGTTCTTGAAGATCTGGTTCAGAACGTAGGAGTCGATGACCTGGGTGGTGTTGTACAGGATGCCGCTGTTGCGGGTGACCTGGTAGAACAGACCGGTGTCGGAACGCATCACGTTGCCCACGGACAGCAGCAGCATGACGGTGATCATCGGAATCAGGGCGGGCACCGTGATGTGCATGATCTTCTGCCACTTGTTCGCGCCGTCGATGTCGGCCGCCTCATACAGGGAGACGTCGATGCCGGAGAGAACGGACATGTACAGCACCGAGCCGTAGCCCGTGTCCTTCCAGATCTTGGTGATCAGCAGGATCCAGGGCCAGAGCTTCGCGGTGGAGTAGAAGCGGATGTTCACGCCCAGCGCGTTGTTGATCAGGCCTGTGTCGGAGCTGATGAAGGCGTACACGATGAACTGCACCGCCGCGTAGGAGATGAACACCGGGATGATCATCAGCGTCTGCATGGTCTTGGCCAGGCGCTTGAGGAACATCTGGTCGATGGCGATGGCCAGCGATACGTTCAGCAGCGTGCCCACGCTGGTGAACAGCAGGTAGTACAGCACGGTGTTCCTGGTCATGTTGAAGAAGGTGCTCTTCGAGGCCAGCAGGAACTTGAAGTTCTCGATGCCGTTCCAGGGGCTGCCGAAGATGCCCTTGGAGTAGTCGAAGGCCTTGAAGGCCATCACGAGACCGGCCATGGGAACATACATGATGAAAAGCAGTATCAGGAAGGCGGGCAGGGCCATGACCACGTGGGCCCGGTGCTTCCAGGTGTTCCTCAGCAATTCCTTCACAATTCCATCTTCCCTTCTTCTGCGGATGCGCTCTCGGCGCGGCGGCTCCGTCGACGGCCGCGCCGCCCGGCTGGATTTGTTCATGATTGGGAATGATGAGCGCCTTCCGGAACGTCGGAGTTCAACGTCGCGTCGGCAATCATGAAAACAGAATCTTAACTCTGAGGCGGGCTTCGGTGTCGTAAAACGATTTAGGAGCCACGAAAACCTTATTCAATATAACACATCTGACAATATTATGCAAGCCTTTTTTTGCGGTTTTTGGGGTTTATTGGAAAGAAAAGGGCCTTTTTGGAGCCGAAATTGGCAAATGACACGAATTTTTAACGTGGAATGGGATGGGGAGCGAAAACGATTGAAATAATGGACGGGCAAAAAAGACGCGGTGAAGGTTTACTTCACCACGTCGCAGGTCTCGATGCCGTAGTAGCGCAGGCGCTGGAGGACCGATTCGTCGATGACCTCGCCGCAGACGGCGATGGGCACGCAGGGCGGGCAGCTGAGGGCCGGCGCGGCCAGCACGCGCCCCGCGCATTCCCTGGCGGGAAGGGTCTCCCGGGGGGCGAAAGCGGCCTCCCGCACGGTCATCGCCGTCCTCGGGGCGCGATAGGCGGGGGCCGCCTCCCGGGGAAGGGAAGGGCGGACAGCGCCGTCGATGTTTTCGCCCACAGACTTCGGTCGGGCGAGGTCGGCCAGGACCGCCTCCAGCCGCCGCAGGTCCGCGTCGTCGTTCCAGGGGGTGGCCATCAGGGTGACGAAGTCCGGGTCGTGGAACTCGCAGTAGACGCCGGCGTCCATCAGGCGCCGGGCGATGTCGTCCCCGGTCAGGCCCGAGGCCCGGGCCGCGAGGGTCAGCTTCATCGGTTCGTCGCCCACCAGGATCCAGCCGAGGCCGGCCAGCCGCCGCTTCAGGGCCTCCAGCTTCGGCAGGAAGTCCGCGAGCAGGCCGGGCAGATCCTCCAGGCAGGGGTTGCAGGCATCCAGCGATTGCAGGATTAAATAAGAGGGGCTCGAGGAGCCGAACAGCGCCAGCATCTCCTTGACCCGGCGGTCCTCCACCGGCAGGCCGCGGCGCAGGTGCAGGTAGGCCGCGCCGGTCACGGCGGGGAGGGTCTTGTGGGCGGAATCGCAGCACATGTCCGCGCCAAGGTCCATCGGGTGCAGGGAGGGGGACAGAAACCGCAGGTACGCGCCGTGGGCGTTGTCCACCAGCAGCGGCACGCCGTGGCGGCGGCAGGCAGCGGCGATGGCGGCGATGTCCGCAAGGTGCCCCAGGTAGTCCGGGCTGGTGAGGTAGACTGTTGCGCAGCGCCCGCCCAGCCGCGCCAGGGCGGCGTCCACCTGTTCGGGGGCGACGGTGCAGCTGTGGTAGGCGTCCCCGGGGGCGGGGTGCAGCCATTCCACGTCGAAGTCCAGCAGCGCCGCGGCGCTGAGGAAGGCCCGGTGGGCGTTGCGCCCGGCCAGCACCACGGGGCGCTCCCCGGAGGAACGCGGCGGGAGGGCCAGGGCCAGCATCGCGCGGATCGCCAGGGAGCTGCCCTCGGCGGAATAGAAGGTGCGCGCACCGAACAGCCGGGAGGCGTTGGCCTCGCTCTCGGCGATGATGCCCTCGGGGGCGTACAGGTTGTCCGCGCCGTCGATCTCGGTGATGTCCAGGCGTTCAAAGCCCAGCGGCCCACGGCCCTTGTGCCCGGGCATGTGCAGCCGCGCGGGCCGGCCCTCGGCGTAGCGCCGGACGAAATCGCAGATGGGGGTGGAGATCATCGGTCCGCACCCGGCTCGTCGTCCATCTGCCGGTCGATCTCCGCCATGATGGCGCACTCCATGCGCTTCTTGAACAGCTCGCAGCCGTACTTGTACACGCCGGTGACGCTGCCGGTGGCGTGGAAGGCGTTGGCCGCGCAGCCGCCGGAGCAATAGAGGCGGGCCCAGCAGTCCCGGCACTCGGGGCGGGCGTAGACGTTGCAGGCGGCGAACTCCGCCTGCTTTTCGGCATTGATGACGCCCTGCCAGATGTCGCCCAGCCTGAAGCCCTCCTCGCCGACGAACTGGTGGCAGGGGTACAGGTCGCCCCAGGGGGTGACGGCCATGTACTCGGTGCCGCTGCCGCAGCCGGAGATGCGCTTGTACACGCAGGGGCCGCCGGTGAGGTCGATCATGTAGTGGTAGAAGGTGAAGGGACGCCCCTCCTTGCGCCGCCGGATCATCAGCTCGGCCAGCTTTTCGTACTGATCCAGCACGATGGGCAGGTCCTCCTGCGTCAGGGCGGCGGGGTCGCCCTCGGCGCAGACCACCGGCTCCATGGACAGCTCGTTGAAGCCCAGGTCCAGCATGACCTCGATGTCCTTCAAAAAGTCCGGGTTGGCGTGGGTGAAGGTGCCGCGCATGTAGTAGTTTTTGCCGCCGCGGGCCTGGACGAACTTCTGGAATTTCGGCACGATGCGCTCCCAGCTGCCGTTGCCGGCGTAGTCCACCCGGCAGGCGTCGTGGATCTCCTTCCGGCCGTCCAGGCTGAGCACCACGTTGGCGCATTCCCGGTTGGCGAAATCGATTACGTCATCGTCCACCAGCATGCCGTTGGTGGTCAGCGTGAAGCGGAAGTTCTTGCCCTTCTCCTTTTCGATGGAGCGGGCGTAGGCCACCAGGCGCTTGACCACGTCGAAGTTCATCAGCGGCTCGCCGCCGAAGAAGTCCACCTCCAGGTTGCGCCGGGTGCCGGAGTTTTCGATCAGGAAGTCCAGTGCCCGCTTGCCCACCTCGTAGCTCATCACGGCGCGCTCGCCGTGGTACTTGCCCTGGCTGGCGAAGCAGTAGGCACAGTTCAGGTTGCAGGTGTGGGCCACGTGCAGGCACAGCGCCTTGACCACGCCGGAGGTGCGGGCCTTCAGCTCGCCCGCCATCGGCGCGAAGGTGTCCGGGGCGAACAGCTTGCCCGCGTCCCGGAGGGCGGCCACCTGGTCGTAGCACTCCGAGAGTTCCCCGGCGGGAATGTCGGGGTGCAGGGCCGATGCCCGGGCCAGCACTTCTTCCCGGCTGTGGGACTCGAACAGGGCGATGATGTCGTAGGCGGCGTCGTCCACCACGTGGACGGAGCCGGAGCACACGTCCAGCACGATGTTGTAGCCGCCCAGCTTGTACTGATGTATCATGAGCAAATTTCTCCTGTATGCCACGAATGCCGCCTGTTCAGGCGGCATTCGGACCGCTGATAAAGCCCGCAAACGCAAAAATCTCTGTTGATAAAGAAGAATCAGCGGAGATTTTTGCTTGCTGTGTTGGCTGCGCCAGCAAAATGCGGTCACTTACGACTGGGTAAGCTCCCTTTTTTGCTGGCTTGCCTCCTTGCCTTGCAGGCTTTCTCATCGGCCTCCAGTCTGTTGACTCTGCCAACATCCTGAATGCCGCCTGTTCAGGCGGCATTCAGGTTTGAATGAGTTTTCCGAATTACTTGTCGGCCTTCTTTTCGCACTGCTGGTTCGCGATGCCGCAGCTGGTCTTGCACGCGGACTGGCAGGAGGTCTGGCATTCGCCGCAGCCGCCATTCTTGGCGCTGTCGCACAGGTTGCGGGTTTCGATGGTCTTGATATGCGTCATTGCGGTTTCCTCCACATAAATTGATAATTATATCATATCAGAGGGCGGACGAAATGTCAATCGGTCACAGCCGATTTAATACAAATTCGACCAGCGGATGGAGGCCTCGTCCCGGAGGTGCTCCAGCCCCGCGCCGACCAGCGACATGGTGCGCAGGAAGTCGTCGTGGTCGTCGCACTCCAGGCAGATCCGGGCCTCGGCGATGGCGGTGCTTACCTCGTGCAGCGCGTCGTGGCTGGCGAGGGTCTCCAGCAGCGGGGCCCGGTCGCGCCAGTATTCCGCCAGCGCCACCATGCGCTCGGCGGCCCGCAGGGGCCGTCCCTCCTGGACGTCCAGCACCGCCAGGCTCTGCAGCTGGCCGGCGCGGTCCACGGTGGCGTTCAGGGTGAAATAGGAAGCGGTGCAGGCGATCAGCGCGGCGGCCAGCACCGAGAGGGTCAGGATCAGCGTGCGCTTCACGGCGCGTTCCTCCTTTTCACGGGCGTCACCAGGCCACGGCCTCCGGGGCCAGGGCGGGGAAGCGCAGCAGGCCGCCGCCCATCAATTGCAGCGTCAGCCGCCCCTGGGTGTCCAGCGTCGCCAGGAACACGTCCCGAAGCGCCAGGCTCCGGGCGGACAGCTGCCCCTCCAGCCAGGGTGCGTCCATGCCGGACATGCGCAGGTTGTGGGGCTGGACGCGGCCGTCGGCGATCAGCGTCAGCGGCAGGCCCTCGTAGCCCGGGGTCAGGTCCAGCTCCGACGCCTTGGGCGGGCGTCCCTCCCCGGCGGGAAAGGCGGAGATGGCGCCGTTGGCCTCCACGATGGCGGTACCCACCTCGGCGGGGTCCAGGAAGCCCGCGCCCCGCAGGCCCTCCAGCAGGTCGGACAAGCTCAGGCACAGCCGGTCCAGCTCCTTCCGGTCGATGACGCCCCGGTTGATCACCAGGGCGGGCTTGCCGGACACCAGCGCCCGGAAGCCGTCCCAGCGCAGGCAGCCCAGCGTGATGGCCCCGTGGACGACGAACATCGCCGCCACTGGCAGCAGGCCGTGGAGCAGCGGCGTGGAGACGCTCTCCATCGGGGAGGAGATCAGGTCCGCCAGCAGGATGGTCATGGCCAGCTCGTAGGGCTCGAACTCGCCCAGCTGGCGCTTGCCCAGCCCCCGCATGGTGGCGATCATGGCGACATACAGCAGCGCGCCGCGAAAGAACAGGGTGAACATGGAGGCTCTCCTTCGGTTGGTTTGTACGGAAAGTGTTCCCCGAGGGCGGCGCGTCCATGCGCGGGAATGTAAAATTTGGAAGAAGAAGCACCGCCGGGGGCCGCGAAGCGTCTATCAGGTGAGCGACCAATGGGCTGGAGGGGATGGCGGTGAGCGAGGATCGGTTTCTGGAGGCGGCGCTGGGCATGCGTTCGAAGCTGTATCACGCCGCGCTGGCGATTCTCTGGAACGAGCAGGACGCCGCCGACGCCATGCAGGAGGCCATGCTGAAGGGATGGCTGCGCCGGGGCAGCCTGCGGGACGAGGGGCTGTTCGAGGTGTGGTTCATGCGCATACTGGTGAACCAGTGCCGGGACCTCCAGCGGCGGCAGCTGCGGGGCCGGCGGCTGCTTGAGAGGATTGGGCTGGAGCGGCGGCGCGAGGTTGAGCCCCCGCCGGATTCGACGGTGCTGGAGGCGATCCACCGGCTGCCGGACCGGCTGCGCCTGCCGGTGCTGCTGTACTACTTCGAGGGTTACTCCCAGAAGGAGATCGGCGCCATCGTCGGCGCGACGCCGGAGCAGGTGAAGGCCCGCGTCCGCCAGGCGCGGGAAAAGCTGCGGAAGGAACTGGTGGGCGAAGTGGGCTGGGACTGGACGAGGGGAGGCGGCAGCCATGAATGAGCGCTGGCATGGGAAGGCGCCGGCCCTTCCGGAGGCGACGCCGGAGTTCACCGACGCCATACTGGCGGGAGCCGAGCGCATCCGCCGCCACGAGCGGCGCAGGCGTCGGGCGGCCCGGGTGGCGCTGGCCGCCGCCGCGTGCGCGGTGCTGGCCCTCGCCCTGGGGGCGGCGCTGCTGACGCTGCGCCATCCCCGGCAGGACCGGGTGGTGCTGGCGGTCAACCCCGATGGCACGGGCACGGGAATCGGCCCGGGCGAATCGGAGGAAGCGTTTATACAGGTTCCCGGGGAGTCGACGCCGTCCGCAGAAACGACGCCCGAAGCGGAGGAGGCACAGACGCCGCCCGCAGAGGCGACGCCCGAGCCGGAGGAGGCGCAAACGCCGTCGCCTGGGGAGACAACGCCCGAGCCGGAGGAGGCAGTTCTCCAGGAAACTCAGCCGCCAGAGACCAGCGCCCCGGAGCCGGCACAGTCCAACATCTGGCCCTGGGCCCAGGCGGACGACAGCGCCCGGGTCGGGCTGGAGGCGAACGAGAACGGCGTGACGACCCTGCTGGGGCAGGGGCCGTTCGCCCCCGGGCAGCGGGTGGTGCTGACGGACGAGGAAGGCATGCTGATCTACGGCCTGCAGATCAAGATGTATGAGTTTCCCTCCGTCCCCTCCCGAAGCGTGCGCGCGGTGGCGGGGATGCAGGTGGTCTACCTGGGCAACGCGGGGAACGGCTTTGCCCGGGTGTCCTTTGCCGGCAGGGAGGTCTATGTCGAGAAAAAGTACTTGCGCCAGGGCGTTTCGCCGACCGTGCCGGAGGACGGGCGAAACTGGGTGATCGCGGAGGCAGACCTGTTCATCACGACCAGTACCGGCGCGGTGGAGCTGGAGTCGATAGAGGAAGACACCGTGCATCCCTACGCGCTGAAGAAGCTGCTGTGCGCCTTGGAGCCCGCGGACCCGGCGGACTACGCCGACGTGCCCCTGGGGGCGGTGCTGGTGGTGTTCCTTCGGGACGCCGACGTGCCCGTGTCCGACGAGGGCGGCTACGAGCGGTTCACCGCCCTGCGCTTCGCCATGCCCAAGAACGGCGCGGTGGCGCTGATGACCGAGGACGGCCGGGTGTTCGTTCCCCCGGAGGCGGAAGCGCCTTACTTCTGGAGCATCTTCCCCGAGAGCGCGCGGCTGGCGTGGTAGAGAGGAACGCGCGAGGAATAAAATTCGGCCACCGGTTTTCCGGTGGCCGAATCGCCATGTAGCTTTGGTTTTACAGCTTGCACTCCAGCTTCGCCAGCGCGTCTACGACCCAGTTGTAGGCGAAGTCGACGGCCTGGTCGGCGGGCACGATCTCCTTCATGGACTTGTCGCGGGTTGCGATCTCGATGGTGCCGTTCTTGAGTCCCTTGGGGCTGACGACGATGCGCAGCGGCACGCCGAACAGGTCCGCGTCGGAGAACATGACGCCGGCGGAGACGCTGCGGTCGTCCCACAGCACCTCGACGCCCTTCTCGGTCAGCGCGTCGTAGAGCTTCTGGCTGGCCTCGGCCACCTCGGGCTGGTCGGCCCGCAGGGAGCAGATCTGCACGTGCCAAGGGGCGATGCTGATGGGCCAGATGGGGCCGTAGTCGTCCCGGTGCGCCTCGCACACGGAGGCGGCCAGGCGTCCCACGCCGATGCCGTAGCAGCCCATGATGGGGTTCTTCAGGCTGCCGTCCTGGTCCACATAGGTCATGCCCATGCTCTCGGTGTACTTGGTGCCCAGCTGGAAGATGTTGCCCACCTCGATGCCGCGGGAGATGTAGATGTGGGGCTTGCCGCACGCCGGGCAGATGCCGCCGGCGAAGGCCTTGGCCACGTCCACGTACTCCACCTCGCCGATGTCGCGGGCGATGTTGAAGCCGACGTAGTGCTTGTCCTCCTCGCAGGCGCCGGTGGCGAACCACTCGATGCCCTTGAGGCTGTTGTCATACACCACGGTCACGCCTTCGGGCAGGCCGATGGGGCCGGTGAAGCCGGCGTGGATGCCGCTGTCCTCGGTGACCACGGCGGGATGCACCTCGGCCTTGAGGAAGTTGCGCAGCTTGGTCTCGTTCACGTCCAGGTCGCCGCGGATGAACACGATCACATAGCTGTCATCGGCGTTGCGCTGGTACATGACCGCCTTGCAGGTCTGCTGGGGCTTGATCTTGAGCAGCGCGCACAGCTCCTCGATGGTCTTGCAGTTCGGGGTGTCCACCTTCTGAAGCTCGGCCTTCTCGCCGGGCTCGTTGGTCAGCAGGCAGGGGGCCGCCTCCATGTTGGCGCGGTAGTCGCAGTCCTTGCACAGCACGATGGTGTCCTCGCCCACGTCGGTGAGCAGCATGTACTCGTGGCTGACCTTGCCGCCCATCATGCCGCTGTCGGAGGCCACCGCCACAACCTCGGGCACGCCGCAGCGGGCGTAGATGCGGTTGTAGGCGTCATAGCAGCGCATGTAGTACTTCTCCAGGTCCTCCTGGGAGGTGTGGAAGGAGTAAGCGTCCTTCATGGTGAATTCGCGCACGCGGATCAGGCCGCCGCGGCAGCGGGGCTCGTCGCGGAACTTGGTCTGGATCTGGTAGATCATGAAGGGATACTGGGTGTAGGAGTCCGCCACGTCGGTCATGAACTGGACGGAGGCCTCCTCGTGGGTCATGCCCAGCACCATGTCCGCGCCGGAGCGGTCCTTGAACCGCAGCAGCTCGGAGCCGATGGCGTCGAAGCGGCCGGACTTGCGCCAGATGTCCGCGGGCATGGCCACCGGGAACAGCACCTCCTGGCCGTCGATGCGGTTCATCTCCTGGCGAATGATGTTCTCGATCTTCGAGGTGATGCGCTTGGTGATGGGGAACAGCGTGAAGATGCCGTTGCCCACGGGCTTGATGTAGCCGCCGCGCATCATCAGCGCCTGGGACGCGATCTGGCAATCCGCCGGGGTCTCCTTAAAGCGCTTGGAAACGAGATTCTTGACCTTCATGTGTGATTTCCTCCCCTGATTTTTCGGCATAAAATACAGCCTCCCCCTGTCGCAGGGGCGAGGCTGATGCTTCGCGGTACCACCTTGCTTGGCGCGGTGCGCGCCGTCTCATGCGCCCTGTAACGGGAGCGCCCGGCGGGGTTTCATATCCGGGTGGATACGGGTTCCCCCGCGCACTCGGGAGGCCGGAGCCCTTCCGTCTGGGGCTGCGCGCCTTCCAGCCGCGGGCGCGCTCTCTTGAAGCCTTGAACGGGGCTTTCTCCCTCGCTGTGCGGATTCATTATAGCTGTTGGCGGGAAAATATGCAAGTGAAGTTTTGGGGAAGGGAAGGGGCGCAGCGGGGTATTGCACGGCGTGATATAATGATTAGGAAAACCGCAGGTTTTCCGGGTCGCCGGGCAAGGGAGCGGAGCGAGTTGCGCAGCACGGCGACAATCGTGTTATAATGATTAGGAAAACCGCAGGTTTTCCGGGTCGCCGGGCAAGGGAGCGGAGCGAGTTGCGCAGCACGGCGACAATCATGGTATAATGATTAGGAAAAACGCAGAAGCATTGAAAGGCGGTGATTCCGTGAAGCGGGCACTGGTATTGAACGGCGGCGGCTCCCGAGGGGCCTATGAGATCGGCGCGTGGCAGGCGCTGGAGGAGCTGGGCGTGCGCTTTGACGGCGTGTACGGCACCTCCATCGGCGCACTGAACGCGGCGCTGTTCGCCCAGGGCGACCTGGACGGCGCGGTGGCGCTGTGGTCGAGCATCACGGTGGGGCAGATCCTGTCCGTGGAGGACGAGGACGACTTCGCCATCGACCACATGGTCTCCCGCAAGCGGGACGTGCTGCCCTTCCTGGTGGAGAACGCGAAGCACCTGCGCATGGACATCTCCCCGCTGGTGGCGCTGGTGCGCGAGCGCGTGGACGAGGCGAAGGTCCGGGCCCGGGGCCTGCGCCTGGGCGTGATGACGTTCCGCGTGCCCCAGATGCAGGGCGCGCCGATGCTGCTGGAGCAGATGGCCCCCGGCAGCCTGGGGGACTGGGTGATCGCGTCGGCCTCCTGCTATCCCATATTCCCTACCCGGCACATCGACGGGCAGCGGTACATCGACGGCGGCTACTACGACAACCTGCCCATCGACCTGGCCCTGGCCGACGGCATGGATGAGATCGTGGCCGTGGAGCTGCACCCGGAGTTCACCCACCCGGAGTACGCCCGCATGCCCTGGCTGACCACCGTCCGGCCCCGGCACAACCTGGGCGGCTTCCTGGACTTCAACCCGGACCTGCTGCGCCGAAGCCGCACGATGGGCTACCAGGACACCATGAAGCGCTGGGGGCGGCTGGACGGCTTCCTGTACAGCTTCCGCCAGGTGGACGCGCTGTCGGTGGCGGAGGCGGCGCGGCGCTTCGCCCGCCAGGTGGTCCGCTTTGACGGCGAGATCGTCCGCCGGGGCGTGATCCACGCCGGGCAGCCGGTGAACGCGCCGCTGGTAGCGGCCCTGGAGGCGGAGACCGACGGACAGACGCTGAGCTGGAAGGACCTGTGGCTGCGGGGGCTGGAGCTGTGCGCCGGGGCGATGGGCTTCCGGGTGGACGCCATCTACGACGCAGGGGCGATGATCGCCCGATGCCGGGGCTTCTGCGAGGGGCGGACATTTTCGGAGAAGTTCGACGAGGCGGGCCTGCAGGCCGTCGCCGCCCGGGGCCGCCGGGAGCTGCTGGCCTTCCTGTACGGATGGCTGGCCTCGGGGCAGGACTTCCCGCCGGAGCTGCTGAAAAAGCTGGGCGAGTATCCCGCGGAGGCGGCGGGGGCGCTGTTCCTGCGCTGCGTCTGTTAAACAATGGGAAAGTGCTAATTGTTAAATGACGAAGAAATATTGACTTCAATGTGACACGCATGTTATACTCCTGACAGTAAAAAAGCGCGACCGTCCAACGGGGCGGGGACGCGCATGGCTTACGAAAGCGGGAGGGACGTTTGAATATGAAACGTGCGGTTGCTTTTGCGCTTCTGGCAGCGCTCGTCATGAGCCTGCTGCCCATGGCGGCGCTGGCCAGCTATGACCACGACGTTGCCCACGGGGACATGGTCGTCAAAGGGGTTAAGGCCTACCGGGACCCGGAGATGACGGACTACATCGGCACGATCCCGAAATACACCGCTGTGGTGGTGAAGGACACGCTGAACGGCAACTGGTACACCGCCAACAAGGCGGCGCTGGTGACCTACAAGGGCGTCAAGTGCTATATCAAGACCTCCGCCCTGCTGCAGGACGAATATCCCGGCTCCGCGAAAGAGGTCACCTTGAAGAAGAGCGTGCGGGTGTACCAGCGCCCGACCTCCGAGAGCGCCAATGTCAAGGCGAAGAAGGGCACCAAGGTCCTCTACATCGGCAAAAAGGGCAGCTGGGCGCTGATCCGTACCGATGCGCTGGACAACTGCGGCGACTATGGCTTCGTGTACATAGGGTAAAACGGGCCTTCTGCTTCGGCAGGCGCGAATACCCAGTTTAGAAAAGGGACTGTCTCAAAATAAACAACATTGCGGAATCCATTCGTAGGGACGGCAGAAATGTCGTCCGCGGGCGCCAATTATGGCGCCCCCTACGGTGTTTTCTGAATCATTGCCTGATGATTCCTTCGTGTTGTATTGTATTGAGACAGTCCCTTTCTCTGCCTTGACGCCTGCCAGACGCCGGTGACGCTCCATAATTGTCTTCAAGACGCATAATATTTGCCAAAACTGCCGACGATTAGAACATATTCCAGGGCGGTCGCCGCGCGAAGGCGCGGTGAATCGCCTATGAAACGGAGGAATGGTTCTGATGCGTCGGTTTTTTTGCGCGCTCCTGGCGCTGCTTATGTTCGGGACGGCGGCGCTGGCCGCGGAGAGGGCGTCCGTGGGGGATTACATCCGGCTGCACGTGGTGGCCCATGACGACAGCGCGGCGGCCCAGGCGCTGAAGCTGAGGGTGCGGGACGCCTGCCTGGCCCGGGCCCGGGCGCTGCTGGAGGATTGTGGCGACGGGGACGCGGCCTGGGCCGTGATCGGCGAGAGCCTGCCCCTGCTGGAGGCCGCAGCGCGGCGGGAAGCCCGGGCCCGGGGCTGGCGCGGCGCGGTGCGTGCGGAGGCGCTCGTGTGCGCCTTCCCGAACCGGGTCTACGGCGACACGGCCGTGCCCGCGGGGCGGTACCGGGCGCTGAGGGTGGTCCTCGGCGAGGGCAGGGGACACAACTGGTGGTGCGTGCTGTACCCGTCGCTGTGCCTGCCCGAGGACGTCGAGCCGGGGCAGCCGGTGCGCTTCTATTCGTCGATTTTGCGCTGGCTCCGGGATTGGCTTGGAGGTGAGGCGTGATGGGCATGACCCGCAGGATGGCGCTGGTATTGAGCGCGGCGCTGCTCGTGGCGCTGCTGGCGCCGCCGGTGCTGGCGGCGGTGCTGGAGGTGGGCTCCAGCGGCAGCGACGTGACCGCCGTGCAGAAGAAGCTGATCCAGTGGGGGTACCTCACCGGCTCCGCCGACGGCAAGTACGGCGAGAAGACCCGGGAGGCGGTGCGGGCTTTCCAGCGCCGCAACGGCCTGGCCGTGGACGGGCGGGTGGGCCCCGCCACCGCGGCGGCGATGGGCCTGACGCTTTCCGGCGGCGGCAGCGGCAAGGGCGGGGGTTCGGTGGCGGCGTCGGCCACGATCATCTCCGCCGATCACCGCCTGCTTTCCCGGCTGGTGTACGCCGAGGCCCGGGGAGAGAGCTACAAGGGCCAGGTGGCGGTGGCCGCGGTGGTGCTGAACCGGGTGGCCAGCGCCTCCTTTCCCAACACCATCTCCGGCGTGATCTACCAGACCGGGGCCTTCAGCTGCGTCGGCAACGGCTCCATCAACAACACGCCGAACAGCGCGGCCATCCGCGCGGCGCTGGACGCCCTCAACGGCTGGGACCCCACCGGCGGGTGCTTGTACTACTACAACCCGAAGGCCACCAACGACAAGTGGATCCGAACGCGCACGGTCAAGACCGTGATCGGGAACCACAGCTTCGCGGTGTGAGCGACAGGATGGGGGAATGAGCGCATGAACGAGAGCTTTTTTGCGGAAAGCGCGCGGGAGCGGGACTGGCCGCGAATCCTGAACATCGCCCTGGCGGCGCTGCTGGCGGGGGTGCTGGCGTTTTCGGCGGCCCAGACGGCCCGGCTGAACGAGGCCAACGCCCGGAACAACGCCGTGGTGCAGAAGGCGTTTTACGAGACCTGCGAGCTGACCGAGGGCATGGCCGTGAACTTTCGGAAGCTGTTGGTGGCGGGGGAGACGGGGCAGATCCAGGCCCTGCTGAACGAGACCGCCCTGCAGACCCAGGGGGCGCTTTCCAACCTGGCGCTGCTGCCATTGGGGCAGGAGACGGTCTCCGCCACGCTGAAATTCATCAACCAGGCGGGGGACTTCGCCGGGACGCTGTCCGTCAAGCTGGGCAACGGCGGCGGCATCAGCCGGGAGGACTACGACACCCTGGAGGACCTCTCCGAGACGGCGGCGGCCTTCTCCGTCAGCATGGGGCGGCTGCTGGAGCGCTACGAGCGGGGCGAGGCGGTGTTCGACGTCTCGGACTACGATGAGACCGGCGCGGAGAGCCTGTACCCGATCACCAACCCCGCGGCGGAATACCCGGCGCTGCTCTATGACGGGCCCTTCTCCGACGGCCGCGCGGACGGCGAGTTCAAGGGCCTGGAGGGACTGGCGGCGGTGGACGAGTCCCAGGCACGGCAGGCGCTGATCGCCTTCCTGGGAAGCCAGCAGCTCTCGGAGGTGACCTTCACCGGCGAGAGCGCGATCCCGGTGGACTGCTACGAGTACGCCGTCTCCCTGGCCGGCTACCGGCTGACGGCGGGCGTCACCAAGCTGGGCGGACAGGTGCTGTACATGCTGTCCGACGGCGCGGTGGGCGAGGTGAACCTGACCGACCGTCAGGCGGTGGACGCTGCCCGGGCCTTCCTGCTGGCCCGGGGCTACGGCGAGATGGAGATGAGCTACTCCAGCCGCTTCGAGGGCATCCTGACGGTGAACTTCGCCCCGGTGCAGAGCGGCGTGGTGCTCTATCCGGACCTGGTGAAGGTGCAGGTGTCCCTGGCGGACGGCGCGATCATCGGCCTGGAGGCCGCGGGGTACCTGATGAACCACGTGGCCCGGACGCTTGAGATCCCGGCCCTGTCCGAGCGGGACGCAGTGGAGCGCATCGGCGGCGCGCTGACGCCCCAGTCGGCGCGGCTGTGCCTGATCCCGGACAATGCCGGCGAATTCCTGTGCTACGAGGTGCGCGCGACCTCCGGCCGGGACACCTTCCTGGTGTATATCGACGCCGTGACCGGCATCGAGCGCAAGCTGATGCAGGTGATCTCCGACGAGAACGGCGCGCTGGTGATGTGAGTATGGCGACGGACTTCTACGCACGCCCGCGGCAGGCGCCGCATAGTATGCCGCATACGATGTATGCGGAGCGTGATAGCATGATTTCCCGAGGCGATTTGTTCAGCGCCTGTCTGGACCCCGTGGTGGGCTCGGAGCAGGGCGGCATCCGCCCGGTGCTGGTGATCCAAAACGACGTGGGCAATCGCTACAGCCCTACCGTGATCGTGCTGGCGGTCACGGGGCGGATGAACAAGGCGCGGCTGCCCACCCACGTGCCCATCGCCTGCGAGGGCACGGGCCTGGCCAAGGACAGCGTAGTGCTGGCGGAGCAGATCCGCACGCTGGACAAGCGGCGGCTGCGGGAGCGCATCGGCACTCTGCGGCCCGAGGTGATGGCCCGGGTGGGGGAGGCGCTGAAGGTTTCCCTGGGGTTCTCCACGGAGACCCAGTGATGGGCGAGAAAGATTTTTCGCTTCGTTCAGAATGACAGAAAATCGCCGCCGCGCCTATTCCAGCCCCAGGGACGTGATCTGCCAGGGCCCCTGCCGACCGCCCGAGGGCTCCGCGCTGTAGTACAGCGGTCGGGCCCGGGCCAGGCGGGGCCCTTCAGCCTTGATCAGCGCCACGCAGGGCCGGGGGTCCGGCGGCGCGTACTTCATCGGCGCGCATACCTCGCAGACCTCCGCGATGGCGTCCAGCGGTCGATTCGCGGCGAGGGCGGGGCTCAGGTAGCCCTCCGCCTCGCCGGTCAGCCCGGCCAGGGCGGCCTCCACGGCGGCTCGCATGGTCGCCTCGGCGGTCTCCGGCCAGCGAGGCGCGCCGGCGCTCCACACCGGCTCGCTGGAGGCGCAGTGCAGGCCCCCGGCATCCACCAGCCACTGCTCCAGCCGCCCGTGGCCCACGCCATCGTCCAGCGAGACGATGGCGTTGAGCATGTCCCCGGAGACGAAGTCGATGCGGTCCGCGGCGAGCAGCCCCGTCTGGGCAGCGAGGTCCGGCGCGAGGGTGGCCAGGTAGCTGCCGCCGCCCTCAAGGCCGCCGGTCAGCGCAGGCACGCCGCCGGGCCGGATCAGGCGGGGCTGCAGGGCGTTTTTCGGCAGGGATACCTCCAGCCCGTTCAGCGTCAACCGCGCCTCCTCACCCCGGGCAAAAGTGCAGGGCAGCCCCTCCAGCAGGAAGGCCGTGGAGGCGCTATGGGTGGAGGTCAGCTCCAGCTCCAGTACGCCGCCCGGCCAGGCCACCGCCGTCAGCCCTGGCGCGTCGGAAAGGCTGTCCGGCAGCACCTCGCCCCCGGCGAACACGATGCGCCGGGCCAGCGGCAGGCCGCTGCCCTCCAGGGGCCGGTATTCCAGGTAGAGCGCGCCGGAGGGCGTCACCGGCGCGATGAGCGGGCGCTGCGCCGAGGCCTCCCCGGCAAAGCGCCCGTTCAGGTAGATCATGCCCGCTTCGGGCGAAGTGATGACGATGGTCGGCTGCATGCAAATCCCCCCTTTCCGAAGGGTATGCGGGAGGGGGAAATTGAGAATTGGGAATTGGGAATTGAGAATGCCACGGACCGGTGAAGCGGAACGGGAAATTAGGAATTAGGAATGAGGAATTAGGAATTGAGGATGCCCAGGACTGGTGAAGTGGGGGAATTAAGAATTGGGAATTGACCTGAATGATTATCGTAGGGGCGGCTATTGGCCGCCCGCCTTGCGTGATGGTGTGTTCTGACAGGCGGCGCGTCGCCGCCCCTGCGATACAAGGCCACCCGTAGGGACGCCATAATTGGCGTCCGCGACCGGCGCGGTCAATGGGACATCAGCTTGCGCAGGTCGGCCATGGCTTGGGGAATCAGTTCGATCAGGCGATCGATGGGCTGGCAGCACTGGGCCGGCAGCAGGCGCACCTGGTCCTGGTTGGTGACGAGGAAGCCCAGCGGCTGCACGGTGACGCCCGCGCCTGCGCCGCCGGCAAAGGGGAGAAGGGCGTTTTCAGCGGTCTCTGCCGGGGCCGGTTTCTGGCTTCGGGGGTATTCGCCGCCGCCAGCGACGAAGCCGAAGCTGACCCGGGAGATGGGGATGACGGTGGAGCCGTCCGCCGTGGTGACGGGCTCGCCGATGACGGTGTTCACGTCGATCATGTCCCGGATGTTCTCCAGCGTGGTGTGCATCAGGCTTTCGATGGGTCGCTTTTCCATATCGGTTCCTCCTTGGGGATTTGCTATGGGTTTCCCCTTCATTTTGCCCGGGAGCGAGTCGAGTCAAAGCCGGTCATTTTTGGGAGGACGGCGCTTGAAATATGTCACATCCAGGCAGACCGAAACCTATCAACTTTGTTTTGCTCTGGCGCGCAGCAGGGCCAGCAGCAGCCGGCCCAGGGACAGCGTGGCGGTGAGGTTCAGCGCGCATCGGGGGATTTCGCCGTCGAAGTCCGGCGTGACGCGCACCCGTGCGGGTCGGTCCGAGGGCAGGAGCTCCGCCAGGGCGGAGACCGCCCCGCAGGCCAGCGCGGTGGCCGCCGCGTCGCCCAGGCACAGCGTGCCCTCCAGGGACAGCCGCCTGGGCCGCAGCCTTCGGAGCAGCTTGAGGCCGTAACCGCCGTCGCGGCGCTTTTTTTTCGCGCGCGAGCGGCGCTTTTCCGGGGAGGTTCTCAAGGCGCGGCGCAGGGCTCCCCGGCGACGGAAGGCGCCGAGGCCGAAGCCCAAGGACGGCTCCCCGCCGGTTCTCAGGCACAGGGCGAATATGAGCGGCACGCGGGCGGCGTAGAACAGCGCCTGGGCCGCGGCGACGAGATAGACGATCATGGGAGCCTCCTTCCGCGCGTCTTTAATCAGTTTTTGCGGGAATGTCGATAATTATTCTTTATTCACCGATCACGAGTGTGTTATAATGAACGTGGCAGATTAGAGAGATATAATGAGGATGAAATCGGGAGGCGTTTCCAATTGACGGTGATCGTGGCGGAGCTCATGGGACACCGGCTGGAGCTGGAGACGCAGCCCGGGCTGTTTTCGCCGTCCCACGCGGATCGTGGGACGCTCGCGATGCTGTCCTGCACACATTTTGAACCCGGGATGCGGGTGCTGGACCTGGGCTGCGGCTGTGGTCTGGTGGGCATACTCGCGGCCCGGCTTTGCGGTGAAGAGAATGTCGTCCTGTCGGACATCGACCCGCTGGCCGCCGAGGTGGCCGGCCGCAACGCGGTACGCAACGGCGTGCCGGGGGTGAAGATCGTGGTGTCGGACGGGTTTTCGCAGCTGGACGAGGCGGGCTTTGACCTGATCCTCTCCAACCCGCCCTACCAATCGGATTTTTCGGTGGCCAAGGCGTTCATCGAGAAGGGCTTCAACCGGCTGAAGCTGGGCGGCAGGCTGATGATGGTGACCAAGCGGCGCGACTGGTATCGCAACAAGCTGGCGGCCGTCTTCGGCGGCGTGAAGGTGCGTGAAATCGACGGCTATCAGGTTTTCGAGGCCGAGCGGCGGCAGCTGAGCTACGCCAACCGTCCCGCACGGCGCAATACGTAAACTGACGGTAATGATTTCTTTGCTTGACATCGAAGATAGCAGGGTTTACAATAATTCTGTTGTCATGTAAACTGCGACAAGTGTGTGTGCATGCAAATAGCGAATCGCCATTTATATTGAATTGAAAAGGGGGTATGTGGTTTTGAGTTGGCCAATCGTCGCATTGATTGCGCTGATTGCGTTGGCCATTGGCCTGGCGGCCGGTTATCTGTACCGCAAGAACGGCATGGAGAAGAAGATCGGCCAGACGGAGGAATTTGTCGCCAATATGCTGGAGGACGCCACCCACAAGGCTGAGGAGAAGAAAAAGGAAGCCGTCCTGGAGGCCAAGGAAGAGATCATCCGCTTGAAGTCGGAGCTTGATAAAGAAGTTCGTGACCGCCGCAGCGAAGTTTCGCGGCTTGAGCGCAGGGTCAACCAGCGCGAAGAGGCATTTGACAAAAAGCTGGACAACCTGGAGGCCCGCGAGGAGGCGCTGAACGAAAAGTATAAGGAAGCCGAGCGCCTGGAAGCGGAAGCCAACGAGATGCACGATCGTCAGAAGCAGGAGCTGGAGCGCGTCGCCGGCATGACCGCCGACGAGGCCAAGCAGATCCTGATCGACCGGATCCACAAGGACGCCTACCACGACGCCGCCGTGATGGTGCGCGAGGTGGAGGCCAAGGCGAAGGAAGAGGCGGACAAGCGCGCCCGCGACATCGTGTCCCTCGCCATCCAGAAGTGCGCCGCCGACCACGTGGCGGAGACCACCGTCTCCGTGGTGGCGCTGCCCAACGACGACATGAAGGGCCGCATCATCGGCCGCGAGGGCCGCAACATCCGCACCCTCGAAACCGCCACCGGCGTCGACTTGATCATCGACGACACGCCGGAGGCCGTGATCATCTCCGCCTTCGATCCGGTGCGCCGCGAGGTTGCCCGCATCGCCCTGGAGAAGCTGATCATGGACGGCCGCATCCATCCCGCCCGCATCGAGGAGATGGTGGAGAAGGCCAAGCGCGAGGTGGACAACCAGATCCGCGAGGCCGGCGAGCAGGCCATCTTCGAGACCAACCTGCACGGCATCCATCCGGAGCTGGTGAAGCTGCTGGGCCGGATGCGCTACCGCACCTCCTACGGCCAGAACGTGCTGCGTCACTCCATCGAGGTCAGCCACCTGGCGGGCGTCATGGCCGCCGAGCTCGGCGCGGACGTCACCCTGGCCAAGCGCGCGGGCCTGCTGCACGACATCGGCAAGGCCATCGACCACGAGGTCGAGGGCACCCATGTCACCATCGGCGCCGACCTGGCCAAGAAGTTCCACGAGAACGACCTGGTGGTCAACGCCATCGCCGCCCACCACAACGACGTGGAGCCGAAGTCCGTCGAAGCCGTGCTGGTGCAGGCCGCCGACGCCATCTCCGCCGCCCGTCCCGGCGCGCGGCGCGAGTCGCTTGAGAATTACATCAAGCGCCTGGAGAAGCTGGAATCCATCGCCTACTCCTTCGACGGCGTGGAGACCTGCTACGCGATCCAGTCCGGCCGCGAAGTGCGCATCATCGTCAAGCCCGAAGATGTGAACGACGCCGGCACCCTGATCCTCGCCCGCGAGATCGTCAAGCGGATCGAGAAGGAGATGGAGTATCCCGGACAGATCAAGGTCAACGTCATCCGCGAGACCCGCGCAGTGGAATTCGCCAAGTAGCCTGAGGCTACGCGCATTTGCTGCCGCGAGCACAGACCGACCTCCGTCCCCACAGATCCAAGGGGCGGAGGTCGGCGTTTCTTTTCTGGCATATCCCTTTTGTCAAACACGCCGCGCGGGCCGTAGATCATGGCCCGCGCGGCTGCGTCTATTTTGTTCAGTTTCATCCAAGCCGATAGAAGACAACCCCGGGGAGGCGTTTAGACAAGGGGGAATGTCTCAAAACAAGCGATATTGCAGAATCCAACCGTAGGGACGGCAGAAATGCCGTCCGTGGGCGCCAATTATGGCGCCCCTACGGCACTTCTGAATCACCGCTCAAGGCTTCATTCGCAAAGCGCTATTCTGGGGCAGTCGCTCGTCAATACTGCGGAGCGTGCTTTGTCTTACGCCTTCTTCACCAGCTTGTGATAGCTCTTCTTGCCCTTCTTGATCAGCAGGCCGTCGCCTTCGAGCATCTCGGGGGTAATGCGGAATTCCACGTCGGTGATCTTCGCGTCGTTGATGCTCAGGCCGCCGGCGGTGATGGTCTGGCGGGCTTCCTTGTTGCTCTTGCACAGGCCGACCTTCGCGACCCAGGCCAGCAGGCGGTTCTCGGCCTCCAGCTCAGCGGGGTCGATCTCGGTGGTGGGCACGGAGGCGGCAGCTCCGCCGGCGCCTCCGAACAGGGACTCCGCGGCCTGCTGGGCCTTTTTGGCCTCCTCCTCGCCGTGCACGTTCTTGGTGACCTCGTAGGCCAGCACGCGCTTGGCCTCGTTGATGGCGCTGTCCTTCAGCGCGCCCAGACGGCGCACCTCGTCCATGGGCAGGAAGGTCAGCAGGCCCAGGCACTTCTCCACGTCCTGGTCGTCCACGTTGCGCCAGTACTGGTAGAAGTCGTAGGGGCTGCACTTGTTGGGATCGAGCCACAGGGCGCCCTTCTCGGTCTTGCCCATCTTGCGGCCGTCGTGGGTCAGCAGCAGCTGGAAGGTCAGCGCGAAGGACTTCTTGCGGCTGGCGGCGGTGGCCTCGCCGGGCTTGTCGATGTAGTAGCGGCGGATCAGGTCCGCGCCGGCCAGCATGTTGCTCCACTGGTCGTCGCCGCCGCACTGCAGCTGCACGCCATAGCGCTTGTTGAGCTCCAGGAAGTCGTAGCTCTGCATCAGCATGTAGTTGAACTCCAGGAAGGTCAGACCCTTCTCCATGCGCTGCCTGTAGCACTCGGCGGTGAGCATGCGGTTGACGGAGAACATCGCGCCGACATCCCGCAGGAAGTCGATGTAGTTCAGGTTGCGCAGCCAGTCGGCGTTGTTGACGATCTGGGCGCAGTTGGGCTTGGACTCGTCGAAGTCCAGGAAGTTGGCCATCTGGGCCTTGATGTGGGCCACGTTGTTGTCGATGTCCTCGACGGTCAGCACCTTGCGCAGCTCGCTCTTGCCGGAGGGGTCGCCGATCATGCCGGTGCCGCCGCCCATCAGCGCGTAGGGCTTGTGGCCGGCCTTCTGCAGGTGGGCCATGGCCATGATCGGGATGTAGTGGCCGATGTGCAGGCTGTCCGCGGTGGGGTCGAAGCCCACGTAGAAGGGCACCATGCCCTCGTCAAAGGCCTTGTAGAGCTCGTCCTCAAAGGTGATCTGCTTGACAAAGCCGCGTTCTTTCAACAGGTCCAGTGCGTTCATGATGTATCTTCCTTTCGTTGCTGATAATAATGCTTTGCGATTAATTAGGAATTAGGGATTAGAAATTAGAAATTGGAATTGGGAGTGAATATCCTTTGTTTATGGAAGCCGGGCAGCTTTTCGATCCAGCGCCAGCCGGACAGGTAGAGGTTATCCGTATTCATGTTTGATGCCTCCGATCCGCCGCGCGGGCTTCCCTTAATTCTCAATTCTTCGGGCTTGCCAGCCCCATCGACGTGGGCTTCCGGCCCGTTCTCGCTGGAAACGGCGCACCGTGCCGTTTCCCAGGCGCTCGAACCACTGAAAACAGCCCACCGGGCTGTTTTCCGGGCGCTCGATGTCTCAATTCTCAATTCCTGCTGCGCCTCAGCCCTCGGCCCTGATGACTTCCCCGAGCCGCTCCATGCCCCTGTTGATGGTGGGGATGTCGCTCATGGAGAAGTTCAGCCGCAGGGTGTTCAGGTGGCCGCCGTCGGGGTAGAAGTGGGTGCCGGGCACGAAGGCCACGTTGTTCTCCACGGCCCTTTCGAACACCTTCATGGCGTCCATGCCCTCTGGCAGGGCCGCCCACACGAACAGGCCGCCCTGGGGCACGGTGTGCACGGTGCCCTCGGGGAAGAACTTGAAGCCGTCCAGCATGGCGTTCAGCTGCTCCCGGTAGTCGCCGCAGATGCGCGCCAGGTGCCCGGGCATCATGCCCTTGCGCAGGTAGGCGTCCACGATGGCCTGGTTCAGCAGCGGCGAGTGGGTGTCGGCGGACTGCTTGCCGATGACCATCTTTCGCCGCAGCAGCGGGTTCTTGATGGCCGCCGCGCCGACGCGCAGGCCGGGGGCCACGTACTTGGAGAAGCTGGACATGTACACCACCCAGCCCTCCTCGTCGAAGGACTGTATGGAGGGCAGCTCCTCGCCGGAATACCGCAGGTCGCGGTAGGGGTCGTCCTCGGCGATGACCACGCCGTACTTGCTGGCCAGCGCCGCCAGTGCCTTTCTCCGCTCCAGCGACAGGGTGATGCCGGTGGGGTTCTGGAAGGTGGGGATGACGTACATCAGCTTCGGATGGTACTGTTTGATCAGCTCCTCCGCCGCTTCCACGATGACGCCGTTTTCGTCCGTGGGCATGGAGATGAGCTTCGCGTTGTACTCCCGCATGGCCTGGATCGCGCCCAGGAAGGTGGGGCTCTCGCACAGCATCGCGTCGCCCGGGTCCACCAGCGCCTTCAGCAGCACGTCGAAGGCCTGGGTGCCGCCCTGGGTGGGCAGGATGTCTTCGGCGGTGCAGTTGACGCCGCAGGTGCCCAGGAATTCCGCCGCGCTCTCGCGGAAGGGATTGAAGCCGTCCGTCGCGCCGTATTGCAGCAGCGCCGTGCCGTACTGCTCCAGCACCTCCCCGGCCAGGCCCGCGATGACCTGGGGCTCCAGGGCCGTGTTGGAGGGGTTGCCGCCCGCAAAGGAGATCATGCCCGGCTTCGCCAGCAGCTTGAAGATCTCGCGGATGGCGCTGCCGTTGATGGGCCGCATGTGTCGGGCGAACATTTCCTCGGTAAAGATCATGGTGATTCCCCCTCGTCCGGATGTCCTCCGCCGCGGCGCGCGCGCCGCAGGCGATGTGAACTGTAGAATAAAAAAACGCCCTCCCCTCCGGGAAGGCGATAGATCGACCGCTGTACCACTTCCATTTGCCGCGATAGACGCGGCCTCTGAGCGCGGTTACGGGCGCACCCGCGCGGCCTACTGCCACTTCAGCCGCGGGCTCCGGGATGTATTCGCCTGCGTTGCCGCGCCCCTTTTCACCGGCCAGGGGCTCTCTGAAGCTGCGCGCGCAGACTACTTGTTCCCATCATCGCTGTGTGTTCGATTTGAGTCGATCATATCACGGGCGGGGGCTCCTGTCAAGGGCAGATGGGTAAATTCAGCGGTCGGCGGCAAAGTGGCGGGCAAAACCCGCGTTTTCGCGTAGAATGGGCCGGGAAAACCCACGCGGCTTCGCATTGTTTTTTCTTCAATAATATGCTATGATATAAAATAGCAAGATATCCGGCCGGCGTCGGCGGAGCGCCGAAGGAAGGGCGGTCGGAGCGTGATACATGAGCGCGGGCCTTGGCCCGCGAGGGAGAGTCATATGGCCTTTTTCAGCTTTGCGGAGGGATCGGCGATGTTCGATTCCACGCCCATCGAGAACATGTTCCTGCTGGAATACCTGCCCATCGCGCCGGAGGGCTACCTGCGGGTGTACCTCTACGCGCGGATGCTGGCGCTGCACCCGGAGCTCGGGGGCGACATGGCCGAGGTGGCCAGCGCCTTGCGGCTGGAGGAGGACGCGGTGTATGCCGCGTTCACCTACTGGGAGCAGCAGGGGCTGGTGCGCCGGCTGACCGACCGGCCGCCCACCTACGAGCTGCTGCCGGTGCGCGCCGAGGGTACCACGGCCAGCAACCCCATGGAGCGGGATTACTATGCCTACCGGGACTTCAACGCCTCCCTGCAGGCGCTGTTCGGCGCGAAGGTGATCGAATCCCACGAGTATCGGCTGGCCAACGACTGGCTGAACGTGCTGGGCTACGATCAGGACGCGGTGCTGAAGCTGGTGGAGTACGGCATCAAGACTTCCCGGAGCAAGAGCCCCAGCCCGGTGAGCGTGTTCAAGCGCGTGGACAAGCTGGCGGCGGCCTGGGCGGACAAGGGCTGCCGCACCGCCGGGAACGTGGCCCAGGCCATCGCCCGGGAGGAGGGCGTCACGCCCGTGGCCAAGGCGGTGTGCAAGCGCTTCGCCCTGCGCCGGGAGCCCACCCTGGACGAGCTGGACTGCGTGAAGCGCTGGGTGGAGGAGTGGCACTTCACCGAAGCGCAGATCATCGAGGCCTGCGAGCAGACCACCAAGTCCCGCTCGCCCTCCTTCGCCTACCTGGACGCCATCCTGAAATCCCGCCGGGAGGACAACAGCGGCGCGCTGCGGGAGGAGCTCGCCGCGTCGCTGAAGGAGCTGGACAGCATGCAGGCCCAGCCCACGCCGGACCTGCTGCGCAGCTACGCCGCCCTGCGGGAGGCGGGCTTCGAGGCCGAGACCGTCCGGCTGGCCGCCATCCAGTGCCGCCGGAAGAAGAAGACCCGGTTCGAGGACGTGGAGTGGATGCTGAACCGGTGGGGCGAGATGGGACTGTACACCCGCGAGGCCGCCGAGGCCTACCTGAACGACATGCACGCCAAGTCCGCGCGGGTGCGCCGGCTGCTGGAGACCTGTGGGCTGGAGCGCCGCCCCAAGCTGGATGACATCCAGCTGTACGAGGGCTGGCGGGCGCATCACGGCGAGGACGTGATCGACTACGCCGCGGAGTGCGCCCGGGGCATGCAGGTGCCCATGAAGTACATGGACAAGCTGCTGGAGGACTGGCGGGCGAACGGCATCGACACCGTGGAGGCCGCCCGGGAGCGGCACGAGGCCAGCCGGGCGGCAAAGTCCCAGGGAGGCGCCCCGGGTCAGCCTCGGGCGAACCCGGCGCTGGACTACCAGCAGCGGGAGTATGCCGAGGAGGACTTCGGAGAGGACTTCTACATCGACTTGGATAAATACGGCGAGGGAGGCGAGCAGGCATGACCCGTTCGGAGCACATTCGGGCGCTGCAGGAGGAGTACGCGCGGCAGCGCGCCGCCAACGAGGAGGACCAGGAGGCCCGCATCGCCCGGACCTGCGCCGCGATCCCGGAGATCGGAAGGCTGCGGCAGGAGAGCACGGACCTGGCCCTGAACGCCATGCGCAGCATCCTCGCCCAGCAGGACGAGGGACAGCGGGTGGCCGCCGCAAAGGAGATGAAGCGCCGGGGACAGGAGATCAACGCCCGCATCCGGCAGCTGCTCATCGGGGCCGGGCTGCCGGAGGACGAGCTGAAGCCCCGGTACCGCTGCGCCGTCTGCCGGGATACCGGCTACGTGGGGGAGGCTCCCGCCCGGTTCTGCGACTGCTTCGAGGCGCGGCTGCGGCTGCGCCAGTACGAGGACGGCAGCATGGCCGGCGTGGACGAGCAGAACTTCGAGCATTTTGACGCCAATCGGATCCCCGAGGCGGACGGCCAGCGGGCCCAGCTGGTGAAGGCGCGGCAGCTGTGCGAGGACTACGCCAACGCCTTCCCGAACACTGCCTTCCGCGACCTGCTGCTCACCGGCGCAGGCGGCCTGGGCAAGACGTTTTTGCTGAACTGCATCTTCGAGCGGGTGACCCGCCGGGGCGGCTCGGCGGTGCGGATCACCGCCTTCAGGATGTTCGAGGCCATGCGCCAGCAGCACGTGGGCAACGACGACAACTACGAGGGCTTCTCCGCGCTGATCGACGTGCCGCTGCTGCTGATCGACGACCTGGGCACGGAGCCGATGATGCGCAACATCACCGTGGAATACCTGTTCACGCTGCTGAACGAGCGCGCGGCGGCGCGGCGCCACACCGTGGTGGCCACCAACTTGTCGCCGGTCCAGATCAAGGAGCGCTACGGCGAGCGGGTGGCCTCCCGGCTGCTGGACCGGACCCGCTGCGCGGCGATACTGCTCAAGGGAAAGGATCTGCGGGGACTGTGAGTAATACGGCTGAGGCGGTATTCGCCTTTCTGGACGGGGCGGGCATCGCCTGTCGCACCGCGCGGCACGCGCCGGCCAACACCATGGCGGACTGCGCCGCGGTGGACCGGACGCTGGGCGCGCTGACGGTGAAGAACATCTTCCTGACCACGAAGAACGGCAAGAGGTTCTACCTGTGCATCACCCGGCCCGAGGCCCGGTTCCGCACGGCGGACATCTCAAAGCAGGCGGGGTCCTCCCGGCTCAGCTTCGCGCCGGAGGAGGCGCTGTTCGTCCACCTGCGCTGCCACGGCGGTTCCGCCAGCCCCATGGGGCTGATCTTCCCGGAGGCACGGGAGGTGGGGCTGCTGGTGGACAGCGGCCTGCGGGCGGTGCCGACGCTGGCCTTCCACCCCTGCGACAACACGCAGACCCTCGCCATGGCGGGGGAGGATTTCTTCGGAAGGTTCCTGCCCGCCGCACACGTCGCGCCGGTGTTCGTGGAGATTCACGACTTTGAGGAGGAGAACGTGTAGCCCAGGCGCTCCCGCTCTGCCACAAAACCGCAACAAAGATGGCCTTGCTTTCTTTACCTTTTGTCATTAGACTTTTTGAAGCGCTCCGGCGGGACGGACTCCCGGCGGGGCGGTTCATGCCGAATCCCATCTGAAAAACACCTTTGACGGACTTCGGTATTAAATCCTGATGAACAGGAGTGTGAGAGTATGATCGGTGAAGATGCGTATGTGCGCGCGAGAAAGGCGGGCCTGAGGGAATACCATAGCCGCATACAGCGCAGGGAGAACCCCTTCCTGCCGGTGCTGGAGGAGATGGAGGAGCGGGTGAACGCCCTCTCCCACGTGCCGCTGGGCCTGGTGCAGGTGCCGCTGAAAAAGGTGGTGGGCACCGCCACCCGGGGGCGCACCAACGCCTTTGCAGCGAACTTCATGCCGATTTTGGACCCGGGCAGCGAGTTCGCCCGGAAGTGGAGCACGCTGTACGAGGGCATCATCGAGCAGGGCCTGAACCAGCCGGTGAAGGTGCTGGAGTACATGAACCGCTTCTATCTGGTGGAGGGCAACAAGCGCGTCAGCGTGATGAAATACCTGGATTCCCTCGCCATCGAGGCGGAGGTCACCCGGGTGCTGCCCAAGCGCACGGACGACCCGGAAAACGTGATCTATTTCGAGTTCCTGGACTTCTACAACGACACCCAGATCAACGATATCTGGTTCTCCAAGCCGGGCAGCTTCGCCCGCGTGTACGAGCTGACGGGCAAGACCCCCGGCCAGAAGTGGACCAGCGAGGAGCGCAGCGACTTCGAGGCCGCCTACATGCGCTTTCGGATGCTGTACAAGGCCCGGGAGGCGGGCAGCAACCCCGCCCAGCTGCCCGCCACCACCGGCGACGCCTTCCTGATCTACCTGAAGGCCTGCGGCTACGCCGACGCGCCCCGGAAGTATGACCGGGAGATGCGGGACGAGCTGAAGGCCATGTGGAGCGAGTTCAAGAAGGACAAGGAGCCGGAGAACGTGGCTCTGATCATGAAGCCCGCGGAGCTGAAGAAGGGCGGCAGCCTGCTGAACACGCTGTTCGGGCCCTCCAAGGTGAAGGCGGCCTTCATGTACACCCGCAAGCCCAGCGAATCCGGCTGGACCTACTGGCACGACATGGGCCGCATCAACCTGGAGAACGACCTGGGCGACCGGGTCAAGACCACGGTGTGCGTCTGCGAGGACCCCGCGAGCTACGAGTCGGAGATCGAGCGGATGATCGCCGAGGGCAACGACCTGATCTTCACCACCTCCCCGGTGATGCTGGCGGCGTCGATGAAGGCCTCGGTGAAGCACCCGGAGGCCCGCATCCTGAACTGCTCCCTGCTGGCCAGCTGGCAGCGGGTGCGTTCCTACTACCTGCGCATCTACGAGGTGAAGTTCCTCATCGGCATGATCGCCGGCGCCCTGACGGAGAACGACAAGGTGGGCTACATCGCCGACTATCCCATCGCGGGCGTGGCGGCGAGCATCAACGCCTTCGCCCTGGGCGCGCGGATGGTGAACCCTCGGGTGAAGGTGATTCTGGAGTGGTCCACCCGCAAGGACTTCAACCCGGAGGACCCCTTCGGCGATCCCACGGTGCAGATGATCTCCAGCCGCGATGTAGGCGCGCCCAGCCACCACGCCGTGGAGTACGGCCTTTACACCCAGAAGGATGGCCAAAAGCAGAGCCTTGCCATACCGATGCTGGACTGGAGCCGCATCTATGAATCGCTGGTGCAGAGCGTGCTGAACGGCAACTGGAAGGAGGACGGCGTGGACAAGCCCAAGGCCGTCAACTACTGGTGGGGCCTGTCCTCCGACGCAGTGGACATCGTGATGTCCCAGCGGATGGACATCGGCCTGAAGCGCCTGGTGGAGCTGGTGCGCGAGCACATCCGCGAGGGCGTGTTCTGGCCCTTCGAGAGCATCATCCGCGACCAGAACGGTGAGATCCGCTGCCCGGTGGAGGGCCGCCTGTCCCCGGCGGACGTGATCCGCATGGACTGGCTGGCGGACAACGTGGTGGGCGGCTTCCCGACCCTCGACGAATTGAAGGATGAGGCCAAGGCGCTGGTGGAGCTGCAGGGCATTCGCGAGATCGCGCTGCCCGAGGCGACCGCCTTCAGCTGGAAGGCTGAGGAATAAACTGGAAAAGTGATATAGGCGCAGGACTTGAAACGGAGACCGCCGGGGCTTGACTTACAAAGGAGTGCGGGCAATGAGGATCATGCTGCTTTCGGATGTCGCGGACAAGGCATTATGGGACTACCTGGACCGGCGTCTGCTGGAGGGCATCGATCTGATCCTCTCCTGCGGGGACCTGCCCGCGGAATACCTCTCATTTCTGACCTGCTTCACCGACGCGCCGATCCTCTACGTACACGGCAACCACGACAAGCGATACGAGCAGAAGCCCCCGGAGGGGTGCATCTGCGTGGACGACGACATCTACGTGTTCCAGGGCGTGCGGATCCTTGGTCTGGGGGGCAGCATGCGCTACCGGCCCAACGAGCCCCACATGTACTCCGAGCGGGAAATGGCCGCGCGGGTTCGGCGGCTGTGGCTGAAGCTGCGGCGCAACAAGGGCTTCGACATTCTGCTGACCCACGCGCCCGCTGCCGGCCAGGGCGACCTGGAGGACCTGCCCCACCGGGGCTTTCAGACCTTCGTGAAGCTGATGGACCGCTATCACCCCCGGTACATGGCCTATGGGCACGTGCACCAGGAGTACGGCGCGCTGGGCTTCACCCGGGAGCGGAAGTACGGCGAGACCACGCTGGTCAACGCCTACAAGCGCTATGTGATCGAGATTTGACCGCGCGGGCGGCGGGAGGAGGACTGCCATGGCTTTGAAGCCCTACAGGACGCTGCTGAGAGCGGCGGAGGACGAGTTCATCGTCAACAAATCCCGGTTCATCGGCCACGGCTGCCCCTGCGAGACGGAGGAGGAGGCGCTGGCCTTCCTGGCGCGGATGCGGGCGACGTACAAGGACGCCACCCACAACTGCTACGCCTACATCATCGGGCCGAACATGGGCGTCATGCGCTATTCCGACGACGGCGAGCCCGGCGGCACCGCCGGCATGCCCATCATCGAGGTGATGAAGGCCCGGGGCGTCACCAACGCCGCGGTGGTGGTGACCCGCTACTTTGGCGGCATCCTGCTAGGCGCGGGCGGGCTGGTGCGCGCCTATACCCAAGGCGCGGCGATCGCGCTGAAGGCCTGCGGCGTGGGCGTGATGCACCCCACCGCCCGGTACCTGATGGAGATCGGCTACCCGATGCTCAACCGCATGGACTTCTTCCTGAAGGACGAGCCGGTGCGGGTGGAGGACAAGACCTTTACCGACGTGATCACCTACACGCTGGTGGTGCGCTGCGCGGACGAGGAGGCCTTTTTGGCCCGGCTGACAAACATGTCCGAGGGCACGGTGGAGCCCCTGCGCTATGAGGAGCTCTACCTGGCCTGGCCGGAGGAGGACAATCCATGACCGAGCATCGCGTGCCGGAGAATGTGCCGGCCATGCCGCTGGAGAAGTACCTGCGCCGGGCCTGGCCGCTGCTGCCGGGCCGGCTGGTCCGGGAGGCCCTGAAAAAGAAGGACGTGCGGATCAACGGCGTCCGCAGCGGCGCGGATGCCGCCGTCCGGGGCGGCGACGCGCTGACGCTGTACATTGGCGCGGACTGGCTGGAGCCCCTGCCGGAGATCCTGTGGACCGACGACAGGCTGATCGTGGCCGTGAAGCCCCAGGGCCTGCCGGTGGACGTGGACCAGGACGGCGTCGGAGCGGACACGCTGCTGACCCGCCTGTGCCGGCGCTGGCCGAAGGCGCGGCTGTGCCACCGACTGGATGCCCAGACCGGAGGCATCGTGTTGGCCGCCGCGGACGGCGAGGTCTGGGACCAGGCCTTCCGGGCCTTCCAGGCCCACGGTGTGCGCAAGCAGTACCACGCGCTGGCGCTGGGCCGCTTTGAGCGGACGGAGGGCACGCTGGACGCTTGGCTGAAAAAGGACGCGCGGCGGGCCGAGGTGCGGGTGCTGCACCGGGACGCGCCGGGGGCGAAGCCCATCCGGACCCGCTACAGGGTGGGGGAGGCCGCCGCGCCGGGGCTGTACCACGTGCTGCTGGAGCCCGTCACCGGGCGCACTCACCAGCTTCGAGCCCACATGGCCGACTTCGGCCACCCGCTGCTGGGCGACGACCGCTACGGCGACCGGGAGGCCAACCGCCGCTGGCCGGGGGTGAAGCTGTGCCTGTGGCACGAGCGGCTGACGGTGCCGAAGGACAGCCCGCTGGAGGCGTACAGGGGAAGGGTGTTCGAGGCGAAGGCACCGGAGTGGATTTCGGGGAATTAGGAGTTAGGAATTAGAAATTGGGAATTGGGAATTGAGAATTGAAGGAAGCCGGGGAACGGCGGCTGCGGATTTGCTGCCCTGAAGAACATGCTCTGCGGGACGCCGGTCAGGTCATCCTGAGCGGAGCGTCAGCGGAGTCGAAGGATCATTAACGGGACGTACCGAAGTTTGCCGAAGCGAGGCACAGGGCCGGTTATTTGCAAGCTGCCGGCGGCGCTTTGGAAAAAGAACGACAGAAATTGGAGGACGGCGCATGCTGCACATCGTATTGGTCAATCCGGAGATCCCGCAGAACACGGGCAACATCGCCCGCACCTGCGCCGCCACGGGGGCAAAGCTGCACCTGATCGAGCCCCTGGGCTTCGAGCTGAGCGACAAGTACCTGAAGCGGGCCGGATTGGATTACTGGCACATGATGACCTACGAGGTGCACTCCAGCTGGGAGGCGTTCCTGGCGGCCTATCCCGACGCGCGGCTGCACTACGCCACCACCAAGGCGCCGAGGGACTACTGCGCCGCGAGCTACGGGCCGGACGACTTCCTGGTGTTCGGCCGGGAGACCCGGGGCCTGGACGAGGAGCTGCTGGCCGAGCACTACGACCAGTGCGTCCGCATCCCCATGCGGCCCGACGCCCGCTCGCTGAACCTGTCCAACTCCGTGGCCATCGTGCTCTACGAGGCGCTGCGCCAGCAGGGCTTCCCGGGGCTCTCCGGCCAGGGACATCTGCACCACACCGAGCCGGTGGGGGAGGAGTGGCGGGACTACGTATAGACCCGATTCGGGCGGCGCGTACCAGGACCGCCGGACGTCCGCAAAAGACAGCCGCGAGCCGGAGTAATGCAGGTCACAAAACTTTACAACGGAATCGGCACAAAACGTGCATATCAGCCTTGACAACCGGGGTGGGAAGTAGTATAATATATCTCGTTCTGAAGGAGCACAGCCCATTGGGAACGTGATCCCCAAGACAATTGAATATCTGGGTGTAGCGCAGTTTGGTAGCGTGCTTGAATGGGGTTCAAGAGGCCGAGAGTTCAAATCTCTCCACCCAGACCACAAACCCGAGGTTGCAAGACCTCGGGTATTTGTATGCTAAAGCCCTGAAAATGTGTTGCTTCAGGGCTTTTGGTCGAAAAAAACGGTTTCAATAATCTGTGTCTTCTTCAAATGAATCGTTTGTCTCGTCATAGTCTGTTTCATCTTCGACCTGAGCGGTTTTACATGCATTAGAAACGATGCCCTCTATGCGACGAGCGAGATACTCCGCAGCATGAATGTTTGCCCGAAAATCCTCTCGGTCTCGGGAAATCTCATAAGCCTCTGTATTGACGCGAATTGCATGCAGATCGCCCAATATGCGAGCAATTGCAAAGCAGGTCAAACCTGAAAAGACGCATGCTACACAAGCCGCAATGACGATCAGATTCAGTATCATGGGGTCAATCTCTTCGAGTATTTGCTTGAGTAATACAGTTAAAAGTAAGTAAGGAAATACTGCGATTGCCATGTTGACGACACCCAGGAGGGTGAACAGGATTGAAGTAAAGGGCGGTCGATCTGCAGCACGCGGACTCATGGCTTCTGCTTTCATGGGTAATCCTCCTGATTTGTCTTATATTATGCCAGTACGGCAAAGACCCTATGTGTATCGGGCGGCGTCATTGACGCCGCCCGAATTGCGATTAGTATATTATTACCGCTTCCACGCGCTGGGGGCGAAGAGCATCAGGATGGGGAAGATCTCCAGCCTGCCGATGAGCATGCACATGCTCAGCACCAGCTTGCTCAGGTCGCTGAAGGCGGCGAAGTTGCCGGTGGGGCCCACCATGCCCAGGCCGGGGCCGATGTTGGACAGCGTGGCCACCACGGCGGTGAAGTTGGTCTCGAAGGAGAAGCCGTCCAGGGAGACGATGACCGTCGCCAGCAGCAGGATCAGCATGTAGGCGAAGAAGAAGCCCTCGACGCCGCTGAGGATGCCTTCGTCCACGGTGTGGCCGTCCAGCTTGACGGTGTTGACGGACTTGGGGTGCACAGTGCGGCGGATGTCGCGGACCATGCTCTTGAGCAGCAGCTGCACGCGCACCACCTTGATGCCGCCGCCGGTGGAGCCGGCGCTGGCGCCGATGAACATCAGTATCACCAGCAGCGTGCGGCTCAGCTGGGGCCACAGGTCGAAGTCCGCCGTGGCGTAGCCGGTGGTGGTCATGATGGAGGAGGCCTGGAAGAAGCTGTAGCGCAGCGCGGTGAAGAAGTTGCCGTTGTACAGCGGCATGATGTTGAGCGCCACGATGCCGCTGACGCCCAGCAGTATGCCGACGTAGCAGCGCAGCTCGCTGTTGCCGAGGGCGGCCTTCCAGTTGCGGTGCAGCAGGAAGTAGTACAGTGAGAAGTTGACGCCGAACAGCGCCATGAACACGCCGACGACGATGTCCACGGCGGCGCTGTTGAAGTGGGCGATGCTGTCGCCGTAGGTGCCGAAACCGCCGGTGCCCGCCGCGCCGAACATGTGCACCAGCGCGTCGTAAAGGTTCATCCGGCACAGCAGCAGAGCTATGACCATCAGCACGGACAGGCCCACGTAGATGCCGTAGAGGATCTTGGCGTTGTTGGCTACCCGGGGCACCAGCTTGTCGGTGGAGGGGCCGGGGGACTCCGCCCGCATCAGGTGGATGGAGCGCGCGCCCATCTTGGGGATCAGCGCCAGGGAGAGCACCAGCACGCCCATGCCGCCCGCCCAGTGGGTGAAGCTGCGCCAGAACAGCAGGCCCTTGGGCAGGGCCTCCACGTCGGTGAGGATCGTCGCGCCGGTGGTGGTGAAGCCGGAGACGGTCTCAAAGAAGCAGTCCACCAGCGAGGGCACGTAGCCGCTGAAGTAGAAGGGCAGGCCCCCCAGGAAGGAGACCACGATCCAGCTGAAAGCGACGATGGCGAAGCCCTCCCGGGCGCGCAGGGTGTCCCGCCGGGGCTGGACCAGGGCGAGGGCCGTGCCCACCGCCAGGGCGATGAGCATGGAAACCAGCAGGGCCAGGGTGTCCCCGCTGCGCAGCAGCAGCGACACGATCAGCGGCAGCGCCATCAGCGCGCCGCACACGCGCACCACGTTGCCCACCAGGTGCAGGATCAATCGCTTGTTCATCTTCTGATCTCCGAAAGGTCGAAGGCATCCTCGAGGTTCACGACGGTGCCGGATTTTGCGATGAGTATGACGGTGTCGCCCGCCTCGATGTGGTCGCCGCCGAAGGGGATGATGCACTTGCGCTCCCGCACCAGCACGGACACCAGAATGCCCTTGCGGATGTTCAGCTGGTTCAGCGGAATGTTCAGGTAGGCGGCGCCCTCCAGGGCGGTGAACTCATAGGCCTCGACCTGGCCGCCCAGCATGCCGTAGACCTTCTCCACCACGGAGTCGCGGCTGTTGTTCAGCGCGCGCACCGAGCGCAGGATGGCGTTGGCGGTGGTCAGCTTCGGGCTGACGGCGCAGTCGATGCCCAGGTCCTCCATCACGTCCATGGCGTTCAGGCGGTTGACCTTGACGATGACCTTCTTCACGCCGTGGCGCGCGCCGTACAGGCCGGTGATCAGGTTCTCCTCGTCGCGGTTGGTCAGGCAGATCAGCGCGCCGCAGTCGCCCACGTTCTCGGATTCCAGCACCTCCTGGTCGGTGCCGTCGGCGTTGATGATCATCACGCCGTCCAGCTGGTCCGCCAGGCGCAGGCACTTCTTCTCGTCGATCTCGATCATGCGCAGGTAGACGCCCATGCCGGCGATGATCTTCGCCAGGTAGTAGGAGATGTGGCCGCCGCCGATGAGCAGCGCGGACTTCAGGCGCTGGGTGTCCTTGCCCAGCTGCTTGAAGAACTTGGTGACGGACTCCCGGTCGCCGGTGGCGTACACCCGGTCGCCGGGCAGCAGCACGCTGGAGCCGTCCGGGATGAAGGCGCTGCCGTTGCGCTGCACCGCCGTGAACTGGATGCGAGGATAGCGGCTGTGCAGCCGGGACAGGGGCGTGTTGAGGATGGGGTCCCGGTCCTCGGTGCGGAACTCGACCATCTCCACCCGGCCGTGGGCGAAGCTCTCGATGTTGATGGCGAAGGGGAAGCGCAGCAGGCGGGAGATCTCCTGGGCCGTGGCGCGCTCCGGGTTGATCACCTGGTCGATGTCCAACTTCTTTTGCAGCAGCGTCAGGCTCTCGGTGTACTCCGGGTCCCGGATGCGGGCGATGGAATACTGGGCGCCCAGCTGCTTGGCCGCCAGACAGCAGACCATGTTCAGCTCGTCGTTGCCGGTGACGGCGATGATAACGTCTGCCGTCTCCACGCCGGCCTCGATCAGGGTCTTGACATTGGCGCCGTTGCCCTGCACGCACATTACGTCCAGCGTCTCGCTGGCCCGGTTCAGCGCGGGCTTGCTCTTGTCCAGTATGGTGATGTCGTGGCCGTCCTTTGACAGGTACTGGGCCAGCGTGTAGCCCACCTTGCCGTTGCCGACGATGATGATGTTCATGAAAGCACCTCTTGAGCGTGGAGTGTGAAGTGTGGAGTGTGAAGTGTGGAGTGTGAAGTGTGGAGTGTGGAGTGTGGAGTTTTGAATGCCCCGGCGCTTCCGCCGATTTACGCCTGTGCCGCGCTTCGGATACAGTCAAGGGCCGCGGCGGCGTCCCGGGCGAAGGTCCCGGTGATCTCGCCGCACAGGCTGACGCCGCCGATGTAGCCGATGTCCTCCAGCACCCGGGTCAGCCGGGCGTAGTCCTCGCCGTCCCCGGGGCGGGGCAGGCGGCGGGTCAGGGCGTTTTCCACGTGGACGTGGCGCAGCAGCGGCGCGGCCCGGCGCAGGGTTCCCGGCGGCTCGGAGGCCATGGCCATGGCGCCCCAGTGGGCGGACACGGCGATGTTGTCCAGCTGCAGCAGGCCCGAGATCAGCGTGGCCTCGGACACCAGGCTCAGCAGGCTGCCGTCGGCCTTGCGCATCGGCTCCAGCGCCACCACCAGGCCGCACTCCTTGGCGTGGCCCTGGGTCAGGCGCAGGAAGTTGCCCAGCTGGCGGCAGGCGAAGGCGTAATCATCCCCGGCGGCGCGGACGCAGTCCAGCGTCACCACCTTCACGCCCAGCCGCTGGGCGCGGCCCAGGGCGTGGCTCAGGTAGCCGTGCAGCGCCGTGGCGTTGACCTTCGGCCCGGTGACGGGCAGGTCCTCCGGCAGCATGTGCCGGCAGGCGGCCACGCGCAGGCCGCAGCCCTCAGCATAGGCGACGAATTCCTGGAATTCCGACTCGGTCAGGGCGGCCAGCTCCGCCAGCGGCAGCTCCACGTAGTCATAGCCCAGGCGGGAAACGTCGGGCAGGTTGATAAAGTCGGTGCAAATGCCGATGGACAGCACGGGCACACCCCCTTTGGTGAATATCTCTCTATTCTGTCAGTATACGCCTGTTTTAGGGGTTCGTCAAACCCAAACCCATTAAGAAAGCGAACGGTTGCGTTATATTTCGATGGCAAAGGGCTTGAAGTCGGCGGTTTGTCTGTTGTATACTTATCGTAGGATATAATTACAAAAGGGGGAATACTATAATGAAGAAGGCATTCAGCCTCGTACTCGCGCTGCTGCTGGTATTGTCCCTGGTTTGGACGCCCGCGCTGGCGGCGACGAAGGGCAAGACGACGATCGCACTGTCTCACAAGGGCACGGTCACGCTGAGCCTGGGCGAGACGCTGAAGCTGGCGGCGACGGTCACGCCGGAGGCGGCGGTGAAGTGGTCGAGCAGCAAGGCGAAGGTCGCCCAAGTGACCGCCGACGGCCTGGTGACGACCTCGGCGGAGGGCACGGCCACCATCACCGCGAAGGCGGGCGGCAAGTCCGCCAAGGTGAAGATCAAGGTGGTGGACCCGTACAAGCCCACCAAGGTGTCGATCAGCCAGGGCAAGGCGGTGACGATCAACCTGGGCGGGACGCTGACGCTGGGCACGGCGCTGGAGCCCGAGACGGCGAAGGCGACCCTGACTTGGAAGAGCAGCAAGGCGAAGATCGCCACCGTGGACGCCAACGGCACCGTGACGGCGCTGAAGGAAGGCAAGGCGAAGATCACCGTCCAGACCCACAACAAGAAGAAGGCGACCATCGCCGTGACGGTGGTGGACCCCTACAAGCCCACGGGCCTGGCCATCGCGATGGGCAAGAAGCAGACCATGACGGTGGGCGACACGCTGACCCTGGCGTTTACGATGAAGCCTGAAACGGCCCGGAACGACCTGACCTACAAGAGCAGCAACACCAAGGTCGCTACGGTGGATGCCGCCGGCAACGTGGTCGCGCTGCAGAAGGGCACGGCGAAGATCACCGCGACGTCCAGCAGCAACAAGAAGGTCAAGATGACCATCACCTTCACCGTGCAGGCGGCGCCGATCAACCGCGAGCTGTCCGTGTATTACGGCCAGAACGCCCAGACGGTCAAGAGCAGCCTGGGCCTGGTGGAGGACGCGAAGAACCCCTACGCCCAGGACGGCGAATACTGCTTCGGCCTGCATTCCGGCAGCTGGAAGAACAGCAAGCCCATCCTTCGCCTGATCGCGTTCGGCGCCACCAAATCCCTCGGCAATGCCGTCGTTGAGGACATCACCGTGAACTACCAGTCGGGCTATACCTTCTTCGGCATTTCCTGCGGAATGTCCGCGACGGACGTGAACGGGGCCCTGCTGAATTCGGGATGGCAGCTGCTCAAGAAGTCCGGCAGCGCCAGCACCTATTACAACAGCGCCCGCAACCTCGACCTGCAGGTTTCCGCGAAGGACGGCAAGGTGGAGAGCCTCAACCTGTACATGCATGGAATTTACGGTTAAGGATGGCATTCGACACGGTAAGGGCGAAATCGCATCTTGATTTTATTCCCTGTTGCTGGTATAATTGACCCAGCCTATTAAAAAGGAGTGTTTCATATGGCTCTTGTTACTTCCACCGAGATGTTCAAGAAGGCTTACGACGGCGGCTACGCCATCGGCGCTTTCAACGTCAACAACATGGAGATCATCCAGGGCATCACCGAGGCCGCGATCGAGAAGCGCGCTCCGCTGATCCTCCAGGTTTC
>CADCHI010000008.1 GCA_902801165.1 uncultured Eubacteriales bacterium | reverse complement strand
ATGGATTCGTCCTCCTTCGACTTCGTCTCTGTGTTTTCTGTGTTTCTCTCTTTGATGGCTCAAGTATAGCACCGCCACTATCACACATCCGTCACAGATATTGGTCTTTAGAAGGATTTCCATAAATTATTTGGATTAATGGGTTCTTTCAGTAGGAAACATCGATATATGAACTGCCCAAAGCCTTCCCCTTTGGGGAAGGTGGCAGCCCGAAGGGCTGACGGATGAGGTTATTTGCTACGCAAAGGCTCTGCTTCACTCACACCGTCTGTTCTATTTGCTGCGTTCCATGTCGGGACGGATTTTTTGCGGCAGGTTCCGATGGGGAACAGCGATAGAGGAACTTCCCAAAGCCTTCCCCTTTGGGGGATCAAGCGCCTGGAAAATTGTCCGGTGGACAATTTTCAGCGCAGATCGGGTCGGCAGACCCCTTGGGGAAGGTGGATTTCGGCGAAATTGCTTGCAATTTTGTCGAAAGACGGATGAGGTCGTATACCGCACAAGGTTGCTGCTCCACTCACATCGTCTGTTCTATTTGCTGCGACCCATGTCGGGACAGAATTTTTTCCGGCGGGTTCCCGGCTGATTGCCGCCAAGAAAATCCGTCCCTTGTTTCTCCCCTATTAATCATTACACCCAATATATGGATAACTCCTTTCATCCCCTGCCAATCCCAAAACCGGCGGCAGGTTCTCCGAAATCACATTCGAAGAACCTGCCACTGATCTTCCATTTGTTCTCCCGTTCCCGGCCAGGCTCACAGCCTGCAGGTCCGATCAATGCGGATGGAAGCTGGAGACCTTGGGCTCCGCCCGGTGCTCGTTCAGCATGCGCTGGATCATTTCCACCGCGCCGCGGTTGTCGCCCAGACAGACGATATAGCTGCAATCGGTGCCCTTCAGCTCCACCTGGTTGGCGGGGCGCTTGCGCGCCTCCAGCAGCTGGTTCCAGGCCAGGTTGAACCGCTCATGCTGGAAGCCGTATCGCCCGGTGGTGAAGCCGGAGACGCCCTCATCGGTCACCAGCAGCGTGTGCTTGCGCAGCCCGGCGCCCTGGATGGTCATCATGATGCAGCCGACGATGGCAATCACGCACAGGGCCCAAGCCATGCCGTCGGCCTCCCAGTAGTTGCCGAAGAGCGTCTTAGTCACGTGGAAGACATTCTTGGACGCCTCCGTGTTCAGCATCAGGAAGTACATGCCCATGAACGCCATCAGTGAGGCGCTGATACAGTACATGACCATCTGGGTCTTGGAGCAATCGAAGCGCTTGAAGGTTTGGACGTTGTTTTCACCCATCGCGGGATTGGCCCGGTTTTCATTGACATTGGCATTGTACATCATCGTGAGTTCCTCCTTCGATCGGGACCGCTTGCGTTCCCTTTGATGACTCTATTGTACATGCCTCTTTCGCCGTCCTGTATTTCGCTTTTTCCGTGGCGCGGAAATATCCCCGCATCAAAGGCATCCGCCTGCCCCATGCTGACCGGGGCAGGCGGATGGTGTCGTTAAAAGGAAGGCTTTTGAACCTGCGCGGCTCCCTGCCCCTCGAATCTGTGGGGGCAGGGAGCCGATGGTATTGTGCGGCAGCAATCGACCCGCGCTCAGCGCGCGGTGGAGCCCAGGTAGGCGTCCCGCACGCGCTGGTCCGCCAGCAGCTCCTCACCGGTGCCGGACATGGTGATCCGTCCGGTCTCCAGCACGTAGGCCTGGTCGGCGCAGCGCAGGGCGGCGTTGGCATTCTGCTCGATCAAGAGGATCGTGATGCCCTCGCTCTTCAGCTCCCGAATGATGGAGAAGATGTCCTTCACCACCAGCGGGGCCAGGCCCAGGGACGGCTCGTCCATCATCAGCAGCTTGGGGCGCGCCATCATGGCCCGGCCCACCGCCAGCATCTGCTGCTCGCCGCCGGACAGGGTGCCGGCCAGCTGCCATTCGCGCTCCTTCAGGCGGGGGAAGCGCTGGTAGATATCCTCGATGCCGGCCTCGATCTCCTCCTTGTCGGTGCGCAGGTAGGCGCCGATCTTCAGGTTCTCCAGCACCGTCAGGTTGTCGAATACCCGGCGCCCCTCGGGCACCAGGGCGATGCCCTCGGCCACCACCTGCTGGGCGTTGAAGGGGATGATGTCCCGGCCCAGGAAGTTGATGGCGCCGCTGGCAGTCTTCACCAGGCCCGAAATGGCCCGCAGCGTGGTGGACTTGCCCGCGCCGTTGGCGCCGATCAGGGTGACGATCTGGCCCTGCTCCACATCGAAGCTGATGCCCTTGAGCGCCTCGATGCCGCCGTAGTTGACCCGCAGGTCCTTCACCTTCAGCATGCCGCTCATTGGTCGACCTCCTTTTCCGCGCCCCGCGTCTCCGCCTTCTGCGGGCCGCGGGCTTCGGGCGGCGCAGCCGATGCGCTCGCCCTCGGGTCTTCCAGGGGAAGACCGCTTCCCTTTTCCGCGCCCCGCGCCTCCGTCGGTTCTTCCGAGGGAAGATCGCTTTCCTCTTCCACGCCCAGGTAGGCGGCGATGACGGCGGGGTTGTCCTGCACCTCGGCAGGCGTGCCCTCGGCGATCTGCTTGCCGAAGTCGATGACGTAAATGCGGTCGGAGATGCCCATGACCAGGTTCATGTGGTGCTCGATCAGGAACACCGTCAGGTCGAACTTCTCCTTGATCTGCTTGATGAACGCGCCCAGCTCCTCGGTCTCCTGGGGGTTCATGCCCGCCGCCGGCTCGTCCAGCAGCAGCAGGCTCGGGTTCGTGGACAGCGCGCGGGCGATCTCCAGCAGCCTCTGCTTGCCGTAGGGCAGGCTGGTGGCCATCTCGTCCTTCAGCTCGTACAGGCCCACCTCGCGCAGCAGCGCCTCGGTCTCCGCCCGCATCTTCCGCTCCTCGGCCAGGTTCAGGCGGAAGGTGGCCGTCAGGAAGTTGCTGGTGCGGCGCAGGTGCCGCGCGGTCAACACGTTCTCAAACACCGTCATCGACGAGAACAGGCGGATGTTCTGGAAGGTCCGGGCGATGCCCAGCTTCGTGATCTCGTCCGGCCGCTTGCCGGTGATGTCCTTGCCCAGCAGCGTCACCTTGCCCTCGGTGGGGGTGTACACGCCGGTGACCATGTTGAAGGCGGTGGTCTTGCCCGCGCCGTTGGGGCCGATCAGGGCAACGATCTCGCCCTTGTTGATGTCCATGCTCAGGTCGTTCACGGCCACGACGCCGCCGAAGCGCATGGTCAGGTGCTCGATGTGCAATACGTTTTCACTCATTTATCGGCACCTCCCTTCGCCCTCTTGCCCCGAAGGCCGCGTATCAAGTCTGGCAATTCCTTTGTGCCCATGATGCCCTGGCGGAAGAACAGCACCACGACCATGATGATGATGGAGAACACCACCAGACGGAAGCCGTTCCTGAGCAGCGGCACCTCGAACGTGCCGATCATCTGCTTCTGGTCCAGGAAGCGCAGCCACCACTCGGAGCAGGCCACGAACAGGAAGGACGATATGCAGCTGCCGGTGACGGAGCCGATGCCGCCGATGACGACGATCAGCAGGATCTCATAGGTCATGGCGGTGGTGAAGGACTTCGCCTGCACGGTGGTCTGGTACATGGCCAGCATCGCGCCGCCCACCCCCGCAAAGAAGGAGGAGATGCAAAACGCCAGGCGCTTGTGGCTGGCCAGGCGGATGCCCATGGCCTCCGCGGCGATCTCATCGTCCTTGATGGCCCGCAGCGCGCGGCCGAAGGTGGAGTTGATCAGCAGGATGATGACGCCGATGCACACGCCGGAGATCAGCAGCGGCACCAGCGTGGACAGGTAGACCACCACCTGGCCGTCCGCGCCGCGGATGTTGAAGTCGTTGAAGGTGGGGAACAGCCGCAGCATGTTCGAGCCGTTGGTGATCGGGCCCAGCTTGTCCCACTGGAACAGGGCGCGGATGATCTCCGCGAAGCCCAGCGTGGCGATGGCCAGGTAGTCGCTCTTGAGCCGCAGCACCGGCAGGCCGATCAGGAAGGCGAACAGCGCCGCCGCCAGGCCCGAGAGGATCATGGCGATGAACACCGGCAGCGTGAACTGCACCAGGCCGCCGTTATAGTATTGGTACACGTCCATCCTGGACAGCACCGGGATGGTGAAGATGCCGTAGACGTAGGCGCCAATCAGCATGAAGCCCGCCTGGCCCAGGGAGAAGATGCCCGTGAAGCCGTTCAACAGGTTCATGGAGACCGCCACCAGCGCGTAGGTCGCGCCCTTCTTCAACACCGTAAACAGCATGGAGGTGGCCGGGATGAACTGCTCCGCGACGAACACCGCCACGTACAGCGCCAGCACGATCACGGCGGAGATGATGGTCGCGGAATCGATTTTTTTCCTGTTCATGTCATCCGCCTCCTTACACCTTGTCCGTAATCTTCTCGCCGAACAGGCCCGTGGGCTTGACGGCCAGTATGATGATCAGCAGCGCGAAGGTAAAGGCATCGGAGAAGGTGGCCAGGCCCAGGGGGCCGGAGACGATGCCCGCCTTGAACAGTATGATGTCCAGGCCCTTGATGATGTTCTCCGCGATGCCGATGATGAACGCGCCCACCACCGCGCCAGGAATGGAGCCAATGCCGCCGAACACCGCCGCCACAAAGGCCTTCAGGCCCGGCATCGCGCCGGAGGTCTGGATGACCGTGGTGTAGTTGGTGAAGTACAGCAACGAGGCCACGCCGGCCAGGAACGTGCCGATGACGAAGGTGGTGGAGATGACCCGGTTGATCTTGATGCCCATCAGCTGGCTGGTCTCAAAGTCGCGGGAGACGGCGCGCATGGCCATGCCGATCTTGGTGTGGTTGATCAGCATCACCAGCGCCACCACCAGCGCCAGCGTCAAAAAGGGCGTGATGACGGTGACCATCTTGGTGGTCGCGCCGAAGATCGTCACCGAGTCGGAGATCCACGGGATGGTGGGATAGATCTGGTTCAGGCCGCCGGTGATGTACAGCACCAGGTTTTGCAGCGTGTAGCTGACGCCGATGGCCGAGATCATGGCGCTCATGCGCGGCGCGGTGCGCAGGGGCTTGTAGGCCACCCGCTCGATCACGAAGCCGATCAGCGCCGTCAACAGCAGCACCAGAGGGATGCACAGCCACAGCGGCACGCCGCTGGCCGCCATGTACACCATGATGATGCCCGCCACCATGAACACGTCGCCGTGGGCGAAGTTGATGAGGCGCAGTATGCCGTAGACCATCGTGTAGCCGATGGCGATCAGCGCGTACTGCCCGCCCACTGAAATGCCCGAGAGCAGGTAGGGGAAAACGGTACTCCACATAGGGGAACGCTCCTTGTCGATGAAAATAGAAATTGAGAATTGAGAATTGAGAATTGGGAATTGGTCTACCGGCTGCCGCGTTGGACGGCGCTGCGGCCAGCGGCGTTTGAACCGGAACAGGTTCAAGCAAATCCGTCAGGATTTGTACCGCTATTTTCAATTCTCAATTATCAATTCTCAATTATTCGTGTTAACCTAAATATCGGCGGAGGCGTTGGCCTCCGCCGAAGAGGGGACATTCCAGATTATTCGACGGTCTGCTCGGTCACGAACTCCCAGTCGCCGGTCTCGTTGTTGATCTTCTTGATGAAGGCGGAATTGCGGATGGCGTCGCCGACCTCGTCGAAGGCGATGGCGCCGGACACGCCGGTCAGGGTCACGCCGGGCAGCGCGGCCATCACGGCAGCGGAGTCGGTGGAGCCCGCGGCCTTCAGGGCCTCGAGGGCGGTGTAGTAGGCGTCATAGCCCATGGCGGACACGGCGGAGATCATGTCGTTGCCGCCGTTGTTGGTCATGGCCTCGGCATCCTCGTTCAGCCAGGCCTTGAAGCCCTCGTCGAACTCGGGGGAAGCGCCTTCCTGATAGAAGGTGGTGATGATGACCTGCACGTTGGTGCCCTTCGCGGCGTTGGCCACGACGTTGCTGTCCAGGGTGTCGGAGCCCAGGATCGGGAAGGTCGCGCCCTGGCTGGCGGCCTGCTGCACGATCTGGGTGGAGTAGGCGATGGACACCGGGCAGAAGAACACGTCCGCGGAGTACATGGCCGCGTTGGTCAGGTAGGACGTGAAGTCAGCGGTGTTGGTGGGGAAGCTCTCGGTCACGACGGTGCCGCCCAGCGCCTCGAACGCCTGCTTGAAGTAGGTCAGCAGGCCCTGGTCGTAGTCGTTGCCCAGCTCGCCCAGGCAGTAAGCGGTCTTGGCGCCCAGCTCCTTGGAAGCGTAGTTCGCGAGGACCGTGCCCTGGAAGGGATCCAGGAAGCAGATGCGGAAGTAGTGGCTGTTGCCCGCGGTGACCTGCGGGTTGGTGCAGGTGACGCCGATGGCGGGGATGTTCGCGTCCGCGAAATACTGGGAGCCGGCGATGGAGACGCCGGAGCCGTAGGAGCCCAGCACCACGCTCACGCCCTCGGAAACCAGGTTCTGGGCCGCGGAGGGCGCCTTGTCGGTGGAGGAACCGTTGTCGGCGTAGACCAGCTCGACGTCATACTCGACGCCGCCGATCTCGACGGTAGGAGTCTCCTTGTTGGCGTACTGCATGCCCAGCATCTCCTGCTTTCCGCCGGCGCCGCTGTCGCCGGAGGCGGGCTCAAACACGCCGATCTTCACGGTCTCGGCCATGGCGGCCACGGAGAAAACCAGCATCATTGCCAGAACGATTGCCAATACCTTTTTCATGGGAATACCCTCCTTTTTTGATGTGAATATTATACATACTTTAGCCGGGAAAAGCAAGCCCTCAAACGTTTAATTTTGCAATATTCACTCCATATCTCTGCGTCCCCTCCACATAATTCCGCGTATGACGGACATTTCCGGCGTATTTTTGCAGATTTGTGCCGGTAAAAATGCATAATGCCGCCCGGCGGCGGACGCCGCTATGCATTTATCGCCCTCCTTTCACATAAAATCAACTTAAAACCCGTGGTTTTGCCACGGATTCTTCACGTATAAATATTACAGAATGTTGACAATAAGGTGTCGCCTATGGTAAAATATAACCAATAGTGGAAAAATAGGAAGTTATACATTGCTTTTATCGAGATATGGAGGCGTCTGTAGCTTATGAAACGATGGTCATGCATCGCGCTGGCACTGTTGTTGTGCGGCACATCAGCTCTGGGATCCCTCTCCCCCGCGCTGGCGGAGTCCGGTGAATCGACGGTCGTCAATGAATCCGTGGATATGGAGGCCGTCCCGGCGGAGGATGCCGGCGACACAGGCCTTGTAATAGAGGGAATGGAAAACACCGAACCCGCGCAGGCAGCCGAGGAGGTCCCGACCGAAGCCGCCGCTCCCGTGGAAATCGCGGAGCCGGCGGACGCGGGGGTCCTCGCCCCGGACGAGGGCGCCGAGGTCCTCGCCGCCGCGACGGGCATCCAGCTCAGCAGCAGCGCGATCACCATCGGCGTCAAGGAGGTCTTCACCGGCCTGACCGTCAGCGCCGTTCCGGCGGGTAGCCCCCTGCCGGCGGTCACCTGGCGGACCAGCAACAAAAAATATGTCAAGGTGGACGCCGCCACCGGCAAGATCACCGGCGTCAAGAAGGGCTCCGCCACCGTCTACGCCCAGATGGAAAACGGCCAAGAGGTCGCCTGCAACGTCACCGTCATGAAGGCGCCCAAGAAGGTCTCCGTGAGCCCCTCCACGATGGCGCTCAGCGAGGGCGGCATGTCCGGCCAGCTGTCCGTCAGCCTCACCAAGAAGACCGCCTCCGGCACACTGACCTACACCAGCAGCAACCCCGCCGTGGCCACGGTGGACGCCACCGGCCGGGTCACCTCGGTGAGCCCCGGCACGGCCACCATCACCGTCAAGGCATTCAATGGAAAGAAGGGCACCTGCAAGGTCTCCGTCATGGCGGCGCCCGCGGCGCTCCGCTTCAGCAGCGACAACATCAGCATCGCCACGGGCCAGAAGCTGAGCCTCAACCCCACGGCACTGGCCGCGGACGGCAGCGTCACCGAGGCGGCGGTCACCTACGCCATCGCCTCCGGAAACAGCGGGATCATCTCCCTGGACAACATCACCGGTGAGGTCACCGGCCTCAGCAAGGGCGCGGTCGTCGTCTCGGCCGTCACCCACAACGGAATCTCCTCCCAGGCCACCGTCACCGTCTCCGCCGCTCCCGCGGCCATCGCCCTGAACGCCTCCTCCATCACCGTCGGCGTGAAGGAGGTCTACGCGAACCTGGGCGCGGAACTGACTCCCCCCGCGGGCGAAACCAGCTGCGCCACGAAGATCACCTGGACGACCAGCAACAAGAAGGTCGCCAAGGTGGATTCCACCGGCAAGATCACCGGCGTCAAGAAGGGCACCTGCACCATCACCGCCAACACCCACAACGGCAAGACCGCCCAGTGCAAGGTCACGGTCAAGAAGGCGCCCTCCAAGCTGACCATCTCCCCCACGAAGGGCTCTCTGTCCATGGGGCAGTCGAACCAGTTCAAGATTACCCTGCCCAAGGGCACGGGCGGCACCGTCACCTTCGCCAGCAGCAACCCCGCCGTGGCCACAATCGACGCGAACACCGGCGTGGTGACCGCCATCGCCGCCGGTGAGGCGACCATCACCGCCACCGCCTTCAACGGCAAGAAGGCCACCGCCCGCCTGGAGGTCAAGGGCGTGAACGTCTCCCTGCCGGAGAGCAACGAAAACGTCGACTCCAACACCACCCAGTACAGCCCCAACATGACCAACGCCGAGAAGCTGGAGTACGTGATCTACAGGGCGCAGACCCAGCTGGGCAAGCCCTACATCTACGGCAGCGGCTACACCAAGGACGACAATCCCCCCGGCTTTGACTGCTCCGGCCTGGTTTACTGGAGCTTCCTGCGCATCGGCATCAAGCTGAAGGACTCCGCCTACAAGCAGGGCTACGACAGCAGCCTTCCCAAGATCTCCATCACCGAGCTCAAGCGAGGCGACGTCGTCTGCTTTGACACCGTCTCCGATGACGACCTGAGCGACCACACCGGCATCTACCTGGGCGGCGGCAAGTTCATCCACGCCTCCTCCAGCGGCAGCACGGTCATCATCAGCACCCTGGCCAGCGGCTATTACAACCGCACCTTCTCCTGGGGCCGCCGGGTTCTGAACTGATTGCAGAACAGCATACCATTCTCCCCGCGCACAAGCGCGGGGATTTTTGTTGCCCTTCCAGCGCGATTCCTCCCCATCGCAGTACCGCGAAAACTCCCGATTACAGATACCCGGATCCCGCCGGTATAATAGAGCCAAGTTGAGGGGCGCGAGTGAGCGGCGCAGGGCCGAACGGTCGGTTCGGCGCCGCCGGCCCCGACAAAAACGGAGGGATCATCATGAAAACCAATCGCAGCCTGTTGAAGTTCATTCTTCTCACCGCCATCACCTTCGGCATCTACGGCCTGTACTTCTACCACAGCTACGCCAGGGACATGAACATCGTCTGCGAGGGCGACGGAAAGCACACCCGCGGCCTGCTGGCCGTGATCGTGTTCTCCTTCCTGACCCTCGGCATCTACGGCTTCGTCTGGATGTACGGCGTCGGCGAGCGCATCTCCATGAACTGCCAGAGACGGGGCATCCCCAACAACACCACGGGCTCCTCCGTGCTGCTGTGGAACCTGCTCGGCGCGCTGATCATCGTCGGCCCCTTCGTGGCCCTGCACCAGATGCTGGATGGCCTGAACAAGCTGTGCGCGGAATACAACCGCACCCACGGCACCGTTCCCGCCGGGAACGCCGTCCCCGCCGGCAACCCCACCGTGGTGATCAATAACTATTGACGATTGTCGATGTCTTACCCTTCGGGAGCCACCGACCCGGAAAACGTTCCGTTTTCCTAATCTATTGACGATTGTCGACGCCGCCAGTAAGGCGTCGCCGACCCGGAAAACGTTCCGTTTTCCTAATCTATTGACGATTGTCGGTGTCTTACCCTTCGGGAGCCACCGACCCGGAAAACGTTCCGTTTTCCTAATCTACTGACGATTGTCGACACCTTCCTGTTTCTCTACACAAGTCCAACGGACAATCAGACAACAGGCAACAGGAATTGCTGCTGCCGCGTTCATTCCGCAAAGTCGGAACAGAAGCGGCGGCAGCTGTTTGTATTCTGATAGTTTTCCACTTCGCTGTTTCCTTTCGTCCTCCGTCATTCTGTCCAGCTGTTTCTAATCCCTAATTTCTAATTCCTAATCCCTCTTCCCATTCCATCGCTGTTCCCCGGCATTCTGACTGTTGCCTGTTGCCTATTGCCTGTTGCCTCTCCTTCTTCCCTCTTCCCTGTTGCCTTGCCCCCTATCATCACTCTAACGAATTAACACACCACGCATTGACAGCCCCCTCCCCCCGCGCTATACTTTTACCATCATAAGGCAAGGGAGGCATGGCGCATGACGGCGAGGATCGGCCTGCGCGTGGGTGTGGCTGCGTGTTGCATGGCAGCCTGCTTTGCCATGCCCGGACGCCGCCCGCAATGATGCGCGCTTCGTAAGAGAGCGGCCCGAAGGGGCCGCTCTTTTCATAACCCACGGGCCGCACGCGCGCCCGGCGCGGCGGCATAGCATAGACCGGGGCGTCCACCCTCCCGGGGCCCTTCACAGGCACCCGACGAACTCCGAAAGGACTGAACCCATGGATTTCGACTTTATCCAGCGCTTCGCGCCCATGTACGTCAAGGCCGCGGGGCTGACGCTGCGCATCGGCGCCATCGGCATATTGCTGTCGCTGGCCGTGGGCGTGCTCTGCTGCCTCGCGCGGTACTTTCGCGTGCCGGTGCTGAGGCAGATCGCCGCCGCCTACATCGAGCTGGCGCGGAACACGCCGCTGCTGGTCCAGCTGTTCTTCCTGTACTTCGGCCTGCCGAAGGTGGGCGTCAAGCTGAGCGCGGAGGCCTGCGCCATCACGGGCCTGACGTTCCTGGGCGGGGCCTACATGGCGGAGGCGCTGCGCAGCGGCCTGGAGGCGGTGGACAAGGCGCAGGCGGAGTCCGGCATGTGCCTCGGGCTGACCACGCTGCAAAACCTGCGGTTCGTGATCCTGCCCCAGGCGCTGGCCACGGCCATTCCCGCCATCGGGGCCAACGCCATCTTCCTGATCAAGGAGACCAGCGTGTTCAGCGCCGTGGCCCTGGCGGACCTGATGTACGTCGCCAAGGACCTGATCGGCATGTACTACAAGACGGACGAGGCACTGCTGATGCTGACGGTGGCCTACCTAGCGCTACTGCTGCCGCTCTCCATCGCCTTTTCTCTGTTGGAAAGGAGGCTGCGCTATGCAGGATTTGGCAATTCTGTTCAGGGGCAATAACCTGCGGCGGCTGCTGGGCGGCCTCGGCGTCACGCTGAAGCTGTCGCTGGTGTCCGTGGCGCTCTCCATCGCCCTGGGCCTGGTGGTCGGCGCGCTGATGACGCTGAAAAACCCCGTGCTGAAGGCCTTCTTCCGGCTCTGGCTGGAGACCGTCCGCATCGTTCCCCAACTGGTGCTCCTGTTCCTGGTCTATTTCGGCCTGGCGAAGGCCTTCAACCTGCAAATCTCCGGCGAGACCGCCGCGGTGGCGGTGTTCACCTTCTGGGGTGCCGGGGAGATGGGCGACCTGGTGCGCGGCGCCATCACCTCCATCCCCGTCCACCAGCGGGAGAGCAGCGCGGCCCTGGGGCTCACCCGGGCCCAGTGCTGGCGCTTCGTGCTGCTGCCCCAGGCGGCCCGGCGGCTGGTTCCCCAGGCCATCAACCTGACCACCCGCATGATCAAGACCACCTCCCTGGTGATGCTGATCGGCGTGGTGGAGGTGCTGAAGGTGGGCAGCCAGATCATCGACGCCGCCCGCTACGACGCCCCCCAGGGTGCGATCTGGGTCTACGCCGCCGTGTTCTTCCTCTACTTCATCGCCTGCTGGCCCATCTCCCTGGCGGCGGGACGGCTGGAAAAGAAGTGGAGCTGACTTTTCACAACAATCTGGAGTGATGATCATGAATGACAAGCCCATCCTCGAGGTCAGACACCTGCGCAAGCACTTTGACGGCACCGGCGTGCTGGAGGACGTGTCCTTCGCCATGCGCGAGGGCGAGGTCATCGTCGTGGTGGGGCCCAGCGGCTGCGGCAAGTCCACGCTGCTGCGCTGCATCAACGGCCTGGAGCGCCCCGACGGCGGCGAGATCCTGCTGGACGGCGCGCGCATCGACGGCGCGGCGGACCTGGTAAAGGTGCGCCGGCAGGTGGGCATGGTGTTCCAGAGCTACGACCTGTTCCCCCACATGGACGTGATGGGCAACCTGACCCTGGGGCCCGTGCAGGCCCTGAAGCAGCCCCGCGCCCAGGTGGAGGCCGAGGCGGAAAAGGCGCTGGCCCGGGTGGGCCTGGCAGACAGGGCCCATGCCCTGCCCCGGCAGCTCTCCGGCGGCCAGAAGCAGCGCGTCGCGCTGGTCCGGGCCATGCTGATGCACCCGAGGCTTTTGCTGCTGGACGAAATCACCGCCGCCCTGGACCCGGAGATGGTCCGCGAGGTGCTGAACGTGGTGCTGGACCTGGCCCGCGACGGCATGACCATGCTGATCGTCACCCACGAGATGCGCTTCGCGGAGGCCGTCGCCGACCGGGTGATCTTCCTGGAAGGCGGCAGTGTGCTGGAGGACGCCCCGCCCGCGCGGTTCTTCCACGCGCCGGAGACCGACCGCGCCCGCCAGTTCCTGGCCTCCTTCGAGTTCGACGCGGTGCGCCAGCCCCCGAAAGATTAAAAAACGGTAAACCCATTGACAACCTCCTTCACCCGGCATATAATGTCCACAACCAACCAAGATGATAGGTAAAAGGAGGCGGTCGCATGACCCGCAGCAGCGCGAACATTCGCATGTGTTGTATGTGCCGTCAGTGCCGCCCTGTGCCTGTCGGTTATGCCGTCGTGTCCTGATTGGGGCCGAGGGAGATATAACCAGACGGAGCGGAATGGACGGCGCTGGCCGGCATTCCGCTCTTTCTGTTTATATAATAACATTGAATTCCATTGAAAGGGAGAAATCATCATGAAGAAGCTGTTTGCACTGATTCTGGTTCTGGCCATCGCCCTGATTCCCGCCGCCCTGGCAGACGCCCAGGCGCGCAATCTGGATGAGATCGTGGAGAGCGGCAAGCTGACCATCGGCGTGTTCTCCGACAAGAAGCCCTTCGGATATGTGGACGAGAACGGCGAATACCAGGGCTACGACGTCTACTTTGCCCGCCGCCTGGCGGAGGACCTGGGCGTGGAGCTGGAGCTGGTGAGCGTGGACGCCCCGAACCGCGTGGAATACCTGACCAGCGCGAAGGTGGACATCATCCTGGCGAACTTCACCGTCACCCCCGAGCGCGCGGAGGTCGTCGACTTCGCCCTGCCCTACATGAAGGTGGCCCTGGGCGTGGTGAGCCCGGACGACGCCCTGATCACCGACATCGAGACCCTGCGGGGCAAGACCCTGATCGTCTCCAAGGGCACCACCGCCGAGACCTGGTTCACCGCCAACGAGCCCGACGTGAACCTGCTGAAGTTCGACACCTACACCGAGACCTTCAACGCCCTGCTGGACGGCCGCGGAGACGCCCTGTCCACCGACAACACCGAGGTGCTGGCGTGGGCCCTTGAGAACCCCGGCTTCACCGTGGGCATCGAGAGCCTGGGCAGCCTGGACACCATCGCCCCCGCCGTGCAGAAGGGCAACGACACCGTGCTGGCCTACATCAACGAGGAGATCGAAAAGCTGGCTGAGGAGCAGTTCTTCCACGCCGATTATGAAGCGACCCTGAAGGAGGTCTACGGCGACGCGGTCGATCCCGACAACCTGGTGGTCGAGGGCGGCGTCATCGACTAAGTCGATGAGCGCAGGCCGGCAGGGCCGGCGGCCATCTGCTGCCGCCTTTGAGCGCAAGGCCGGCAGGGCCGGCGACCATCTGCTGCCGCCTTTGAGCGCAAGGCCGGCAGGGCCGGCGACCATCTGCTGCCGCCTTTGAGTGCAAGGCACTCATCTTCTTTTACTGCCGAACTGTGCAGCCATCCGGGCCGCCCGTAGATCATGGGCGGCCCGGATGCGTTGGAACAGCGTGAGAGGATTGAAGCTCTCCCGATGGCAATTCCCGGCACCTCTGAGCGCAGTGCGCTCAACCCCAATTGCTACCGCCTTTCTTAAATCAATTCCCGGCGCCACTGATTCAAGCGCCGGGAATTTTCGTAGGTTCGGGTTGGGTTTTCCATAACTCAATTCGGTTTGAGGCCCCCCGTCACTCCAGCAGGAAGCAGCTGGTATAGGCGATGGCCTGGGGGCCGTAGTAGTATTCCATGCCATTGGCCTTGCAGGTGTCCACCACCAGCATGCCATAGGCCTCCATGGAGGACACCCGCTTATCGGGGAAGCGGCAAGGCGCGTCGGGATAGGTGCACTTGGCACAGCGGGTACAGGTGCCCGCCCCCAGCGCCAGCAGGTTCGGCCACTGCTCCAGCAGCTTCTCGTGCAGCTCGGCGAAGTGGCGCTTATGCTCAGCCTCGGCCTCCATCATGCCCTCGAAGTCCAGGGAGTCCTCCACCTCCCCCACCGTCTGCACCAGTATGCCCGCGCGATAGCGGCCCACCTGTTCGCGCAGCGCCGGCAGCTCGCCGCAGGCGGGCGGACAACTCCAGTTTTTGCCATAGGCGCCGCAGGTATTGGCGACGCACATGTCCCGCACCTCGTCCCTGAGCACGATGGTGGCCGCGTCCAGCGGCGCGACGTGGGTGAAGCCCACCTCCGACGCCAGCGCCTCGAGGCGTTCAAAATCCAGCATGCGATACCCCCCTGTCATGATGGTCCCGGCCCGCGGCGGCATTGTCGCGGGCTCTGCGCGCCAAGTAATCCAAGGCCGATCTCCGTCCGGCGTCGCGCCGGGCGGTTTTCAAGCCTTCCACTATTCGTCCTCGTCGTCGTCGCCGAAGTTCAGCTGTTCCACGAATTCCTCCTGGAACTCCGGCAGCGTGGCCAGCTCCAGGAACTCGGTGCTCCGCGCCAGCTCCGCCGCCTGCGCCCACACCCCGGCGTCCGTCAGCGCCAGCTGGGCCCCCGCCCCGGCGGCGTTGCCCACCGGCACGATGGCCTGCCGCAGCTCGGCAGGCAGCAGCCCGATGGCGCAGGCGCTGTCCGGGTTGATATAGTTGCCGAAGGCCCCGGCGATGTCCACCTCTTCGATTTGGTCGATCTGAACGCCCAGGCGTCCGGCCATCAGCCGCAGGCCCGCGGCCATGGCCGCCTTCGCCAGCTGCACCTCCCGGATGTCCTTCTGGGTCAGGTACACGCCGGTATCCCCGATGTCGAATTTGTCGCCATCCTCCAGCCGGCCCGTGGCGTCGATGTCTCCCCGGGCAAGCAGCGCCGCCACCAGGTCCACCAGGCCGGAGCCGCACAGGCCCTTCGCCGCGCCCTCGCCGATCACGTGCCAGCGCAGCGCGCCGTCCTCCAGCCAGAAGTGGTCGATGGCGCCGTCCGCGCCGCGCATGCCGCAGGCGATCTTCGCCCCCTCGAAGGCGGGGCCCGCCGCGGTGGAGCAGGCGACGCGCCGGTCGCGATTGCCCAGCACCAGCTCGCCGTTGGTGCCAATGTCGATCATCAGCGTCAGCTTCTCCCGGTTCAGCCAGTCGCCGCTGAGCAGGCAGGCCACGGTGTCCGCGCCGACGAAGCCGCCGATCACCGGCAGGGCGAACAGCAGCGCCTCGGGATGGGCGTGCAGCCCGTACTCCGACGCCCTGAGCGCCAGCGGGCCGCTGACGGTGGGGTTGTAGGGTGCCTTCACCAGCGAGTCCGGGGCGATGCCCAGGAACAGGTGGTGCATGGCCGTGTTGCCCGCCAGGGAGACGGCGTACACCCGCTCCCAGGAGACCCCGGCTTCGGTGCACATCCGCCGGATCAGCGCGTCCAGCGCGCCCCTGGCGCACTCAGCCAGCGCCTCCACCCCGTTGTTCAGCGCCCAGTCCGCCCTGGAGATCACGTCCCCGCCGTACTGGGCCTGGGGGTTGCGCATACCCTCGGCCACGGGCACGCTCCGCCCGTTCACGTGGATCAGGTAGCCCGCGATGGAAGTGGTGCCCAGGTCGAAGGCCGCCATGTAGACCTCCGGCGGATCGGCCCGCACCTCGAGCACGTGCCCGTCGCTCACCACGGCCCACACCTCGCCCCGGCGCTTGGCCAGCAGCCTGCCCAGTCCGGCGCAGACCGCCAGGTTGACTTCCCGCACCGGGAAGCCCTGCGCGTCCAGCGCCGCCGCCAGGCGGTCCCAGTCGGAGGCCCGGTCGCCCTTCTCGCAGGGCGGCACCGTCAGCTTCACGGCCCGGACCATCGGGTTCCAGCGGCGGACGGGCTCGCCCGTGCCGTCCATCAGCACGCGAAGGCGGCCGCTCTCCGGCAGCCGGACCTCCAGGTCGCCCTGCACCGCCGTCTGGCACATGAGGGCCTCACGCCAATTTGCCTCGCCCGGCGCGCGCACCTCGCAGGCGCACTTGCCGCAGGTCCCCCTGCCCCCGCAGGGCGCGTCCGTGGGCAGGCCCGCCGCGATGCGGGCTTCGAGCAGCGTCGTCCCCGCCCGCACGGCGACCTCCCGGCCTTCGGGTTCAAACCGTACCTTGTAATCCATGGCACATCCCCCGTCCGAATTTGCTTTGTACCATCATAGCACATCCCGTAGAAAAAGCCAACAGTCCCAGCGCTGTACGCGGCCCGAAATGCGCCGCAGGGGCGCCGATGCGCGTCCGCCGGAGGGAAAAGCCCCTCGGCGGGCGACACCGTCGCCCCTGCAATCGGCCGGTCCCCGGCCCCGACGGCGGGCCGGCGGCCGCCGTCAGCGGTATCAGTCCTTCTTCGGTCCGAACAGGCCCTCGCGATAGGCGGAGATGTACTCCATGCAGTAGTCGTCCAGGCCCAGCAGCGCCTCGGTGGCGTAGATGACGCCCATCATGTCCCGGTTGGTCGGGTCGAGGATCGCGCTGTCCAGGCCGGCCTTCATCGCCAGCACGGTGAAGCCCAGATTCACCATCTTCCTGACCGGCAGGTTGAAGGAGATGTTGGAGACCGCCGCCGTGATGTGGATGCTGGGATAGCGCTCGCGCACGGTGGAGATGACCTCCTCGTTGGTCTCGATGCCGTTTTCGGAGGTGCAGAGCATCTCCACCAGCGGGTCGATGTGCAGGCGGCTGGGGCTGATGCCGTACTCCTTGGCCTTGGCCATGATCTTGTCGAACACCTTCAGGCGGTCGGCGGCGTTCTTCGGGATGCCGGTGTCGTCCGAGCACAGGGCGATGCACTGCCAGCCCTTGTTCTCGGCCATGATCGGGAAGATGATGTCCATCTTGTCGCCCTCGCCGGAAACGGAGTTGAACAGGCCGGGGCGCTTGCAGAACTTCCAGGCCTCCGCCAGCACGGCGGCGCTGGGGCTGTCCACGGAGATGGGCAGGTCGGTGACCTCCTGGATGCAGTCGATCATCCAGTGCAGGGTCTCGACCTCCTCGGCCTCGGGCACGGAGGCGCAGCAGTCAATGAAGGTCGCTCCGGCCTCTTCCTGGATGCGGGCGCGCTGCTTGATGAACTCCGCGTCGCGGCGCGCGATGGCGTCGGCCACGGCAGGAATGGAACCGTTGATCTTTTCACCGATGATAATCATAGCGCTGTCTCCTTTGATTCGTATTGATGGTTCTGTCTGTCAGTCGAGGTGGTAGACTTCTTCCATGTCCGACCAGAACTCGCCCTCCTTGCGGTCCTCCAGGGGCTGCATCAGGGGCTTCACCACGTCCCACCACGCCTGGGTGTTGGGGTCGGCGGCCATCTTGGCCATGTCCGCGTCGAAGTCGTCGCCGTCGTACTCGAAGTAGGCGAACAGCCAGTCGCCGCGGCTGTAGATGGAGTAGTTCTTCAGGTGACACTCCTTGATCATCTCATTGACGCCCGGCATCGGGTTCGCGTGCCACTTCTTGTAGGCCTCCAACCCGTCCGGCTTGACCTTGATCATCTGACCGAAACGCAGCAGCATATCACATTCCTCCATATCCTGTCCACTAACTTGCGGGAGGTGTCGGAGGGGCGGCCAGCTCCTCCGACCTTCGATCGGACCCGGCGACATGTGCGGCGGGTCCGGAAAATTTTCTCGCAGGAAAAACCCGTTTATCCGGAGAGAAAATTTCAACCTTGCAGATTCACCGCCCGGAAATCGCCTGCGATTTCAGGTGAATCTGTGAGGGGGTGGCAATGGCGGGGGAGCTTGCTCCCCCGTCCATAATTATTCGTATATTTTTCCCGCCTCTTCAAACAGCGCCTTCACGTTCTCCGGCGGCACATCGGCCTGCAGGGCCTCGTGGCTGGGCGAGACGATCAGGCCCGTGGGGAAGATGGTGCGCAGCTCGCGCACCTTGGCGGCCACCTGCTCAGGCGTGCCGAAGGGCAGCAGGTCCTGGGTGTCCACGCCGCCGCAGAAGGCCACCTTGCCGTAGAACTTCTCCTTCAGGTTGTCCGGCTGCATGCCGGCGGCCTTGGCCTGGATGGGATGGATGGCGTCCACACCCGCCTCGATCAGCAGCGGGATGGCGTCCACGATGCTGCCGCAGGAGTGATACACGATCTTCACGCCATAGCTGTGGGCGATCTCGATCAGCCTCTTCGCGCCGGGAACGACGAACTCGCTGACCAGCTTCGGGCTGATCATCAGGCCGCGCTGGCTGCCCACGTCGTCGCCGATCAGCAGGGCGTGCACCTTGCCCTTGGTGGCCTCCAGGAAGATGCGCAGCGCCTTCTCGTAGAAGGCCACGATGTGGTCGTCCACATAGTGCACCATCTCCGGCTCGGCGACCATGTTCATCAGGGCCGTCTGCATGCCGAAGGCGGCGCAGGTGTCCTGGAAGTGGCAGGCCCACAGCATGCCCATGACGGTCTTGCCCTCGGGGGCCTCGTCCACCAGCTTGCGGCACAGCTCCGGGTCGATGTACTTCTCCGGGTCCGGCCAGGGGAAGTTCACGGCCTCCACGTCCTCCAGGTCTTCGCACTGGGCGAAGCAGCCGTCCGCCGTCAGCGTGCGATGCTCGGTGTCCACGTTGGTGCCGTTCATGTACCAGTCAAACGCCGCGAAGATGGCGTTGCAGGTCGGGGAATGATAGGGAATCTCCACCGCGTAGAAGTCGTCGCCGACGACCTTCTTCAGCTCGCTGGTGTTCGCCACGCCGTAGTACTTGCAGAGCTTCTCCGCTTCCTCCGGCGTCGGGTCGCCCATCCAGCAGGCAGGCCGGTCCACCGGCTCATAGGCGATGGTCTTGTAGAATCTCTCCAGGCTGTTCATAACGAAGCTCCTCCCGTTTTCATATATTTTCTGTTTATCACTTTTGGATCGGGGCCCAATTGCGCCGCCCCGAAGGTCCTCAGGCCTTCTTCGCCCGCGGCAGCTTCAGCCCGAACAGGCCGCCCTGGCCCATGCGGGTGTTCAGCACCAGCACCACCAGCAGCAGGCCGCCCCAGATGAGGCTGGCGTAGTAGGTGTTCAGGTTCGGGAACATGTTCACGCCGGTGGCGATGATCTGGATGGTGACGATGGCGATCAGCACGTTGCCGATCTTGCCCATGCCGCCGTCCGGCAGCACGCCCGCCAGCACCAGGATCAGTATGCAGCGCATCACGTAGCTGGTGCCGTAATCGGCCTTGGCGCTGGCCATGGTGTTGACCATCAGCAGGCAGCCGATGCAGCAGATCACGTCGCAGAGCACGTAGGTGCCCACCACCATGCGCTTGGTGTTGATGGCGGAGAACTGGGCCGCCTTGATGTTGGTGCCCACCATGTACAGCTTCTCGCCGTACACGGTGTGGTTCAGCAGGAACCAGCACAGCGCGAAGATCAGCAGGAAGATCAGCAGCGGCACGGGCAGGAAGCCCAGCAGGTACTTGTGCCCGATCTCCGTGTACAGGGCCGGCAGGCCCTTGACGGTGTTGCCGCTGGTGAGGGCCACGGACAGGCCCGTCCAGACCAACTGCATGGCGATGGTGGCCATCACCGGCGGGATGTCCAGCTCGCTGACCAGCAGGCCGTTGATCAGTCCGCCCACCACGGCGATGCCCAGGGCGATCAGTATGCCCACCAGGATCACGCCGCCGGCGGGGCTGTCCGCGTGGGCGGCCATGTACTGCACGGCCATGATGGTGGCGAAATCGCCCAGGGCCATGAAGGACATATCCATCTTACCGCAGATGAAGCAAAACATCAAGCCCAGCGTCACCACGCCGTACTCCGGGAACTGCATGGCGATGCCCAGCCATACGTCGCCCTTCCACAGCATCGCGCCCTTCAGGACCGTGAAGAACAGCAGCACCACGGCCATCAGGCCCAGCAGCATAAAGGTATAGCTGTGCTTTTCAAGCGTCTTCGGTTTCATTGCGTCGCCCTCCTTAATGCTTCTGGCGCTTGGCCTGCAGGGCCGACACGGTGACGCCGACCAGAATCACCAGGCCGTTGAAGAACTGCTGCCAGTAGGTGTCGATGCCCAGGATCAGCATGGAGTTGGAGACCAGGGAGATGATGCCCACGGCCACCACGGTTCCGAACACCGTGCCCTCGCCGCCGTAGATCGAAGCGCCGCCCAGGATCACGGCGGGGATGATGGTCATCTCCTTGCCCACCATGGCCTTGGGGATGGACTGGCTCTCCATGCACACGCGGATCATGCCGATGAAGCCCGCCAGCGCGCCTACCGCGGAGTACAGCAGGAACTTGGTGCGCTTGACGTTGTAGCCGGCGCGCTCGGCGGAGACCTCGTTGCCGCCGATGGCGTACAGCGCCCGGCCGAACATCGTCTTGTTCAGTATGAACGACACGATGGCGCACAGCGCGATCAAAAACAGCACCATGGCCGACAGGGTGAAGCGGATGCCGCTGGCCGGGTCGGCGCTCTCGAAGATGTACAGCTTGCCGAAGGCCTTGAAGCCCTCGGGCAGCGTGGAGGTGATCTCCTTGAGCTTCAGCAGGCCCATGGAGATGCCGGTGAAGAAGGTCTGCGTACCCAGGGTGACGATCATCGTGTTCAGCTTGAAGTTGGAAATGATCCACCCGTTCAGCATGCCCAGCACCCAGCCGATGGCCATGGCCAGCAGCAGGCCCGCGATGGGGCTGCTCTGGCACCAGCCGTTGTTGAGGCACAGCGTGGTGGTCAGCGAGTAGGACAGGGCCGCGATGGCCGGGAAGGACAGGTCGAAGCCGCCGGAGATCATGACCACCAGCGAGCACATGGCGAACATGCCGTCCACCACCATCGTGCGCAGCACCGTGACGTTCAGGCGGGTGAACACCCCCGGCAGCGCGATCAGCTTGCCGCCCGAGCGCACCTGCACCAGCGCGATCAGCAGGATCAGCACGATGAGCATGTAAAATTCAGTCCTGCGCGTCATGCGCTTCAGCTTTGCCGTATTCATGTCCGCGCCTCCTTATCGAATGATATCGAGGATGTTGTCCTCGGTGATCCTGTCGCCGGTCATCTCGCCCACCAGCCGGCCGTCCTTCATGACGATCACCCGGTTGCAGTTGACCACCACCTCCGCCAGGTCGTCGGAGATGATGATGACCGCCAGACCCTGGTTCGCCAGCTCATGCACCAGCGCGTGGATGTCCTGCTTGGCGCCGATGTCCACGCCCACGGTGGGGCCGTTGAGGATCAACACGTCCAGGTCGTTGTTCAGCCACTTGGACAGCACGATCTTCTGCTGGTTGCCGCCGGAGAGGGTGGAGGCGTGCTTGTGGGCGTCGTCGGTGGCGATGGAGAACTTGCTCACCCACTCGTTGGACTTGTCGAACAGCTCGTCGTGGCGGATGGTGCCCAGCGCCCGGGTCAGCTGCTTCAGCGACGACAGCATGATGTTGTCGGCGATGGGCTGCCTGAGGCACAGGCCCTCGGTCAGCCGGTCCTCCGGCACGTAGCCGATGCGCAGCTTCTGGGCCTGGATCGGCGAGGTGATCTTCACCGGCTTCCCGTTCAGCGCGATGGTGCCGCCGTCCACCTTCCCCAGGCCGAACAGGCTCAGGGCCAGCTCCGTGCGGCCGGAGCCCAGCAGGCCGGTGATGCCCAGGATCTCGCCCTTGCGCAGGTCGAAGCTGACGTCCTCGTACTTGCCCTTCCAGGTCAAATGCTCCACCTGCAGCACGGGCTTTTCGGAGATGTTGGTAGGCACGAAGTAGTCGTCCACCAGCTCGCGGCCGGTCATGTAGAAGGTGAAGTCGCGCTTGGTCAAATCCTTCGTCTCGCCGGAGTACACGTTTTTGCCGTTGCGCATGATGCACACGTCGTCGGAGATCTCGAAGATCTCCTCCGTCTTGTGGCTGATGAACATGATGGCGATGCCGGAATCCCGCAGCTGGCGCACCGTCTTGAACAGCGCGTCGACCTCCTTCTTGGTCAGGGCCGTGGTGGGCTCGTCCATGATGATCAGCTTGGCGTTGAACAGCAGCGCGCGGCAGATGGCCACCAGCTGCTTGTCCGCCACGGAGAGGTCGCCCATCTTGGCGTACAGGTCGATGTCGTAGCCGATCTTGGAGAGGGCCTCCCGGGCCGTCTGCTCCCAACGCTTCCGGTTGACGATCTTCCGGCCCGCGGTGATCTCGCTGTTGATGGCCAGGTTTTCCATGACCGTCAGGTTCGGGAAGATGGACAGGTCCTGATAGATGACCTGTATGCCCAGGCGGGTGGCCTCGGCGGGGGTGATGTGGTGGATGGGCTGGCCCTCGAAGGTGATCTCGCCGGCGTCGCGGGTATACACGCCGGAGATGATCTTCACCAGGGTCGACTTGCCGCACCCGTTTTCGCCGGCCAGGCACATGACCTTGCCGGGCCTGACCGCGAAATTGACGTTGTCCAGCGCGTGCACGCCGCCAAAGCGCTTGTCAATCCCGGTCATTTGAAGCAGGTATTCGGACATGGCTGCATTGCTCCTTGCTTGTAGTTTCGTAACCGCTGATGGCGTCCCGGCGCGGCGCGCCGCGACCCCATCAGCGTTCACATTGGATTAGTTACGTGAACGAGGCAGGGAAACTTCCCTGCCTCGCTCGGTTTCGGGATTCGAGGCTTGTAATATTCGAATTAGAAGCCGAAGGACTCCCAGTTGTCCACGGTGACCGCCAGGTAGCCGTCGCCATAGATGAAATCCTTGCCCTTGCCGTTGTCGGCGATGTGCACGGAGTGATAGCCTTCCTCGAGCAGGTCGGTGCCTTCCTCGATCTTCTCGGCCTGGCCGTTGAACAGCGCCATGGCGCAGTTCAGCTGGACCTTCGCGGTGACGGAAGCGTCCCACAGGGCGACGGACTTCAGGGTGCCGCTGATCAGGTAGTCGGAGACCTCGGCGGGCATGGCCACGGAGATGGCGAACATCTGGCCGGTCAGGCCCATTTCCTCGATGGCGCGGGCAGCGCCGGGAGCGTCGAAGGAGCCGGTGCCCAGAATGCCCTTCAGGTTCGGATACTTCTCCTTCAGCTGCATGGTCAGGTTGTAGGCTTCCTGAGCGTCGGAGTTGTCCTCAACGCGCTTGTCGTCCACCAGCACCAGGTTCGGATAGGCTTCCTCGGCGCGGGCCACGGCGGCGTCGGCCCAGTTGTTCTGGGACTCCATGGTCATGGAGCCGACCATGGTGATGTACTCGCCCTCTTCGCCCATCTGAGCGGCCAGCTCGTCCATCAGGAAGGCGCCCAGGCCGGCCTCGTCGAAGGCCTCGATGTCATAGTCCACGTTCTCCATGCCGGAGGCCTCGGTGGCGATGACGATGATGCCCTTCTCGCGGGCCTGCTTGCAGATCTCCTCGCAGGCGTCGGGATCGTTGGGGGAGAAGCACAGGATGTCGATGCCCTGGTTCACCAGGTCGGTCATGATCTGGACCTGCTCCGCGGCGTCCACGGTGGTGCCGCCCTTGTAGATGACGTCGATGCCGTTGTCCGCGGCCCACTGCTCAACGCCCTGCTGCACGTGATCCCACCAGGGCTGGCCGATGACCTTCGGCACGTAGGCGATCCTCGGGGTGCCCTCGGCGACGGCGGCAACCAGCGACAGGATCATCATGATGGCCAGAACTGCTGCGATGATTTTCTTCATGGTTTGTTTCCTCCTAACTTTTATATAATCTCCGCTCTCGGCGGAAATCATCTCGTCCGCGCGCAGGCCGAATCGCCCACACATTATTAAATCCTTAACCCAATGATAGCAAACAAGATCTGAAAATACTATAGACATTTCTAAGATGAAACTGTATAATTTTAAGGTGTTGGGAATTCCACCGGCAATTTCCCGCTAAGTTTGTAGTATGCAACTTAATTTCAATAATCTGCGATATTTGCGCAATTCGCCGGTCTGAATTCTCAAATCTCACGATTTTTGTCCCGGGCAAGGTTAAGAAACACCGCCGGCTCCCCCAGGGATCTGCCGGGGCCCGGCGGCGTGAAAAGGGCGAATATGTATATTTTTGATGCCGGAGGTGGCGCGGCGTGCGGAAGAACTACTATGCGGACGACCTGCAGAACAACATCGTGGGCACCTGTCCCCATGAGTTTTTTTACATCGCGCCACAGGAGATCGACCCGAACAACCTGTACATTCAGGTCAACCGGGCGGGCATCGCCATGCAGACGCCCTCGGACTTCCTCATCACCCGGGACGACACCTACCCCTACAGCATGATCCACTGCGTGCTCCACGGCCAGGGCTCGGTCTCCACCCGGGGGCATACCCACGCCGTGCACGCCCGGCAGGCCTTCGTGCTGACCAGCAACGAGGGGCACATGTACTCCTCCGACCCGCGGGACCCGATGGGCGTGGTGTGGGTGGAGTACGCCGGCGGGAACAGCGCCCAGCTGACCTCCCACATACTGGATATGGGCGGGCCCATATACGACGGTCCGGTGTTCACCGACGTGGTCAACCTGCTGACCTCCATACTCTACCAGCCCCGGCAGGACGGCCCCGCCATCAGCCTGCTGCTGTACAACACGCTGATCACGCTGTGCAAGCAGGTGGACGTGGAGGCCAGCGGGCGCTCCGTGAACCACGAGATCCTGAAATACATCGACGAGAACATCGATCACCGGCTGACGCTGACGGAGATCTCCCAGGTGTTCGGCTACCACCCGGCCTACTTCTCCAGCCTGTTCTCCCGGACCACCGGTGTCACCTTCTCGAAGTACGTGATGAACCGCAAGATCAGCCACGCCTGCTACCTGCTGGAGACCACCGGCTGGTCCGTGGAGCGCATCGCCCAGGAACTGGGCTTCTGTGACATCAGCCACTTCATCCAGCGCTTCAAGCACCTCAAGGGCGTCACGCCCATGGCCTACCGCGCCGGCAGCGTGCTCTACCAGAAAAAGCTGGTGGGCCGGAAGAAGTACTGACGCCGGCGCGGGGCATATCCGGTTGCAATTCCCGTCGTGATGCACTATAATAATAGGGTAATGGGACAGATACGCGAAGGAGGAACGCGCATGGACAAGTGGGACGCTCGGTTCATGGAGCTGGCGGGGGTCATCGCCCAGTGGGCCAGCTGCTACAAGCCGAACCGGAAGATCGGCGCGGTGATCGTGAAGAACAAGCGGATCGTGACCACGGGCTACAACGGCGCGCCAGCGGGCATCAAGACCTGCGTGGAGCGGGGCGAGTGCCTGCGGGAAAAGCTGGGCATCGCCTCGGGCACCCACCACGAGATCTGCTACGCCGTGCACGCGGAGCAGAACGCCATCATCCAGGCGGCGCGGCTGGGCAGCAGCATCGACGGCGCCACGCTGTACTGCACCCACCAGCCCTGCGTGCTGTGCGCGAAGATGATCGTCAACTCCGGCATCACCCGCGTGGTCTACCAAGAGGGCTACCCCGACGAGTTCTCGCTGCAGATGCTCAAGGAGGGCGGCGTGGCCCTGGAGCGCTACCAGCCGGAGGCAAAGGAAGACTGAGCCGGACGGCCCGGGGCACCTTGATGGGATGCCTGCGCCTCCGAACCCCCTCGGCCCCGCGCCGCGGGGGTCTCGCAAGCCCACGAATTCAACAAAACTAACCGAGGAGAATCGCCCATGAATACCCAGAGAATCGAAAAGGTCATTGAAAACATGCACGCCTGCGGGCTGAACCAGCTGATCGTCACCAGCCCCGCCAACGTATTCTACCTCACCGGCGTGTGGTGCGAGCCCTTCGAGCGCATGCTGGCGCTGCACGTGAAGGACGACGGCACGCTGAAGCTGTACGCCAACAAGATGTTCGCCCTCCAGGGGCTGACGGACGTGCCCATGGTGGAGTACGAGGACACCGACGACTGCATCGCCGTGCTGGCCCCGGACATGCTGCCCGGCGCGCTGGGCATCGACAAGACCTGGCCCAGCCACTTCACCATCCGGCTGATGCAGCAGCGCCCGGACATCCGCCCGGCCCTGGGCAGCCAGCCGCTGGACGACGCCCGCCTGACCAAGGACGCCGAGGAGCTGGAACTGATGCGGACCAGCTCGAGGATGAACGTGGAGGTCTGCACCCGCATCGGCCAGGCCCTTAAGGAGGGCGTCACCGAGAAGGAGATCCAGTCCCTCTACAACAAGATCGCCCTGGAGCTGGGCGCCTCCGGCCCCAGCTTCACGCCGCTGATCTGCTTCGGCAAGAACGGCGCGGAGCCCCATCACGACAGCGACAACACGCCCCTGAGGCAGGGCGACACCGTGATCATGGACGTGGGCCTGCTGTGGAAGCACTATTGCAGCGACATGACCCGCACCGTGCACTTCGGCGAGGTCTCCGACGAGCAGAAGCGGGTGCACGACATCGTCACCGCCGCCAACCGCGCGGGCATCGCCGCCTGCCGCCCCGGCGTGAAGATGAAGGACATCGACCGTGCCGCCCGCAAGGTGATCGAGGACGCCGGCTACGGCCCTTACTTCACCCACCGCACCGGCCACGGCATCGGCCTGGACGAGCACGAGTTCCCGGACTGCTCCTCCGTCAGCGAGACCATCACCCGCCCCGGCATGATCTTCTCCATCGAGCCCGGCATCTACCTGCCCGGCAAGTTCGGCGTGCGGGTGGAGGACCTGGTGGTCATCACCGAGGACGGCTGCGAGGTCATCACCTGGTAGATCAAAGCGCATACAGAAGCCCCAGCCCGGATCGCATGATCCGGGCCGGGGCTTTGTTTCTGTCGGCTCTTCACGGAAACGCGAAAGGCCTGTTTATGCTGTCCGTCAGTTCTCCGCCGTTCCCTGCGTCCAGCACTCGGGGCACTGGGTCAGCCCTGCCGCCAGGGCGTTCACCAGTATGCCGGGGGTAGCGTTGGTCATGCCGGAGCAGGTGGCGTAGGAGTGGTAGTAGGGGTTGCCGGTCTCGGCGAACACGGTCATCTCCGCGTTGGCGCAGCACACCGGGCAGGGCGGGCGGTTGCTGCGGAGCATGTCCGACAGCAGCACCTGTTCGGCGTCCTTCATGCCGGAGCAGGTGGGATTCACGTGGTAGTAGGTGCCCTTGGGCGTGGCGTAGACGTAGTAGCCGGAGACCGCCGCCTGCTCGGTCTCGTCCTCGCCGCCGATGCAGGTGGGGCAGCGCTTCTTGCCCAGCACCCGCGCCTCGGCGTAGGTCACATGGCTGGCGTTGCGCATGCCGGAGCACTCGTCGTCCACGTGGTAATAGGTGCCGTCCACCGTGCAGAACACGTCCTTGGCCGCGTCGGGGCAGCAGGTCGGGCAGGCCGTGCGGCCCATCAGCAGGGCGTCCTTCAAGCCCACCTGGTGGGCGGTGCCGCCGATGTCGCTGCAATCCTCCTTGGTGTGGAAGTAGCTGTTGTAGGACGAGCAGTAGACCTGCAGGCCGCTGCGGTCCTCGGTGGAGGCGTTGACGAACACCAGGTCCCAGGTGCCATCGCTGTACTGGCTGGCCAGGCAGTAGGGGCAGGCCATCAGGTTGTTGTCGATGGCGGCATTCCGGGAGGTCTTGATCACCGTGCTGTTGGCGGGAATGGACGAGCAGCTCTCCTGCTGGTGATAGTAAGGCGCATCCGCGATTACATACACCGCGTTGGCCTCGTCCACCTCCTCGCTGGTCAGCAGCGAAGCCACCTCGGCGGCGGGCTCCTCCTCGACGGGGGCCTCTTCCTCCTCCGCGGGGGCCTCGGTGGCCGCGGCCGCCCCCACGGGCTGGGGCGTGATGGTGGTATCGCTGCGGGGCCGGAAGGGCCGCACCACCAGCAGCACCAGCAGTATGGCCACCCACAGCAGGGAGATCACCGTCAGGGCCGCGTTGGTGCTCTGGCTGTAGCGCCGCCTGCGCCACAGCAGCCAGATGCCCACCGGGGGCAGCAGGAACAGCAGCAACCAGGTCACCCAGTCGTTTTCATCCATGTAGCGCAGGGCGCTTCCCAGGGCCCCGTCGGGATACTCCGGCTCGCCGACATACTCCGTGTCGCCATAGTAGGGCTCCCGGTCGTACTCCTCGTCGTAGGGATAGCCGTCCTCGTCGTAGCCGTAGGCCTCGTCATAGCCGTAATCGTCGTCGTAGCGGCTGCCGCCCTCGTAGTCGTCCTCGTAGCCGTAGTCGTCGTCGTAATCGTCCTCATACGGGTCGTCGTCATAGGACGACTCATAGCCCTCCGGCATATAGGGGTCATCCCCGTCGTAGGGCGTCTCATATCCGCCGGGCATGTAGGGCTCCTCGCCCTCATAGTTGGAGAGCAGTTCCTCGCGCCGCTTCCCCGAATTCAAACCGCCTATGCGCAACAAGGCCATGTCGTTCACCCCTTGTGATGGTCATACAGATAAAACTCCGCGTATCATTATAACATACGCGGAGTTTGTTTGGCGCAAAGTCGCAATTTGATAACGCAAAAGCCCGTTGGCCGTCAATCGCGGGCCACATTTTTGGATTTGCGGGCGGGTGTCGCTCCTCCCCGGAATGCCGCCATGGGCTTCACAGGCCGTTGTCCCGGCGGTCGATCAGCCGTCCCCAGCTGTCGTAGAGGGAGAACACGTCGGTCTTCTTCTTGTTGACGACCTTCTTGTCGTCCCAGAGCAGATCGAAGTCCCCGTCGGTGGAGTTGGTGCCCACGGTCAGGTATTTGCCCGGCTCGAGCACCGCGCCGTGGGACGGGAAGGCGTACATCTCGTCCCCCCGGTCGGAGTAGAGGTAGCAGCCGGCCAGGTCGACGGCCTCGCCGCCGCTGCAGCCCAGCACGATCCGGTCGTCGGAGGCGTCCACCTCCGCGATGTACACGCCTGAGACCGCCGGCGCGCCGAAGGGCACGTCCCGAACCGAGGCGACGCCGCCGGACAGCGTGACCAGCAGGCCAAGGCCGCTGTCCTGGGTCACCACGACCCGGCTGCCCGCCGCCTCCAGGCGGCCGACCACGTCGATATCCGGGGTCCCGGGCTTCTCCTGGCTGTCGGTGGAGATCACCGCCAGCTGCGCGCCCGCCGCCCGGGCAAAGGCCTCGCTGGTGGTGTCGTCGTCGCCGTGATTGGGCACCTTCAGCACCGCGCAGGACAGGTCGTCGCCGTAGCCCAGCAGCTCCGCCTCCTCCGGCAGCTCCATGTCCCCGGTGAGCAGCATTTTGCCCTCGGGGCTCTCCAGCAGCATCACCAGGGAGTTGTTGTCGTCCTTGTCCTTGTACAGCGACACCGGGGCCAGCACCTTCAGCACCGCGCCGGTGTCCCCCAGCGGGATCTCGTCGCCCCGCCGGAGCCAGCGCACCTCCGCGCCCAGGGCCGTCGCGGCCTTTGCCACGGGGTGCTTGTCCGCCTTCACGCCGGTGTACATGGCGGAGGCGCACCAGTTCTCCACCTCGATCTGCGGCATCTCGCCGCCGCCCCCGGTCAGCCAGGTGAGGCCGCCGGTGTGGTCCTCGTCGGTGTGGGTGATGAATACCGCGTCCAGCCGAAGCTCGCCGCCCGCCGACATCATTTCCAGCGCGCGGCTGACACGGCCCATGACCCAGGGCTTGCCGGTGTCGATCAGGCACAGGTATTCCCCCACCCTCAGGATCAGCGCGTCGCCCTTGCCCACGTTCACCGCCAGCAGCTGCACCGCCGCGTCGCTCATCAAGGCGTCCACCCCCTCCGCTTCCCCGATCGGGACGTCCCCGGTCGGCTGCGCGGTCTCCACGGCAGGGTCCTCCCCCGCTTCCTCCGGCGCGGCGGTCACAGCCGCCTCCGGCACAGCCGTCGAAGCGGCGTCGTCCGCCGCCTGCCTTCCGCCCGCGCATCCGGCCAGGGCCAGCGCCAGCAGGGCGAGCAGAGCCATCATCACAGCGTGCTTCATGGAATCACCTCCGAGTCGGAGTCAGGTCGAAAAAGCCTCTTTCTCACGCCCGACGGGCCCGTATGACGTGGAACCCGGAGCCCCGGTCGATCACCTCGGCGTCGCCGTAGAGCTCCTTCAGGTACTTCAGCGCCGAGGGCGCGCCCTGCTGCTTGCGGATGACGATATACAGCGCCCCGCCGGGCTTCAAAAAGTCCCGAGCCTGGGCGAACAGCCCGTAGATCACGGCCTTGCCCGCCCGGATGGGCGGATTGGTGATGATGGCGTCGAACGCCCCCTCCACCGCCGCAAAGCCGTCCCCCTGGACCACCTCTGCCCGCACGCCGTTGGCGGCCAGGTTGCGCCGAGCCAGGTCCACCGCCCGCTGGTTGATGTCCGTCATGACGATCTCCAGTGCCGGGTATTTGGCCCCCAGGGCCACGCCCACCGCGCCCCAGCCGCAGCCCAGGTCCAGCACCCGGCCCGACAGCTCCGGCAGCGCGTCCAGCAGCACCTCCGTGCCGCGGTCCAGCCCGTCCCGGGAGAACACCCCGGCGTCGGTGGTAAAGGTCAGCTCCCGCCCCAGCGCCCGCAGCGCGATCCGGCGCTCGTCGTGGCCGGAGGTGGGGTTTTCGGTGTAATAATGCTCAGACATGCCCATTCTCCTGCTATTTCAGATTAATTTCGTCCATGCCGCACAGCGCCAGCAGCCCCCGGGCCTCTTCCCCGGTCAGCTCGCGCCACTCCCCAGGCCCCAGCGCCGGGTCGAGGGTCACGCAGCCGATGCGCAGCCGCTCCAGGGCGACCAGCGGATGGCCGACGGCGGCGAACATGCGCTTGACCTGGTGAAACTTGCCCTCCGTCAGCACGACGTCCGCCGTGGAGCCCTCCTCCGACGCCTCCAGGATCTCCAGCCGGGCGGGCTTCGCCGTGAAGTCCGACAGCTCGATTCCCCCGGCGAAGGCCTCGGCCTCCGCCTCGGTCAGCCGCCCCTCGCACCGGGCGCGGTACAGCTTCTCCGCTTTCCAGCGGGGAGAGATCAGCCGGTGGGCCAGCTGGCCGTCGGTGGTCAGCAGCACCAGGCCCGTCACGTCCCGGTCGAGCCGCCCCACGGGGCCCAGTTCCCGGCGGCGCAACGCCTCCGGCAGCAGGTCCAGCACGGTGGGCAGCCGCCGATCCTCGGTGGCGGTGATCACGCCCGCGGGCTTGTTCAGCATGATGTGCAGCGGCCCCACCGGCACCGGCTCGCCGCCGTCCACCCGCACCTGCTCCGGCGCCACCTGGGCCCCGGGGTCCCGGGCCGTCTGGCCGTCCACGCTGACGCGCCCCGCCGCGATCGCCTTCCTCGCCTCGCTGCGGGTCATCCCCGTCAGCGACACCGCCTTGTCCAGTCGCATTTTTCGCTCCTCGAATTTCCAGATTTTTCCAATTTGTCGCCCGACACCGCGCCGCGACGGATGCCGTCGTCCCCGGCAAAGCGCGTTGGTTTCCGGAATCCTTCGCCTGTGACCGTCGCGCGGAAAATCGGAGACCGCGGCGCCCCGGGACGCGCCGCCCGCGCGTTGTGACAAACATTTCCGGCGGCGTGTGGCGCAACCTGTGGCCGTCACTTTGCGTCTCATTCCCGCAAGCGCGCTGAACCGCCGGCGGCGTCAACTGGTATCAGTATAAATCGAAACCCGCCGGGCGTCAAGACAGGGAGGAATGGTCATGAGGCAGATTCATCGCACCGATCGAAGGGACTCCCAGGCACGGAAGGGCCGGCTCCGCCGCGCCGGACTGGCCGCACTGGCGCTGTGCCTGTTCTGCGCCGCGGCTGTTGGACTGATATCCAGGGTCATCCCGGCCCAAACGCCGCCGGAGTCCGCCGGGGACAGGGTGACCCGCCTCCCGGAGGCGGCACAGCTACCCGGGCCGGCGACCTCCGACGCCGCCGGAACCGCGCCGACAGCCACCGCCGCGCCAAACGCGGAACCCACCGTTGAACCCACCCTCAAGATCACCGTCGCGCCTGCGCCGGAAGCCGTTCCGGAGCCCACTGCGCAGCCCGAGCCGGAAGCCAAACCGGAATCCGTTCCGGAGCCGGCAAAGCTGCCGGTCTACTATCGGGGCGACGCCGGCGCGAAGCGCATCGCCATCACCGTGGACGACTGCTACCAGGTTGCCAACCTGCGCAAGATCGTCGGCTATGCCGAGGGCGCCGGCGGCAAACTGACGCTGTTCCCCGTGGGCGAGAACCTGTCCAAGCCGGGCATGCCCGCGCTGCTGCGGCGCTGCGCCTTCGAGCTGGGCTACGAGATCGAGAACCACACCTACAGCCACGCCCGCATCTTCCGTCTGCCGGAAGAGGAGATGGCCGGAGAGATCTGGCGGCAGAGCGCGGCGCTGAACCAGGCGCTGAACGCCGACTACCGACAGCACTTCCTGCGCCTGATGGGCGGGGACGGCGAGACCGACCTGCGCATCCACGACTACCTGGACCAGCTGGGCTACCGGGGCATCGCCAAGTGGAGCGTCTCCGGCTCGGACTCGGACCTGGCCCAGATCAAGCGGAAGCTGGCCCCGGGGCAGATCTACCTGTTCCACACCACCGACGCCGACACCGCCAAGCTGCGCGCCTTCATCCCCTGGGCCGTGGCGCAGGGCTATGAGCTGGTGACGATGAACGCGCTGCTGGGCCTGCCGGAGAACGAGGTCGCCCCGCTGAGCGAGCGGGCCATGCCCGCGCCGCGGACCTGCGCCGGGGACGACCACACCCTGAAGGTGGGCGAATACACCTGGACCGCCCTGAGGCTCCAGGACCGGCTGCGCAAGCTGGGCTACCTGACCATGAGCGGCCCCTCCACCGGCTACTACGGCGCCCAGACCGCCGCCGCCGTCGCCGCGTACCAGCGCAGCCAGGGCCTGGAGGCCACCGGCAGGGCCGACGCCACCACCCAGCGGAGGCTGCTGGGCAGGGCGTGAGGCCGGCAGGCTGCCAAAACGAAAGCGGGCCGCCCCTTTGCAGTCGGTCGACTGCGGGGGCGGCCCAGGATGTTGACAAAGCCAACAGGCCGGAGGCTGCTGCGCAATTCTCTGCGCGAGGCGGCCCGCTTGTTCACGTTGCGTCAGCCGGTGTAGGTGGACCAGTCGATCTCGCTTACCACGCCGTTCTGCATCCACAGGTTGATACAGGAGTCGTGGCCGTTCTCATCCACGAAGCCGGCGTTCGACTGGGCCCGGTGCTCGTAGACGATGCCGTTCATGCCCGACAGGAAGTCCAGCCCCGCCGCGTCCAGGCGGGCCCTGGCCTCGGACTCGGACATGCCGACGGTCACGCCGAACACGGCATAGCCCGCGCCGGCGACCACGATGTTCTCGACGCTCTGGTACCCGGCAAGGAGCACGGCGTCGTTGTAGTACTGGTTGGGCACCTCGGACACCACCTCCCGGTAGGAGGTCAGGCCGATCGCATCGGCGGAATCCTTCAGGTCCGCCTGATAGTACACCGAGAGCTCCAGCGCCGCGCCGGGGGCCTGCGTGGGTTCGAGCGTGCCCCCGAAGGAGATCCAGGTGTCCGGTACGGGTGCTGCCGTGAACTCGGGCAGCGGCACGGCAGTGGGCTTGGGCGTCGGCGTCGCCGCCGGCGCGGCGGTCTCGCCCCGCAGCTCGGAGTAGCGGGAGGACACCCAGCCCGTGTGCTTGCCGGTGCTCACCTTGTACCAGGCGACACCGCGGTCGTCCACGCTGGTCTCCCCCAGGTACTGGAAGGAGTAGCCGGTGGGATAGCTGTCGATCTGGTCGTAGCTCAGTCCCGGGCCCGTGCGCAGCCAGATGTTGCCCGTGGCCCGCACCTCCGCCTGGGCGGCGGCGCAGATCAGCGTCAGGGCCAGCGCCAGCGCGATCAGCCTGCTCAGAAATCTCTTCATGGGTATGCCTCCTCTGCTTCGGTGGGTCGTCAATTTCAAAAATCTTCCGCCAGCGGTATAATTTGCGCGAAACCGCCCATGATAATAGCATCACGCCGGAACACCGGCTGGAAAAGGAGATGGATAACCTTGCTGGATCGCACTTCTCTGGTGCTGAACATCATCGGCGGCATCAACTGGCTGCTCGTGGGCCTGTTCCGCTTCGACCTGGTGGCCTATCTGTTCGGCGGGCAGGCGGCGACGGTCAGCCGCGTCATCTACACCATCGTGGGCGTGGCCGCGCTGTGGTGCATATCGCTGCTGTTCCGCGAGCGCGCCGGCGCGGCGGACGAGCTCCGCTGAGCCGCCCCCGTTGAGCGTGCCGGAGTCGTTATTGCGGCTCCGGCCTTTCATATTCATACGCCCCACAGGCTCCGGACGAAGATCTCGAGCCCGATGAAGATCAGTATCGCGCCGCCCAGCACGGAGGCCTTTCCGGCCAGACGGGTGCCGAAGCGCCGGCCGATCTTCAGCCCGCCGATACATATCGCGAACGTCACCGCCGCGATGATCGCCGCGGCCCCAAACGCCTGGGCCGCGCCGTAGTCCGAGATGGTGAAGCCCACGGACAGGGCGTCGATGGAGGTGGCGATTCCCTGGGCCAGCAGCGTGCCGCCGCCCAGCCGGGCGCCCTCGCCCACGTCTTCCTCGCGCCGGGAGAGGCCCTCGGCCAGCATCTTGCCGCCGATCCAGCCCAGCAGGGCCAGGGCGATCCAGGGGATCACCCGCTGGAAGGCCTCGAAGGCCTCGGCGATGGTGCGCACGCAGGCCCAGCCCACCACCGGCATCAGAAACTGAAATCCGGCAAAGGTTCCCGCGATGCTTGCCATCCGCCCGCGCCCCATGCCGGGGTCGTTCAATCCGTTGGCCGTGGACACCGAAAAGGCGTCCATCGCCAGTCCCACGCCCAGCAGCGCGCTGTTGGCGACAAAGACAAGGCCGTCATTCATGCTGCAATCCACTCTCCAAGCCGCGCCGCCGCGGGTGATTCACGGCGCGCCGCCGCGCTGCCTGCACGACCAGTCTATGCCGCGCCCAGGCGCGTTATCGCTCCGAAGCGGCCCGATCCGGTCCGCCATTACCATTATTCTACAATAGAAAGCCGGCCAGGTCAACCTCGTTCGGAATGCCCGCCCCCAAATGCCGTCCCCGGCGCCGGTCTGTCCGCGACGGCGCGGCCAGGGGCGAACCGCAAAACCCGGCTCCGACAGGTTTGTCCCTCGGCAGGTCAACGGCCCCTCAGGAACGCCTCGATCACCGCGGCGTGCACCGCCGCGGCGGTCACCACGGCGCCGTCGCTGGGGAGGAACGCCGTGCTGTGCAGCGGCAGGTCGCAGCCCGCGCCGACGTGGTAGAAGCTGCCCGGCTTTTCCAGCAACAGCTCGCCGAAGTCCTCCGTGGTCATGGTGGGCGCCTCGATCACCCTCACGGCCCCGTCGCCCAGCGCCGCCCGCGCGGCCCGCTCCACGAGGCGGGTCATGGCGTCGTCGTTCACCACGCCGGGGTAGCTCTCCCGCAGCTCCACCTCCGCCGTCGCACCCCAGGCCGCCGTGATCGCGTCCACGGTCTCCCGGAACAGCGCCTTCACGGCCCGCCGCGCGTCCGGCCCCAGGGTGCGGATGATCCCCGCCAGCTCCGCCCGATCGGCGATGGCGTTCTCCGCCGTCCCGGCGTGGAGGGTGCCCACGGACACCACGCAGCGCTCGCCGGGCAGCCGCTCGGGCAGGCGGATCAGCGCCGCCGCCAGCTCCGCCGCCGCGCCCAGGGCGTCGACGCCCTGCTCCCGCACCGCGCCATGGCAGCTCCTGCCGTGTACGATCACGCGGAAGGTATTCGACGCCGCGTAGAACTTGCCGTAGCGCACGCCGACGCAGCCCTCGGGCAGGTCGGGCGCCACATGGGCCCCGAACACCGCGTCCACGCCCTCCAGCGCCCCGGCCTCGATCAGCCGCCGCGCGCCGCCCCGGCCCTCCTCATCCGGCTGGAAGAGGAACACCACCGCACCGGGAAGTTCCGCCTTCCGCTCCGACAGCAGCTTCGCCGCGCCTAGGGCGGCGGCCATGTGCACGTCGTGGCCGCAGGCGTGCATGACCCCCGGCGCTTCGGAGGCGAAGTCCGCGCCGGTGGCCTCGGTCAGCGGCAGGGCGTCCATGTCCGCCCGCAGCGCCGCCGTCGGCCCTGGCCGCCCGCCCTCCAAGCGGGCGATCACCGCCGTGTCCAGCAGCCGCTGGTGGGGCAGGCCGAGCCCGTCCAGAACCGCCTCGATCCGCGCCACCGTGGCGAATTCCCGGTTTCCCAGCTCCGGCTGCCGGTGAAACGCCCGGCGCAGCGCCGCCAGCTCCCCGGCGAGCGCCCGGGCCCTTTCGAGGGTGCTTTCCATATCCTGCCTCCGATGTTCAAAGGACCGATCCGCCGCAACGCGGCAGACCGGCCCGGTGTATTTTGGGACTTATCGACGTCCTTACAGGTTCCTCAGCGCCGCCTCCAGGGCCGTCTTCTGGGTGGTGCCCGCGTCCTTTTCCTTGATGACCCGGGCGGGGCAGCCGGCGACGACCATGTTGGCCGGCACGTCCTCCACCACCACGGCGCCCGCGGCGACCACCGCGCCCGCGCCCACGTGCACGCCCTCGATCACCACGGCGTTCGCGCCGATCAGCACGCCGTCCTCCACCACCACGGGCTTCGCGGAGGCGGGCTCAATCACGCCGGCCAGCACCGCGCCGGCGCCCACGTGGCAGTTCCTGCCCACGGTGGCCCGGCCGCCCAGCACCGCGCCCATGTCGATCATGGTGCCCTCGCCGATGATCGCGCCGATGTTGATCACCGCGCCCATCATGATCACGGCGTTCGCGCCGATGGTCACGTTCTCGCGGATCAGCGCGCCGGGCTCAATGCGGGCGGGGATGCCCTTCATGTCCAGCAGCGGCACGGCGCTGTTGCGCCGGTCGTTTTCGATCACGATGTCCTCGATGCTGTCCCGGTTCGCCTCAAGGATCGGCGCGAGCTCGGCCCAATCGCCGAACACGATCTTGTCCCCCGCGCCGAACACCTTCGCGGCGCCGTAGTCAACGGGGCTCTTTTCCTTGACATACAGCTTCACCGGCGTCTTTTTCGGGGCGGTGGCGATGTAGTTGATCAGCTCCTGCGCGTTCATGGCTTCCACTCCTTATGAGATCTATAACTGGTTTATTCCTCGATGATGCTGCGCATGTCGTAGAGGCCTGGGGCCTTCCCCGCCAGGAAGGCGGCGGCGGCCAGCGCGCCCCGGGCGAACAGCGAGCGGTTTTCCGCCTCGTGCTTCAGGGTGATGGTCTCGCTGCCGGAGGCGATGATGATCTCGTGGGTGCCCACCTCGCCGCCGTAGCGCAGCGAGTGGATGCCAATCTCCTGGGGTGAGCGCTTGCCGTTCTCATGCCGGCCCACCACCAGCTCCGCCCCGGGCCGGACCTCGCAGATCCGCCGGGCCAGCAGCAGCGCCGTGCCGCTGGGCACGTCCAGCTTCTGGTTGTGGTGGCGCTCGATGATCTCGATGTCCGCCTCCGGGAACATCGCCGCCGTGCGCCGCGCCAGGTCCGCCAGCAGCGCCACGCCGATGGACATGTTCGCCGACAGGAACACCGGGACGGCCTTCGCGGCCTCGCGGATCAGCGCCAGCTCCTCCTCGGTCTGACCCGTGGTGGCGATGACTGCCGGCAGCGCGCGCCGGACGCAGTAGTCCATCACCTGGGCCGTGGCGGCGTGGTTGGAGAAGTCCACCACCACATCCGCCGGGCCTTCGTACTGTTCGAGGGCAGTCAGGCCCTCGCCCTCGGCGAATCGCGCGTCCACCTTGGCCGCGACCCTGTGGGTCCCGGACTGCTCGATGGCCTCGGCCAGTATCCGGCCCATGCGGCCGTTCGCGCCGTTGATGATAATATCCATGGCAAAGCCTCCGTATCCATTGAGTTGAAGTATGTTTCAGTCAGCTTCCGTGTGCCTCTTTCCCCCCCGATCCGGGATCAATCCGGCACATCTAACTCCAAACTCCACACTCCAAACTCCACACTCTCAAACCAGTCCCTGCTCCGCCATCAGGGCGCGCAGCTTCTGCCAGTGGGCCTCCTCCATGGGCGTCAGGGGCAGGCGCAGGATGTTCTCGCACCAGCCCATGGCCGCCATGGCCGCCTTGACGGGGATGGGGTTCACCTCGCTGAACAGGGCCTGGATCAGCGGCAGCATCGCGCACTGCATCTCGGCGCTGCCGGCCACGTCGCCCTCGAAGAAGCGGTGGCACATCCGAGAGGTCTCGGCGGGCAGGAGGTTGGACAGCACGGAGATCACGCCGCTGCCGCCCATGGACAGCACCGGCACCACCTGGTCGTCGTTGCCGGAGTAGATGTCCAGCTTGTCCCCCACCAGGGCCGCGGTCTCCACGATCTTGGAGATGTTGCCGTTGGCTTCCTTGATGCCGACGATGTTGGGGTGGTCGGCCAGCGCCAGGTAGGTGGCGGGCTCGATGTTCACGCCGGTGCGGGAGGGCACGTTGTAGAGGATGATGGGCCTGTCCACCGCGTCGGCGATGGCGGTATACATGGCCACCAGGCCCTTCTGGGTGGCCTTGTTGTAGTAGGGGGTGACCACCAGCAGCGCGTCCGCGCCGGCCTGGCAGGCGAAGCGGGACAGGGTGACAGCGCGGCGGGCGTCGTTGGAGCCGGTGCCCGCGATGATGGGCACGCGGCCGGCAGCCCGCTCCACGGCGTAGCGGATGGCCTCCTGGTGCTCGTCGTAGGTCAGGGTGGAGCCCTCGCCGGTGGTGCCGGCGATCACCAGGGCGTCGATGCCCTGCTCGATCTGCCAGTCGATCAGCTTGCCAAAGGCGGCGTAGTCGACCCCATCGTTGGTCAGCGGCGTGATCAGCGCCGTGGCGGCGCCGCGAAATACGGTGTTCTTCTTCATGTTCTTTCACCTCGCGCGTTATTTCCTCTTATTGCAATCGCCCTGCGCGGCGGCACTCGGCAATTCGCTAAAAACAAACAGCCAATGCGCGCCGCATTCGCTGTGTCCTTGTCAAAATCAGCCCCGGACCGGGAACACGCCCCGGCGGGGAAAGGCACAATTAATACATAGCGCTCCACAAACGCGGCAGTCAAACGGATGTTGTCCGTTTGCCCAGACGAAGCCCGCCCTCTCCATCTTCGGCAGCGGCCCCTTTCACGGCTGGCAACGGCTTTGCGATGCCTTGCACCAGCGCTAATGATGACAGCTGCGCCTCTATCCTTTAATTGCAATATTCGGTTGTGCTGTCATGCTATCACAAAAAGACAGCGCTGTCAATCCCGCCCGCCGCCTATTATGGGCCGCATTCGGCAAAATAACCGTATTTTCGCACACTGTTTACAAGAGTGTCCGAAGCATACTCGCATCTTTATGCACATACAATTGCATGTAAAGCATTCTTAACTTGCATTTCAGGGCTATTGACTGTATAATCGTCGTATATTTATAAACACGCTATCCTGCGCAAGGGAGGCTTTGACCATGACGCACTGGATGAACACCGACAAGACCTATGTGGCGAACACCTACGCCCGCTTTCCCGTGGAGCTGGTTTCGGGCAAGGGCTCGCTGCTGACCGACGCCGAGGGCAAGAGCTACATCGACATGGGCTCGGGCATCGCGGTGAACGGCTTCGGCGTCGCCGACGACGCCTGGATTCAGGCCGTGACGGAGCAGCTGGGCAAGCTGCCCCACGCCTCCAACCTGTACTACACCGAGCCCTGCGCCTTGCTGGCCCAGCTGCTGTGCGAGCGCACCGGCATGAAGAAGGTATTCTTCGGCAACTCCGGCGCGGAGGCCAACGAGTGCGCCATCAAGGCGGCCCGCAAGTATTCCGCGGAGGCGAAGGGCCCGGATTGCTACACCATCGTGACCTTGAAGAACAGCTTCCACGGCCGCACGCTGGCCACCCTCTCCGCCACCGGCCAGGACCACTACCACGAGCTGTACCAGCCGCTGGTGCCAGGCTTTGAGTCCATCGAGAAGGGCGACCTGGACGCGCTGAAGGCCATCGACCGGGAGAAGGGCGTGGCCGGCATACTGATCGAATGCGTGCAGGGCGAGGGCGGCGTGGTGCCGCTGGAGGCGGACTTCGTCCACGCCCTGGCGGACTACGCCCACGAGAACGGCATCCCCCTGATGGTGGACGAGGTGCAGACCGGCAACGGCCGCAGCGGCGCGCTCTATTCCTACATGACGTACGGCATCCAGCCGGACATCGTGTCCACGGCCAAGGGCCTGGGCGGCGGCCTGCCCATCGGCGCCTGCCTGCTGGGCGAGCGGGTGCAGAACGCGCTGGGCCCCGGCGACCACGGCTCCACCTTCGGCGGCAACCCCGCCGCCTGCGCCGGCGCGCTGAGCATCATGAGGCGCATGGACGACGCCCTGCTGGAGGGCGTGCGCCAGCGCAGCGCCTATATCTTCGAGGCCCTCACCGGCGCCCCGGGCGTCGAGTCCGTCTCCGGCCTGGGCCTGATGATCGGCATCAAGACCGTCAAGCCCGCCCGTGAAGTGGTCAGCAAGTGCATCGAAAACGGCGTGCTCTGCCTGACCGCCAAGGACCGCGTGCGGCTGCTGCCCGCGCTGAACATCCCCATGGACCAGCTGAAGCAGGCCGTCGAGACCATCAAGGCCGCCTGCGCCGAGTGATAGTTTGATTTGTGTTCCGATTCCCCGGAGGTTTCGGGCGGGAGGCATTGCCTTCCGCCCGTTGTTTGTGTGGGAGATTTCTGAATGGATTATAGTTCTTCACACATATCGTGGATTCTTTTCGTTATGTCCCATGTCGGGACGGGATTTTTGCGGCGGGTTCCCGGCTGATTGTCGCCGGGCAAGCGAGCGCAGCGAGTTGCGCAGCACGGCGACAATCATACGGAAAACATGCCGCCAAGAAAACCTGTCCCTCGGTCTCTTTTTCCTATCTTCATGAATTATCGACCTCATCCGTCTTTCGACAGAATAGCAAGCTATTCTGTCGAAATCCACCATCCCAGGGGCCTGCCGGCCCGACCTCACTGAAAACAGTCCACAGGACTGTTTTCCAGGCGTTCGGTCCCCCATTGGGGAAGGCTTTTGGAGACATGCTGCCACGAAAACCCGTCCCCCGGTTTCCCTTTCATTTCCCCCTTGCAAAAGCCGCCTGCATCCCCTATAATGATCGAAAACCACATTCCATTTGGACAAAGGAGCGCGCCATGCAATACAGAATCAATCCCCAAAACGGCCAGTCCCTCTCCGCGCTGGGCTTTGGCTGCATGCGCTTCACCAAGCGCGGCGCCGCCATCGACCAGGAGAAGGCCAACAAGGAGCTGGCCCTGGCCCTGGAGAAGGGCGTCAACTACTTCGACACCGCCTACATCTACCCGGGCAGCGAGGTGTGCCTGGGCAACTTCATCCAGGCGTATCACTGCCGCGACAGGCTCAACATCGCCACCAAGCTGCCCCAGTACCGGGTCAAGCGCATCGAGGACGCCACCCGCTTCTTCGACGAGGAGCTGGCCCGCCTGCAGACCGACCACGTGGACTACTACCTGATGCACATGCTCAACGACGCCAAGAGCTGGGAGCGGCTGTGCCAGCTGGGCATCCGGGAGTGGATCGCCGAGCGCAAGGCCTCCGGCGCCATCCGCAACATCGGCTTCTCCTTCCACGGCGGCACGGCGCAGTTCAAGGCGCTGGTGGACGCCTTCGACTGGGACTTCTGCCAGATCCAGTTCAACTACATGGACGAGCACAGCCAGGCCGGCATCGAGGGACTCAACTACGCCCACGAGAAGGGCCTGCCCGTCGTCATCATGGAGCCCCTGCGGGGCGGACGGCTGGCGGGCGGCCTGCCCCAGGCGGCCCGGAAGGAGTTCGAGGCGGCGACGCCCCGGCGCAGCCCCGCCGACTGGGGCCTGCGGTGGATCTGGAACCACCCCCAGGTGACGGTGGTGCTCTCCGGCATGAACGACGTCAGCCAGGTGGAGGAGAACTGCCGCGTGGCCAGCGAGGCCATGCCCGTGTCCCTCAGCGCCGAGGAGCTGGCCCTGTTCGACCGGGTGCTGGCCGCCATCCAAAAGGGCGTCCGGGTGGGCTGCACCGGCTGTGGCTACTGCCAGCCCTGTCCCAGGGGCGTGGACATTCCCACCTGCTTCGCCGCCTATAACGTCAGCTACTCCGACGGCATGTTCAACGGCATGCGGGAGTACATGATGTGCACCACCCTGCGCAAGGTGCGCAGCAACGCAGGGCTGTGCGTCAAGTGCGGCAAGTGCGAGCAGCACTGCCCCCAGCACATCGACATCCGCAACCAGCTGGACAACGTGAAGAAGCGGCTGGAGAACCCGGTCTACAAGGTGGCGGCCTGGGCCGCGCCGAAGATCATGAAGTATTGATTTTCCCCGTGAAATCGCCCCGCCGCGTTGACTTGAAGGCGCGGCGGGTTTATAATGAAACGGCAGCGGCGGCGACCCGAGACGGTCCGCCGCCGCAAAGGCGAGCATGAGAAAGGAAGTTATTACCATGATGAAGCGCATACTGGCTCTGGTTCTGGCGTGCCTACTGCTGGGCGCCGCCGCTCTGGCGGAGGTCACCGGCCCGCTGTTCCAGTCGGACAGGATGTCCGACAGCGACACCGACCGGTCCGGCACCTTTACCTACACCGTGGACCGCCTGGAGGGCCTGGTGGACCTGTCCGGCAACGTGCTGATGGAGCCCCAGTTCGGCGACCTGTCCTACGCAGGCGAGGGCTACTACGAGGCCACCAACGAGGGCGGCTTCAACACCTCCGCGCTGGTGACCGCCTCCGGCGAGGCCGTGACCCCCTTTGAGTACAGCGATTTCGACGTCCTGTCCCCCAACTGGGCCATCGGCGTGGTGCTGGAGGGCACCAACGACAAGGACGCCTCGGACTACACCGTGGTCTTCGGCGAATACGACTACGCCGTCATCGTGCGCAACGACGTGTTCTACCTGCCCGAGAAGAAGCTGGTGGGCACCCTGGAGCGCGCCCAGCTGAACCGCGCCAGCGCCTCCGCCACCCTGGAGAACTGGCTGCTGGTGGAGGACCGCGCCGGCGTCCTCACCGCCTATGACACCGAGATGAACGCCGTCACGCCGCTGATGAGCAGCTCCTATGACCCGGAGCTGATCGTCAAGAGCGACAACGAGCTCTCCCCGAAGGCCCTGTATTCCGCCGTCACCGGCGAGAAGCTCAGCGACAAGGCCTACGAATCCCTGAGCAAGCTGGACGGCGGCTATACCTCCTTCTACGACAGGGATTCCCGCCTGTATGGCATCCTGAACAACCGGGGCGAGGAGGTCTGCCCGCCGACCTTCGGCATCATCTACTCCACCCTGCTGGACGGCCACTATTTCCGGGTCGCCAACACGGACGAGAACAACAAGTCCCTCTCCGGCCTGTATGACCTGGAGACCGGCGCGCTGACGATTCCCTGCGCCTATGACAACTTCTACATGTACGGCTCCAAGCACGTGATCAACAACGGCTATATCTGCGTGGAGCAGGACGGCAAGCTGGGCTACATCGACACCGAAGGCAACGTGACCTGCCCCATCCAGTACAACCGCGACAGCGTGGACTACTTCGGCTGCACCCTGGGCGCCACCGACATGACCGGCGCCGTGACCATCGTCGCCGCGGACGGCACCGTCACCCAGCTGCCGGACGTCACCGAGCTGGCCACCAAGAACAAGCTGACCCAGGCCGACGGCTACTACCTGGTGGTGAAGAACGCCGAGGGCAACTACGGCGTCGTGGATTGGCACGGCAACCAGGTCGTCGACTTCGTGCTGGATTACTCCGCCTCCGTCTATGACGGAGACTGCCTGTACACCGGCTCCAGCATCTATAAGATCGAAAGGTAAGCCCCCACAGACAGGAAGATCCTTCGACTGCACCGCTTGCGCGATTCCGCTCAGGATGACGACGCCAAGGCGTAAACAACGTCATTAGAGCGCAGTAGGTTGTTCTTGCATCGCAAAACCGCCGCCCCCGAAAATACCGGGGCGGCGGCTTTTTTATCTCTGCAGAGATCAATGTAGCAGTTTAGGAGCATTCAGGTATTTTTCCACGATTGCATCTAACTGGGCTCTGATGGAATCAAAGTCTCCACTTAAATCCAGCGTTCGAACAGCAATCCGATTTCCACTCATCTTATATTCATGGTCGGGATATATCTCCTCATCAGTTTTCGCATAAAGAAGCATACCCGATACTTCGTGAGGTTGACCGGCAAGCTCCGTCTCCTTATTCTTCACATATGTGAAAATCTGGTTCAGATTACCAGAATGCACACTCCTCACATTAAAATGCTGCTGGGTGGTTTGGGTATAGTATTTGGCGTCAATAATAAGCACCTTTCCCTGATACGTCAGCATAATATCTGTTTGCAGTATGGGAAGCATATCATCAAAGCCATCATCCAACTGCCACGGAATTTGTGAGGCATTCGCAAAAAGGCCGTAACAACTATATTCTTTTCGATAATACTCAAGTATGAACTTCTCATACAGCCGACACATCCTCTGTTCGTCCAGGAAATCCATAAGGCTCGATGTTCCATCTTCATTTGTCTGAAGAAGTCCTTTTACCACAAGATTGCAAACGGAGATCAACATTCGGTAGGTTTCATTTTGCCGGTTATAATGGGGATGCCAATCAATGGTATGAATATCCAATAAATCAACCCCATCGAAGCAAGGTAGAAGATTTCTTATTTCTTTCTTCCTTACAGGCGCAATATTGCTATGTAAAAGCAGCACCATGGTGGTTTTGACAATCTGGTTCAGAGATGTATTGACTGAAAAGTCGTCATATGTACAGACAAGTCTCTGCCTCATCAAAGACTGCGTTTTGATGGAATCCTGAATATCGATGCGCCCACGCAACGCTGAAAGCTGTTCCGTTTGTGACAGATAATCCCGTCCAAGTCCTCTTTTGATCTGCAGAGAGACACCCTTACACAGAATTGCGGCGCAAAGATCCGCAACATTGTGAAAGCTCTCTGTTGCCATGTACCTATACCCCTGACTTTCCAAGGCTCTGAAAGCATAGGACAGCATATAGTAAATATTCTGAACTGGAATCATTTTATTGCATCCTTCAGTCGGTTGATCCAGTCGAGGGCTTTTGGTCTATTATCATACCAGTATTCCTTTAAGAGTGGTGCGAGTTCATAATCCACAATCCCAGCCAGCACCGCATCTGTCACTTCAGTAAAATTGCAAAAATAACTGTGCCCGATGCAGAATCCTTCGCCAAGTGATTCATCCCTGACAATTTCTTCATTCAACCGCTGTGTGCATGCTATAAGTCGATTGAACTTTTCACTGGCAAGGCTGGTGCGGTAATCCCTGAAGCCTTGCGTGTCAAAGCTGGGAGCCATGTCAAAGAAGGCAAACCGCCTGCGCAGCGCATAGTCCAGCATAGCCAAGCTCCTATCCGCCGTGTTCATCATGCCGATTATATACACGTTTTGAGGAACAGAGAATTTCTCGTCTGAATACAGGAGTTGTAGCGAATTCCCTCGCTTGTCGCTCTCGATAAGCATAAAGAGCTCACCGAAAATCTTACTCAGATTTCCACGATTGATCTCATCAATGATGAAAAAGTACTCGTGCTCAAGATCATCAGCTGCTTTCCGGCAGAAAAGATAGAACGAGCCTTTCTTTATCTCAAAACCACTTCCTGCACTGGCTGGACGGAAACCTTCGATAAAATCCTCATAGGAGTAGCTTTGATGGAATTGCACCATCATAATTCTCTCCTGATCTTTTTCGCCCATCATGGAATAGGCAAGGCGCTTAGCGGTATATGTTTTCCCTACGCCAGGCGCACCTTGGAGAATGACATTCTTCTTTTTTCGAACCAAGCCAACCAATGTTTCGTAGTTGGCCTTGTCCATGTATACATCCTTTAAAAACTGTTCCGGGGTGTATGGCGGATCAGCCGGACGAACAGGATCGTCCTCCCCTTCATTTTCCCCGTCCGCAAACCATTCTTCCAGTTCACGCACATAATCTGTGATGGCCGTAATATCCGTCAAGGTCTTCTGGACAATCTTCTCAGATCTTTCCAGAATTTCCGTCTGTCGCCAATCCACTCGCCGAATATTGGGATAATGGTTACTGTAACCAGGATCATATTCATAATCAGAGGTAACGACACCACGGGCCAAAATTTGATGGAGCCCTCTTTTGGCGTAAACGATATCCCCTGGCTGCATTTGCGTCAAGAACTGCCATAAAGCGAGCGAGTCGTTCTTACAGGATTGCCCGGGCTTGTCCTTCTGCAATTCCTCCGTTATTTCCTCCCGTGTTGAAAAGCGAGACAGGTCTCCAATTTCGTACCAGCCGATTCCCATCACGCCATCCCGGGAAAACTGGTCCCACATGGATGCGCCTTGTCCAGGAGCGTACAGCCAATAGTGGACTGTCCTGACATCTTCATCGCCGAGGCCGGAACCCTTTTCGGTTTCTGCTTCGCTTCTGTTATGAACCTTTTTTCTTTCTCCGTCGATGTATTCCCACGCTAAATACCCGAGGATTGCGCTGTCTTCGTTTTTTAGTTCCTCATAATCTCGTCTCAAAGAAGCATTCAACGCAAAATTCAGTTGATGGCATCTCATCGAACCATTGTAAGAATACCCTAATGAATCCATCAGGGTTCTCAACACGTTTGATGATCCGACTGTCAGGTATTTCTGCGGGAAGTAGAGGCTTAGATACTTTGTCAGAACTATTGCCATTCCCTGCAACAATGGATAATCTTCCAAAACCAAGGGCACTTCTGAATTGCCTGATAGAACCAGAAATCTATAGAACTGGTCTCTGAATCTCGGCCAGAATTCATCCACATCGGCTATGGGGTCAGCCCCGTGCATATAGCATTTGTCTCTTTTGTTGAAATAAACGCCATGCTTTCTCGCGCTTCCACCGCCTATTCCAAATCCAATGTCCCCAAATTCCATCAGATAGCTGAGACTTTCTTTTGCCTTTTCTGTTCCTAAGCAGTATTCCTCAATCGTCAGTTCCTTGATCTTGCTTAGAGGATATTTTATTACAAAATTATCCCTGTTCTCGATGTCGATAAGACATATCTGTCTGGCTTTTTGAATACTCCGATCAATAAACGTCTGAAAGCTCTGATTGATCATGCTTAGCCTCCTTTTGTGACACAACAAAGCATTTGCAAATCGAGCAAAGCATCTTAGAAGCAATCCCGGGGAAACGAAAAGAGCCGCTCTTTATCCCACCGCATCATTTCTTTTCCAGCCCGACCAGCGCCTCGTGCACGGCCAGCAGGTTCGCCGGGTCGGTGTCCAGCGGGATCTCGCAGCCCGCGGCGACGATGCTGTTTTCGGCCATCTCCGCGCAGCGCACCGACGCCTGGCGGACGTCCTCGGGCGTGCCGTACAGCGCCACGGTCACCGGGTTGAAGTTGCCGCAGACGCAGCCCTTGCCCCGCATCAGTTCGCCGGCGCGTGCCATGTCCACCATGTGATCGCAGTCCAGGATGTCCGTGCCGGTCTGGGTGGTCTGCTCCAGAATCGGGTTGATGTTGCCGCACACGTGCAGCTTCACCCGCGCGCCGGCGGCGTGGATCGCCTCGATCATACGCTTCTCGTACTCAAAGGCGAACGCGTCAAAGAGCCTCGGCCCGATCAGCGAGGCGGCGGCGTCCCCGACACCGATGATCTCCGCGCCTTCGGCCACCTGCGCCAGGGCGAACTTCAATTCCAGCTCGTAGCAGTAGTCCAGCAGCTCCCGGGCGGCCTCCGGCTCCTCCATCAAAAACATCAGGAAGGGCTGCACGTCCATGAAGTTGCAGGCCGCGGCAAACGCGCCCTCGACCCAGCCCACCACCGGGGCCTCGCCCCGGGCGGCCTCCTTCAGCACCCGCACGGACTCGATCCGGTCGCTCATGGCGGGGCCGTCCCAGGGGTCCACCAGCTTCAGCCTGGACAGGTCGGACGCCTCCCGGATGAAGGGCACCGGGCAGTAGGGCACGCCCTTCTCCGGCACGACCACCTCCGCGCCCACGTCCCCCGGCTCCCGCACGGAGTCGGAGATCGTCCACAGGCAGTCCAGGCCGTATCGCTCGTAGCAGCGCAGCATGCCCTCGGCCAGCAGCCGACCGTTGCGGATGACCTGCCCGTAATTGTGGCCGGTCTCCCGGGCGGCGAACAGCATGACGATGTTCATGTTCGGCGGGCGGTCCACCGACTTGCCCTCGATGCGGTTCATCATTCTTTCATAGGCGTTCACACATCTCTCCCCCTCTGTATTCGCGGTTTCACGGGAAAAGAGCTTCCAGGCGTCCTTTAATGTGTCAGAGCCCCTCGGCGATCCTCCGGGCCACGAACACGCCGCTGGCGCTGGCGTGGCTCAGGGAGTGGGTCACGCCGCTGCCGTCGCCGATGACGTACAGCCCCTTGTGGCAGGTCTCCAGGTTGCGGTCCAGCTCCACCTCCATGTTGTAGAACTTGACCTCCACGCCGTAGAGCAGCGTGTCGTCGTTGGCGGTGCCGGGGGCGATCTTGTCCAGGGCGTAGATCATCTCGATGATGCCGTCCAGTATGCGCTTGGGCAGCACCAGACTCAAATCGCCGGGGGTAGCCGCCAGGGTGGGCTTCACCGTGCCCTCGTTGATGCGCTTCTGGGTGCTGCGGCGGCCCCGCTCCAGGTCGCCGAAGCGCTGCACGATGGCCCCGCCGCCCAGCATGTTGGACAGCCGCACGATGCTCTCGCCGTAGCCGTTGCTGTCCCGGAAGGGTTCGGAGAAGTGCTTCGCCACCAGCAGCGCGAAGTTGGTGTTGTCCGTCTTGCGGGCCTCGTCCTCGAAGCTGTGGCCGTTGACGGTGACGATGCCGTTGGTGTTCTCGTTGACCACGATGCCCCGGGGATTCATGCAGAAGGTGCGCACGTGGTCCTCGTACTTCTCCGTGCGGTAGACGATCTTGCTTTCGTACAGCTCGTCGGTGATGTGGGCGAAGATCACGGCGGGCAGCTCCACCCGCACGCCCAGGTCCACGCGGTTGGACTTGGTGCCGATGCCCAGCTCGCCGCACACCTGCTCCATCCACTTGCTGCCGCTGCGGCCCACGGACACCACGCACCGGCGGCACTCGGCGGTCCCATCTGCCCAGCGCACGCGGAAGCCCTCGTCCGCGCCGACGACCTCGATGCCGTCCACCTGGGTGTTGAAGAAGAAGTCCACCCTGTCCTTCAGCGCCTCGAACAGGTTCCCCAGCACCACGTAGTTGATGTCCGTGCCCAGGTGGCGCACGCTGGCCTCCAGCAGCGTCAGCTTGTTCTGCATGCACAGCTTCTTGAACCGGGTGCCGGCGGTGGAGTACAGCGCCGTGCCCGCGCCGCCGTTGGCGACGTTGATCTCGTCCACGTAGCGCATCAGCGCCATGGCCTCGTCCCGGCCGATGTACTCGTACAGCGTGCCGCCGAAGTCGTTGGTGATGTTGTACTTGCCGTCGGAGAAGGCGCCCGCCCCGCCGAAGCCGTTCATGATGGCGCAGCTGGGGCACTTGATGCAGGCCTTCACCTTCTTGCCGTCGATGGGGCAGCGGCGCTTGTCCAGGGGATTGCCGGACTCAAACACGGCCACCTTCAGGTCGGGCCGCTTCTGCGTCAGTTCCCAGGCGGAGAAGATGCCGCCCGGGCCCGCGCCGATGATGATGACGTCATAATGCTTCATGTGTTGATACCTCCGGGGATACGGCCCGTCTTCCGGGCCCGAATATCGTTATTATTTGTTGTCTGCCTTCAGCCGACCAGCAGGCCGACGGCGGCGATGACCGCCAGCATCAGCCCCGCCGAGGCGAACATCAGCAGGTTCGTCCTGCGGATGTCCGCGCCCTCCGGCGGGCGCAGGTTGTCGCCGATGGTGGGTTTATGCACGGTCTTGCCGAAGTATTCGTGGTCGCCGCCCAGCTGCACGCCCAGCGCCCCCGCCGCGGCGGACTCGCTCCAGGCGCAGTTGGGGGACAGGTGGTTGGCGTGGTCCCGCCGCACGGTGCGGAAGGCGCGCGCGCCGTCCAGCCCCAGCGGGAAGGCGGCCAGGCACATCAGCAGCGCCGTGATCCGCGCGGGCACGTAGTTCCACACGTCGTCCGCCTTCGCGGCGAACCAGCCCACGTCCCGGTACTTCTCATCCAGGTAGCCGATCATGCTGTCCAGCGTGCTGGCGGCCTTGAAGGCCATGCCCAGCACCGGCCCGCCCAGGGCCAGGTAGAGCATCGGGGAGATCACGCCGTCGGTGAGGTTCTCCGCCACGGTCTCGATGGTGGCGCAGAGGATCTCCCGCCGGGAGAGGTTCGCGGTGTCCCGGCCCACGATGCGGCCCACGCGCTTCCTGCCCGCCTCCAGCGACTGCTCCAGGGCCCTGCGCACGCCCTCGGCCTCGTCGGCCAGGTTCCGTGCGGACAGGCACATCCAGCTGATCAGCGCCATGCCGATGAAGCGGGGCCAGAAGCCCAGCAGCCCCAGCAGGTACAGGACCAGCGCCGTGACGCCGGCCGTCAGCAGCACCGTGGAGACGGCGACGAGCACCGCCCTGCGGCGCAGGGTGCGGGAAGCGGGATTGTCCCGCTTCGCCCACTTTTCCGCGAAGGAGATGTACTTTCCGATCAGCCGCACCGGGTGGTAGAACCACTCCGGGTCGCCGACGATCAGGTCGATGAGCGCCCCGGCCAGCAGGGCGAGGATGTGGGTTGGCATATGCGTCTGTTCTGATTTGCCGGGGGCATTGGCCCGCGCCATTCGCCCCAAGGGCGCCGTCATCAACGCGGTCAAACAGATTCTTCGACTTCGCTTTGCCTGCGGCTCCGCTTCGCTCAGAATGACGCCGCGTCGAAAAGACCTGTCCATGACATGCGCCCCAAGGGGCTTTGCAAATCAGCCTTTCTCCTTCCGTTTCTCTCTCAGAATCCGATAATAGGCGAAGGTCCCGTCCTCGCCCGTCTGCTCAAAGCCCACCTTCTCCAATACGTGGCGGCTGCGGGCGTTGGTCAGCAGGGCGTCGGCGTGGAGCGCGGGAACGTCCAGCACGTCGAATGCATACCCGATCGCCAGCTGTTCCGCCCGGGTGCCGAAGCCCCGGTCCTTGCAGGCCGCGTTCTTCATGGAGATGCTCAGGGTCGCGCGGACGCGGGGCTCGATGTCCCGAAGGATCAGCTCCCCGACCATCTCTTCCCCGTTCATGACGGCGAAGCACAGCCGGTTCCGCTCGGCCTGCCGCCGGATGTAGCGGTCCACCCAATCGGGATCGTAGACAAAATCCGCATACCGGCCCTTGTCCGGGCACAGGTCCGGGTCGCTCCGGTATTCCCGGAAATAGGCGTGATACATCTCCGCCGTCATGGGCGCCAGACGGACGTCTCCGCTCATTCCTCGCCCCTCAGGATCCGGTATACCCTGTCCATGTCCAGGCTCTCCCGCACGGCCCTGGCCAGCACGTCGAACTGCTGCTCGCGGTAGGCGGCCATGTTCACGGCGGCCTGCTCGGCGGAGACGGTCTCCTCCGGCAGACCCTTCAGCGCCCGGGCGCGGCGCACCACGGCGTCCGCCAGCGTGCCGTCGTCGAACAGCCCGTGCAGGTAGGTGCCCAGCACGTTGCCCGCGGCGTTGCAGGCGCCGTCGTTGTCGCCGTTCTTCATCCAGAACCGGCAGCCCGGGCCGAAGGTGTTCGCGCCGGAGTGGATCTCGTAGCCCTCGATCCGCGCGCCGCCCAGCGGGGCCAGCCAGTCCGGCCCGCCGGTGAGCTCGCCCTCGGCTTGCACGGTGCGCTTCTCCGGGTGGAAGGCGACCTCCATGTCCAACAGGCCCAGGCCCGCCACCTCGGGCGCGGCGGACTCCACGCCGTGGGGGTCCCGCAGCACCTGGCCCAGCATCTGGTAGCCGCCACACACGCCGATGAGCAGCTTGCCCGCCCGGGCATGGCGCACGATGGGGGCGATCATGTCCCGGTTGCGCAGGTCGATCAGGTCGTCGATGGTGTTCTTCGTGCCCGGGAGGATGATGACGTCCGCGCCTTCAAAATCGGACGGCCTCATGGCGTACTTCAGCGTCACCCCGGGGTGCAGCGACAGCGCCTGGAAGTCCGTGAAGTTTGAAATGTGCTTCAGCCGCGCCACCGCCACGGTGATCTCGCCCCGGCCGCTGACCGCGTTGAAGCGCTCGGACACGCTGTCCTCGTCCTCGATGTCGGCGTCCGTCCAGGGCACCACGCCCACCACGGGGATGCCCACCTTTTCCTCGATCATCCGAAGCCCGGGCTCCAGGATCTTCACGTCGCCCCGGAACTTGTTGATGATCATGCCCTTGATGCGGGCGCGCTCCTCCGGCTCCAGCAGCATGATGGTGCCGTACAGCGAGGCGAACACGCCTCCCCGGTCGATATCGCCCACCAGCAGCACCGGCGCGTCGGCGGCCTCGGCCATCCACATGTTGACCAGGTCGCCCTCCTTCAGGTTGATCTCCGCGGGGCTGCCCGCGCCCTCGATCACCACCACGTCGACCTTCGACTCCAGGCTGTCGTAGGTGTCCTTCACCAGCTTGCGCAGGTTGGGCTTGTAGTGGTGGTACTCCACCGCGCTCATGTTGCCCAGGGGCCTGCCCATGGCGATGACCTGGCTCTTGCGGTCGCTGGTGGGCTTGAGCAGGATCGGGTTCATCTCCACGCTGGGCTCGATGCCCGCCGCCTGGGCCTGGACCACCTGGGCGCGGCCCATCTCCAGCCCCTCCTTCGTGGCGAAGCTGTTCAGCGCCATGTTCTGGCTTTTGAAGGGCGCGACCCTGAGTCCGTCTTCCTTAAATATGCGGCACAGCGCCGCGCAGAGCATGGACTTGCCCACCGACGAGCCCGTGCCCTGGAGCATGATCACCTTTCCTCGCATAGCTCTTCACTCCTGTCGATGCGGTCACCGGCGGGCGTCGCCCTCCAGGTTCTCCCGCTTTTCAAAGAACGCCCTTTGCAGCGCCTCCAGTTCCTCCGGGGCGCAGGCGGCCTCGCAGCCGGGGCGGAAGGCCTCTGTGGCGCGGAAGCACGCCTCGATTTTCGGGCAGGGATACTCCGGGCACCGCCCGCAGTGGGCGACGCCCCGCTCCGCGACGCACCCGACGACGCCGTAGCGGCACCAGTTCTCCGGCATGCAGCCGGCGCAGGCCATCTCTTCGGCGGAAGCCACGTGATCCCGATAGCCGATCCGCATCCACAGCTCGGCGGTCCTTTTCAGTTCGTCCTCCGTCTTTGGGAGGTGCCGCGGGCAGGCCCCGCAGTCGTTGCCGCAGGCGGCAATGATCTTCTCGCTCATCGCTCCAGCCTCCCCAGGGCCTCGATCAGCCGCCGGTTCTCTGCCTCCGTGCGCACGCACAGCCGCACGTGGCCGTGGGTCAGCCCCGGGAACATGCCGCAGGGGCGAACGAGGATTTTATCCCGCCTCAGCCGCTCGACGGCGGGCCGCATGTCCCTGCCGAAATCGCACAGCAGGAAATTGGCGTGGGAGGGAAATACCTTCGCCCCCAGCACCGAGAGGCCCTTCGCGAACGCCGCCCGCCGTCGGGTGTTCAGTGCCCGGGTCTGTTCAAAATCCGCCTCGTGCCCCGGCAGCGCCTCCGCCACGGCCTCGGCCACGCAGTTGATCCGCCAGGGCAGCAGCCCATCGGACAGCCACGCGATCAGCTCCGGCCTCGCGGCCAGATAGCCCAGCCGGATGCCGGGGATGGCCAGCACCTTGGTGAGTGACCCCAGCACCACCAGGTCGCGGCTCGCCGCCAGGTCCGCAACGCTGTGCTCCGGGCAGTATTCGATGAAGGCCTCGTCCACCACCAGCAGCCCGCCCGCGGCCTCGACGCGCTCCAGCAGCCCGATCACCGATTCCCGGTCCAGGGCCTCGCCGGTGGGGTTGTTGGGATTGCAAATCCAGACGATGTCCCCGCGCTCAAAGGCATAATCCCGCAGTTCATCCCGGGCGATGTCCACGTGAGGATCGCACAGGCGGCCATACTCCTGGAAGGTGGGCTGGGCGATGATGCGCCGGCCCGGCACGAAGCTCGCCAGCGCCGCCGCCTCGATGCCCCCCGAGGTGACCAGCACGCAGTCCTCGGGCAGGCCAAGGTGCGCGGCCATGCCCGCCCGGGCCCCGCGCCCCCGCAGATCGGGATAGTAGCGGGCGCGTTGAAGCCCCGTTGACATGGCGTTCAGCACCCAGTCGGGCGGGCCCTCGGGATTCAGGTTGGCGGAAAAATCCAGATATTCGTCCGGGGAAGCCCCCTGCCATACGTCGCCGCCGTGCACCACCGTCATAGAAACAACCTCTCTGCCAGTTCCGGCCGGCCGAAGAAGTGGATGTGGGGATAGCCGGCCAGCACGTTCTTATATAGATAGCCCTCCCGGTAGCGCCGCTCGCCCTTGGCCACCTCGAACCGGGTATCCAGGGGCTCGGTGGGCGTCACCAGCGAATGATGGAACTCATGGGCCGGGAAGGCATAGCCGTCCCGGTCAGTCACGGTGACGTAGCCGAAGCGCTGCAGCCGGCCCGTCATCTCCCAGCGCAGCGGAATCGCGCCGATCATCGCCAGGTACAGCATGCCGCCGCACTCGGCGTAGACCCGCAGCCCGCCCTCGACGGCGTCCCGCACCGATTGGGCCATGGCCGCGTTTGCCTTCAACCGCTCCTCGAACACCTCCGGGAAGCCTCCCGGCAGGTACAGGGCGTCCAGCCCCTCTGGCAGCGCCAAATCCTCCAGCGGCGAGAATGGTACCAGCTCCGCCCCCATGCCCCGCAGGGCGATCAGGTTCGCCTCGTAGGTAAAGGAGAAGGCGGCGTCCTTCGCGAGGCCGATGCGCAGGCCCGAAAGGCGCCGCGGCCAGTCCGGCGCCGGCTCGGGGATCGCCTCCGCCCGGGAGGCCACCCGACGCAGCGCGTCCAGGTCGATGTGGATCAGGTCGGCGGCGCGGTCGATCTGCGCGCGCACCTCGGGCCGCTCCTCCACCGGCACCAGGCCCAGATGGCGGTCCGGCATGTGCAGGCCCGCATCCTTGGGCATCCAGCCCACGCAGGGCAGGCCGATGCCCGCCATGGCCTCGCGGACCAGCTCGAAGTGCCGCTCGCCGGAGACCCGGTTCACCAGCGCCCCGGCAATGGTGTTGTCCGGGCGGTATTTCATGAAGCCCAGCGCCGTGGCCGCCGCGCTGGCGGCGCTGCCGGAGGCGTCCACCACCAGCACCACGGGCGTGCCAGTGTGTTTCGCCAGGGCGTAGGCGCTGCACTGGGTGCCGCCGCCCAGGCCGTCGTAAAAGCCCATGGCGCCCTCAATCACGGCGATGTCCGCGCCGGCGCTGCCCAGGCCCAGTATTTGCCGCACGCTTTCCGGCGCGCAGAGCCATTCGTCCAGGTTGTGGGAGGGCCTGCCGCAGGCCACGCGGTGGAACCCGGGATCGATGTAGTCCGGGCCGGACTTGAACGGCGCCACCGCCATTCCCTGCCGCCGCAGCGCCGCCATCAGCGCCAGCGACGCCGTGGTCTTGCCGCAGCCGCTGCTGATTCCCGCCAGCATGATCCGCATGTCCAGGCCTCCTCCCCGCGCCCTCCGGCGCGGCGTCTTCGTTCTCTTCGCGGCGCAAAACGCCAAGATAAGTATAGCACAACTGCCGCCCTGGTTACAAGTATTCGAGGCGGCGCAATATCGTCCCACGGCCCGTCGGGACGCGGTTTTTCGCCGGTCTCATGCCCGGCATGAGTTTCATACTATTGAAATACTTTTGTAATTGTCGTTCAAAAACTATGCTGTATAATGAAATATGATAAAATTTAGACATTTTTCGGATGATAGGATGACAGACCGATGAGCACGAGCAACACCAAGGGACGCAAGAGCAACGCCAAGCGAGCGCTGCCGGCTGCGGGCATCCAGCGCAGCCTGCGCCGCTTTTACAAGAGATATCCCCAGGCGCGCCGGACGATCAACGCGGCGGCGGCCTCCGCCTGCATACTGGCGGTGATCGGCGGCGGCTCTCTGCTGGCCATCTCCGCCCTTTCCCCGAAGCCGGTCCCAGCCGGCCCGGAGGTCGAGATCGCGGCCCCGGCCATGGGCACGCTGGAGGTGGGCCAGGGCAGCGGCAGCGACGTGATGACGGCCATCGTGGAGGCCCCGACGGCCACGAACACGCTGGCGCCCACGGACATTCCGGCCACGGAGGTTCCCGCCACGGAGGTCCCGGCGACGCCGGCCTCCACGGCCACGCTGGAGCCCGCGCCGGACCCGGAGCAAAAGCCGGACGACGGCCTGGAGCACTCGGTCTACCACCAGATGGCGGCCCCGGGCGCGGAGTACGCGAACCCGGCGGTGAACAACCTGGTGAGCACCACGGAGGTCTTCTCTGAAGAGAGCGCGAGCACCGTGTTCGCCACCACCGAGGGGCAGATCCACATGGGCTCCTCCACCCAGTACGCCACGCTGGAGGGCGTGACCACCTTCCGCGGCAGCAACTATCGGGACGGCGGCGGCTACGGCGTCATTCCCGACAACCCCTCCCACCTGCTGGTGGCCTGGAAGAAGCGCATCCACGGCCTGGACGAGTGGTCCGGCGTGGGCTGGACCGGCCAGGCGAGCGTGGTGCGCTGGCCCACGGACCTGCGCGCCCAGATGAACATCAACCGCGCGAAGAAGGCGAAGGAGGGCCTGACGGAGGTCATCTACGCCACGCTGGACGGCCACATCTACTTCCTGGACCTGGCAGACGGCGAGGAGACCCGCAAGTCCATCAACATCGGCGCGCCCATCAAGGGCAGTCTGGCCGTGGATCCCCGGGGCGTACCGCTGCTGTACTGCGGCCAGGGCATCTACGACGTGGGCGGCAAGCGCGTGGCCTGCGGCACCCGCATCTGGAGCCTGATCGACCAGAAGCAGCTGTACTTCATCAACGGCAAGGATTCCCACGCCTACCGCAAGTGGCAGGCCTTTGACTGCTCCCCGCTGGTGGACGGCGATACCGACACGATGATCACCGCCGGTGAGAACGGCGTGCTCTACAAGGTAAAGCTGAACACCCAGCAGTACACCGGCGCGGTCACGGTGGACCCCAAGGTCACCCGCTACGTCTACCAGCAGACGGCCGGCGGCAAGGTGGGCACGGAGAACTCCATCGCCGTCTACAACAACTACGTCTACTTCGCTACGAACATCGGCATCATCCAGTGCGTGGACCTGAACGACATGCGCCTGGTCTGGAGCTTCGATGCCAAGGACGATATCGACGCCTCCCTGGTGATCGAGCCCGAGTCCGACGGCGTGGTGGCCCTGTACGCCACCAACGAGCTGGACAAGCGCGGCCACAACGGCACCTGCCAGATGTTCAAGCTGAACGCCCTGACCGGTGAGTTACTCTGGAAGCGGGATTCCGACCCCATCCACCAGAACGACGACAACGGCGGCGGCGGCTTCGCCACCCCCGCCGTGGGCAAGCAGGACCTTTCCAACCTGGTCTACTTCCACATCTGCCGCACCAAGGACACCCGCGGCATGCTGTACGCCCTGGACAAGCAGACCGGCGAGACCGTCTGGTCCAAGTCCCTGGGCACCTACGGCTGGTCCTCCCCCACCTGCCTGTACACCGCCTCCGGCAAGGGCTACGTGCTGGTGGGCAGCTCCAGCGGCAAGCTGCGCCTGCTGGACGGACTCACCGGCAGCATCGCCGCCGAGGTGGAGCTGCGGGGCAACATCGAGGGCACGCCCGCCGTGTTCGACGACATGATCGTCGTGGGCACGCGCAGCAGCATCATCTACGGCATCCGCATCTGTTGAGCGCAGGGGCCGGCAGTGCCGGCTTCCACCAGCTACCGCCTTTCTATTAACAATCCCGTGCGCCACTGATTCAAGCGCACGGGATTTTCCTTCGGAAAAAGTGTAGGTTATTCGGGCAGAAGCTCAAAGTGCTCAACCCCATCTGCTGCCGCCTTGAGCGCAGGGGATTCCCGGCACAATTGAATACACTTTCACTGAGACGATTTCCAGCGCCGCTGATTCAAGTGCTGGAAATCTTCCTTTATTATGCTGATGTTGTTCTCCTGTTTTGTGGGCACTGTTTTCTGATCCGAAATGAAAACAGTAAAAGTATCTCAACTGTGGACACCGGTCTTTCTCCCGTGGACCCAACCCGCCCACTCAGCGTTGATTTCCCTTGACTTAGCCCCACTAAGCCTGCGGGAAATCGCCTTGAAATGCAGCCCAATCCGCTCGAAACTGCACATGCCTCATTTTAGATACACACTCTAAAACCTTCACACTTTGTTTTAAAACGCCGGCCGGTTTTTCATGTTCGTTTAAAGTTTGCGGTTTAAAATGAATACCATCAAACGAGGCGCATGCTTCCATGTGCGCCTTCCGCGCCGCAGAGCGCGCAGCCCTGCCCCGCACCGGGGGAGGCGGCCGCAGAAAGGACGTTAACCACTATGAGCAAAAACGGCAAGCCCCGCAAAAAGCGCATCCTCAGGAAGATACTGCTCTTCCTGGTCCTGTTGCTGGTCCTGGGCGGCGTCGGCCTGTACGCCTATCTTTCACTGAAGGTGGAATACACCGTGACCTATGACAGCTACACCGCCACCACGGGCAGCATCTCCAACTCCCTGAGCTTCAGCGGCAACCTGAGCCTGGTGGACAGCGCCTCCTACACAGCCAGCGGCTCCGGCACGGTACGCACGCTGTACGTGGCCGCCGGGGACGACGTGAAGGAGGACCAGAAGCTGCTGCGCCTGTCCACCGGCCAGACCGTCACCGCCGACTTCGACGGCCGGGTGAACGTGCTGAGCGTGGAGGAGGGCGACGAGGTGTCCCAGGGCGACGCCCTGGTGCAGATCGCGGACTTCTCCCACATGAAGGTGGCCTTCCGCGTGGACGAGTACGACATCGGCGAGGTCAGCGTGGGCCAGGCCTGCACCGTGACGGTCACGGCCCTGGAGCGGACCTTTGAATCCAAGGTGGACGCCATCGACTACATCTCCTCCTCCAACGGCAACGTGGCCTACTACACCGCCACGGCCTATGTGGACGTGGACGAGGGCGTGCTGCCCGGCATGCAGGTCACCGTCACGATCCCCTCGGAGGTGGCGGAGGACGTAGTCATCCTGAAGGTAGATGCCCTCAGCTTCGACTTCACCAACCAGGCCTTCGTCTGGATGCGGGACGAGGCTGGCGAGCTGACCCAGGTCTACGTGACCACCGGCGTGAGCAACGGCAACTATATCGAAATCGCCGAGGGCCTGCAGGACGGCGACGTGGTGTACGCCGAGGCGAAGACCGAGCAGACCGCCGCGGGCCTGTTCGCGAGCATGTTCTCGAGCCAGCAGTTCAACCAGTCCGGCGGCCCGGGCGGCAACACGGGCAACCGGCCCGGCAGCAACAACGGCGGCAACTGGTCCGGCAGCGGCAATGGCGGCGGCAACTGGTCCGGCAGCGGCGACGGCAGCCGAACCCGCCCGGAGAGGGGCAACTGATGGGCCTCTTTCACCGCAAAGCCTTCGTGGAAGAGCCCGCCGCCGTTGAAAACCGCTTCTTCCACATGGAGAACATCAACAAATTCTATCCCATGGGCGAGGAACAGGCCCACATCCTCAAGGACATCAACCTGGACATCCGGGAGGGCGAGTACCTGTCGGTGCTGGGGCCCTCCGGCAGCGGCAAGAGCACGCTGATGAACATCATCGGCTGCCTGGACGTAGCCACCTCCGGCCGATACGTGCTCCATGGCCGGGAGATCGAGGACCTGACCGAGACGGAGCTGGCCCGCATTCGCAGCCGGGAGGTGGGCTTCATCTTCCAGAACTCCCAGCTGCTCGCCCGGCTCACCGCCCGCAAGAACGTGGAGCTGCCCCTGATCTACGCCGGCGTATCTCCCCGGGAGCGTAGCCGCCGCGCCGAGGAGATGCTGGTCAGGGTCGGCCTGTCCGACCGCATGGACCACCATCCCAACCAGCTCTCCGGCGGCCAGCAGCAGCGCGTGGCCATCGCCCGGGCGCTGGTGGGCAACCCCACCCTGCTGCTGGCGGACGAGCCCACCGGCGCGCTGGACCAGAAGACCGGCCGCCAGGTGATGGCCCTGTTCCAGGAGCTGAACGCCGAGGGCCACACCATCATCATGATCACCCACGACATGAACATCGCCGCCTTCGCCCACCGGGTGGTGCACATCATTGACGGGGAGTTGACAGAGGGAGGAGGCACGAACGATGCATAGCTTTTCCCTGCTTTCATTCCTGGTGCCTACGACTAGCGGCCGTCGGTTCCGAAGGACACCGGCCCGCGTAGCTGCGACGCGGCTCCGCCGCGGGGCAGCCGACATGGGAGGAGGCACGAACGATGCTTAGATCGATCAAGGCCACCCTCATCATGATCGGCGAGTGCGTGAAGATGTCGCTGTCCAACATCCTGGGCTGCCGCGTGCGCTCCTTCTTGACGGTGCTGGGCATACTGATCGGCGTGGCCGCGGTCATCGCCCTGATCACCACCGTGAACGGCTTCTCCGGCTCCCTGACCAACTCCTTCAGCGAGCTGGGCGCTGGCACGCTGACGGTCACCGTCACCGGCAGCGACCTAAAATCCGGCCTGTCGCCGGAGGACCTGAACACCCTGTCCGCCATGGACATCGTGGAGGGCGTCACCCCCAGCGTGTCCCTGACCGCCCGGGTCTCCCGGGGCGGCAGCTACGAGGACAGCGTCAACGTCTCCGGCAAGAACGCCTACTACTTCCGCCAGAACGACGACGCCCTGACCCGGGGCCGCGCCATCAACTTCACCGACGAGGACAACAAGACCCACGTGTGCCTCATCAGCCCGGACATGGTGGAGGAATTCTTCTACGGCATCGACCCCATCGGCGAGAGCCTGTACGTCAACGGCATCCCCTTCCTGGTGGTGGGCCTGCTGGACGAGGACAGCGACACCAGCATCGCCACGCTGTTCACCGGCAGCCCGGACATCCTGGTGCCCTACACCACGGCGCTGAAGCTGAACAACGCCAACGTCATCACCTCCTTCACCGTGTACCTGGAGGACGGCGTGGATTCCGAGGACGCCACCGACGCCCTGGAGGCCGAGCTGGACGCCATGTTCAGCTTTGAGGAGGACTGCTACAGCATCCTGAACATGTCCAGCATCGAGGAGACCATGAAGACCATGCTGGGAATGGTCAGCTCGCTGCTGGCGGGCATCGCCTCCATCGCCCTGGTGGTCGGCGGCATCGGCATCATGAACATGATGCTCACCACCGTCACCGAGCGCACCACGGAGATCGGCCTGAAGAAGGCGCTGGGCGCCATTCCCTGGCAGATCCAGATACAGTTTTTGATCGAATCCTTCCTGCTGTCGGTCATCGGCGGCGCGCTGGGCATACTGCTCGGCCTGCTGCTGTCACTGATCCTCTCCAAGGTCCTGGGCACCACCTTCGTCGTCTCCCCGGGCGCCATCGCCCTGGGCGCGGGCTTCTCCGCCGCCGTGGGCATCATCTTCGGCTGGGCCCCGGCCCGAAAGGCCAGCAAGCTGAACCCCATCGACGCGCTGCGCTCGATGTGACCCCGATTCCCCCCTTCCCCCACACCCCAAGTCAGGAGGTCATCACCATGAAGTTCACTCGCAAAGCCCTTACGGCCCTCCTCATCGCCGCCCTGCTGCTGGCGCCTGTGGCGCTGGCGGAGACCATCACGCTGAACGGCACCGTGACCGCCAGCGAGACCCACGAGATCTACGCCCCCATCGGCGGCACCGTGGCCCGGGTGGCCGTGGAGTCCGGCGAGCGGGTCAGCGCCGGAGACGTGCTGGTCAGCCTGTCCACCACGAAGGTCTACGCCGACGAGAGCGGCACCGTCACGGGCGTCTTCGGCCAGCCCGGCGATTCCGCCGACACCATCTCCGGCCGCTACGGCGCGGTGATGTACATCGAGGGCGAGAGCGTCTACACCATCGACGCCTCCACCGAGAACGCCTACAACTCCACGGACACCAAGTTCGTCCACGTGGGCGAGAGCGTCTACCTGAGCTGCTATTCCGACGGCAAGCACACCGGCACCGGCGTGATCACCGCCATCCAGGGCACCGACTACACCGTGAAGGTGCTCTCCGGCGAGTTCCTGGTGGGCGAGACCGTGAACGTCTACCGCGGCGACAAGGACACCACCTCCAAGCGCATCGGCCGCGGCACGCTGACCCGCGCGAACCCCACCGCCATCTCCGGCAACGGCAGCATCGTGTCCTTCGCGGTGTCCGCGGGGGACGAGGTCCAGCGGGGCGACCTGCTCTTCGAGACCCTGGACGGCGCCTTTGACGGCCTGTACATGAGCGGCAGCGACATCGCCGCGGACATCGACGGCATCGTCTATCAGGTCAACGCCCAGCAGGGCAGCCCCATCCAGAAGGACAGCGTGGCCGCGGTGCTGTACCCCGCCGACGCCATGCGCATCGAGGCCAAGATCGAAGAGGCCAGCCTGAGCGACATCGCCGTGGGCGACCCGGTGAGCATCGAGCTGGTCTGGAACCAGGATAACGAGATCACCTACCCCGGCACGATCTCCATGATCTCCGCCGTGGCGGACGCCTCCACTTCCTCCGGCATGGACGCCGGCGAACAGGCGGTGACCTACACCGTGTACATCGACTTCACCCCCGACGCCAACACCCGCTACGGCATGAGCGCCGTGGTGACCACCCTGGAGGACGACGAGGCGGAGGACGCGCCCGAAGAGGTGACGGACTATGAAGAAGCTGAAGCGCCTGAGGACTAAGCGGCTGCTCTGCCTGGTCCTGGCAGGGCTGATGGCGCTGGCCGCGGTCACCGCCGGCATCGCCGCCGCCACGGCGGCCTTTGCCGACGAAGCGGAAGGCGGCGGCACGGGCGATCCCGAGGTTTCGCCCTCCCCGTCCCCCGTGACGGACGCCACCGACGCGCCCGAGGTCTCGCCCTCTCCGGATGCCACCGGCGAACCGGGTGAACCCGAGGTCTCTGCCTCGCCCACCCCCGTGTCGGACACCACCGACGCGCCGGATGAGCCCGAGGTTTCGCCTTCGCCCACCCCCGTGCCGGACGCCACCGACGAACCGGATGACCCCGAGGCCTCGCCTTCGCCCACTCCCGTGCCGGACAGTTCCGACGCGCCGGATGAGCCCGAGGTTTCACCCTCGCCCACACCCGTGCCGGACGCCACCGATGTTCCCGAGATCACTCCAACCCCAACCCCCGAGCCCACCGACGAACTGACCCCGGAGCCCAGCCTCGAGCCCACCGTCGAGCCCACGCTGGAGCCGACCCCCGAGCCCACGCCGGAGCCCGCCGCGCTGGAGATTCGCGTCGAATCCCCCGAGGCCCAGCCTGACGAGGCACTCGTGTACCACTTCACGGACCTGGGCGAGGGGATCATCACCTTCCGCTGGACCCAGAGCGACCCGTGGGACGCCTATGACGTCCTCATCACCGGCCCCGACGGCGCGGAGGTATTCAAATCCCGCCAGGCGGAGGCCACCCTGGCCCTGCCGGTGAAGGAGCTGGCCGCAGGCCGCTATACGCTGGCCGTCAAGGCCCTCTCCGGAGACATTGAAGCGGCCTCCGCGCAGCTGGCCTTTGAACTGCCGGACCCGTCCCAGGTGCCCGGCGAGAACCCCGGCGGCGCCGGCTTCCCGGGCGGACTGCCCGGCGGCTTCAGCAGGCGCATCCCCAGCGGTTTCAGCTTTGGCAACCTCGCCGGCAGCGCCATGGCGGGCCTCGCCGGCGAAGCCGAGCAGGGCTTTCGCGTCACCCCGGGCAAGGCGCTGACCAGCGACCACGCCTCCGGCAGCAAGAGCATGCGGCTCTACGGCACCGTCACCCCGGTGTCCCTGGAGGAGCCCGCCGCGGAGCTGGCCTATGACGGCTACGCGCTGGAGATCGCGCTGGACGGCGGTCAGGGCCTGTTCACCGCCGCCGTGGAGGACGGCGCGCTGACCCTAACCCCGGCGGAGAGCGGCAGCGCCTGGACCGTCAACGGCTTCGCGCTGAAGACCCTCTCCCGCAGCGGCATCGACGCCCTCCGGCTGGTGCTGGACGGCGCGGCGGTGGAGCTGCCCACCGACCCCGGCCTGCAGGGCCCCGCCTACGCCGCGCTGTGCGCGAAGGGCCTGGTGTCCGGGGACTACGAATACACGATCACCGCCGGCGACATCCGCGTCGCGGTGGACGGCGCGGATTACCGCCTCGGCGAGGACGGCGCGCTGGTCCCGGCGGACTGACAGGAACGCGCCCGTCCGGTACCCCTTGAATGCCGACGATGCGCGGCTTTGGAAGGAGAATCAAAATGCTGAAAAGGCTCACGGCCCTGGCCCTGGCAGCGCTGCTGGCGCTGATGCCGGCGGCCCTCGCGGAGGTCTACGAGGGCACCACGGCGGCGCTGTCCACCGTGACGGTGCTCTCCGCCGCCTCCGGCGCCGTGTCGGAGCTGAACGCCCGGGCCGGAGACCGGGTGGAGGCGGGCCAGGCCCTGGCGACCTTGAGCGCCAGTCCCACCTTCGCCACCCAGGACGGCACGGTCTCCCTGATCAACGCCCGGGAAGGCGAGGATGTGAGCGGCGACTGCCTGGAGCTGCTGCCCGTCAACCTCTACGAGATCTACTGCACTGTGGACAAGGCCTACCAGAGCGCCGGCTCCACCCTGGTGCACAGCGGCGAGACCCTGTACATCAAGTGCACCGCGGACGGCAGCCACCGCGCCGTGGGCGTGGTCACCGCCATCGACGGCGAGGAGTACCGCGTCGTCACCCTGGGCGGCGAGCTGTACGTGGGCGAGACCGTCTACCTCTACCGGGACGAGGACTTCACCACGGCCCAGCGCGTCGGCATCGGCACCGTGCTCTCCAGCGACCCGGAGGTCTACCGGGCCGAGGGCACCGTCACCCGAATGTGCGTGGCCGAGGGCGACTACGTGGAGCGGGGTCAGCTGCTGTTCACGCTGGGCGGCGGCGAGATCGTCGCCCCCGTGGACGGCATACTGACCGCCCTCTCCCTGAGCCCCGGGGATTCCGTGGCCGAGGACCAAGCGGTGGCCGAAATCGTGCCCGCGGGCCAGATCTGCGTGGAGCTGCGGGTGGACGAGGACGCCGCCGCCCGCATCCGGCCCGGCGACGAAGCCGAGTTGTACTTCGCCGACCGGCCGGAGGTGTCCGTGCCCGGCGCGGTGGACAGCGTGGCCTGGATCGCCGCCGACGGGGAATACGCCGTGCGCGTGCTGCCCGATACGGACGCCGCGCTGTCCCTGGGCATGAGCGTCTCCGTGAGGCTGTAGGTCATTAAGCCCAAAGAAAAGGTCCCTCCCGATCGCGGGAAGGACCTTTTCTTTATCTGTCGACTGGCAAGCGCCGTCACCTCAGCCCCGGCTCCGCGTCGCTCTCCGACACGTCGCTGTTGGCCTTGATGTAGTCCACGAGCTCGTCCACCCGGGTGAACGCCATGGCCAGGTAGGTATCCGCCGCGCCGTAGTAGATGGCGATGCGGCCGGTATCCGGATCCTGGAGCGTGGCGCAGGGGAAGCAGACGCTGGGCACGAAGCCCTTCTCCTCATACCACTCCTCGGGCGTGAGCAGGAAGTTCGCGCAGCGATACTTCACGCGGCTGGGCTCGTCGATGTCCAGGATCGCCGCGCCGAAGGAGTACACGAAGCCGCTGCAGGTGCTGGACGCGCCGTGGTAGAACAGCAGCCAGCCCTCGCTGGTCTCGATGGGGGCCGCGCCGCTGCCGATCTTCACGGACTCCCACCACTTGTCGCCGCTGGACATCACGTGGCGGTGCATGCCCCAGAACTTCATGTCCGGGCTCTGGCTGAGCCAGATGTCCCCGAAGGGGGTGTGGCCGCCGTCGGAGGGCCGGGAGAGCAGCAGGTAGCGCCCGTTCACCCGCCGGGGGAACAGCACCGCGTTGCGGTTGAAGGGGATGAAGGGGTTCTCCAGCCGGGTGAAGGTCTTGAAGTCGGTGGTCCTGGCCATGCCGATGGACGCGCCGTAGTTGTCCTGGCACCACATGGCGTACCAGGCGTCCTCCACCTTCACCAGCCTCGGGTCGTAGGCGTAGCGGGGCATCAGCGGCGCGCCAGCCTCGTCGGTGAAGGGCACCATCTCCGGGTCGATGTCCCAGTGGATGCCGTCCCGGCTGCGGCCCAGGTAGATCATCGGGATGCCGTTCAGCCGCTCGCCGCGGAACAGGGCGACGAAGCCGTCCCCCAGGGGCGCCGCCGCGGAGTTGAAGACCCGCGCCACGCCGGGGATGGGGTTGCGGCCGATGATGGGGTTTTCGGAATAGCGCCACACCGGCGAATCGTGCCGGTCGCCCTCCGGCCGCTCCTGCCAGGGAATGTTGGGCAGGCTGGGGCAATTCAGTATCTTCACGCTGCTCACGGTTGTACCTCTCCTCCAATTGCGATGGTGCGGCCCCTCGGGACCGTTTCTTCACCTAAAGAAACGGCGGCGGAAAGCGCGGGCCTCCCCCGGCTTCCCGCCGCCAGTGCCGTTGTCCGTTCTATCAACGCCCGCTGCGTCAGCTGTGCAGGCCCCGGGCCGCTTCGCAGATCAGCTTCACGCAGGTGTCGTAGCCCAGCAGGCCGCTGTCCAGCGCCAGCGAGTAGTTCCGGCATTCGCCCCAATGCTTGGAGGTGAACTGCTGGTAGTAGCTGCGCCGGGCCTGGTCGGTCTTCTTCATGGCCTTCTGGATGGCCGTCGGGTTCTTGCTGCCGATCAATTCGGCCACCCGGGCGGCGCGATGCAGGTCGCCGGCGTAGATGAACACGTTCAGCGCCTCGACGTTGGCCTCCTCCAGTATGGCGTCCGCGCAGCGGCCCAGGATCACGCAGGGGCCCTTGCTCGCCAGCAGCAGGATCACCCGCCGCTCGATGTCGTGGATGGTCTCCCGGCGGTCCACATAGGCGGCGGGCGTGATCATGCGCCAGAAGGCGTCCGCGCGGGAGATCTCCTCCTCCTCGCGCTCGATGGTGTCCATGTCGAGCCCGCTGTCCCTGGCCGTATCCCGGATGATGTCGCGGTCGTAGAACTCGATGCCCAGCTCCTCGGCGACCCTGCGGCCGATGGAATGTCCGCCCGCGCCATACTCCCGGCTGATGGTGATGATGCTCATGGTCTCTGCCTCCCGTGGTCTTAGTCCGGCCGCGATGGCCTCTCGCTCCGCGGCGATTTACCCGTTCATTATAACACAGCTTCGCGCCGATGGCTACCGAAAAATGGCGGCGCGGCGGAATTCGCCCTTCAATCCGCGTACATCCACTCCATGGGATCCTCCAAGCGCCTCAGGTCCGGGTCGGACTCGTCCACCCAGTACGCCTTCAGCGGCGGCAGCGCGTCCACGTCGAACCACCCCTCCGGAACGTGGGGCCGCAGCGGCCCGCCCCGGCGGATCAGCGCGGCGAAGTCCATGGGCCCGGCCAGCCGCGCGTCGGTCTCCACCCCCATCAGCTTCTCCGGCGCCGCCGTGGCGCTGTTGTGGTTGTCCGAGCCGGCGGTGGTCAGCAGGCCGTACCGACGGGCGTAGCGCCGGGCATACACGTCGCAGTAGGGATGGTTGCCGGTGTTGGCCACCTCGATGCCGTCGCAGTACTTGGGCCCCAGCAGGATGTACTTGATGTAGTCCCTGTCCCGGAAGGGATGGGCCTGGATCACGGCGCCCCCCGCCCGGTGGACCTCCTCCAGCTGGCGCCGGCGGGTCCAGTGCTCGATGTCCGGGTGGGCCAGCAGCCAGGCCTTGTCCGGGCCGTAGATGAGGTACTCGTCCCCGTCGAAGTTCTGCTCCCAGCCGAAGAACACGTCCAGCCCGCGCTTCTGCCCCTCGGCCAGGGCGTCCTCATAGCCGGAGCAAAACCAGTCCACCCGCTCCTTCCAGGGCAGGTCCCGGGGCACGGCGGTGTTGCCGCCGGTGAAGTGATCGGTGATGAATATACCGCTGTAGCCCTGCTCGCTGTAAAAGCGGGCCTGCTCCGCGCCGGTGGACCTGCCGCAGGCGCTCGCCTGGCAGGTGTGCATGTGGGTTTCATAGAGATAGGCCATTTTCAATGCCTCCCGGTTTATTTTTTCTCCCGCCTCAACGCTTGCCCTCCTGCTCCAGGATCCACAGGGACAGCGTCAGCTGCAGGCGCGTCCAGGGATCGTTCAGGTTGAGGCCGACGATCGCCTCGATCCGCTTCAGCCGGTACAGCAGCGTGGTGCGGTGGATGATCAGCGCCTGAGAGGTGCGGGGAATGTCCCGCTCCTGGAGCAGATAGGTCCGCAGGGTCTCAAAATAAGGGGTGCCGTGGGCGGCGTCGTGCTCGATCAGCCGCAGCAGCTCCGGCGACACCAGGTGGCCGAGCCGCATGGGGGGCTGCACCTGCGCCGCCAGGTATTCCAGCGCGCAGTCCGAAAAGGGGATCGTCCAGCGCTCCGAGCGAAGCCGGAAGGCCTTCTCCAGGGCCGCCCCCGCCTGGAGCCAGGCGATGTGCGCCTCCCGGATGCCCGCCACCGGCGAGGAGATGCCCGCGTAGAGGCAATAGTCCCGGCACGCCGGCGCCAGGCGGTGGCTCAGCATGCCCGAGGTCGACGGGTTACGGGTCACGTTCAGCAGCACGCACTGCTGGCTGCCCGCGAAGAGGATGTAGGCCTCCGGGAACACCAGGAACAGGTCGCTGTGCAGGGCGTGCTCCATCACGGTGCCCGCGCCTTGCTGCTGGCTCTCGATGCGTATGCACACCAGCACGTCCTCCCGATTCCAGCCCAGCAGCTCCAGCAGCCGCTTCTCCTCCCACGCCTCCGGCTTCCTGTCCCGCAGCAGGTCGTACACGATGTCGTCCATGCTGCGGTGGGGGTGATCCGCGCCCAGCTGCTTGCGGCTCAACAGGTGCAGGGCCCGCTGGGCGACGATCTCCGCCAGGGCATAGTCCAGGCGGCGGAAGTCCCGGTGGAATTGCACCACCAGGAGCCGGCCCCGGTAGACGCTGCCCTCCCACAAGTTCACGTACAGGCACTTCGGCATGTCCGGCGAGGCGTCCCACAGCCGCGCCGTCCTGTAGGCGTAGGTCTCCAGGTACTCCGTGTCGTTCTTGAAGTCCTCCACGATGATCCGGGGGATGAACTCCCGGGAGGAGGACATGATGTAGTCCGGCTTCAGCACCTGGGGCAGCTCCTCCGACCGGGCGACCATCACGAACCAGTCGTCGTGGATGCAGATGGGGTTGCCCAGCAGCTCCGCCGCCAGGCCGCACAGCGCCTCCAGGCTGCCGCTGCGGAACACCAGCTCGTCCACGCGGCTCTCCAGCGCCCGGCACTCCATAAACGCCACCAGCAGCGCGTCCAGCACCGCCTCCGGCGGCGTCCGCGGGCAGGCGAGGCACGCCCCGGTCCACCCCTCGGGCACCGCGCCGGCGCAGGCGTAGCGCCGGGCGGGAAAGCCCTCGGCCTCGCCGGGCCGCAGCACGTAGATCACCTCCGGCGACAGCGTCATGCCCGGCGCGTACATCCGCGCGCCCTGGTAGCGCCGCTCCTCGCCGCCCGAGCGCACCCGGCAGGGGATGCCCGCGAGGGTCAGGGCCTCGCCCAGCATTTCCAGCGTGGGATACAGGTGCAGCAGCGCGTTCGTCTCCATGGCCCTCACCTCCTCCTCTGCCCTTTCATTTTATCCTCAAAAATGCGGAATGTAAATAGCCAATTTGCGTGAAGTGCGGAATTTCTTTTGTTTCCCATCAATTGAATTGACAGCCCGACCCCCAACTGCTACTATTTTTGTGGAGGCATTGCACAAAATGCAATGCAGTTGTGATGCGTTTTTTTGTGGATACCCCTACGGACCATCGACATGACGGGAGGAGACCGACCATGCTGACAGCCAAGCAAAACATGCGCGAAGTCATTCGCGGCGGCAATCCGGACCGCTTCGTCAACCAGTACGAGGCTATTTCTCTGCTGTTCCATCCGTTCCTGCTGGCCTCTCCGCTGCTGAAGAAGGGCGACATGAACGTGGTCAACGCCTGGGGCGTGACCAATTCCTTCCCGGCGAACGTTCCGGGCGCCTTCCCGGTGCACACGCCGGAGAAGATCGTGGTGAAGGACATCGAGCACTGGCGCGACTACGTGCACGCGCCGAGCCTGAAGTTCCCGGAGGAGCTGTGGAACGTCGCCAAGGACATGTACGCCGCCGTGGACGGCAACAAGGCCTTCAAGGCCACCTTCGTCGCCCCCGGCCTGTTCGAGCAGACCCACCACCTGTGCTCCATGGAAGAGGCGCTGATGAACTACATGGAGTATGAGGATGAGATGCACGACCTCATCAAGTACCTGACCGACTGGGAGCTGGAGCTGGCCGAGGGCATCTGCTCGAACCTGCATCCCGACGCCATCTTCCACCACGACGACTTCGGCAGCGAGTTGAACTCCTTCCTGCGCCCCAGCGTGTTTGAGGACTTCTTCCTCGACGCCTACAAGCAGATCTACGGCTACTATCACGATCACGGCGTGGAGTTCGTGATCCACCACTCCGACAGCTACTGCGCCAACCTGGTGCCGATCATGATCGAGATGGGCATCGACGTGTGGCAGGGCTGCATGCACTCCAACAACGTGCCGGAGCTGATCAAGCAGTACGGCGGCAAAATGACCTTCATGGGCGAGATCGACAACAAGCAGGTCGACTTCCCCGGCTGGACCCAGGCCGACTGCGAGAAGGCCGCGCTGAACGCCATCAAGACCTGCGGGGCCGCCGCCAATGGCAAGTACTTCATCCCCTGCATCACCCAGGGTGGTCCGGGCTCCCTGTTTGAGGGCACCTACAAGGGCCTGTGGGACGCCATCGACCAGTACAACTGCAAGACCTTCGGCCACAAGCTGGAGGACATCGAGGCGAACCGGCTTCCGATGACTGTGATGTTCTGATTTGGACGGGGGACACCGTCCCCCGCCAATGCCTGACGCACCCGACACCCCACGCTGAATCAATCTATTTGCACCCTATCCGCATATTTGAAAGGAGATAATTACTATGAGCCTTCAGAATGTCAACGATCTCGTCACCCGCGGCAAGGCCAAGCTGGTCCCCGGCGCCGTGCAGGAAGCCCTGGACGAGGGCCTGGACGCCACCGAAATCCTGGGCACCATGATCGCCGCCATGGACGTGGTGGGCGAGAAGTTCAAGAACAATGAGATCTTCGTGCCCGAAATGCTGATCTCCGCCAAGGCCATGAAGAAGGGCGTCGAGGTGCTGAAGCCCCATCTGTCCAGCGGCGCTGCCGGCGCTCTGGGCAAGGTCATCATCGGCACCGTGGCCGGCGACCTGCACGACATCGGCAAGAACCTGGTGGCCATGATGATCGAGTCCGCCGGCTTCGAGATCATCGACCTGGGCGTCGACGTGCCCGTGGAAAAGTTCCTTTCCACCTATGAAGAGAACCCCGACACCAAGATCATCGGCTGCTCCGCGCTGCTGACCACCACCATGCCCGCCCTGGAGCAGACCGTGGCCGCCATCAACGCCGCGCCGTGGCGCAGCAAGGTCAAGGTCATGGTGGGCGGCGCCCCCATCACCCAGGAGTTCGCGGACAAGATTGGCGCGGACGCCTACACCCCCGACGCCGCTTCCGCCGCCAAGAAGGCCAAGGAGCTGGTGGCGTAACCCTTCGGGACCAAACACAGAACGCGGGAGCGACTGAACGTCGCTCCCGCGCTTTTGCATGGGAATTTGTCTATTATTCCTTGTCCTTGCCGAACAGGGAGCCGATCTTGCCGATCACGTTCTTCGCGCCGTCGACGATCTTCTCGTCGATGTCGGTCTTGTCCAGCACGCCCTGGGCCTTTTCCTTCAGGCCCTTCGCGGCCTCGACGATCTTCTCGTCGATGTCGGTCTTGTCCAGCAGCTCCTGGGCCTTGCCCTTCAGGCCCTTCGCGCCGTCGACGATCTTCTCATCGATGTCGGTCTTGTCCAGCACGCCCTGGGTCTTTTCCTTCAGGCCCTTCGCAGCCTCGACGATCTTCTCGTCGATGTCGGTCTTGTCCAGCAGCTCCTGGACCTTGCCCTTCACGGTGTCGGCGGCGGTGTCCACGGTCTTCTCGGCCTCAGCCGCGGTTTCCTCAACCTTTTCGGTGACGTTGTTCAGCTCTTCATTCAGGTTCATCTCTATGCGCTCCTTTCGCCATGTCGCGCGGCGCACACCGCGCCATGTTAATTTTATTATACAAAAGGATTCGGGTCATGTCAAGCATGTCCATTGACTCAGGAATTTTTGAGCTTTTCATAGTGCTCCCTGGCCAGCCGCGCGCCCTCCTCGAACAGCGTCCGGGCGTTCTCCGGGAAGGTGCGGCGCAGGGAGGCGTAGCGCACCTCGCCGTCCAGGAATTCCTCGTAGGGCAGGGTCGGGGCCTTGGAATCCAGGTGGAACCGTGGGGTGGCCTCCGGGTTGTAGCGGTACAGGAACCAGTAGCCCGCGTCCACGGCCCGCTTCATCTCGTCCTGCACCTTGGCCATGCCGCACTTCAGGCCGTGGCTCTGGCAGGGGGCGTAGGCGATGATCACGCTGGGGCCGTTGAAGGACTCCGCTTCGTGGATGGCCTTCACCAGCTGGGCGTTGTCCGCGCCCATGGCCACCTGGGCCACGTACACGTTGCCATAGGTCATCAGCATGCCGCCGATGTCCTTCTTGGGCCGCTTCTTGCCCGCGGCGGCGAACTGCGCCACCGCGCCCACGGGCGTCGCCTTCGAGCTTTGACCGCCGGTGTTGGAGTAGATCTCGGTGTCCACGATCAGCACGTTCACGTTTTCGCCGCTGGCCACCACGTGGTCCAGGCCGCCAAAGCCGATGTCGTAGGCCCAGCCGTCGCCGCCGTACATCCAGAAGGTCTTCTTCGCCAGCTGGTCCCCATAGCGCAGGATGGCCCGGGCGCCGTCGTCGTCCAGCTTCTCCAGCGCCGCGACCAGCGCGCGGCTGTCGGGCGCGGAGGCGTCAAAATCGTCGTAGGCGGAAAGCCAGGCGTCCATGGCCGCATTGGCGGCCTCGTCGCCGCAGACGGCGCGGTAGGCCTCCACGCGTGCCTTCTCCGCCTCGCGCTGCTGGCGGACGGACAGCACCATGCCCAGGCTGAACTCGGCGTTGTTCTCAAACAGCGAGTTGGACCAGGCCGGTCCGCGGCCCTGCCGGTTCACGGTGTAGGGGATGCCCGGCATCGCGGAGCCCCAGGCCTGGGAGCAGCCGGTGGCGTTGGCCCAGTACACCCGGTCGCCGTACAGCTGGGTCAGCAGCTTGGCGTAGGGCGTCTCGCCGCAGCCCGCGCAGGCCGCGGAGAACTCCAGCAGCGGCTGGCGGAACTGGCTGCCCTTGACGGTGTAGGGATCGAAGATATCGCCCTTGTCGGACAGCTTCAGCGCGTAGGCCCATGCGGCGGAGGTGTCCGGCGCGGCTTCGACGGGCACCATGGCCAGCGCCTTGTCCTTCGCCGGGCAAACGTTCTCGCAGCTGCCGCAGCCGGTGCAGTCCAGGTTGCTGACCGCCATTGCGAAGTACAGGCCCTCAGCCTGCTTGCCCTTGGCGGGCACGGCCCGCAGGCCCTCCGGCGCAGCCGCCTTCTCCGCCTCGTTCAGCAGGTAGGGGCGGATGACCGCGTGGGGGCAGACGTAGCTGCACTTGTTGCACTGGATGCACTTGTCGGCGTCCCACACCGGCACCCGGGTGGCGATGCCCCGCTTCTCGTAGGCGGTGAGGCCCATGTCCATCACGCCGTCCTCGTAGCCCGCGAAGGCGCTGACCGGCAGGTCGTCGCCCTTCTGGGCGTTGATGGGATCCAGCAGCTTCGTGACCACCTCGGGCACGTCGCGCTCCGGCGCGGGGGCGTCCTGGGCGTCCCGCCAGCTATCGGGCACGTCGATCCTCACCAGGCCCTCGCTGCCGGCGTCGATGGCGGCCAGGTTCTTGTTCACCACGTCCTCGCCTTTGGCGAAGTAGGTCTTCTGGGCCGCGGCCTTCATGTAGCCCACGGCCTCCTCCACCGGGATGACGGGCATCAGGTGGAAGAACGCCGACTGGAGCACCATGTTGAAGTGGCTGCCCAGCCCCAATTCGCCCGCGATCTTCACCGCGTCGATGGTGTAGAGCTTCAGCCCCTTGCGGGCGATCTCCCGCTTCTCGGAGGCGGGCAGGTGCTTTTCCAGCGCCGCCGCGTCCCAGGGACAGTTCAGCAGCAGCGTGCCGCCGGGCTTGACCTCCTCGGCGATGGCGTAGTTTTCGATGTAGGTTGGGTTGTGGCAGGCCAGGAAGTCCGCCTGCTTGACGTAGTAGGACGCCCGGATGGGCGCGTCGCCAAAGCGCAGGTGGCTCTTGGTCACGCCGAAGCTCTTCTTGGCGTCGTACTCGAAGTAGGCCTGGGCGAACTTCGGGGTGTGGCTGTTGATGATCTCGACGGTGTTCTTGTTCGCACCCACGGTGCCGTCGCCGCCGAGGCCCCAGAACTTGCAGCTGACCACGCCGTCGCCGCCCTCGGGCAGGGCCACGTCCGCGAGGGACAGGTGGGTCACGTCGTCGGTGATGCCGATGGTGAAGCTGTTCACCGGGCACTCGGCGCGGAGGTTCTCGAAGGCCGCCGCGATCTGGGCCGGGGTGGTGTCCTTGCTGGACAGGCCGTAGCGCCCGCCGACCACCACCAGGTCGCTCCTGCCCCGCAGCGCGGTGCACACGTCCTGGTACAGCGGCTCGCCGGCGCTGCCCATCTCCTTGGTGCGATCCAGCACCGCCACGGCCTTCGCCGTCGCGGGCAGGGCCGCCGCGAACTTCTTCACGTCGAAGGGGCGGAACAGGTGCACCTGGATAAAGCCCACCTTCTCCCCCGCCGCGTTCAGGGCGTCCACGACCTCCTCCACGCAGCCGGAGACGGAGCCCATGGCCACCACCACGCGCTCGGCGTCGGGCGCGCCGTAGTAGTTGAAGCAGTGGTACTCCCGGCCGGTGATCTTGCCGATCTTCGCCATGTAGTCCTCGACGATGTCCGGCAGGGCGGCGTAATCGGTGTTGTTGGCCTCGCGCACCTGGAAGTAGATGTCCGGGTTCTGCACGGTGGCGCGGATCATCGGGTGCTCCGGGTTCAGGGCGTGGGCGCGGAAGGCGTCCAGGGCCTCGGTGTCCAGGAGCCCTTTCAGGGCATCGTAATCGATCTGTTCCACCTTGTCGATCTCGTGGCTCGTGCGGAAGCCGTCGAAGAAGTCCATGAAGGGCACGCGGCCCTTGATGGCCGCCAGGTGCGCCACGCCCGCCAGGTCCATGACCTCCTGCACGCTGCCGGTGCACAGCATGGCAAAGCCGGTGTTGCGGCAGCTCATCACGTCGGAGTGGTCGCCGAAGATGGACATGGCGTGGGTGCCCACGGTGCGGGCCGCCACGTGCAGCACGCCCGGCAGGCGCTCGCCGGCGATGCGGTGCAGCACCGGGATCATCAGCATCAGGCCCTGGCTGGAGGTGAAGCTGGTCGCCAGCGCGCCGGTCTGCAGCGCGCCGTGGACCGCCGCCGCCGCGCCGGCCTCGGACTGCATCTCCACCAGCTGCACGGTCTGGCCGAACAGGTTCTTCTTGCCCTTGGCCGACCACAGGTCCGTCTTGCCCGCCATGGGGCTGGAGGGCGTGATCGGGTAGATGGCGGCGATCTCCGTAAAGGCGTAGGCCACGTAGGCCGCCGCCTCGTTGCCGTCCATGGTGACGTAGATGGGGGTCTTCTGCTCGGGCATGATACCCGCCTCCTTCTTCTTGCGTTTGGGGCGCTTGGGGATCCTTCGGGTTTTGACCAGCCGGTAGAACCATTTCATGGTCGCGACGGGTTCAAGGCGATAGGCCTCTCCGTTGCGCACGGTCACAATGTAAAACACGTCGGGGTCGACATTCCAGCCGGTGATCCCGCGAGCGCCGATTTGGATTCGGACGGGCGACGGCGCGTCGACGCGGAGCAGGGCGCCTTCGCGGCCCACGGCCTCATCCAACAGCACCTCGCCGGTGTCGAGATTGACCACGCGCGGGGGCTTCAGCCGCCCTTTGTGATAACAGATCAACAGCTCCGCCGGGGAATCCAGGTCGAAGCCGCAGGCCGGACACAGGTTTCCTTCCCCCACTTCCGCGCCGCACCGATAGCAGCGGCGGATACGGGGAGCGTCGGTTCCTCTCATGGCTTCACCTCGAACAGCGCCGCCGCGTTGTCCCAGAAGATCTTCCAGTAGTCCTTCTCATCCAGCTCCAAGGCCAGCAGCGCGTCGATGTCCCGCCTCTGGGGCCACAGGGGATAGTCCGTACCGAACATCACCCGGTCCGGCGTCCAGATCCGGATGAGTTCCCTCACCGTCTCCGGCTTCACGGCGTAGAGGGTCGAGGAGGAGTCCACCACGATGTTGGGGAAATCCGACAGCGCCCGGGCGGCCTCCTCCCACACGCTCCAGCCGCCGAAGTGGGCCCCGATGAACTTCAATTTCGGGAAGGCCCGCAGGATGTTCGCGATCCGGGGCGGGTTGGAGTAGTCGTAGCGGTAATCGCCGGTGTGCACCAGCACCGGCAGGCCGGCGTCCTCGCACATGGCGTAGATCTCCATGGCCCGGGGATCGTCGGCGTTGAAGCGCTGGATGTCCGGGTGCAGCTTCACGCCCTTCAGGCCCAGCGCCGCCAGCTCGTCGAAGTCCCGGCGCAGGTCGTCGGAATCCAGGTGCATGGTGCCCATGCCGGTGAAAGCGCCTTCGGACGCCTCCACCTCCCGGGCGATGAAGCGGTTGATGCTGGACACCTGGTGGGGCTTGGTGGCCACCGAGTGCACCAGGTAGTGGGAGATCCCCGCCTCCGCGCCGGAGCGGCGCAGCGTGGCGGTGGTGCCGTCGAAGTGCTCCGCCGGCAGGTGATCGTAAAACCGGTCCACCGCCTCCACCGCCTTCAGCGATATCGCCTCGGGATAGATGTGGCAGTGGGCGTCAAAGATCTTATACATAAATAATTCCTTTTATATGCGGGCAATCCTGCCCGAGGCATCGGGGGCGAAAGGGCGGCGGCACATTCCCATGGATCGGTCCGCCGCGCCGCCGTCCCCGATCTTCGATGCCTTCCCGGCGGCGTGTGCGCCGGGAAGGAGTGCCATCAGGCCGTCTCGATCGCCGCGTCCTTCTGCAGGCCCAGCTTCTGGATGGCCTGCTCGCGCATCTTGTACTTCTGGATCTTGCCGGCGTCGTTCATCGGGAAGCCGTCCACGAAGTCGATGTACTTGGGCACCTTGTGCTTGGCCATGTGATCGAGCACGTACTGCTTCATCTCCTGGACGGTCATGGTCTCGCCCTCCTTGAGGATGATGCAGGCCATGATTTCCTCGCCCATGGCCTTGTCGGGCACGCCGATGACCTGCACGTCCGAGACCTTCGGGTGGGTGTAGATGAACTCCTCGATCTCCTTGGGATAGATGTTCTCGCCGCCGCGGATGATCATGTCCTTCAGACGGCCGGTGATGCGGTAGTTGCCCTCGGGGGTGCGGCAGGCCAGGTCGCCGGTGTGCAGCCAGCCGTCCCTGTCGATGGCGGCGGCAGTGGCCTTGGGCATCTTGTAGTAGCCCTTCATGATGTTGTAGCCCCGGGCCACGAACTCGCCGATCACCTCGTCGGGGCAGTCCTCGCCGGTCTCCGGGTCCACGATCTTGCACTCCACCTCCGGGAAGGCGCTGCCGACGGTGGCCACGCGCACCTCCAGCGGGTCGGTGGTGCGGCTCATGGTGCAGCCGGGGGACGCCTCGGTCTGGCCGTAGACGATGACGATCTCCGGCATGTGCATCTTCTCCACCACGTCCCGCATCACGGCGATGGGGCACGGGCTGCCGGCCATGATGCCGGTGCGCATGTGGGAGAAGTCCGTCTTTTCAAAGTCCGGGTGGGCCAGCATGGCGATGAACATCGTGGGCACGCCGTGGAAGGCGGTGATGTGCTCGTTGTGGATGCAGGCCAGAGACGACTTCGGGCTGAAGTAGGGAATCGGCAGGATGGTGCCGCCGTGGGTCATGGTGGCGGTCATCGCCAGCACCATGCCGAAGCAGTGGAACATGGGCACCTGGATCATCATGCGGTCCGCGGTGGACAGGTCCATGCCGTCGCCGATCATCTTGCCGTCGTTGACGATGTTGTAGTGGGTCAGCATCACGCCCTTGGGGAAGCCGGTGGTACCGGAGGTGTACTGCATGTTGCACACGTCGTTCACGTCCACGGCGGCGGCCATGCGGCGGATCTCCTCCACGGGGGTGCGGGCGGCATACTCCAGGGACTCCTGCCAGGTGAGCGCGCCGGGCATGCGGAAGCCCACGGTAATCACGTTCCTCAAAAACGGCAAGCGCTTGGCGTGCATCGGCTGGCCGGGCTTGAGGGTCGCCAGCTCCGGGCACAGCTCGTTGATGATCTGGTTGTAGTTGGAATCGCGGTAGCCCTCGATCATCACCAGGGTGTGGGTGTCGGACTGGCGCAGCAGGTACTCCGCCTCGTGGATCTTGTAGGCGGTGTTCATGGTCACCAGCACGGCGCCGATCTTGGTGGTCGCCCAGAAGGTGAGGAACCACTGGGGCACGTTGGTGGCCCAGATGGTCACCTTGCTGCCGGCGCGCACGCCCAGGGACACCAGGGTGCGGGCGAACTCGTCCACGTCGTCCCGGAACTGGCTGTAGGTGCGGGTGTAGTCCAGGGTGGTGAACTTCACGGCCAGCTGGTCGGGATAGAGGTCCACCATCGTATCCAGCACCTGGGGGAAGGTCTTGTCGATCAGCGTCTGCTGCTTCCAGGGATAGGTGCCGGTGTGGGCCTTGTTCCAGTAGTGGTGCTTGCGCGCCCGGCGGGTGCTCTCGAAGCGGGACATGCAGCTGGCGAAGTGGGTCAGTATGATCTCGATGTCGCTGAGCCCGTCGATCCAGGCCGGGTTCCACACCAGGGAGACGAACCCGTCGTAGTTCACGCTGCGCAGCGCGTCCATCACGTCGCGGATGGGCAGGCTGCCCTCGCCGATCAGCTCCGGCACCGCCGCGCCACTCTCCTTGCGATAGTCGTGGATGTGCACGTGGCGCACATAGGCGCCCAGATTGGTGATGGTGACCTCAGCGTCCTCCTCGCCGCACACGCAGGTGGAGTGGACGTCCCACAGGGCCGCCAGGCGATCGTCCGCGAAGCGGTTCAGCAGCCCGCGCAGCTGGGCGGTGTCGGCGTAGACGCCGGTGGTCTCCACCAGCAGGCAGACCGGCGCGTCCCCCACCACCTCCAGCAGCCGGGCCACGCGCTCGGCGCAGGCGGCCTGGTTGCTCTCGTCGGTGTGGATGCCCACGCAGGGGATGCCCAGGTTCACCGCCACCTCGACGCACTCGGACAGCTCCGCCACGAAGCGCTGGTCGGTGAAGTCGCCCACGGTGTCCAGGCAGGGCAGCGAAAGGCCCTGGTTGGTCAGGTGGCGGCGGGTGGCCGCGGCCCGCTCCGGGTTGGTGGGGCTGCCCTTGCCGGCAAACGCCGGGCCGTTCACGTCGAACAGCTCGATGCCCCCCAGCCGCGCGTCCAGCGCCGCGGAGACGAAGCCGCCCCAGTCCAGTTCTTTCCAATATTGAATAGAGAAGGATAATTTCATATGATTACCTCTGTGTTGTGGTTGAAGGGCGCCGGGAACAGGGAACAGGGAACAGGGAACAGGAAACAGGAAACAGGAAACAGGAATAGTTTAACCCGTCAAGGTAACTTACTCCAGCAAATCCCAGCATTCTGACTACTGCCTGTTGCCTAATGCCTGTTGCCTAACGCCAGCTGCCTGTCGACTCATCATCCGGCATTCTGACTGTTGCCTGTTGCCTAATGCCTGCTGACTGTTGCCTCAGAGAATTGAGCTCCGCTCAATTCTCCTCGTACACGATCTTGTTCAAGGCGCTGATGTACGCGCGGATGGAGGCGCCGATGATGTCGGTGGAGATGCCGTTGCCGGAATACACCCTGCCGCCCGCGCGGAGCTTGACCAGGGCGCTGCCCATGGCATCGCGGCCCTCGGTGACGGTCTGGATCTGGAAGTCGTCCAGCTCGTAGTGGTGGCCGATGATCTGCTCGATGGCCAGGAAGGCGGCATCGATGGGGCCGTCGCCGACGCCCACGCCCCGCAGCTTTTCGCCGTTCCTGTCCAGCAGGATGTTGGCGGTGGCGGTGATCACGTTGCCGCTGTTGATCACGTAGTTTTCGATGTGATAGGTGCTGGGCACCTGCAGCGCCGTGCTGGCCACGATGGCGTCCAGCTCCCGGGTGCCCACGAAGTGCTTCTTCGCGGCCACGCGGCGGAAGGACTCGTACACCTTGGCGTTGTCCTCCTCGGACAGGTCGTAGCCCAGCTGGCGGACCACCTTGATCACCTCGCCGATCTCGTCGTTGGCGTCCAGGCAGACCCCGGCGACATCGCCGATGGCCACGTTGCCCAGCGGGGATTCCTCCTCCTTCTGGGGCTGGAGCATCCAGTTCAGCTGGCCCACGGCGCGGGTCAGCTCCGTGGTGCGCAGGGCGATGGCGATGTCCATGTCGACGCCCTTCACCTGGGTCAGCTTGGCCATCTGCTCCAGGGTAGGCCAGCCCGCGGCCACAGCGGCGCACTTGACGCCGTCGGCGCCCGCGGCGATGGCGGCGGCGGCGCAGGCCGCGGCCATGCTCATGGCGTCGCTGATCTGCACGTACAGCTCCACGCCCTCCAGGGCGGGCACGCCCGCCTTCACCGCGGAGACAAAGGCGCCGAACTCATTGGGCAGCAGCACGCCGGCGGTGTCGCACAGCGTCACGCGGCTCGCGCCGGCCTCGATGGCGGCGGCCACCGCCGAGCACAGGAACTCCAGCTCGGCGCGGGTGGCGTCCACGGCGGAGAACTCCACGGTCTCGCAGTGGAACCGGGCCTGCTTCACCCGCTCGGAGATCGCCTCCAGCATGGCGGGGGCCTTCTTGTTGCAGGTATACTCCATCTGCACGGGAGAGACCGGCGCGGAGAGGTTCAGCTGGGGGTGCCGGGCGCCGCGAACGCTCTCCCAGGTCGCCTCCAGTTCGTCGCCCGCGATGCTCACCTCAGCGGACAGGGCCGCGTTCACCATGGAGGCGATGGTCTTGGCCGCCAGGTGATCGGCCTTGCTGGACGTGATCGGCGGCAGCTCGATGGCGTCCACCTTCAGGCGGTCCAGGGTGCGGGCGATCTCCAGCTTCTCCTTGAACGACAGCGCGCCGCCGCGCACGGCGGGGGCTTCCTTCAGCGTCATGTCAATCAGTTTGATGGTCTTCATCTTGTCACTCCTATGCAGTTGGTCCTCGGGGCGCCGTCCCTCGGGGCGGCTTCTGGGATGGAATCGGTTCGGCGGCAGCGCCATGAAAAAACCCAGAGGTCTTTCGACTTCTGGGACGATTACATAGTATCGCGGTACCACCCGGATTGCCGCATGCGCGGCCACTCATCAGCGCTCCAACAAGCGCTTAGCCATGGTAACGGGGCTGCCGTATCTCCTTACTCCGCAGGCGCGAACCCAACTGTTTCAGGAGATCTGCTCGGGCATGAGACTGCTGATTCGCGCACACACCGGCTCGCACCGCCCGCCGGCTCTCTGAAGTGGACCACAAAACGCATAATGCCGTCATCGCATTTGTTTATGATTTAATTGGCTAAAGTTTAATCCAAAAGGCCGGCCTTGTCAACCCCGTTCAACGGACTTTTCACACAATTCACATTTCCCCGCCCTACTCTTCCGGGGCGGCTTGCAATTCGCGCCGCGAGGGTTTATACTGGAAGCGCGGCCGCCGGCACCCCGCCGGCGAGGCGCGGAACGGAGGGTTTCGACCGTGAACATACAGATCTTCGGCACCAAGAAGAGCAGCGACACCCGCAAGGCCGAGCGCTGGTTCAAGGAGCGCCGCGTCAAGGCCCAGGTGATCGATTTGAACGACAAGGGCATCAGCCGGGGCGAGCTGCGCAGCGCCGCGCAGGCCTGCGGCGGCCTGGACGCGCTGATCGACCCCGAATGCAGGGACAGGGACGCCCTGGCGCTGGTGCAGTACATCGCCCCGGCCCAGAGGGAGGACGCCCTGCTGGAGCACCCCCAGGTGCTGCGCCAGCCCATCGTGCGCAACGGCAAAAAGGCCGCCGTGGGCTACTGTCCCGACGTCTACGCCCAGTGGCAGAAGGAAGGCTGAATCTTCGCCCCTCGCATCCCGGAAGCCGGGAGGCATCTGATCCGCAGATTGAAGAATTTGCGGATTTTTTGTTTTTCCGCCATTATCGTCCGAGTTTACCAAGATTTAACAGCAATTCCCGCATGAAAGCCCTTGATTTCTCCATATAAAATGGCTACACTATCATCTGTAAGCGTTAGCACTCAGATTTTAAGAGTGCTAACAAACTCAAACATCAACCGGGAGGTAATTGAATATGAAGATCAAGCCGCTGGGCGACCGCGTGGTCATCAAGAATCTCGAAGCTGAGGAGACCACCAGGGGTGGCATCATCCTGGCCGGCGCCGCCAAGGAAAAGCCCGTCATGGCCGAGGTTCTGGCCGTGGGTCCGGGTGGAAACGTGGACGGCAAGGAAATCACCATGAACGTCAAGGTCGGCGAGAAGGTCATCTACTCCAAGTACGCCGGCACCGAAGTCAAGCTGGACGGCGAGGAGTACATCATCGTCCGCCAGGGCGACATCCTGGCCATCGTCGAATAAGGGGCGTTGCCCCTTAGTACCCCACCAAAGGGATTAAATCCCTTTGGAATTCCCTTGACTTAGCCCCACTAAGCCTGCGGAAAATCGCCTTGAAATGCAGCCAAGTCCACTCGAAACTGCATCTCCCGGCATTTAGAAACACACTCTAATTGCGCCGCTATCGCGACGCTGAGTTATATGATTCATCGTTCCCCCTCATTGCGTCGCGCAGCGACGCAATAGATGGGGATTCTCAAGGGGCTTAGTCCCTTGAGCAGGGTTTTAGGGGCAGAGCCCCTAAGTAAGGAGGATAATATATTATGGCTAAGCAGATTAAGTACGGCGAGGACGCTCGCAAGGCACTGCAGACCGGCATCGACGCGCTGGCAGATACCGTTAAGATCACCCTGGGCCGTTCGGCGCTCCGCTGATCACCAACGACGGCGTGACCATCGCCAAGGAAATCGAGCTGGAGGACCCCTTTGAGAACATGGGCGCCCAGCTGGTGCGCGAAGTCTCCGTGAAGACCAACGACGTGGCCGGCGACGGCACCACCACCGCCACCCTGCTGGCCCAGAGCCTGATCCACGAGGGTCTGAAGAACGTGGCCGCGGGCGCGAACCCGATGATCATCAAGAAGGGCATTGAGATGGCCACCGACGCCGCCGTGCAGAGCCTGGCCGCCCAGTCCAAGCCCATCGAGAGCAAGACCGAGATCGCCCAGGTCGCTGCGATTTCCTCTTCCGACGAGACCGTCGGCCAGCTGATTGCCGACGCCATGGAGAAGGTCGGCAAGGACGGCGTCATCACCGTGGAAGAATCCAAGACCATGAAGACCGAGCTGAACATCGTCGAGGGCATGCAGTTTGACCGCGGCTACGCCTCCAGCTACATGTGCACCGACATGGAGAAGATGGAAGCCGTCCTGGACAACCCGCTGATCCTGATCACCGACAAGAAGATTTCCAACATCCAGGAGATCATCGGCCTGCTGGAGCAGGTGGTGCAGCAGGGCAAGAAGCTGCTCATCATCGCCGAGGACGTCGAGGGCGAGGCCCTGGCG
>CADCHI010000007.1 GCA_902801165.1 uncultured Eubacteriales bacterium | reverse complement strand
CTCCGCCCAATGGCTCAATTATCGCACATTTGCGGTAATCGAACAAGTCTTTTCGAGGGTATGGGCCCCTCTCAAAACCCAAATACATTATACAAGGAGATTGATAAAAGGGCGGACATCGTCATTGTTTCCCAGGGCGGCGCCCCTAAAGATCTGAATCTGTACCAGACGCAAAAGGCATTGGATAATGCCAAGCACGCGGTGAAGCCGGGCGGAACGATCATACTGATCGGAAGCTGCTGGGAAGGATTGGGTCAAAAGGTGTTCGAGGAATGGATGCTCTCCGCGCCGACTCCGGAAAGCATGATCGAGCGCATCGGCAAGCAGTTTCAACTGGGCGGTCACAAAGCTGCGGCAATCGCAATGGTGATGCAAAAGGCGGAGATCATACTCGTGAGCGATTTGGAGGACGATCTTGTCGAGCGCATCTTCATGAAGCCTGCGCATTCCGTCCAGGCAGCGCTTGATGAATCGCTGCGGAAACATGGACCGAAAGCGACGGTATTGGCTATGCCCTATGGCGGCTCGACACTGCCATGGATTCGAAAAGGAGAGTTGCCGCAAGAATCATGGTCAGTGTGAAAAGGTGAGCCCGGATGCCGGAAAGCTGTGAATAATTACAGTGGTGTATTTTGTTGATGGAGCAAGGATCAAGGCACGATGTACAATTGTCAGCTCGTATTGGATTATAGGTCAAGCTCTTAATGGAAAGGGCCTGGCTAATGGACCGAAGCCAGTGTCACCATTGTTAAAATTTGGCGCAAAATGTAAAGTGCCTCGAGATGGCAATATACAAGTGATTTGCTGTTACCAGCCACCGCAAAACGATGTGGTGATATCTACAGCTGACGTCACAACCCACTAATCATTAGAAAAGCCCTGAAAGCACTACGTTTTCGGGGCAATTCGTGTTTTTAGAGCCTGGGGTTTACTATGACTGATGCATCTTTTCCGCAACTCACGATGCGACTTTTTTGGTAGAATACTGATCAGCTCTGTTGTAATAATATCTAGAATGTGGGAAGGTATACCAACAGAGTTATTAAGTTAATCATTGCCTGGTCTCAAGACGAGAAGTGTTTAGAGTGTTCAAACACTCCTTTATTGGAAGGAAAGAACCATTTATGAGACGCAAATTTCAATAATCCCTGCGAAAATCAAACCGAAGAAAAAAAGTGTAAGCTCATGATACTCTTGCGGAAATGCAAATTGTCTTGTATATTACCCAGAGGATTATTGCAATCTTTGATTTGAAAGCATTTGCCTTCTATTGCTTTCTGTGGTAAAATGAGCATAGTAAATCACGGGAGATGTTTGATATGACAGAGATGTCCGTTGCAAAGGCATGGGATTATGCCATAGGCCTGATCAAGGTGGACGGTCTGGAGCCGACGGAAGATTTCAAGAAGTATATTGAATTGGAAAAGCAGGGGAAGGCCACCACTCAGGACTTGAAGAAGTATTTAGACAAGAAATACAAGGCCAAGGGTGAAGCTGATGACTGATCCGTATGTGCTGCCTGGTACCACGATCCTGAGGAATAAGTTCAATCTTACGACGCAGCAGGATCTGGATGATGCCGAGGCTGACTTCGCTTCGCTGCGTCTGAGGGAGTTGGCGAGAAACTCCATAGAAGGAGACTATGGAGTGCGGCACTATCTGGCCTTTCACCGGTACATCTTTCAGGATCTTTATGATTGGGCCGGGGAACCCCGGAAGATGAATATCGTGAAGGAAGAGCCGGCGTTGGGCGGGCTCTCTGTGGAATACACGGATTATCCTGATATCAGAAAGCGCCTGGCTGATGTTCTTGGAGCAATGCGTAGGCGCCCGTGGGGGAAGTATGATCTCAATAAAATGACCAAGTACTTCTCTCGCGATCTTGCGGCGCTCTGGAAGATCCACGCTTTCCGAGAGGGCAATACGAGAACAACCATCCATTTCTGCTGCCAGTTTGCTGACGATCATGGCTTTCCAATCGATCGGCAGCTCTTTGAGGAGAACAGTCACTATGTGCGCACAGCACTGGTAGCTTACAATGCAGTGTTTTCAGATATCGGGGATAAATCACAGAAGCAATACTTGGAAATGATTATCCGAGATGGAATTGAGAGAGGGATGGTTTAGTCCCCGATGCTCTTGAATCCATTAATAATCTGAAAGTCATGTCGTGCATTAGCACAGCAAAATATTAAAAAACCCCGGACAATTCCGCCATATCACGGAACTGTCCGGGGCTTCTTGTTTATCTTGGCGGAATGAGGATGACACGACAGTTCGAATTATAGAAATTGTCTTCGGTATATGCTGGAATGGAGCAAAATCGGACGAGGCCACGCATTACAAATCTTTTTCTACGAGCATTCCTTTTGAAGTGGGAGTAGTGTATGAGACATTGGGAAAACCCTAAATCGGTAAAGCCGCTCAAGACTATTATAATAATCACAACAGAATCGATAACAGACGGGGAGATTATGAATGAGTCTGGATCAAGAGTTGGCATGGACATTGATATCTTATTAGGCAACGTTCTTCTACATGCAGTGAATTTGAAACATTTCGATCTCAGGAGGGAAGATCCATGGAAATTGCGAAGAGACTCCACTGGTTGGGCGAAGCGCAGAAGAGAAAAGCAGAAAGAGCAAGGAGAGAAAAACTTGAAAAAGCAGAAGAGCGCAAAAGGGATGAGATTACATATTCCGAAGCCTTAGAGCACTTTGAAAACCAGATTATCTCCACCATAACAAAAATTCGTGAGCAATCACAGCCAGAAGCTTGGAAAGGCTTTTTTCATGATAGACAGGAGATCCAGTATTATGCCTATTTTTGGTATTTAGAGGGATATGACTTTTCAAGTAACTGTTTTAGTGCGAAAGAGTGGGCCGCATTGGCAAATATCATGTCAGTTACCCCAGCCAATCCCAATCACCGTAACAAGGAGAAACCTGCTAACAAAAAGATGTGGAGGCGAGTTGCAAAGGATCTTGAAGCGCTTCTAGCCGAGAAAGTCGAAGGGATAAGAATAAAGTCTGATGATGAAGGGAAAGGAATGTCCATTATAGTCAAGCGTCAGGAATAAATGGAAATTCAAGGAGCTTGGTCGATCCCAAAGACCGTATAATAAGCAATAAGCATCGTAGATCCATTGGTAGTGAAAAGAGCGGGCAGCGGAGATATCCGATGTCCTCTTGTTTGTTTTCATCACTTGAAATAGGCTTTGATTGTAAAGAGTTTGTCCGTCTTGCGAATGCGAGTGCTTCAGCGATGTCGAGGGTCTCAAGGGCTTTGTGGATGGTTCTACCAAAAGTCAGAGATGCACGTGTCTGTTTCTGCGCATGCTTCAAGCAGGATCTCAGCGGTCTTTGTAGGACCACATTTGAAGGGGCTTGAGGCGGAAGACGTCTACGGAACTACGGGTATGCTTGCCGAGCATTCTTCCTTTTGTTTTCCTTCAGCCAATGCTGGAAGGCTATGGTGGAGATCCTGTACGTGTTCCCGATCTTGATGTGGGGCATCTGCCTGATGATTTGGTATCTCGTGTTCATGCCTACTCTCAGTATGTTCCCGATGTCGGTGGGGGTCAGGTAGAGCTTGTCGTGCCAGTCTGAGGTGCCCAATGTTCTTCCTCCTTCCTGTTGTCGTTGCACATATGGGATGCGACGGGCAAAAAAATCTCAACTATCTCGTTTGGCGAGTCGAGGGAGAGGCAGCAAGAAATTGCCTCGATCTCTCTCGCCTTGAATTGGCTGACACCATTTATCTTGCGAGAGAGGGCATTAACGCTGATGTTGATGGTTTTTGCGAGGGTGATGTTGTTGAAGCCTCGTTCCACCATCCTCGCCTTTAGCTTTGCGATTCTCAAATTCTCACCTCACTTTGAATCGTTGCATATATGGGACGCACATAATATACCATAAGCTGTCGAAGCTGTCAACCCATTTTTGCAACTTTCTTGCACTTTTTCGTTGCGTCATTGGCCTAAATATGGTATTATATATGAGGAGGTGGTAGTAGTGATTGACAAACAAGAGGTTTCGATTATAGAGAGGATGAAAAGTAGAAGAAACGAACTCGGAATGAGCTACCAAGCGTTGGCAGAAAGAACAGGACTGAGCAAATCAACACTGCAAAGATATGAATCTGGCAAGATCAAGAACATACCGTTGGCACAACTACAAACTCTTGCCACGGGGCTGAGGACTACTCCAGAATGGTTGCTGGGTTTGTATGACGATCCCGATGTGAACAGTCATTATATGTTTACCTCTCAACTTACGCCATTCGATATGAGACTGCTGAATAATTTCCATAAAGCAGATGATGAGATGAAAAAAGCTGTCTGCAAATTACTGGATGTTGAGCCGACTTGGAGTAAGTTTGACAGCCCTGAACCATATGTGAGAGTAGATTGGGATGCGTTTGAATAAGCTGTCAAGATGCTGTTGAGGAGATATTTGAGATTTCGACGCTTGATCACATGAAGAAGTGGTGGTGATCTAATGCCGACTAAGAAGCAAAAACGCTCTGATGAGCGGTATATGGTGAATGTCACGATAGGGTATGACGAGAACGGAAAGCGCATTAGAAAGTATTTCTATGGCGATACACAGAAAGAAGCCAAGAGAAAGAGAGATGCTTTCTTGCAAGAACAACAGCTTGCCAAAGATGCTGAGATTATGACGATTGGGAAGTGGGGGAGTACATGGGTCAAAACGTACGCAACTGGCGGCTATCGAAATAAGCTGAATAAAGGCTCGAACATTAATCGGTTAATCGATTATCTTGGAGAAAACCGCAGGCTGATAGATATCAAGCAAGCTGACGTACAAGAATATGCAAAAACGCAGTCCACTTTCACCAAGTCTCACGTTGATAAGGTGCGCCGTGATCTCACTAGCATGTTTAAGGCGGCTATTGAGAATGACTATATACTGAAAAATCCGTGTGATGGGGTTAATTGGGAGTATGTCAAGACAGGTTCTCACGATGTTTTAGAGTCGTATTTAGTTGATTTGATAACTAGGAATTGGCAAATACATCCGGCAGGCATCTGGGCTATGTTTATGCTGTATGCTGGGCTAAGGCCTAGTGAGGTGTTCGCTTTGAAGCGTGAGAACATTACGGATGAATTCATATCGATCTCCGATGGATCTCATTTCGAGTACGGTCAGTTAGTAGTCGTTCCAGGTCAAGTAAAGTCTGAGGCTGGGCAGCGCGAGATACCAGTAACTGAGCCACTGAGAGCAGTCCTGAGTGCCATTCCAGACCAGGGGCTGGTCTGCCTATCTGCACGAGGTGATCCTGTCTCACAGGCCGCATGTAGAGCAAACTGGAAGACGTTTTGGAATATGCTTGAAGACGTTCATAATGGTCATGCTCCACAAGGTGCCGGCAGACGCACTGATAGACTCCCAGAAAACTGGAAGCATCTTCCACATGTGCAGATGTATGATCTAAGGCATACCTATGGCGGCGCTGCTGCCGCACCGCAATTACACGGTTGTGGACGCAGACCACGCGACGGTGGACGAGCTTCCCACTATCGACCTGCCGCAGCGCGAAGTGGCGCTCCAGAAGGCGCGACCTTTGAGCCGTGCCGTGCAGTTTGATGAGATCCGAGGCATGAGCGTCGAGCAGCTTCGCGGCGTGTTCGCGCGGCAGGAGGTCGTCTACGTCTATCACAACCAGATCGACGCACGCGGCGACAAGTTCAACACCCAGAATGAGGTGTTTAACGCTTGCGAAGAAGCGGTGGACGAGATCGCCTGGCTGATCCGCAGACTGACCACCAGCGCCAATACCAGTAGGTTCATCGTGACCTCCGACCACGGCTTCATCTACAAGCGCGAGAAGCTGACGGACGGCGACAAGATCGGCGGCATCTCCAAGGCCAGCCAGCGCTATGCCATCGCGGCAACGCCTGAGACGGACGGCGGCATCGGCAGCGTTCCGCTGAGTGCCATTACGAGCGGTCAGGATTCCCGGGTGGTCAATTTCCCATTGGGCAGCGACCTGTTCAAAGCGCCTGGTTCCGGGCAGAACTATGCTCACGGAGGGTGCTCGCCGCAGGAGATGATCATTCCGCTGCTGAAGGTCAAGACCGAGAAGGCACACAAGGAGACGGAACCGGCAAAGATCGCCCTGGTGAGCCTGCTGAACAAGATCACCAACCTGATCGCAACGCTGGATTTCGTGCAGACAGAGCCCGTCAGCGACGTGGTGAAGGAAGCGAAGTACCGCGTCTATTTCGTCACGGACAGCGGTGAGAAGATTTCCAGCGAAAACCAGCATGTCGCAGACAGCAAGGAGAAGGATACCTCCCGGCGCGTATTCCGGTTGAGGTTCTCCTTCAAGAATCAGCGCTATGACAATACTCGCAGGTATTACCTCGTCGCCATCGACGATAAGACCGAAATGGAAGTATTCCGGCATGAAGTGCAAATGGATATAGCGTTTGCGGGCGACTTTGGGTTTTAAGGAATGAGGAAAGGAAGCACCGGAATGGATACGCCGAGCATCAACCAGAGACTTCGCCAGTATTTCGACGGCCGCATCGTCCGCAAGGACTTGACGAAGACCATCAAGGAAGGCGCGAACGTGCCGGTCTATGTATTGGAGTTCCTGCTGGGGCAGTATTGCTCATCCGATGATGAAGAGGTCATCGAGGCGGGTGTTCAGAACGTCAAGCGCATCCTGGCAGAGAACTATGTGCGCCCGGATGAAGCGCAGAAGATACTGTCGCAGCTGCGCCGGATCGGCAGCTACACCGTCATCGACATGGTTACGGTGTCGCTCGACATCCAGAAGAACTGCTACTTCGCGTCTTTTTCCAACCTCGGGCTGCCCAAGGTTCCGATCGAGGATGCTTATCCCGAAATGTATGACCGGCTCCTCTGCGGTGGCATATGGTGTATCATCCAACTGGATTATGAGTACATCGAAGAGGAAAAGAAGAACGGCTATCCCATCCGCATCCGGAAGCTGACGCCCATTCAGATGCCCCGTGTAGATCTCCACGAGGTCAAGGAAGGCCGCAAGGCGTTCAGCAAAGAGGAGTGGATGGATGTCCTGCTGCGCTCCATCGGCATGGAGCCGGATCGGCTGACACTTCGGGAAAAGTGGCTGCTGCTCATCCGCATGATCCCGCTGGTGGAGAACAACTACAACCTATGCGAGCTCGGCCCGAGGAGCACCGGCAAGAGCCATCTTTACAAGGAAATCTCCCCCAACAGCATCCTCGTCTCCGGCGGCCAGACAACCGTGGCCAACCTGTTCTACAACATGGGTCGCAAGACCGTGGGCCTGGTGGGGCTGTGGGATTGCGTGGCCTTTGACGAGGTGGCCGGCATCCGGTTCAAGGACAAGGACGGCGTGCAGATCATGAAGGACTACATGGCCTCTGGCTCCTTCGCGCGCGGCAAGGAGGAGAAGGCTGCGTCTGCCTCCATGGTATTCGTGGGCAACATCAACCAGAGCGTGGATGTGCTGCTGAAAACCAGCAGCCTGTTCGACCCCTTTCCGCCGGAGATGGGCACGGACACGGCCTTCCTGGACCGCATCCACTGCTACCTGCCCGGCTGGGAGGTGCCCAAGTTCCGTCCGGAGCATTTCACCGATGACTATGGCTTTATCACCGACTATCTGGCTGAGTTCGTCCGTGAACTGCGCAAGGAGCAGTACAGCGACGCACTGGATCGTTGGTTCCGTCTGGGCAAGAACCTGAACCAGCGCGATGTGATCGCCGTCAGGCGGACGATGGATGGGCTGCTCAAGCTGATCTATCCTGATGGGGAATTCAGCAAGGAAGAGCTTGAGGAAGTCCTAAAGATCGCGCTGGAGATGCGCCGCCGCGTGAAGGAGCAGCTGAAGAAGCTGGGCGGCATGGAGTTCTACGACGTGAACTTCAGCTATATCGACAATGAGACCTTTGAGGAGCGCTACGTCACCGTGCCCGAGCAGGGCGGCGGCAAGCTGATCCCGGAGGGCATTTGCAATCCCGGGCAGGTGTACACCGTCAGTCGTGGCAAGTCCGGCATGATCGGCGTGTTCCGCTTGGAGAGCCAGATGTTGCCTGGCAACGGCAAGTTCGACCGCACGGGCATCGGCTCCGACCGCGACGCCCGCGAGAGCAGCAGCACGGCCTTCAACTTCCTGAAGGCCAACGGCAACCGCATCAGCGGCAGCATCAGCACCACGACGAAGGATTACATCATCAACTATCAGGATTTGCAGGGCATCGGTATGACCGGCAAACTGGCCCTGCCCAGTCTGATCGCTCTGTGCTCCATAGCCTTGGGACGGCCCACGCTGGGGAGCCTGGCGGTGCTCGGTGAGATCAGCATCAGCGGCACGATCATGAAGGTGGACGAGTTGGCCAATACGCTGCAATGCTGCCTGGACAGCGGCGCAAAGAAGGTTCTGATTCCATCGGTCTCAATGATTGACTTTGCCACTGTACCGGCTGATCTTATGGGTGCATTTCAGCTGATACCATATAGCAGCGCGGAAGACGCGGTGTTTAAGGCACTGGGTGTGGAATGAAATCTTGGATACAGTTTCTGGAAATGATAGGGAAGAAGGCATAGGAATATGACAAACAGATTCTCTACATGGCAGCAGATCCACAAAACAGGTATTTGTCCAGACACGTTTTCCCCCTCTCTGGTGGAAGCATGGAAAGATGCATGTGCATTGAGGACATCCTATGATATAGATCGTCTTCCTGGCTATTGGGAAAGTACATTCTCGAAGCTTAAACAGGATTCGCTGCGCTTGTATGCTTACATGAACCGCTGTGTTGGTCTGGTGATGAACCAGAGCAGCGAAGAAGGCATCGCGGTAGCACTGTTCAACCAGAATGGTATTATATTAAAATGCTATGGAGAAACCGACGTGCTGTCCAAACTGGAAGATGAAGGTATCTGTAGGCTTTCTGACTGGAGAATCGATCATATTGGGCCCAACGCCGTTAATCTCGGTTTGAAGAATGATACTCCCATGGTAACTTGTGGGGCAGAGAGTTTTGCACGTCCTCTTTTGAACAAGGCGGTGTATTTTTCCCCATGTCGTTTAGAACCACAGGATGGAAGTGCGCCACATGTACTCGGCGGTATTGCGATAATTGTTCCGGCAGAAAAGGCAAAGCAATGCTATCTACTCCTCGCCAATTCCATGGCATATGATATAAACCTGCATTTTTTCATGGCAGACACAATTGAACAATCCTTGGAGAACGATGAGCGCGGTATCCTTAAAGTGGACGAGAACACCAAAACAGGCAAAAAGTATGTTATGTACTGTGATCGCAATCTGTTTCGAATTCTGGGAACACCTGCCTGCGATATATACTTCAAATCCCTGACTGAGCTCATTGATCCATTACCGGCAAACAAGCAATTCTGGAACATCATGGATACGCGAAAGCGTGTGAACAATCAACTGATTGATCTGACGGTAAAAGGAAGAACTGAAAGCTTCCGTATTACTACAGATCCCTATTATCAACCACTGCTCAATATTCGAGGCATGCAGGTTTATGTGTCTTCTATGAAATACTTGGCGGCTCGTATAGCAAAGGCAGTGGGCAACAATGCACTGTTTACATTCAGAAATTTGATTGGCAGCACCAGTAGCTTTCAGGTCTCTGTGCGGCAAGCCAAACAGTATGCCGAAGGTGATAAAAACATACTCATCATTGGCGAGTTTGGATCGGGAAGATCTGTTTTTGCTCAGGCAATGCACAATGCCAGCCCTCGAAGAGATGGTCCGTTTGTTGCGGTTAACTGCGCATCTCTTCCAAGGGATCAATTAGTTCGTCAGCTGTTTGGCTTTGAAGATAAGGTTCGTCATGATATTTTGAACATTGGCTTCTTTGAACTGGCCAACAATGGGACTCTGTTCATAGGTGAAATAGAAACATTACCCCTGGAGTTTCAGATGTCTCTGCTGAATGCCATTGAGCGCGGCTCCATAGTACGTGAGGGAGGTAATCTGGAAATACCCGTGGATGTACGCATCATTTCATCGGCCAGCCCGGAGCTAAATACCGCAGTGAAGGAGAATCGTTTTAGCCGTGAGTTATACTACCAGCTCAATGAATCAGCACTTTTTCTGCCACCCCTCCGTGCCCGTAGGCAGGACATATCGGTGTTGGCGGATTACTTCATTCGACGACTGTGTAAAAAGTCAAACATAGAAACCAAGCATCTTTCTCCGGAAGCAAAACGCTTATTGCAGAGTTTCCCTTGGACGGGAAATGTGCGGGAATTGCAAAATACAATTGAGTCGCTTACCATGTTGACCGAGGGACAATATATTGAGAGCGAAGACATATATCAATATGTGAATGATCCCAAGCTTCTGGACGATATAGCGATTTATAAGACGTTCAAAAGGGCAAAAATAACAAAAGTCGAACTGCAGAGAACGCTTCTGTCATGTCGCAACAACAAATCATTGGCGGCACAAAAACTGGGGATTTCGCGTCGTTCTCTTTATCGGTACTTGGAAAAATACGCTTTGCAGAGTATGGACGATAAAAGCCCTGAAGCTTAGCTGGCCAGAGAAAGAGTAAGAATACATATAGTCACTCTACAAAACCACACACCTGTTTGCAGATGGGTGGTTTTTGTGTGCATGTTTTTAATGCTAAACAGAGCTGAAAGTCAATATTCGACGAGTCAGAAATAACTACACGTAAAAAAAGAAAAGATTATGTGAAAAATAGGTTGAAATGACACACTGCGCACACTTATAATCTAGCCAGTTGATGACTGTATACAAGGAGCTGACCGACACAGTTATGAAAGTATGGTGAACAACATGGATTTTGAGTTGACCAGGCAGCAACAGATGGTGAAAAAAATGGCTGCTGATTTTGCTGAGAGAGTCTGTGAAGTGGAAGCTGCTGAAATCGATCGTACGCACAACTTTCCAATGGAGACATGGCATAGAATAGCCGAGCTCGGTCTACTTCGCGTCAACCACAGCGAAGCCTACGGGGGTGTAGGCAAGGATCCTATCATGGAGATGATTGTGATCGAGGAACTCTCAAAGGCGAGTTTGACCCATGGAGCGGCATATGCGTTGCTGGGACATGGCTTCCCAACATTCATCGAAATGTTTGGGACAGAGGAACAAAAGCAGAAGTACATACCGGAGATACTTTCAGCGGATAAAATAGGCGGGTTCTGCCTGACAGAACCGGGAGCGGGATCGGATGCTTCAGGAGTGCGAACGACATCCAGAAAAGAAAACGACATATATGTGATCAATGGTACAAAGCAATTCGTCACAGCAGGTGATATTTCTGATTATCTACTGGTAGTTGCCCAGGCTGATGCGCTTTCAGGAGAGCGCGGCTATACGGGTTTTATCGTGGATACGAACAGTGAAGGGATCACCATCGGACGCGCGGAGAATAAAATGGGAATCTGCGCGCTGCCCACTACTGAGGTTATTTTTCAGGATGTCCATGTTCACGAAGACAATATCCTCGGTGGGAAAATGGGAATTGGCAACATGTTGCATTATGCACTCGCTACATTGGATGGAGCGCGTATTGGCACCGGCGCTCAGGCACTGGGTGTAGCCACAGCAGCGTTTGAGCATGCACTGAAATACTCCGGCGAACGCATCCAATTTGGCAAACCGATCAATGCTAATCAGGGTATTAAGTGGTATTTAGCAGACATGGCGACGAAGCTCGACGCCGCTCGATTGATGATCTATCGAGCCGCAAGTCTAGCAGCACAAGGTAAAAAGCATTCCAAAGAAGCCGCTATGGCGAAGCTGATTGCGACTACATATGGGCGAGAGGTTGTCAACACGGCACTACAGATATATGGCGGGTATGGGTAGGTATAGAAACCCGACTGCGCAATGCATATCCACATGAACTGGATGGAGGTCGTCGGCAACGGGTGGGCATAGGCCGGGCAATTGCGCTACGGCCCAAGTTCATTGTATGCGATGAACCGGTCTCCGCACTTGATGTATCCATTCAAGCCCAGGTATTGAATCTGTTGATGGACTTGCAGGAAGAATACAAGCTGACCTATCTGTTTGTGACACATGATTTGTCTGTAGTAGAACACATATCCAGTGATATTGCTGTAATGTATCTTGGTCAGATGGTGGAAACATGCCCGACCAATGAGTTGTTTGCCAATCCTGTCCATCCTTATACACAAGTGTTGCTCTCAGCGATTCCTTCGATCGACATACATCATCCGACAAAACGGATTGTTGTAAAAGGGGAACTCACTTCACCTATCGATCCCAAGCCGGGTTGCCGCTTTGCCAGCCGTTGCCAGTATGCCTGTGAAGCTTGCAAACAACCCCAAGAGTTGAAGGAGTGCTATCCAGGCCATTTTGTGGCATGTTGCAGGACAGCTGAACTGCAGGGAATTTGATTCAATAATGGTATGTGATTTTTCTCTATATTCAGATGCGATTGTGTAGTTGAGGATCGCAAGATAAGGGGTGCTGCATGCTTAAAAGAATAAAGAAGAGTATTATTTCATCCTTGGCAGTTGGAAGTATACTTTTCCTTGCTTTTATTCTTATAAGAAGAGGATTAAAGCATCCGACGCAAACATTATGCTCCGATGGCTTTATCGTCGTCGGCATGCTGCTTTTGCTCTATACGTTTTTTCGACTTGTTTCCAGGACAGGCTTCTTCGATTGGATATACTATTTTATCTATACGATTAAGCATGCCCTCGACAGAAGTGGTACGGGTTTCATGAATTACTACGACTATATATCAACACTTGAACATGAAGACAACCCATTATGGGGAATAGTAGTATCTGGATGCTTCTTCATAGCTCTCGGTATTGTTATTTCTGTATTCCGATGATTCTCTTCACAATTATCCATGTGCTGTATTTTCGCTATTAGTCACACGCATAAAAACAGCCCCGGACAATTCCGCAATGTAGTGGAACTGTCCGGGGTGTTTTGTTTATCCTGGCGGAATGAGGATGACACGACAGATCGAATTATAGAAATTGTCTTCGGCATATGCTGAAATGGAGCAAAATCGGACGGAGTCACGCATTACAAACCTTTTTCTACGAGCATTCCTTTTGAAGTGGGAGCAGTGTATGAGTATGAGCTATTGCGAAAACCCTAAATCGGTAAGAGCATCATTGCAGAATTATGCGTTTGAGCATTGCAGGTGTGTAGATCAATTTGTTCAAGCATCATGCTCATGCTATAACCATGTATCCGTTCATCGATCAATGGCAAAAGAATCGCCCCTTCGGTCGCTGTGCCGAAGGAGGACCTTGTTGCTATTTGGGTTCTTTTCCCGCCCTGAACACTATCATCATCTCGTTAGTGAGGCTGAAGTCGTTGGGCTGGCCAACCACATCCTCCCGACGCACCCACAAGGCCTCCTTGAGCTCGTGGTCGTCCATGTGGATTTCGGTGGAGCCGTCCACGTCGCAGTAGAACCCGGAAAGCAGGTCATCCACGATGCCCCAGGGCTGGCTCTTGTAGTAGCGGATGTTTTTGACCGTGAGTCCGGTCTCTTCCATGACCTCCCGGGCGACGCACTCTTCCAGCGTCTCGCCGATCTCGGTGAACCCAGCGATGAGCGCATAGAAGGGAATGTCGCGCCCCTTGTATTTGGTCAGCAGGATGCTGTCGCCGTTGATGACCCCTACGATTACCGCGGGGATAATGCGCGGGTAGATGCGCCGACAGCAGCAGGGACACTGCATGGCGCGCTCATCCTCCACGGGAACAGTCTCGCCGCCGCAGCGCCCGCAATAGCGGTTGTCCCTGTACCAGTTCACCAGTTGAAACGCTGTCCAGGCCGCGAAGATCAGCTCCCGGGGTCCCGTGGCCCGATTCCGCAGATCCCTCACCGGGATGAACTGCCAGCCCCCGGGGGTATTGGTCAAGTCGTCCATGCCCCAGAAGCAGGGTGACTCGTCCAGCGTGAACAGGAAGCGGTGGCTTGAAATCTCCACGATCTGACCGACCTTGGGCAATACCATGGTATCCTGTTCGATTCCACAGAGCACCTCGCTTCCTCTGAAGACAAACAGCAGTCCGTCTGGATCCAGTGCTCGGCCGGGGATGAATTCGTTGTGCAGCTTGTGCGGAAAGATGTCCTGGATCATGATCCGCGCCCTCCTATGAACTGATAAAGCCATTATAGCACAAAACAAATTGCTGGGCATACTGAAATTTGAAAAAGTACCAAAGGCTCCAAATTGAAGTTTATATTATAGATTTTTCCTTCGTCATATGCTGGAATGGAGCATCAAAGCATCCACAAAAAGGATGAGGGTCAGGGTTGCGAACATTGCTGGAAGTTAAATGCCATTGACTTGATGTATGGGTGGCTCGAGGGATAATATTTCAATGTATTATTTCACTAAACAAATGACGTTTAGATGCAAACAATAAAACAGGGAGCCAGAGCGATGGATGCAGGGGTTTTCTTGCGGCGTGGTCAGCGCCGCGGAACGCTATTCGCAGTCCCAGGGGGCGCTGTGCGAGGCGTCATCCGATGTCATAATAGTCGTAGTATTCATCGTAGAAGCCGAGGCAGGCGTCCATGCCCGCGTTGGTGCCCAGGGCCTTCTCCAACACGGTCTGCCAGGAGCCGTATTTCTCATACAGGGAATCGGCAGTCGGGCCCATCTCGTCCCCATAGGTTTCGAGATTGCTCTTCTTGATTGCGGCCAGGCCGTCGGGGTCGTTGGCATAGGATTCCAGCCGCAGCTCGTTGCGCCGCTGGCTCACCGCGCGGGCGATGGTTTCCACGTCTTCGCCCCGGGTGAGCATGTCCTCGATCATGCGGTAGAGCTCGGAGATGCTGTCGTGATAGGCCTGCCGCTGGGACCTGGCCGCCGCGACCTGCTCGGGATCGGTCCAGTCGAGGGCGTCCACGAATTCCCTCAGGCGGGTGGAATCGGGGCTGGGGGAGAAGCCGTACACGGCATCGGGATTGACCACGATGTCCTTCATGGCTTCGGGGTTTTCACGGGGATCGTGCTCGTAGGCGAAGCCCTCGGCGATCTCGCCGCTGCGCGACTCCATCACGGTCTCCAGCGCCTGCTGCACCTCTTCCTCCGAGTGATCCTGCGCGTTCAGCAGCGTGTTCCACGCCTGCTGGACGTCCTCCCCGGCCTGGGCGAGCCATGCCTCGACGGCTGGCCGGTTCTCCTCGATCAGCGCCTGCGCTTCGGCGCTGACCTGCTGTGCCCACTCGGTAAAGCCGATGTCGTCGGCCCAGGCGGAGATGTCGTCCAGCGCGCCTTGCGCCCAGCCGGTCAGCCCGGATTCGTCGGCCCAGGCGGCGACGCCGTTCACGGCGCCTTCCACCCAGCCGGTCACGCCCGACTCATCGGCCCACTGGGAGACGCTCTGTCCGGCGTCGTCGGCCATGTCGAGGAATGAATCCCAGGTGTCGGACAGGTTGGAGAGAAAGCGCTGCGCGGAGGAGCCCTCCGCAAGGCACACGGGGGACAGGACAATGCAAACAACCAGTATCAGGGCGATTTTTTTCATAATAGGCGCACCTCCGTTTCGCGGGCACGGCCCGCGGTGTGATGTTTGACCAACACCCTCATTATATCCGAAGAACCTGTCGAAGTCCAACGATACCGGTGCAAATGAAATACTTTTTTAATATCGGACCCGATGCCGGCCCAATTGATGTTGTCGATGGAATTGATGTGCGGTATAATACAGGCAGAATGTTTGAAGCGGGGGGAATGACGCATGCTTTCCTATGTGATCGTGGGCTCGGGCTATCGGGCCGAATACTTCGGGCGTGTCGCCCAAACCTGGCCGGAGCTGTTCCGGGCGCTGTTCCTGTGTCGGTCTGAGGAAAAGGCCGCGAAGCTGAAGCGGAACACCGGCGTGGACGCCGTGCTGACCGCGGAGGAGGCCGAGGCCTTCAGGCCGGATTTCATCGTCGTGGCGGTGGACCGGGGACACGTGGCCGATGTCGCGGAGGAGTGGCTGCTGCGGGGCTGGCCCGTGGTGACGGAGACGCCGGTGGGGGACACCGAGGAAAAGCTGGAGCGCCTGCAAAGGCTGGCCGAGGGCGGCGCGAAGATCGTCTGCTGCGAGCAGTACCACCGCCAGCCCCTGCTGGCCGCCGGCCTGGAGGCCGTGGCGCAGGGGCTGATCGGTGAACCCCAGACGGCCTATATCTCCCTGGTCCACGACTATCACGCCGCCAGCCTGATCCGCCGCGCCTTGATGACCGGGCAGGAGCGCTATACCCTGCGCGGCGCGCGGCGCTCCGGCCCCGCCGTGGAGACCGATTCCCGGTACGGCGCGATATTGGATGGCCGGAGGACGGGCGAGGCCCGGGACCAGGTGCTGGTGACCTTCGAGTCCGGCAAGACCGCGATCTATGACTTTTCGCCGCTGCAATACCGCTCCTATATCCGGACCCGGCACTTCACCGTTCGGGGAGAAACGGGCGAGTGGAGTGATACGACGCTCTACGGCCTGGACGCGGAGAACCGGCCCTGGCGGCGGGCGCTGATGCCGGAGATCCCGGAGAAGTACCGCTGCCTGGACACCCAGTACCTGCGGGACCTGCGCAAGGCCTGGCGGCCGGAGCTGTTCCTGGACACCCTGCAGGACGAGTATGCCATCGCCACCATCCTGCTGGACATGGCCGAATACCTGCAGGGCGGTCCCTCGCCCTATCCGCTGTGGGAGGCTGTCGAGGACGCGCGCTTCTGGCTGAGGCTGGAGCAGGCGGTCGGTGCCCGGTGACGAGGGAAGGACATCCTTCACGCAAAATGAAATAAGCGGCGCTGCCCGGCTCCCGGCAAGCCCGCAAACGCAAAATCCCTGCCGCGAAATGAACGGGCAGGGATTTTTGTTGGCATTGTACGGGGATTTGTGGGCAAAGCCCCACGGCCGCGTCAGTCCAGGTCCATGCCGGCGATCTTCTCCTCCGCAGACGCGAGGATGGCGTCGACATCGGCTCCATAGAGGTCGAGGCCGACGGCTTCGATCAGCCGGACATCCTGAATGCCGTAGTAATTCTTAGCCAAGGCCCGGATGTAGCCGAAGCCGTACTCCTCCGGCGCGTAGCAGCCGCCGGCGGTGGTCACGTAGAACAGCCTGCGGGCCCTGCAAAGGCCGACGGGCACGCCCTCCTCCGTGTATTTGAAGGTGACGCCCACTGCGTTGATCTGCTCGAAGTACTGCTTCAGCGCGGCTGGGAAGGAGAGGTCCCAGTAAGGCGCGGCGATCACGAGGGTCTCTGCCCCGGCGAACTGCCGCGCGAGGTCAAAGGCAGGGTCGCTGAAATCGCCCCGGGCGATCAGGCGGTCGCGTAGATCGAGAAAATCCGCGTCGACCACGGGAAAGGAGACCTCGTCCAGGCGGACCTCCTCAATGGGGCCGCCCAGCCTCGCAAGCAGCTTGTCGGCCAGCCGCCGGGTCCGGGAATCCCTGCGCACGCAGGCGTTGATGAACAGAATCGGTCTTTCCATAGGGCACCTCGATGCGTTGATTTGCCAACGACGGGGAGGCCGCTTGCCGGCCGCCCCGTCGATCGGCGCCTTACTTCTTCATCCACGCGGCGCCTGCGTTCCAGGCCTTGCCGACCTTCGCGCCGGTGACGTAGTAGCCGTTCTGGAACTGGTCGAACATCAGCGCGTGCAGCTTTTCGGGGTCGACCTTGCCCTTTTCGTTCAGCACAGCCTCCTCGGCCTTCACGTTGACGATCCTGCCCACGATGCCGTCCACGTGTTCGGTGTGCAGGAACTCCAGCAGCTCGCACTCCATGACCAGCGGGAACTCCTCGATGATCGGGGCGTGGACCTTGTCGCTGGGAACGGCGTGGTAGCCGGTGCGCTCGAACTTGTCGTCCATCTTGTTGCCGGAGGCAATGCCGAAGAAGTCGGCCACATCCATGTGGGCCTCGTCCGCCAGCGCCACCGTGAAGGCCTTGCTGGCCTTGATGTTCAGCCAGGTGCGCTTGCCCTCGCCGATGAAGAGTATGATCTTGTCCTCGTCGCAGATCTGGCCCCAGGCCGCGTTCATCACGTTGACCTTCTCGTTCTCGTCATAGGCCGCCACCATCAACACCGGCATCGGATAGACCGCCGGCACAACGCCCAGGTTCTTCTTCATGACTGCTTCATTCCTTTCTCGTGCCGCCCGTATCCTGTGGCGGGCGGGTTCGCTTCGGGGATGGCGAACAGCGCGCGCCCTCCATCCCCACTTTCATTATAACAGGTATTCCCGGAATTGCAAGGGGCCGCCCTTGTGTGCTATACTGTCTGTAAAGCATGCCGCGAGGAGATGAATTCAGATGCCCTTTTCCATCGTCAGAAACGACATCACCCGGGTCCGGGCGGACGCGATCGTCAACACGGCCAACCCGCAGCCCGCGATCGGGCAGGGCACGGACAGCGCGATCTACGCGGCGGCGGGGGAGGAGAAGCTCTTCGCCGAGCGCAGGAAGATCGGCGCCATCGAACCGGGACAGGCCGCGGCCACCCCGGCGTTTGATCTGGACGCGAAGTATATCATCCACACGGTGGGCCCGGCGTGGATCAACGGCGAACACGGCGAGCGGGAAACCCTCCAGTCCTGCTACCGCGCCTCGATGGCGCTGGCAGCCAGCCTGGAGTGCGCCAGCATCGCGTTTCCGCTGATCGCCACCGGCATCTATGGGTTCCCAAAGGACGAGGCCCTGAACATCGCCCTGGCGGAGATTGGCCGGTTCCTGCTGACCCACGAGATGCACGTCACCCTGGTGGTGTTCGACAGGCGGGCCCTGGAGCTGTCCGAGGACCTGATCGGGGGCATCGAGCAGTACATCGACGAGCACGCGGCCGAGGCGATATGCGCCGAGGAATACGGTCTCGGGAACAATGACGAGCGCGGCCGCAGGGGGCTGCTGCGCGAACGGGAGCGGGAGCGCTCTGCCCGGCTCATGAACACCCGGGCCGGCGCGGCCCAGGCCGCGGCGCCGATGCCCCCGCTGTCCGGCAGGGACCTGGACGCCGTGCTCGGAGAGCCCGGGAAGAGCTTCCGGCAGCGGCTGTTCGAGCTGATCGACGCCAGCGGGATGGATGAGGTGACGGTCTACAAGAAGGCCAACATCGACCGAAAGGTGTTCTCCCGCATCCGCAGCAAACAGGATTACAAGCCGACGAAGCGGACGGCGGTGGCCTTTGCCATCGCGCTGCGGCTGGACCTTCCCACGACCCGGGACCTGCTCTCCCGGGCGGAGATCGCGCTGTCGCCCAGCAGCCGGTTCGACCTGATCGTGTCCTACTTCATCACGAATGGGAATTACAACATCTATGAGCTCAACACGGCCCTGTTCAGCTACGGCCTGCCGACGCTGGATGAGTGATGCTGAACCCGGAATTTGCGCGGCAAATTCCGGGTTCAGGGAACGGGGAAAAGGCAATAGGCAACAGGCAACAGGGAACAGTCAGAGTGTGGCTGCCGCCTTTTTATCTGCGCCTAAGGAAAAGGGATGAGGGAAAAGGAATAGTGGCTGCCGCCTTTAGCGTGGGATTGGGCGAAAATGCGGAAGCGGCTTCCTGACTACTGCCTGTTGCCTGATGCCTGTTGACTGTCAATCATTTGTCGCTTGCCAAACGACCTTTTTGCGTTCCCTTTCGTGTATAATCAAACCATCAACAAGAGCGAGGAGGAAACAAAATGTTTGGAGCAATCCTGGGCGATATGATCGGCGCCCCCTATGAGTTTGACCGTGGCAACAAGACGAAGGAATTCCCGCTGTTCTCCCGCGAGAGCGAGTACACGGACGATACGGCCATGACCATCGCCGTGGCGGAGGCCCTGATGGACACCCTCGGCAAGCCGGATGGGGAGATCCATGACGCGCTCATCCGGTCGATGCACAAGTGGGGCCGGATGTATCCCGACGCCGGCTACGGCGGCATGTTCTACCGCTGGCTGCTCAGCGGCAGTACCCAGCCCTATGGCAGCTACGGCAACGGCTCCGCCATGCGCGTGTCCAGCGCCGGCTGGCTCTACGACAGCCTGGAGACCACGCGCCGCGTCGCGGCCCTGACCGCCGCCGTGACCCACAACCACCCCGAGGGCATCAAAGGCGCGGAGGCCGTCGCCAGCGCCATCTACCTGGCCCGCACCGGCGCCGGCAAGGCTGAAATCAAGGACTACATCGTCCGGGAATTCGGCTACAATCTGTCCCGCACCTGCGACCAGATCCGGCCAACCTACCACCATGTGGAGACCTGCCAGAAGACCGTGCCGGAGGCCATCACGGCGTTCCTGGAGGGAACGGACTTCGAGGACGTCATCCGCACGGCAGTCTCCCTGGGCGGCGACTGCGACACCCTGACCTGCATCGCGGGGGGCATCGCCGAGGCGTTCTACGGCGTGCCGGAGGCGCTCGCGGCTGAGTGCAAGGCACGGCTGCCAAAGGACATGCGCGCGGTGCTGGAGCGCTTTGACGCCCTGCGGACGCGCGTGCGGCCGACCCGGCCCGAGAACCGGATCTGCCTGGAGATGGGCGACATCACCCTGTTGGACGTGGATGCCATCGTCAATGCCGCCAACAAGTCCCTGTTGGGCGGCGGAGGCGTGGATGGCGCGATCCATCGCGCCGCAGGTCCCTGCCTGCTGGAGGAATGCCGCGGGCTGGGCGGCTGCGAGACCGGCGAGGCCAAGATCACCGACGGCTACCGGCTCAAGGCCAGGCACGTGATCCACACCGTGGGCCCCGTGTACCGGGCAGGGGACACGAAGTGCAAGCTCCTGCTCAGCGACTGCTATCGCAATTCCCTGGAGCTGGCGAAGGCCCACAACATCCACACCATCGCTTTCCCGGCGATCTCCACCGGCGCGTATGGCTACCCCCGGCAGGAGGCCGCGATGGTGGCGATCCTGACGATCACCGCCTGGTTTGCGGAAAACCCGTACTACGGCATGACCGTCGTGATGAGCTGCTTCGACGAGCAGACGCGGCGGTGCTACCAGAACGTGATGGACGGTTTCGTGAAGGAGAATTAGCAAAACGCATCACAGAAGTGGGAGGTCGTCGCGCTGTGCGGCGGCCTCTTCGCTCTTCGGTTTGCGACAAGGAAAGACATTTTCAAATTGCCGGAAAAATGCTATAATACCCGTGTAAGAACATGACAGCGCCGTCGTCCCGAAGGGACGCGGCGCCAACCGAAAAAACGAAAGGAACGATTCCCGTGAAGTACAAGGGGACTTGCGATTCCCCGCTGGGGAGGATCCTGCTGGCTGCGGATGACGAGGGCCTGACCGGCCTGTGGTTCACCGAGAACCAGCGCTACCTGGCTCTGGGCCTCTCCGAGGACGCGGAGGAGCGCCCGTCGCCGTATTTCGACGAGGCGCGGCGCTGGCTGGAGATCTACTTCTCCGGCAGGGACCCGGGGTTCACCCCTGCGCTGCACCTGGTGGGGTCGCCCTTCCGCAACCGCGTCGGTGAGCTCATGCTTAAAATCCCTTACGGCCACACGACGACCTATGGGGAGCTGGCCCGGGAACTGGCCCGGGAGCGCGGCGCGGCGCACATGTCCAGCCAGGCGGTGGGCGGCGCGGTGGCCCGCAACCCGATCTCGCTGATCATTCCCTGCCACCGGGTCGTCGGCACCGACGGAAGCCTGACCGGCTACGGCGGCGGTATCGAGCGCAAGCAGGCGCTGCTGCGGCTGGAGAGCGCTTATGAGGACCGCTTCTTCGCGCCGAAGCCCTGCGCCGAAAAGTGACGCGGCAAAACAACTCAGGAATGGCACGACAATCGGCGGAACGTGGTCATTCTGAGCGCAGCGAAGAATCCTTCAAAATACACATGCCAGAAAAACGGGATATTTTCAAGGCCGGCGGGTCCCATAAGGATGCGCCGACCTTTCTTTTCAAGCGCGAACCGGTCAGACGACGGTATGGCCCGCCGCCTCCAGCGCCGCGAGGGCGGGGGACAGGTTCTCGCCCTTGACGAGGATGTAGTCGGTGTTGTAGGTGGACACGGCGAATATGCCGATCTTTTTCTCGGCGAGCACCGCGGAGAGCCGCGCGAGTATGCCGCTCAGGGAGAAGTCCAGCACGCCCTGAACGCGGAAGGCCCGCCAGCCGTCCTCCCGGGCGAGGGTCTCCCTGGGGACGACCTCCGTCCGGCAGACCAGCGAGAGTTCCTCGTCCGTCCTGCCGATGAAGCAGGGCTCGGAGGTCAGGTCGAAGCCCTCCAGGGAAGCGACCTTGCACACGGTCAGGCCGCAGTCCAGCACCTTGAGTTCCATAATGCATCCATCCTTATTTCCGTTTCTGAGCTATTATACCATGCTCCGGGGCGGGCGGCAATAAGAAGGCAATGGAATGGTCGAACGCCTTGCCCCTTTTACGTTTTTGCCATCAAACCGGGTTTGAAGGTTGTGAAAGCAACGTAAGGGTGATATAATAAATTAAGCGTGGGCAGGGCGGCAGCGCCTAGAGTGTGTTTCTAAATGCAGGAAGATGCAGTTTCGAGTGGATTTGTTCCGCAGGCTTAGTGGCGCTAAGTCAAGGAAAATCAACGCAGAAATGCAGTCTAATACGCCGAAAATGCGCTTCAGGCATTTTAGAAACAGACTCTAGCCCGCGGGGAACCGTCAATCACGCGCATGGAGGTCGTTTATCGATGTACAACCCCGAAAAGATGGGCTTTTCCACAACCAGTTTCACGCGGTTGTCCGTGGGCCAGGAGGTCCCCGACGACATCATGGTCAACCTGGAGCGGGAACTGGACAAGATGGAGGTGGAAGCATGAGCGGCGCTGAGATTCGGGCGGAGTTGTTGAAGGTCACCCGCCGGGCCTATTTCCAGGACCACATGTTCGCCGCCACCAGCGGCAACCTGTCCGTGTACGACCGCCAGACCGGGCGCATGTACATTACCCCCGGCAGCTTTCCCTATGAGGACATGACCGAGGACGACATGATGGTCATCGACCTGGACGGCAACGTGCTGGAGGGGAAGCACAAGCCCTCCTCCGAGTGGAAGCTGCACGCGGCGATCTACCGCAATTTCGAGGATGTGTGCGCGGTGGTGCACACCCATTCGCCCTACGCCACGTCCTTTGCCATCAATCACATGAACATCCCCGTGGTGCTGTACGAGATTGCCTGGTTCCTGGGCGGGGACATCCCCGTGGCCGAGGGCGCGCTGCCCGGCAGCCCCGAGGTGGGGGAGAACTGCGTGAAGGTGCTGAAGGAGCGCAACGGCTGCCTGATGGGCAACCACGGCGCGGTGGCCATGGGCGAGACCCTGGCCCAGGCCTACACCCGGGCGGTGTACATCGAGGACGCCGCCAAGGCCTACTCCCTGGCCTTGACCCACGGCCCCGTGCGGGTGGTGGAGTCCGCCGAGGTGCGCCGGTTCCTTGGGAAGGAATGAGAAAGAGCCAATAGATATTTAGAACCGCCTGTCAGGAAATTCGTTTCTCCCGGAACGAATTTCCGCGTTTCCCTTCTCGTTGAAAAACCAAGGTTTTTCAACGAATTGAATCCGCCGCGGAACAACTTCCGCGGCGGATTTGCGTCTTTGTGGTTATGCCGCCTGCCTCTTGGCCTTGGCCTTGGCGTAGGCGTTGTAGAAGGCCATGGCGGCGATGGTGGCGATGTAGGGGATGCACTGCAGCAGCTGCTGGCGGATGGCCGTGCCCTGGAGGCTCTGGGCCAGGGCGGTGGTGAAGCCGAACAGGGCGCTGGAGATGATGGCGCCGAGGGGGTGGCCCTTGCACAGGTTGTTGGCGGCCAGCGCCACGTAGCCGCGGGCGCCGGAGATGTCCTGGATGAACATGGCGTTGCGGCCCAGGGTCAGCAGGCAGCCGGCCAGGCCGATCATGCAGCCGGAGAAGGTCGTGGCCAGGATCTGGTACTTGGGCACGTTGATGCCCAGGCTGCTGGCGGCGCTCTGGTTGATGCCCAGGGCCCGCAGCCGGAAGCCGATGACCGTGCGGTACATGATGATGAACATCACGACGGCCAGCACGAAGGCCAGGTAGTCGATGACGGTCAGCGAGCTGAACATGGTGGACACGAAGGGAATGCGGCGGATGCCGGGCAGGTCCAGCTTGGTCAGGCCCTTCAGGTCGGAGGGATTCACCGCGCCCTTGGTCTTGAACACCACCGACAGCAGGAAGGTGGTGAAGCCCCGGGCGAAGGTGTTCAGCGCCATGCCGACGATCATCGGCTGGCCCTTCAGCTTGACGATGAAGAAGGACATGATGAACGTCATGCCCATGGCCACCACCATGGCCACGGCGACGGACAGGAAGATGTTGCGCAGAAAGTAGTGGGTCAGGAAGGCGAAGAACGCGCTCATCAGCAGCGTGCCCTCCAGGGCGATGTTGAACACCTGCACCTTGCTGCAGACGCCGGCGCAGAGGGACACCAGCAGGATCGGGGTGATCTCGCGGAGGGTGGAATTGATGACCTGTGCCAGATAATTCATGCTTCGCTGCCTCCCTTCGCCTGCTTGCGACGGCGGTGATTGCCGGCGACGATGCGGATCATCCGCGCGCTCATGAACAGCGTGATGATGCCCTCGATGATGTTGCAGACCTCCAGCGGAATGTCCATGTTCAGCATCATGGTGCTGCCGCCCACGGCCAGGCCCGCCAGCAGGATCGAGGCCGCCAGCGTGCCGATGGGGTTCATGTTGGCCAGCAGCGCCGCCACCATGCCCGTCCAGGCGTAGCCGGTGGAGAAGATCATCTGGTCCACGTAGCGGCTCTTGCTGCCCATGGTCTCGAAGGCGCCGCCCAGGCCCGCCATCACGCCGGAGAGGATCATGACCAGGTACAGCATCTTCCGGGCGTTGATGCCGCCGTAGAGGGCGAAGCGGGGGTTCAGGCCGCCCATGCGGCTCTTGAAGCCGAAGCTGGTCTTCTTGAACAGGAACCAGGTGATCAGCACCGCCACGATGGCCAGCACGAAGCCCCAGTGCACCCAGCCCTTGACGATGGGCGGCAGGATGGCCTCCGGGCCCAGCTTGCCGGTCTGGGCGTTCTGCATCTGGTAGACGTTGGCATCCGGGTCTCGCAGGGGGTAGTTGCACAGGTAGGCGGCGAAGTAGTTGGCGATGTAGTTCAACATCAGCGTGGAGATGACGAAGGTGACGTCGAACTTCTCGAACAGCCAGCCGGAGAACATGGAGTACAGCGCCCCCACCGCCGCCGCGGCGATCAGCGCCGCCGGGATGCGCAGGGCCGCCGGCAGGGGCAGGTAGTAGCCCGCCAGCGCCGCCGCCATGGCGCCCAGGATCATCTGGCCCTCGCCGCCCATGGCCTCGTAGCCGCTGCGCCAGGCGATGCACACCGCCAGGCCGCCCATGACGATGGGCGTGGCGCGCTTGAGGGTGTTCATCAGGTAGACCTGCTTGCCGAAGGCGCCGCGGATCATCTCGCCGTAGGCCAGCAGCGGGTTCTTGCCGATGACCAGTATGACCACCGCACCCAGCAGGAAGCTGATCAGCACGGCGATCAGCGGCTGGGTGATGGTGTCCACCGCGGCCAGCAGCGTCCGCTTCCAGTTTCGCTCGTTATTCATGGTTGATCGTACCTCCCACCATCAGAAGCCCCAGGTGCTTGTCGTCCATGCTGCCGCGGGTGAACTCGCCCACGATTTTGCCCTCGAAGATCACGTAGATGCGGTCCGAAAGGCTCATGATCTCCGTCAGCTCAGAGGAGACCAGCAGTATAGCGGAGCCCTGGTCGCGCCGCTGGAGCATGCGGCGGTGGATGGCCTCCATCGCGCCGATGTCGATGCCCCGGGTGGGCTCGCAGCAGATCAGCACCGGGGTGTCCAGGCTCATCTCCCGGGCGACGATCAGCTTCTGGGCGTTGCCGCCGGACAGCTCCCGCATCTTCTGGACGGGGGAGGAGGCCTTGACGTTGAATTCCTTGATCAGGCGCACGGCGTAGTCCCGGATGGACTTGTGGTTGACGATGCCCCTCTTGCTGAAAGGCGCGTCGTCCTGGCGGATCATCAGCGTGTTTTCCTCCAGGGTGCCGTCCGTGGCGCTGCCCCAGACGTAGCGGTCCTCGCTGATGTGGGCCAGGCCGGCGTCCCGGATGGCCTTCACCGAGCGGTTGGTCACGTCCGCGCCCGCTACGAATACCTGGCCGCCGGTGGAGCGCGCCAGGCCGGTGATGCACTGGATCAGCTCGCTCTGGCCATTGCCGGAGACGCCTGCGATGCCCACGATCTCGCCCGCGTTCACGTGCAGGCTGATGTCGGAGAGCACCTTGCGCCCGTTTTCCACCAGGCAGAGGTCCCGGGTCTCCAGCAGGGTCTTCCCGGGGACGGGCGGGTCGATCTGGTAGCTGGCCAGGGGATGGCCCACCATCAGCATCGCCAGCTCCTCCATGTCGGTCTCGGCGGCCATGCGCTCCGCCACGACCTTGCCCTGCCGCATGACGTACACGCGGTCGGACACGGCCATGACCTCCTGGAGCTTGTGGGTGATCAGCACGATGCTCTTGCCCGCCTTCGCCAGGCCCCGGATGGTGTCCAGCAGGGCCTCCACCTCCAGGGGCGTCAGCACGGCGCTGGGCTCGTCAAAGATGATGATCTCCGCGTTCTGGTAGAGGATCTTCAGGATCTCCACCCGCTGCCGCAGGCCAACGGGACAGTCCGCGATGCGGGCCTTGGGGTCGATCTTCAGCCCGTAGCGGTCCGACAGCTGCCGCACCGTCTCCACGGCCTTGTCCATGTCCATGAACAGGCCCTTGCGCAGCTCGTTCTTGAACACGATGTTCTCGGCTACCGTCATCTGCTCGAACAGCATGAAGTGCTGCTGGACCATGCCGATGCCTGCCGCCATGGCGTCCGAGGGGTTGTGGAAGTGCCGCGGCGCGCCGCCCACGATGATCTCGCCGGAGTCCGGCTTTTCCAGGCCGTACAGGATCTTCATGATCGTGGACTTGCCCGCGCCGTTTTCGCCGACGATGGACAGGATCTCCCCGGGGTTCAGGTGGAGGCTGACATCATCGTTGGCCACGACGGTGTCGTAGGTCTTGGTGATGTGCTTCATTTCGAAGATCATAGCTGGTGTACGCTCCTTGAGATAATTGAGAATTGGGAATGGGGAATTGAGAATTAGGAGTTAGGAATTATGAATTGGGAATTGGGAGTGAGGAATCAGGAATGGGGAATCAGGGATTAGGGATTAGGAATTAGGGATTAGGGATTAGAAATTGGGAATCCGGTCGATGTGGGAATGTCCGGATTTGCGCCGGGTTCCTCATTCCTGATTCTTCACGGTACTGCGATGGAACGGCCCTTTGGACGAACCAAAGGGCCGTTGCGGTTGTCGCGTCGATCAGAAGATCGGGAAGGTGTACTCGTCCTCGGAGGCGGGCATCTCGAGCACCAGCTCGCCGGAGGCGATGGCGTCGGCCACAGCCTTGCACTGGGCGATGACTTCGTCGGTCAGGATCTCGCTGTTCAGGTAGGCGCCCTCGGCGGTGATGTGGGTCGCGCCGATGGCGTTGTCCTTCATCTCCAGCACGTGCAGGCCGTTCTCCAGGGTGCCGTCGAAGTAGGCGTCGATGATGATGCCGGCGGTGACACCGGTGTTCTTCAGCTGGGAGGACAGGATGTAGGGGTTATCCTCGCGGGTCATGTCGGTATCCTGGCCGATGGAGTAGATGTACTTGCCCTCCTGGGCCAGCTCCAGCGCGGCATTGAAGATGCCCTCGTTGCAGGCCGCAGCGCCGCCGAAGATGTAGGTGCAGCCCTGCGCCTGCTGCTGCTTGGCGAACTCATAAGCGGGGGCGGGGTCGGCGTAGGAGTTGGTGTAGTTGAAGGTGATCTGGGCGTCCGGGATCACGGACTTGACGCCCTCCATGAAGCCCCAGCGATACTTGAAGGAGCCGGAACCCTCGAAGCAGCCGATGTAGCCGAACTTGGTCTCGTTCGGGAAGGCGTAGCCGGCCATGGCGCCCATCAGGTAGGCGGCCTGCTCCTCGTTGTAGCTGTAGGAAGCGACCTTGTCGCTGCCGGCGTCGGTGTCGATGACGGCGAAGGCGATGGTGTCGCCGGCCTCTTCGGCCTTGGCGGCGGCGTACTCGGCGGACTGCCAGCCGACGCCCAGGATCAGGTCGTACTCTTCGGCCACGGCGGCGTCATAGCTGGACTGCCACTTGTCGGTGTCGGAGCACTCGAGGATGCGATACTCGTAGCCATAAGTGCCGGCGAGCTCCTCGACCTTCTCCACGACCTGGGTCAGGAAGGCGTTCACGCCGACCGGGTCGCAGATGACGGCGATCTTCTTGGTCTCCTCGGCGCAGGCGCCGATGGTGGCCAGAACCAGAACGAATACGATGAGCAGGGAAACGATTTTCTTCATGAGAGGGCAGCTCCTTTGTTGGATCTATTCAAAGCCTGTGCGGCTTCAAACGCGGGGCAGACACGGGACAAAAGCCGAACATTCCGGCTGTTGTCCGGTGGATCGTTCTCGTTTATCATATCACTTTTGCGCTTCGGTGTCGAGCGTTTTTTCCCGTGTTTCCATTAATATTACGCATTTTTAGCCGGCCGTCGCTTCTTTTGCCGCCGTTTGCTTGACTTTTGATTTGTCATGGATTATCCTGTAAGAGACGTATTGTCATCGACGTTTGATTCTCATACAGGAGGGCATGATTGTGAGCATTATCAGGGATATCAGCCTGGCGCCATCCGGCAAAAACAAGATCGAGTGGGTGCGGAGGAACTGCCCGCTGCTGAGGAGCCTGGAGGAAGACTTCTCAAAGACCAAACCCTTTGCGGGCAAGCGGATCGCGCTGTCGATCCACCTGGAGGCAAAGACCGCCTATCTCTGCCTGGTCCTCGCCGCGGGCGGCGCTGAGATGTATGTGACCGGGTCCAACCCGCTGTCCACGCAGGACGACGTGGCGGCGGCGCTGGTGTCGGAGGGACTGAATGTATTTGCCTGGCACGGAGCCACGGAGGAGGAGTACAACGCGCACATCCGCGAGACCCTCTCTCACCACGCGAACATCATCATCGACGACGGCGGCGATCTTGTCCACATGCTGCACACGGAGCTGACAGATGAGGTGCAATATGTGATCGGCGGCTGTGAGGAGACCACCACGGGCATCGTCCGACTGATCGCCATGAACAACGAGGGCAAGCTGCGCTTCCCCATGGTAAAGGTCAACAACGCTGACTGCAAGCATCTCTTCGACAACCGCTACGGCACCGGCCAGTCCGTATGGGACGGCATCAACCGGACGACCAACCTGATCGTCGCCGGGAAGACCGTGGTCGTCGCGGGCTACGGCTGGTGCGGCAAGGGCGTTGCGATGCGCGCGAAGGGCTTTGGCGCGAAGGTCATCGTGACGGAGGTGGATCCCGTCAAGGCCATCGAGGCGTACATGGACGGATTCGAGGTCATGCCGATGCGCGAGGCCGCGAAGCGGGGCGACCTGTTCGTGACGGTCACCGGCTGTGCCGGCGTCATCACGGAGCCCGATTTCATGGAGATGAAGGAAGGCGCGGTGCTCTGCAACGCCGGCCACTTCGACGTGGAAGTGGACATGAAGCGGCTGAGGGAGATCTCGACCGAGACCCGCGAGATGCGGCAGAATATCATGGGCTATACGCTGCCGAACGGCAGGCATGTGTACGTGCTGGCGGAGGGCCGGCTCGTGAACCTGGCGGCGGGCGACGGGCATCCGGCGGAGATCATGGACATGAGCTTCGCGATCCAGGCCCTCTCCGCGAAGTACCTCGTGGAGCACGCGGGCGCGCTGACGGAGAAGCTGATCGACGTTCCCAGGGAGGTGGACCTGGAGGTCGCCAACCGCAAGCTCCGGTTCCTGGGGGTCCGCATCGATACGCTGACGCCCGAGCAGGAGGACTATCTAAGGAAATCGACGATTTGACGGCGCCGGATCGACCTGTCGCACAGGAGGCTCTCCTGTGCGACAGGTCGGTTGAGTCGCAACGAAGAGGTGGAGGCAAATGAAATACTCGCTCGAATACTTCCAGGAATCCGTGGATTACATTCGAAAAATCGTACCCTGGACGCCAGAGGTGGCCATCGTGCTGGGCTCCTGCCTGGGGCCCTTCGCGGACGCGATCGAAGACTCCGTCGTCATCGATTACGCGGACATCCCGAATTTCCTGGTTTCCACCGTGCAGGGCCACGCCGGCAAGCTGATCTTCGGCACTGTGGCGGGCAGGCGCGTGGTGTGCATGTCCGGGCGGTTCCACTCCTACGAGGGCTATGACTTCGAGCAGCTGGTGATCCCGGTGCGCGTGTTCAAGCTGCTGGGCGTGAAGGTCGTGATCCTGACCAACGCCGCCGGCGCGGTGAACACCTCCTACCGGCCGGGAGATGTGATGCTCGTGTCCGACCACATCAAGCTCAACGGCGCAAGTCCCATGCGCGGCCCCAACGTGGAGGAGTTCGGGCCACGCTTCTTCGACGTGTCCCGCATGTACACGCCCGAGCTGCGCCAGCTTGCCCGGGAGTGCGGCGAGGGGACGGGGCTGACGCTGCACGAGGGCGTCTACATGTTCTTCCCCGGCCCCCAGTACGAGACGCCGGCGGAGATCCGCGCGGCGCGGATCCTTGGCGCGGACGCGGTGGGCATGTCCACCGTCACCGAGGCGCTGACGGCGGCCCATTGCGGCCTGCCGCTGCTGTGCCTGAGCGTGATGACCAACATGGCCGCGGGCGTGCTGGACCAGCCGCTGACCAACGAGGAAGTCCGGGATACCGCCCAATCCATCGCCGGGCCATTCAGCGATTATGTCAAGAAGATCATCGCGCGCCTGGGGGAGGTGGCACTGTGAGGCTGCTGTTGAAGAACGCCGACATCCTGGCGTGGCAGGACAAGCGCTATAAGACCATCCGGGGGGGCTTCCTGGGCATCGACGGCGACACCATCGACTACATCGGCGAGGCGAAGCCGGAGGCCGCCTACGACAGCGAGAAGGACATGCGGGGCAAGCTGCTGATCCCCGGCCTGATCGACTGCCACTGCCACGCCGCCATGACGCTGCTGCGGGGCATCGGCAGCGACCTGCCCCTGGACCGCTGGCTCTATGAGGCCGTGTTCCCGGTGGAGGACCGGATGAAGACAGACGACTTCATCGCCGGCAACGAGCTGGCGGTGCTGGAGCTGCTGGCCTCCGGCGTGACCAGCTTCAGCGACATGTACATGGAGCCCGCCACCCTGATCGAGCTGAACGAGCAGGTGGGCATGAAGGTGAACCTGACCCGCGTGGTGCAGGCCTTCGATCCCTCCGAGCCGCCGGAGCAGAACTTCCGCGTGAAGGAATCGCTGGCGCTGTTCGACCAGTTCCACGGCGTCCAGGACGGCCGGGTGCGGGTGGACTTCGGCGTTCACGCCGAGTACACCACCAACGACGCCGTGACCCGCTACTATGCCGACCAGATCCGCCCCTATCGCGAGAAGGGCGCCCGGGTGCAGCTGCACCTGTCCGAGACCCGCAAGGAGCACGAGGAATGCGTTGCCCGCCACGGGCTGACCCCCGCCGCGTGGTTTGAGTCGATGGGGATCTTCGACCTGCCAGCCGCCGCGGCTCACTGCGTGTGGTGCACCCACGGCGACCTGGACATCCTCAAGACCCACGGCGTCAGCCCCATCCACAACCCCACCAGCAACCTGAAGCTGGGCAGCGGCTTCGCGCCGGTGCCGGAGATGCTGGAGCGCGGGCTGAATGTGGCCCTGGGCACCGATGGCGCGGCCAGCAACAACAACCTGAACATGTTCGAGGAGATGCACATCGCCGCCATCGGCATCAACGGCTACCTGATGGACCCGGAGCTGATGCCGCCCTCGGCGATCCTGCGGATGGCGACGCTGAACGGCGCGCGCCTGCAGGGCCGCGAGGACACCGGCTGCCTGGCCGTGGGCATGAAGGCGGATGTCGTGGCCATAGACATGGACCGGCCGCACCTGTATCCGGCCTTTGAGCCGCTGCCGATGCTGGTCTATTCCGCCCAGGCCTCCGACGTGGTGATGACCATGGTGGACGGCAAGATCCTGTACGAGAACGGGGAATACCTGACCATCGACCGGGACAAGGCGCTTTACGACGCGAAGAAGGCCGTCGAGAGGCTGTACGGAGGGCATTGACATGGAGAGACAGGACAGAGACCTGGCGTTCATGCTGCAATATGAAAACGTGGCCTGGTTCGACGCCGGCGAGGTGCGCATCCTCGACCGCCGCGTGTACCCCACGAAGGTGGAGTTCGTCACCTGCAAGACCCACCAGGAGGTCACCCAGGCCATCGCCGACATGGTGACCCAGAGCGCGGGACCCTACACCGCCGCGGCCATGGGCATGGCGCTGGCGGCCCACGAGTGCCGCGACAGGAAGGCTGCGGATCAGCTGGCCTACCTCGAGGACGCCTCCGACAACATCTCCCACGCCCGGCCGACCACGGTCTCACGGATGCAGATCATCACCGAGGGCTGCCTGGCCGCGGCGAGGAAGGCGATCGCGGAGGGCAGCGACGCCGCCAAGGCCATCGTGGACCACACCGTGGAGGCCAACAACCTGCGCTACAGCAAGGTACACCGCACGGCGAAGTACCTGGTGGACATGTTCCCGGACGACGGCACCGTGATGACCCAGTGCTTCGGCGAGACCATCGTCGGCATGTTGCTGAAGGAGTGCCGGGACCGGGGCAAGCGCATCCGCCTGTTCTGCCCGGAGACCCGTCCCTACTTCCAGGGCGCCCGGCTGACGGCCACCGTGTGCCACGACATGGGCTTTGACGTGACGGTGATCACCGACAACATGCCCGCCACCGTGATGCAGAACGAGGCCGTGGACGTGTTCACCTCCGCTGCGGACGCCATCAGCTTGGACGGCTACGTGGTCAACAAGGTGGGTACCTTCCAGATCGCCATCGTGGCCAAGTACATGGGCGTGCCCTACTTCGTCACCGGCGCGCCGGACCCGGGCCATCCCACCATCGACACCGTGAACATCGAGATGCGGGACCCGGAGTTCGTGCTCCAGGCCATGGGCGTGCGCACCGCTGCCCAGGGCGTGAAGGGCTACTATCCCAGCTTCGACATCACGCCGCCCCACCTGGTCTCCGGCGTGGTGACGGACACCGGCATCTACGCCCCCTACGACCTGCACCGCTACTTCGCCAGCAGCGACGGCGAGTTCGGCCAGCGCGGGCTGAACCTGTGACGGCCCGGCGATGGATTCGGGCAGATACAAAAAATTGCGGCACGGTTCGAAATGAACTGTGCCGCTGTATTATGCGCCTCTGCCGGCGCGGGGGATGGAACTTTCCCGGGAACGTGCCGTCATTTGACCACCTTGATGGTGATTCGGGCGCGCTTGCCGTTGTCCGTCTTGACGGTGATGCGGGCCGTGCCCTTCTTCAGCGCGGTGACCATGCCGGTGGCGCTGACCGTGGCGACCTTCTTCTTGGAGGAGCTCCAGGTGAGGGTGGAGACGGCGGTGTTCGGGGTGAGCACGCCGTTCAGCTGGAGCGTCTGGCCCTCCTTCAACGTCACCACGCTGCCCTCGGCGATGTTCACCTTGGTGGGAGCGTAGGGGTTGACGACCTTCACCGTGACGCTGGCCTTCTTCTTGTTGGCGGTCTGCACGGTGATCTTGGCGGTGCCCACGGCGTTGGCGGTGACGAGGCCCGCGGCGCTGACCGTGGCGACCTTGGCCTTGGAACTCTTCCAGGTCAGCGCGCTGACGGCGGTCTCCGGGGCCAGCGCGGCGTTCAGCTGGAGGGTGTCGCCCAGGTTCATCACCACGGTGCCGGCGCGGTCGAGACTGACCTTGGTGGGCACGGTGTTGTCCACGGAGGTCACCTTCACCGAGGTGCTGACGCCGTTGCTCGCCTTGACGGTGATGGTGGCGGTGCCGTGGCCCACGGCGGTGACCAGGCCGGTGTTGGACACGGTGGCGTACTTGGTCTTGCTGCTCTTCCAGGTGAGGACCGTGGTGGCGTCGGCGGGCTGGATGGCGCAGTTCAGCTGGAGCGTCTGGCCCTTCTGCAGGGTGACGGTGCCGGACTGGTCCAGCGCGAGGGCCTTCACCGTGGGCGGCGCCGGCAGGGAGGGAGTCACCGAGGTGCCCGCGCTGCCGCCCAGGACCTTCGTGATCCGGGAGTCGTTCACGCCCTTGTGGATGACCACCAGCGTGCCGTTGGCGACATTGTCGCTGATCCACTTGGCATGGGCGATCTCAAGCCGTATGCAGCCATGGGAGGCCTTGTTGCCCAGCTTGTCTACCGACGACTGGATGATGGTGTTGTCCGCGCGCTTGTTGAACAGTATGGAGTGGAAGTAGATGCCGCCGGTGATGCGCACGGCCCACTTCACGTAGCAGTTGCCGAAGTGGTACCACTCCTTGCGATCGGTGTTTCGGCCGGTGGGCAGGTGATAGGTGCCCAGCGGGGTGGGGGTGGCCGGCGCGCCGGTGGAGCACCGCCAGCGGTGCACCACGCTGTTGTCGGCGGTGCGGTAGATGGTGACGCGCTGGTTGGCGACATCGACGCCGATCCAGTATTGCTGGCTGAGCTCGGCAGCGGCCTCGGTGGCCGGGCCGGGCAGCATACCCAGCAGCAGCACCGCGGCGAGCGCCAGGGCCATCATGCGCAGGAATTTCATAGGGCAACGCTCCTTGTCGTTCCGCCGCGGCCTGCGGCGGGGATGATGACATTATTGTAACAGCATTGTCAAAAAATGTAAAGCGCCAAAGTGAAAAAAAGAGGTTCGTCGGCAAACAGCATTGAAAAGGACCAACCAAGGTTCATTTTGCTATCTCCCTCAACTTATCGTGATGCGCCAAAAAGAAGGAAACAGCGGGTTTCCGCTGTCCCCTTCCATGGTATTGGATCAATCAGGCGATGTCGATGTTCTCGCCCTTCAGGCCGATGTGGGCGCCGTCCTTCGCCTCGGCGGAGTCGGGATGGGCCAGCAGCCACTTGTTGCGGGCGGTCATCCACTTGTCCTCCTCGCTGAGGGGCGCGAAATCGGGCTTGGCGGTGTTGGTGCCCTTGGGCAGCACCACGGCCACGCGGAAGCCGTCGGCGGCGTCGGTGTGGCAGGGGGCGTAGTGCAGCGAGGTGGCGTAGACCTCCACCGGCACGCCGGCGGGCACGCGGAAGGCCTTCACCAGCGCGGTGTCCAGCACGCCGTCCACGATCTGGTCCTGCTTGGCCAGCAGCAGCACGAAGTCATGGGTGCCGATGTTGACCTCGCTGTCCCGGTGGTACTCCAGGCAGTTCAGCTTGGTGTTGTGGCCCCAGCACATGCCCAGCTGGATGGGCATGCCGCCGTAGGCGCGGTCGGTCAGCGGCGCGAAGATGGCGCATGCCTCCAGGCTGGCGATGCCGGGCTCGTAGTTCACGCCCTCGGGCAGGTCGATCTTCATCATGGCCTCCCGCAGCTCCCGGGTGTCGTAGCCCTCCAGCACTTGGCCATAGGGCTTGAATTCGGCGTCGTAGATGGAATAGATCTTCATTTGTCGGGTTCCTCCTTATTCATGTTTTTGAACCTATCGATCAACGGGTTTCCCCGGATTCGTCCGCTTCGTCCTGCGGCGGCTCCGTCGCCTCGGGCAGCGTCGGCATCACCTCGCCGAAGGCGTCCAGCACCGCCTGCGGGATCTCCGCCGCCGGGGCGGTTTCATAGTCCACGGTGTTGTTCAGCAGCAGCGCGCCTTCGTCGTTTCGGACATACACGCGCAGCTGCACGATCCGCATTTCCGCGCCAATCACGAATTCAAAGCTCATGTCGTCGTCGCTCTTGACGAAAAAATAGGTGTAGCCGTTTTCGTCCTGGCGCACGCCCTGCAGGCACTCCAGCCGCCCATAGGGGAAGTGGTAGGCGGTGGTGTAGAACTCCATCTCCTCGGCGGAATTGCCGTTGGCGGCTTCCGCGCCGTCGTCGTCGCCCATGAAGGCGTATTCGCCGCAAAAGTAGACGGTTTCGGTGATCCAAAGCACCTTTGTCCGGGCGATCATCATGGGGCCGAAGGGGCTCTGCTGGAGCTGGATGGACACCTTCGTACCGGCCGGGTTGTCCTCGCTGACGCCCCAGTGCTCCGTGACGATCAGCGAGCCGCCGTCCTTCATGTCCTCCGCCTCGTCGTTCATGAAGTCCAGGAACATGAAAATCGCGTTCTCGCTGCCGTCGGTAGTTTCCACGAAGTAATCGGTGTAGCGCGCCTCCGGGTTTGTGAACGCCGGCGCGTCGAATTCGCCGGTCACCTCGCCGGGCTGCAGGCTCAGCGCAGGCGACGGGTCGCCGCTTTCCGCGAAGGCGCATGCGGCCAGCAGCAGGCACAGAATGAGAAGCACGATCTTTTTCATGGGATCGCCGCCTTTCACAAACCGGTTTAACTCAATCATAGCACAACGCGGCGCAAATGGCAAGCGTCCCGTTAAGTGCGGGTGCAGAAAGCGCGTGGGTGATGGACAAACGCCATGATTTGCGCTATAATGTATCAGTAAAATTATGCTCTCAAGGAGTGCGACCATGGTCTTTTCCAGCATTGAGTTCCTGTTCTACTTCCTGCCGGCGGTGCTGATCGGATACTACATATTGAAGCGCTGGCGCAAGGCGGCGAACATCTTCCTGTCGGTGATGAGCCTGGGCTTCTACGCCTTCGGCGCGCCGAAGTTCTTTCCCATCATGATGGCGTCCATCGCCATGAACTGGCTGTTCGGCCTGTGGGTGGACAAGGTGCGCGGGGACAAGAAGAAGGCCAAGCTGGCCCTGACCCTGATGGTGGTGTTCAACCTGGGGCTGCTTGGCGTGTTCAAGTACCTGATGTTCCTGATGAACAGCCTGAACCTGTGGTTCAGCCTGCGCCTGCCGGTGCCGCAGATCACGCTGCCCATCGGCATCTCCTTCTTCACCTTCCAGGCCATGAGCTACGTGATCGACGTCTATCGCGGCAAGGGCCAGGTGCAGAAGAACCTGATAAACGTGTGCCTGTACATCTCCTTCTTCCCGCAGCTGATCGCCGGCCCCATCGTGCGCTACCAGACCGTGGCGGACGAGATCCAGAACCGCCGGGAGAACCTGGACGACTTCATCGAGGGCACGGTGCGCTTCATGCGCGGCCTGTGCAAGAAGATGCTGCTGGCCAACAACCTGGGCCTGCTGGTGGACACCGCCTTCGCCCTGGAGACGAAGGACCTGTCCGTGGTCAGCGCCTGGCTGGCGGCCTGCGCCTACCTGATGCAGGTGTACTACGACTTCTCCGGCTACTCCGACATGGCCATCGGCCTGGGCCGCATGTTCGGCTTCCACTTTCTGGAGAACTTCATCTATCCCTTCATCTGCAAGTCGGTGGGCGAGTTCTGGAAGCGCTGGCACATCTCCCTGGGCAGCTGGTTCACCGACTACCTGTACATCCCCATGGGTGGCAGCCGGGTCAAGACCCCGCGGCTGGTGTTCAACATGATGGTGGTCTGGACGCTGACCGGCCTGTGGCACGGCGCGGCCTGGACCTACTTCCTGTGGGGCTTTGGCTTCGGCGTGTTCCTGGTGATCGAGCGGCTGACCGGCATGGGCAAGTGGATGTCGAACCACAAGATCGGCCACTTCTATGCCATGTTCGTGGTGGTTACCATCACGGTGATGATCCGCTCGGATAACCTGCACGTGGCCCGCATATTCTATGGATCGATGTTCGGCCTGGGCGGCGCGCCTGTGTGGAACGGCCTGACCGGCGCGTTCCTGCGGGAGTACGGCCCGTTCCTGGCCGCTGGCGTGCTGTTCAGCCTGCCCGTGCCCGAGTTCCTGCGGGACCGGCTGCATGTGAGCCCCAACCTGATGAAGGTGGTCGGCTCGGCCTGCCTGCTGGCGCTGACCTTCATCTCCATCACCTACGTGGCGGTGGGCAGCTACAACCCGTTCATCTACTTTAACTTTTAGTAACTGCTCGGTTCTGTTGATAACTTGGAATTTCCGAGTAATGAAGACCTCATCCGTCTTTCGCCAAAATCGCAAGCGATTTCGACGAAATCCACCATTCCAGGGGTCTGCCGACCCGACCTCACTAAATACAGTCCGCTGGACTGTTTTTCGGGCGTTCGGTCCCCCAAAGGGGAAGGCTTTGGGAAAGAGCGGCAGCCGTAGCCCTTGCCTTCCCCTTTGGGGAAGGTGGCAGCCCGAAGGGCTGACGGATGAGGTCATTATTCCGCCAACACCGACGGGAGGCTGTTTGTTGGCCGACCCGTCGGATACCAAAAGTGCGGCAGCAATTGCCTCCAGGCGCAGCTTCGCAAATTCCAATTTATCATAGAACTATATAGTATCTTTTTAATGTTGAGGGAACCAAAAGCCTTCCCCTTCAGGGGAAGGTGGATCGCGCAAGGCGCGAGACGGATGAGGTGTTTATATTATGATCAATCTTCTCGAATCGCTGCGTGCCATCGCACGCGAGGATCAGATATTGCAAAACGAGCCCATGTCGAAGCACACCACCTTCCGCGTGGGCGGACCGGCGGACGTGCTGTTCCTGCCGGAGGGCGAGGAGCAGCTGATCGGCGCGCTGGAGGCGGCGAAGGCCGCGGGCGTGCCGGTGGTCGTGATCGGCAACGGCTCCAACCTGGTGGTGCGGGACGGCGGCATTCGCGGCCTGGTGATCGCCATTGGCGAGGGCATGGCGGCCATCGCCCGGACGGAGAACGTGCTCACGGCCTGGGCGGGGGCCTCCCTGGCCCGGGTGGCGGCCTACGCCCAGGCCAGCGGCCTGTCGGGGCTGGAGTTCGCCTCCGGCATTCCCGGCACGCTGGGGGGCGGCTGCGCCATGAACGCGGGGGCTTACGGCGGCCAGCTGGCGGACTGCCTGGTGGACGCCCAGGTGTATCTGAACGGCGAGGTCCGCACGCTGACGAAGGACGTGATGCAGATGGGCTATCGCACCAGCCTGCCCCTGAGGGAGGGCGGCATCGTGCTGTCCGCGCGGTTCATGCTGACGCCGGACGACCCGGAGGCGATCGCGGCGCGCATGCGGGAGCTGAACGCTCGCCGCCGGGACAAGCAGCCGCTGAACTTCCCCAGCGCCGGCAGCACCTTCAAGCGCCCGGAGGGCTACTTCGCCGGGGCGCTGATCGAGCAGAGCGGCCTGAAGGGCCTCGCTGTCGGCGGGGCGCAGGTCAGTGAGAAGCACGCCGGGTTCATCGTGAACGCCGGCGGCGCGACGGCGTCGGACGTCCTGGCGCTGATCGAAAGAGTTCAGGACGCGGTGGAGGCGCGCTTTGGCGTGCGCCTGGAGACCGAGGTGCGCATACTGGGAGAGGATTGACATGTCTTTTGCGTCGGATGTCCGGGGCGAACTGGCCCGCGTGCCGGTGGGGGAGCCCTGCTGCGCCTGCAGCGAGCTGACGGCCGCGCTGCTGTGCGGCGGCGGCATCGCCTGGCGGGGGCGGAACCGCTATGCGGTGACCATCACCTCGGCGGAGGCCCCTACGGTGCGCCGCTATTTCGGCATGGTGAAGCAGTTCTGGGGCGTCGTCGGGCAGATCCGAACCATCACCGGCGACGGGCTGAACAACCAGACCCGCTACCAGCTGGCGATGCCGGAAGAGGAAGCCGCGGGGCTGCTGGACAAGCTGGGCCTGCTGGACGAATCCGCCCTGTTTGGCGTGCGCCAGCTGCCCCTGGAGGAGACGGTGCGCTTTGCCTGCTGCCGGAAGTCCTTCCTGCGGGCGGCCTTCCTGATGTGCGGCGCGGCGAGCAATCCCGAAAAGGACGCCCACATCGAGTTCTCCGCGCCGACGGAGGGCCTGGCGGCGTTCATCGCCGACCAGCTGAATTATTTTGAAATCGAAGTTAAAAACAGGTGCAGAAAATCCAAATATGTGGTATACTTGAAGCGGGCCGAGGCCATCAGCGACGCGCTTTCGCTGATGGGCGCGGGCAGCGCCATGATGGCCTTTGAGAACGTGCGGGTGAAGAAGGAAGTCAGCAACCGGGTGAACCGGCAGATGAACTGCGACAGCTTCAACATCAATCGCGTGATGGGGGCCGCCGAGGCGCTGATCCGGGACATCCACTACATAGACGCGGAGATCGGACTGGACAAGCTGCCGAAGCCGCTGCGGGAGATGGCCTTTGTGCGGGCCAACAACCCGGAGACCTCGCTGGCCGACCTCGGGGAGCTGATGGACCCGCCGCTGGGCAAGTCCGGCGTCAGCGCGAGGCTGCGCAGGCTCGCCGACATCGCCGAGAAGCTGCGCTGCGGCGACGAGGTGAAGCTGTAGGACCATCCGCGTTTTGCTCGGCGGATGCCGGTCCCGATATACCGAAAGAGATGAGTTGGGGGAGAGAACAGGCATGGTGCGCACGGAGGTAGTGTTTCAGTGCGGCGATAATCTGACGCCGGAGATCGCGGCGAGGCTGGCCCAGGTAGCGGAGCGCCATCGGGCGAAGCTGCTGATGGAGTGCGGCGGCAAGCGGGTGCTGTTGGACTCGCTGATCGGCATACTGTCGGTGGAATGCGCCAGGGGCACGACGGTCGGCGTCATCGCCGAGGGCGAGGACGAGCAGGCCGCCATGGAGTCGGCGGCGGCGGTGCTGGCGGGCCGATGCGACGGCTGAGACGGAAAAGCAGAATGGAATCGGAGGGGACGGAGCAATCCGTCCCTTTTATTTTTCCGGGCCCTTGGCGGCGGGGATGCGGACGATCACCTCGACATAGTCCGCGCCTTCCTGCACGCGGCTGACCACCGGCACGCCGATGCGGGTCAGCTGGCGCACGGTGTCCATCAGCGCGTTGATGACGATGCGGTTGTCCCGCAGCAGGGGACCGGGCTTCGGTGCGGGGGCGGCGGGGTTCAGTCGTTGCTCCACGCAGGCCTCCAGCTGCTTGACGCTCATGTGCGCCTCCGCGGCACGCAGCGCCAGGGCCAGCTGGTCGGCCTCCCGGGGCAGCTTCAGCAGCGCCCGGGCGTGCCGCTCGCTCAGGCCGCCCCGGCGCACCGCCGCCTGGACGGCCTCGGGCAGCTTCAGCAGCCGCAGGCGGTTCGCCAGGGCCGATGGGCTGCAGGACAAGCTGAGGGCCAGCCGCTCCTGGGTGATGGGGTGCCGGTCCAGGATTCGGCGGCAGGCCGCGGCCACGTCCAGGAAGTGCAGGTCCTCCCGCTGGAGGTTTTCCACCAGGGCGATCAAGGCGCAGTCGCACTCGCCCCCGGCCAGCACCAGGGCGTCCGCCCGGGACGCGCCGAGCTGCCGCAGGGCCCGCAGGCGGCGCTCCCCGGCGATCAGCTGGAACTGGCCGTCGACGCAGGGACGCACCAGCAGCGGCGAGAGCAGCCCGTGGAGGCGGATTGAGTCAGCGAGGCTGTCGATGGACTCCTGCGGAAAGCTGCGGCGGGGCTGGGCCGGGTTGGGACGGATGCGCTGCAGGGGGATGCGCCGGAGCGCTTCGCCGCCCGCCGCGGCGCGCTGGGAATTGGTCACGGGGCAGGACCTCCGATGAAAAGGATTCCGACAGGAATATATACGCAGGCGAGTGGCGGAATAAACTGGGTGGAGGGCGAAAAAGGCATAAAAAAGGGAGCCCTCGCGAGCTCCTAAGATATCCCGTAAATGCCGTCTGTCGCTGCTTTTTCACCCGCCGCTCAGGCAGGGCGGAGACCTGCGGCTGCTTGCTGCCTTCCACTGCGAAGGAGGCTTGGCATCTGCATACCGACCCGGAATCCTTTTATGAATCTGTGGGTAAAAGCATTGACTAACGCACACCACAGGATATTGACCGGTTTGTCGTTCTCGGCACATCGCCTTGAACTGTCTTTATTATAGCCGCTGCACAGGGCAAAGTCAATGGCCTTTTGCAAATTTCGTGCTTTTTATTTAACATGCACAAATGCCGACCGAGGTCTGCAAAGTTCGCGCAAAGGCAACGCCGGGACAGGGGCAAAGTCTGCGCATATTCAGGGCGGGAAGGCTTCAAGAGGCCTTCGCTTGGCCGGCTGCACGGTTCGCTTCGGAGGGCGAAGGCGCGCCGTCACGGCTCGAAGCGCAGCAGGTTGATCTCCGGCCGCACGCCGACGCGCAGCTGGATGCGGCTGGCGCCGATGCCCTTGGTGACCAGCAGCTTTGTACCGCCGGTTTCCCGCAGTCCCGCGATGGCCTGGGAGGCCACGCGGCGGCGGGTGTGCCGGGAGTTGCACAGGCGCTCGAAGCCGATGGTGAAGGGCGTGACGCCCAGCAGGTTGAACTGGCCGCCGTGGGTGTGACCGCTGAGCACCAGCTCCGGCGGATTCTCCGGCACCCGGGCGTAGTGGCTCAGCAGGATGCGGCAGGCGTCGGGCGCGGGGCGCTCGGGATAGAGCCCCCTGGCGTCGGGCCTGCCGTAGAGGCATTCGTCCACACCGCCGATGTACAGCGTGCCGCCGTCGACTTCCAGGCGGGCGGATTGGTTGACCAGCAGCTTGCAGCCCGCGTGGGCCATGGTGCGGCGCAGGTCCCGCAGGCGGCCCCGCCAGGCCTCGGCGTCGTTGTTGCCGATGACCCCATAGGCGCCCAGGGGCGGGCGCAGCCGGGCCAGCGCGGCGAACAGGCGCTCCGACAGCGGGGCGGTGTCGCCGTAGTCGCCGCCGAGGAGGAGAAGGTCGGGCTTCTTGGAGGCCATCCGATCGACCAGGGCCTCGATTTCGCCGTCCGTGGTGCGGTCGAGGACGTGGAAGTCGGCGGCGAACATCACCCGCAGGCCCCTCATGAAGGCCGGCATGCCGGGGATGGTCTGTTCGGTGATCCCGGCCCACAGGCTTCCGCAGGGGGCGCAGTACCAGTCCGGCTTGGAAAACAGCTGGTTCAAGTCGCCCTCCTTTCAGGCGTCGGGGAAGGGCCCCGCGCCGGCGTAGTCGTGTTAGACTTCTTCGCGGGAGGCGGTCTCCCGGCGGGGCATGTCGTCACCCGGGTGAAGCGCGGTCACTCCAATGATTTCCCGATCACGGCACCAGCAGCGCCGCGCCGATGATCTCCGCGCGCTCGCCCAGCTCGGCGGGCAGGAACTTGGCGGGATACAGCTGATCGATCAGGGAGTGGTGGCGGTAGGAGGCGATCATGCGGTCCGTGAACCGGTGGCCCAGGTTGGTGATGCCGCCGCCATAGACGAAGATGTTGATGTCGAAGATCTGGTTCAGGCTGTGGAACATGCGGCCCAGGTACTCCGCGCCGCGGTTGACCACCTCCAGGGCCAGGGGATCATTCATCTGCAGGGCGCGGCCCACGGCCACCATGTCGATGTTGGCCACGGTGCCGGCGTAGTCCAGAATGCGGCTCTCCTCGCCCTCCTTGATGCGGTCCATGGCGTAGCGGGCCATGTAGACGCCGGAGCAGATGGAGTGCACGCAGCCGATGACGCCGCAGGCGCAGGGATAGCCGGTGGAATCAGAGATGAACATGTGCCCGATCTCGCCCGCCATGCCGTGCATGCCGTGGTAGAGCTTGCCGTTGAGGATCAGGCCGCCACCGATGCCGGTGGCCAGCGTGGCGTAGATCATGTCGTCATAGCCCCGGCCCGCGCCGTAGCGGTGCTCCGCCAGGGCGGCCACGTTGCCGTCGTTGTCCACGTAGACGGGCAGCTCCAGGCGCTGCTGGAGCATGTCGCGGACGGGCTGGTCGTTCAGCAGCACGATGTTGCTGCTCTCCAGCGCGACGCCCCGCTTGGTGTCGATGGAGGAGGGGAAGGCCGCGCCGACGCCCCGGATATCCTTCAGCGTCAGTCCGGTCCGCTCCACCATGGCGCGCACCTGCTGGTCCAGGAAGTTCATCAATTCGACGGCGGTGCTGTCCTTGTCCGTCAGGAAGCGCTGCTCCGAGAGCAGCTGCATGTTCTCATCGAACAGGCCGAGTTTGATCTGGGTTCCGCCCACGTCGATGCCGATGGCGTAATTGCGCATGCTTTGACCTCCCTTGTGTTTGTTATATTTGCGGCCGGGAACCGCGCGGCTGAGTCGCGCGGTTCCCGGGAGTGCTTGTTGGAATTTTGCAGATTGGGAAAACGGAACGTTTTCCGGGTCGGCGGGTTCCAACGGAACGTGCCGACGATCGTTATACGCTTATCTTGCCCATGTCCACGGCGTTGTATTTCGCCAGGATGGGGTCCACGGTGTGGGTCAGGAAGCGCTCGGTCTGCGCCTCGGCGCGGCCGGTGTACTTCTCCGGGGCCAGCAGCGCGGTCAGCGCCTCATGGCTGATGGGGAAGGCGGGGTCGGCGGCGATGCGCTCCATCAGGTCGCTCTCCAGGCCCTCGGCCTTCATGCGGGTGGCCGCGGCCTGGGAGTGCACGCGCACGCGCTCGTGGATCTCCTGGCGGTCGCCGCCGTTCTTGACGGACTCCATGATGATGTCCTCGGTGGCCATGAAGGGCAGATTCTCCATCACGCGCTTCTCGATCATCTTCGGGTAGACCACCATGCCGTCGGCGACGTTGGCGTACAGCTCCAGCACCGCGTCGGTGGCGAGGAAGGCCTCGGGCAGCGACAGGCGGCGGTTGGCGGAGTCGTCCAGCGTGCGCTCGAACCACTGGGTGGCGGCGGTCATGGCGGCGTCCTGATAGACGGCCATCACATGCCGGGACAGCGCGCAGATGCGCTCGGAGCGCATGGGATTGCGCTTGTAGGCCATGGCCGAGGAGCCGATCTGGCTCTTCTCAAAGGGCTCCTCCACCTCGCGGAAGGACTGGAGAAGTCGCAGGTCCTGGGCGAACTTGTAGGCGCTCTGGGCGATGCCGGAGAGGCAGCCCAGCACGCGGGAATCCAGCTTGCGGGGATAGGTCTGGCCGGAGACGTCGAACACCGCCTCCATGCCCATCTTCTCGGCGATGCGCCTTTCCAGCTCGTCCACCTTGTCGCCGTCGCCGTCGAACAGCTCCATGAAGCTGACCTGCGTGCCCGTCGCGCCGCGGTTGCCCAGCAGCTTGAGGGAAGACAGGGCGAAGTTGACCTCGTCCAGGTCCATGGTCAGATCCTGCATCCACAGCGTGGCGCGCTTGCCGACGGTGGTCAGCTGCGCGGGCTGCAGGTGGGTGTAGCCCAGGCAGGGCAGGCCCTTGTACTCCCAGGCGAACTTCCTCAGGCGGCGCAGGACCTCCACCAGCTTTTCGCGGATGAGGGTCAGGGCGTCGCGCAGCATCAGGATGTCCGCGTTGTCGGTGACGTAGCAGCTCGTCGCGCCCAGGTGGATAATGCCGCGGGCGTTCGGGCACACGTCGCCGTAGGCATGCACGTGGGCCATCACGTCATGGCGCACCCGCTGCTCGTGCTTGCGGGCGTTTTCGTAGTCGATGTCCTCGATGTGCGCCTTCAGCTCGTCCACCTGCGCCTGCGTGACCGGCAGGCCCAGTTCCATCTCGCTCTCGGCCAGGGCCACCCACAGCCTGCGCCAGGTGGTGAACTTCTTGTCGGGGGAGAAGATGTACTGCATCTCCGGGCTCGCGTAGCGGCTGTTCAAGGGAGTTTCGTAGGTGCTTTTATTCATGGTAACCTCCAGGCACTTTGAATTAGAAATCAGGAATGAGGAATTAGGAATTGCAGCCAGCAATGCCGATACATCATGATCTCGCCTTGGTCGTCTTGGTAATACTGGATAACAGTTTGCGCAATTCTGTACAATTCGAGGATATACTTTGATACTGGGACATGGTCAGATACTCGGTTTTATACAAGAGTTCGATCCAGTATAACGATTCTGAACACTCCTTGAAGGCAATGTACATCTTGTTCAGGAAATCACGACGGCTTACCGCGCTCAAGGCTTCGGTGATATTAGCGCCTATGGACGTTCCACTGCGGAGGAGCTGCTTGGAAATCACAAATTCCTTCTTTTCAGTCGTCATGTACTGATACAATCTGACTATGCGAATGGAAAAATCCATTGCCTTTTCCAACACGATGTTATCATGCATTAATGATACCCTCGAGTTCCCGTCAGCAGCTATTCCAATTCCTAATTCCTAAATCCTAATTCTCAATTCATCGAATGATGAGCGCTTCTCTCTCTGCGCCAACGCTCACGTACTTGATGGGCGCGCCGACGCGCTTTTCAATGAACTCGACGTAATCACGGGCGGCCTTCGGCAGGTCCTCCCACTTGCGGGCCTTGGTGATGTCGCAGTTCCAGCCGGGCAGGGTCTCATAGACCGGCTCGCAGTCGTACAGGTCGGGGGTGTAGGGGAAGCGGTCGATGGTCTCGCCATTCAGCTTGTAGGCCACGCAGACCGGGATCTCCTTCAAATAGGACAGAACGTCCATCTTGGTCAGCGCCAGCGCCGTCGCGCCCTGGAGACGGGTGCCATAGCGGGTGGCGGGGATGTCCATCCAGGCCACGCGGCGGGGACGGCCGGTGGCCGCGCCGTATTCCGCGCCAGCTTCGCGCAGGTCGTGGGCGGCGTCGCCGTCCAGCTCACCCACGAAGGGGCCCTCGCCCACGCAGGTGGAATAGGCCTTGGTCACGCCGATGACCTCGTCCACCTTGATGCTCGGCAGGCCGCAGCCCACAGGGGCCTCCGCCGCCAGCGGGGAGGAGGAGGACGTGAAGGGATAGATGCCATACTGGATGTCGCGCAGCGCGCCCAGCTGGGCCTCGAACATCACGCTCTTGCCCGCGTCCACGGCGCCCTGCAGCAGCTCGCCGGCGTCGCAGATGTGGGGGATCAGCTTGTCGCCCCACTCGTGGATCCACGCCAGGGTCTCGTCGAAGTCGATCTTGTCCTGGCCGTAGCCCTGCACGATGGTCTCGTTCTTCCAGTCGATCAGGCGCTTGAGGTGCTTTTCCAGGGTGGCGGGGTGCATGAGGTCGCCCATCTGGATGGCCTTCTTCATGTACTTGTCGCCGTAGATGGGGCTGATGCCGCGCAGGGTGGAACCGAAGTGGTCCTTGCCCAGGCGCTGCTCCTCCCACTTGTCCTGGTTGGGATGGATGGGCAGCACCATGATGGCGCGGTCGGAGATCTTCAGGTTGTCGGGGGTGATCTCCACGCCCTTCTCGCGCAGGCGCGCCATCTCGCCGTTGATGTGCTTCAGGTCGATCACCACGCCCGCGCCCAGCAGGTTGATGGCGTCGCGGTGGAAGATGCCCGAGGGCAGCAGGTTCAGCGCGAACTTGCCGTATTCGTTGATGACAGTGTGGCCGGCGTTGTTGCCGCCCTGGTAGCGGACGACCACGTCGAACTGGCCCGCGAAGTAGTCGACCATGCGGCCCTTGCCCTCATCGCCCCAGTTGATGCCGACGATAGCGGTATTGGACATTGTATTCACCTCAAAATCGAATGATAATTGCTATGGGTGCCGATAATGTTCGTGTAAATGGCCGTTCTCGACCGATTACACCCCATTATAACAGGCCCTTTATGTTTTTTCTACCCCTTCAAGGTAAACATAGCGGTTATTGTTTCATTTGGCCCCGTTTGAGGTCGCGCAGCTGTCGGGCCAGGGCGTCGTACTCGGCGCTGAGCTGCTCCGGCCGGTCGCCCTTCCTGGGGGCAGCCATGCGCCCGGCCAGCGCCGCCATGCGCATCTCCAGCGCCGTGACGGCCAGCTGCTCTGCCTCGGCCTGGCGGTCCCGGTCGGCCTCCGCCTCCCGCTGGGCCAGCGTGCCCTCGAAGGCTTCGAGCCGCCTGTCCGCCAGGGTGACGACCCGGGTGGCCACCGCTTCCACGAAGGTCCGGTCGTGGCTGACGAAGAGCACCGTGCCGCCGTAGCCGCAGAGCAGCTGCTCCAGGGCCTCCATCGTGAACACGTCCAGGTGATTGGTAGGCTCGTCCAGCAGCAGCAGGTTCGCGTCCGACAGCAGCAGCTTCGCCAGGGCGACCTTGGCCCGTTCACCGCCGGAGAGCACCCGCACTGGCTTGAACACGCTGTCGCCCCGAAGGTTCAGCCGAGCGAGCACCGTGCGGGCCACGCTCTCCGGCAGTGCGGAGTCGGACAGGGCGTTCTCCAGGGCGGTGGCGTCGAAGCGCAGCGTCCGGGCATGGTCCTGGTCGAACCAGGCGGGCCGCGCGGCGGGATTCAGCCGCACGTCGCCAACGAGCCGGGTGCCCGGGGAGGGCTCGCCTCGCAGCGCCCGGAGCAGCGTGGTCTTGCCGCAGCCGTTTTCGCCCATCAGGGCGGTTCGGGAGCCGGTGGGCAGTTCCAGGGCGGCGTTTGCCAGCAGCGTCCTGTCGCCGGCGCGCAGCTGCCTGCACCGCAGGGTCAGGGCCACCTTTGCGGCGATGGGGTGGGCCACGCCCAGGGCCATGCGGATGTCCGGCAGGTCCCTGGGGCGCTCCTTGACCTCCAGCCGGTCCATGCGGTCCTGGACGATGCGCTTGGCCGCGCTCTGGCGCAGCACGGCGTTGGTGTACTCCCGGGTGTGCAGCCGCGCCTCGCTGTTGCCCATGCGCTTGGGCGCCTTCCGCACGGAGGCGGCCCACTCCGCCTTCTGCTGGGCCATGGCCTTCAGCCGGGAGCGCTCGGCCCGGTACTGGTCGTATTCAAACTGTTGGTAGGCGCGCCGCCGGGCCAGCTCCGCCTGGTAGTCGGCGTAGCTGCCGGGGAAGTCGGAGATATGCCCGTCCTCCAGGTGGAGGATGCGGGTGCACAGGGCGTTCAACAGGGCGCGGTCGTGGGAGACGAGCACCAGCGCGCCGTCGTGGGCGGCGAGGCGCTGGCGAAGGCGCTCGATGCCGGAGGCGTCCAGGTCCGTGGTGGGCTCGTCCGCCAGCAGCAGCGGTGCGTCCTCGGAGAGGGCCCCGGCGATGCGCCGGCGGGTCTGTTCGCCGCCGGAGAGGCCTTCCCGGGCCTCCGGCGCGCGGAACTCCGAGGCCAGGCGCGCGTTGGCGTCCAGACGGGTCTCGCCGCTCTGGCGGATCAGCGCCGCCGGGCAATACCGGCGCACATCGCCAGCGTCCGGGGCCAGCTCGCCGGCCAGCAGGGCCAGCAGCGTGGACTTGCCCGCGCCGTTTTCGCCGATCAGGCCGACGCGCTCGCCGTCGTAGATCCTCAGCCGGTCGATGTCCAGCACGGTCTGGTCCCCGTAGTTCTTTGTGATGTGATTGGCTTCCAGCAACAGCTTTTGCATAAAAATACACTCCTTTCCGCCGGGGAGGGAGCGCAAAAACACAGTGCCGCCGGGGCTGTTGCCGCCGCGGCGCAACGACGCTTGGCCGTGCAAAAAACGCAACCTCCAAACGGCGGCAAAACTGGCCCTCTGCCCGATGGAACAGAAGGGGAGAATTTTTGCGGCCGGATGTCAGTTGCGGATCTTCATCAGTACAGGTGTACCTGCCTTTCCTTGGATGGCCTCATTATAGCAGAGGGCGGCGTAATTGTCAACCGCTTGACAGGCGCGGGAACCGGGGGTATGATGAGGAGGAGGGGCAGGCGCGGACCGCCGCCCGGGATACGAAGGGGAGAGGGGCATGGCGAAGAAAAAGAAGCGCCGGCAGGGGCCGGGGCAGAGGATACTGGTCGCGGCGGTGGCCGTGGCGCTGCTGGCGGGGGCCTTTGGCCTGGGCTGGCACTTTGGCGTGGAATCCACGCGGTTCAGGGGGAACATACTGCTGGTGAACGAGAGCCACCGGCTGGAGGCGGACTATGTGCCGGACGAGCTGGTGAACCTATACCAGCAGCGGCACTCCTTCCGGCTGGCCAGCAGCGAGATCATGCTGACGCGGCAGACCTACGAGGCCATGGAGCGGATGTTCCACGCCGCCGAGGAGGCCGACATGAACGGCTACATCGTCACCAGCGGCTACCGCAGCTACCAGCGCCAGCAGGAGGTCTACGCCCAGAGCGAGCCCGGCAAGGCCCAGCAGCCCGGGGCCAGCGAGCACCAGACGGGCATGGCCTTCGACGTGACCGTGGAGACCGGCGACGGCTTTGAGAACACACCCCAGTACAGCTGGCTGATGGCCCACGCCCACGAGTATGGCTTCATCCAGCGCTATCCCGCCAACAAAGCGGACATCACCGGCATCAGCTACGAGCCCTGGCACTACCGCTACGTGGGGGTGGACGCCGCCACGCGGATGCACCAGACCGGCCAGGTGCTGGAGGAATTTCTGGGCGGTAACGGGTAGGGGCACGCAGCTTTAGCAAAAGGGACTGTCTTAAGTACAGCGTTGCAGAATCCATTCGTAGGGACGGCAGAAATGCCGCTGGGAGCGGACCTTCCGCCGCGGGCGCCAATTATGGCGCCCCTACGGTGCTTTCTGAATCATCGCCTGATGATTCTTTCGCAATTCGCTGTTTTGAGACAGTCCCTTCTCATCCCGCCCTACAGCGCGATCTTCGCGCCTTTCAGGTCCTCGAGGGCCTCGCTGGAGCCGGCGTAGAAGGTGTACTCCATCGCCTCCAGCTTCCACTCGCGGTGCACGGGGTCGTACCACTTCAGCTTCTCCAGCGGCACGGCGATCTTCACGGCCTTCTCCTCGCCGGGCTCCAGGCTCACGCGGGCGAAGCCGCAGAGCTGGCGCAGCGGGCGGTCGATCCGGGAGTTCTCGTAGCCGGCGTAGAGCTGGACGACCTCGTCGCCCGCGCGGTCGCCGGTGTTTTTCACGCAAACCGTGGCGACCAGCCTGTCGCCGTCGACCTTCAGCGCCGGGGCGGACTGCTCGAAGCGGGTGTAGGACAGGCCGAAGCCGTAGGGCACCAGGGGCTTGACGCCGTTCTTGTCCAGGCGGGCGTAGCCGTGGTAGTACTCATAGTACTGGTCCGTGGCCTCCCAGTCCACCCAGGGCAGGTCGTCCTCGCGGTAGGGCACCACGTAGGGCAGCTTGCCGGAGGGATTCACGTCGCCGTAGAGGATCTCGGCGATGGCCGTGCCGCCCTCCTGGCCGGGATAGTAGGCCATCAGGATGGCGTTGGCGACGTCGTACCACTCGGTCATCATGATCATGTTGCCGCCGATGAGCACCACGGCGTGGTTGGGGTTCGCCGGGGCGACGGCCTTCAGCAGCGCGATCTCGTCGGCGTGCAGGCCGAGGCCGGCCTTGCGGTCGCCGCCGATGGCGCCCAGGTAGTTGCCGTTCTGCTCGGCGGAAACGAACTCGCCCTCGTCGTCGTGGTTGTAGCCCACCACGAACACCACCGCGTCGGCCTCCGCCGCGGCCTTCTTCGCCCGCTCCAGGTCGGAGCCGTCGTCGAACACGACCTCGCAGCCGGGGTTCGCGGCCCGCAGGCCCTCCAGCGGGGTGACGGTGTAGGCCGCGCGCACCTGGGAGGAGCCGTGGTCGCCGATGTTGGCCTTGTCGCCCAGCTTGCCGATCAGGGCCAGCTTCTTGACCTTCGCCCTGTCCAGCGGCAGCACGTTCTCATTCTTGATCAGGGTGATGGACTCCTCGGCGGCCCGCTTCGCCAGGGCGATGTGGTCCTTGCAGCCGACCACGGACATGTCGTATTCCTTGTGGCCGCGGTCGAAGGCCAGGATGGTGCGCACGATGCGCAGCGCCGCGTCGTCGATGCGGGATTCGGGCACGAAGCCGTCCTTCACGGCCTGGACCAGGTTGTTGCCGAAGAAGTGGGTCAGCATCATCTCGATGTCCTGGCCGCCGTTGGCCGCCTCGACGGTGTCCAGCACGCCCCAGATGAAGTCGGACATCACGAAGCCGTCGAAGTCCCAGTCGCCCTTCAGCACCTCGGTGAGCAGGTAGTGGTGGTGGCCGCAGTGCACGCCGTTGTAGCGGTTGTAGGAGCTCATGATGCTGGCCGCGCCGGCGTCCAGGCAATCCTTGAAGTGGGGGAGCAGGACCTCCTTCTCCGTGCGCTGGTCGCAGGTGACGGAGGCCTTGAAGCGGGCGTTCTCCATGTTGTTGAAGGCGAAGTGCTTCACGCAGGCCATGACGTCCTCGTCCTGCACGCCGCGCACCAGCGCCGCGCCCATGGCGCCGATGTGGTTCGTCTCCTCGCCGTAGGTCTCCTGGCTGCGGCCCCAGCCGGGATTGTAGGGCATGTTGATGCACACGCCAGCGAACAGGTTGCCGCCGTAGGCTCGGACCTCGCGCCCGATGGCGCGGCCGACCTCCTCCTCCAGGGCGGTGTCGAAGGTGGCACCGCGGGCCATGGACACCGGGAAGCAGGTGCTCTGCCCGTTGCCACAGACCACGCCTCGGGGGCCGTCGGCGAACTTCATCGGCGGCAGGCCAAAGCGCTCGCAGCCGCCCGCCTCATAGGGGGTGACGTTGTAGTGCATCTCGTCGTTGGACATCATCTCGCCCACGAACTCAGGCGTCATGATGCTGATGTCCAGGTTGGCGCTCATCAGGTAGACCTTTTCCTCCAGGGACATCTGGCTGACGATCTTCTTTGCCTCGTCGGTCAGCGCCAGGCGGTATGCCTTGGTCGCTCTCATGTTCTCGCTCCTCCTCGTAAGAATGGCCCCCTCGATGAAAGGGGGCCATTTGTTTAGTGTTTTCCGGATTACCAGACCTTCCACTCCTTGCCGCCCTCGGCGAAGGGGCCGGGCAGCGTGGCGAGGCCGCGGTGGCCGCCGAAGTAGTCGCGGTCAAAGATGATGTCCGTGCCGTCGGTATTCTCGAAACGCTCCTCCGGCTCAAAGGCCTTGCCCAGCGTGTCCGTGGTGATGATGCCGTCGCGGAAGTCGCCCAGGAAGTCGTACAGGTTGGTCTTCAGCACGCACTTGCCGTCCACTTCCTCCAGCTCCACGGTGACCTTGGCGTCCTTTTCAATGAGGCCGTGCTTCTCGTGTCGGCTGACGTTCGCGCCGTTAAAGTAGGCGTTGCCGTCCACCCAGGCGGGCAGATGGCCGAAGTGATACTGGGCCAGCGCGTGCATTTCGGGCTCGCGGTCCATCATGAAGTTGGCGATCCACTCGTCATAGGACGGGAAGATGTCAAAGGGCGCGGTGCCCGCGTACTCGTAGTCCGGGGTGTTCGGCTTGCAGTCCGGGTTGACGACCGGGTGCTTCTGCACGATGATGTTGTTGTAGATGCGGTCGTCGCCGTGCAGGATGGTCATGAAGCCCGCGACCTCGGTGCGATGGCGGATGTGGTAGGGGGTGTAGCGGGGCTCGCGCTGGCCGTTGACGATGCTGTCCACGCCGGAATTGATGTGGGCGAAGGAACCGCACATCAGGTTGTGCACGCAGGCGATGCCCTCGGAGGGCATGACCAGAGACACCTTGGACAGCATCACGTTGTTGTCGATCAGCGTCGGGCCGTGACCCACCTCGATGAACACGTCGTTGGAGAACATCGCACCCTTGGCCGGCAGGATGCCCTCGGGACGGTGGTTGTCGTGGAGCAGGTTCTGGCTGATGCGCGCGCCCTGGGCCTCCCAGTCCAGCCACACGCCCATGATGCAGTTGTGGATGTGGTTGCGGCGGATGGTCACGTCGATGGCGGCGTGCAGCTTGATGCCGGCGGTCTCCGCGCCGCCCAGCTGCTGGCTGTTGCAGACGTGGTGGATGTGGCAGTCCTCGATGGTGGAGAACACCGCGCCCATGCGGCCCACGATGCCGGTTTGTTCGCAGTGGTGCACGTGGCAGCGGCGGATGATGTGGCTGCCGACCTTCTCCTTCAGCCAGCCGTGATACTGGCCGCGGCACACGGCGTCGCGCTCCATCTGGGTGGGGCTCTTCACGTGCTTGGTGTAGAAGTACATGTCGTTCTCGGGGTCGCGGTACTTGCCCAGGGAGATGCCGCAGCACTTGCTGCCCCAGACCGCGCAGTCCTCGATGATCCAGCCCTTGGACCAGTGGGGGCCGATCAGGCCGTCCTGGTAGGCGGCGGGCGGCGCCCAGGTGGTCGCGCCCTTGTTGATGTCGAAGCCGGAGACGGTGATGTAGTTGATGCCGTTCTCATCGGGCATGAAGCAGTTGCGGCGCACCAGGATCTCCACCTTCTGGGCGTTGGGGTCCAGGTCGTGGAAGTTGGCGTACAGCACGGTCTCGTCGCCGTCCTGCTCGGTGTACCACTTCCAGGTGGAGGCCTCGGCGTCCCAGGCGCAGGGGTCGGCCTCGCCCGCGAGGCACTCGTCCAGGGTGACGGTCTCATACATCATGGCGTCGTTCAGGAACACCGCGCCGGTGTGGCGCACGGTGGGGGCGAAGTACCAGTCGCCGCACACCATGTTGATGTAGGGGTTGTAGCTGCCGAACACGCCGTTGTTGACCCGGTTGGTCCACACGCTGCCCTTGAACTTCGTCCAGCCGGTCAGCACCTCCGCGCCGGTGATCACCGCGCCCAGGGGCTCCTCGGAGCGATAGACGATGCGCGCATCCTCCGTGCCGCCGTGGCGGGGGGTCACTTTTTCACGATAGATGCCGGGCGCGACGAGGATCTCGTCGCCGGCCACGGCCACGCGGGCCGCGTCGTCGATATGGCGGAAGGGGGTCTCCTTCAGGCCGTTGCCCTCCATGGGGGCGTTGGCGTTGACGTAATAAATCATGGGCGTCGTTCCTCCTTGTTTATGGGTAGGGTGACTGTAAATGGACTACCTTAGAAGGGATTAGGGATTAGGGATTAGAAAAAGATGCTTCCGCCGCTTCTGTTCCAACGACTTCAGAAAGAACGCGGCAGCCACTGACTTGTCTAATCCCTATTCCCTCTCCTTGTTGTATTTCGGTTTATTATTACGAACCATTGAACCTGCTGAAAATCATCCCTTCACCGCGCCGGCCATCATGCCCTTGACCAGCTTGTCCTGGAAGACGATGAACAGTATGATCATCGGCAGCGCGGAGAGCACCAGCACCGCCAGCATCAGCGGCATGTCCATGGCGTGCTCGCCCTTGAACTGGCCCAGCGCCAGCGGCAGCGTCTTCTGGTTGGCCGTCAGCAGCAGCGTGTTGGCGAAGGCGAATTCGTTCCACATCGAGACGCCGTTGTAGATGGCCAGCGTGGAGAGGCCCGATTTGGACAGCGGCCAGATGATGCGGAAGAACATGCTGTACTTGTTGCAGCCGTCGATGACTGCGGCCTCCTCGACCTCGCGGGGGATGGTCGTCATGAAGCCCGTCAGGATGAACACCGACATCGGTAGCGCGAAGGCCACGTAGGGGCCGATCAGCGAGAACTTGTTGTCGTAGAGGCCCATCCAGTTGGTCATCTTGAAGATCGGGATCAGGGTGACGTGCATGGGGATGGACATCATGGCGATGATGCCGGCGTAGATGAGGTTGCGCAGCTTGAACTTCATTCGGGACAGCGGATAGGCCGCAAACGAGGAGATGATCAGCATCAGCACCAGCGAGATGGCGACGATCAGCACCGAGCGGGAGAAATAGCCGAAGAAGCCGTTGCGTATGATGTTCGGGTAGTTTTCAAAAACCCAGGGCTGCGGCAGGTGGAATACGCCCTGCGTGAACATGTCAAACTGCTTGCGGAAGGAGTTGAAGATCATGAAGGCGAAGGGAATCAGCGCGACCAGCATCCAGAAGCACGCGAGGAACCACGCGATGATCCACGAGATGCGGCTCTTGACGCGCTCGCGCTTGTATTTCTGCTCGGCAAGCTGCTGCTGTGCCAACTTGACATCGTTGGTCATGTCAATAATCCTCCTTTACGACGAATACCTTCTGGAACAGCAGCGCGATGACGGTGATCAGTATGAACATGCCGGCGGCCACGGCGGAGCCGTAGCCCATCTTCCACTGCTGGAAGGACAGCTTGTACATGTAGGTCGCCATCAACTCGGTGCCGCCCGCGGGGCCGCCCTGGGTCATGTTCCAGATCATGTCGAAGTACTTCAGGGAGCCGATCATCGACATGGTGCAGGCAGTCTTGAAGATCGGGCCCAGCAGCGGAATGGCGATCTTGAACAGGTACTGCCGGCGGTTTGCGCCGTCGATGATCGCTGCTTCGTACAGCGAGGTGGAGATATTGGAATAGCCGGCGATAAAGTACACCATGTAGAACGGCGTGAACTGCCAGGCCATGACGCCGATGACCGCGAACAGCGCCTGCGGGCTCTTGCCCAGCAGGTCGACGATCGTTCGTTTGCCGTTCAGCAGCGTGGCGATGGAGGTGAACAGGCCGTCGTTGGTGCCGAGGATGTAGTTGAACAGGAACGCGATGGCGACCGAGCTCATCAGGTAGGGGAAGAACCAGATGATCTTAAAGATGTTTGACTTGCGCCCCACGCTGTCGAGGAATGTGGCCAGCAGCAGACCGAGCGGGATCTGCAGCAGGATCGAGAAGACCATGACGACCAGGTTGTGGGAAAAGGAAGCCCAGAACTTGGAGTCCTGAAGCAGCGTCTTCCAGTTGTCCAGGCCGATGAATATCCTGTCCGCAGAAATGCCGTTCCACTGGTACTGGCTGGTGACGAAGGTATCAATTACGGGATAGATCATGTACAGGGCGATCAGGATAAGCGCTGGGGCGAGGAACAGCGTCGCGGCCAGGGCCGTGCCCTTCTGCGACGTCTCCGCCAGCATCCTTCTGGAGTGTTTTCCCATATGGCTTACGCCTCCTTTTTGATAAAATCCAATGCGCCCCGGCAACCGCCCGTCCACTGCACGCAATGCGGTTGACCGTCAGCTGGCGCGACGCATTCGATTGGCCTTATGCAGGAATACCCGCAGGGAAACTCCTGCGGGTATTCCGCACGAATGCCGAAGGCATTCAGTGTGCGCTCGATCAGCCTTCGCGGGCAGCAGCCATGGCCGCATCCTGCATTTCGCCGATTTCCTGCGGGGTCTTGGTCAGGCCGAACAGCTCGGTCATGCAGTCCTTGTGCACCTCGGTGACGGAGGCGGGCAGGTACTGGTCATACCACAGCTGCACGTTGGAGGCGTTGAAGAAGGTGTCGATGACGACCTTCATGTTCTCGTCCTCAACCTGGTCGAAGCCCTTGATGGAGGGGGTACGGCCAACGGCGACCTGCTCCTCGTTGTACTGGTCGTCGCTGTAGTACTGGGTGGCCAGCACGTAGCAGGCATCCAGCTTCTCCTGATCGACGGAGCCGTCTTCCTTCCAGCAGTTGAAGGAGAAAGCGTTGCCGACCGCGGTGCCGATCTCAACGTTCTGGGGAACGCCGGCCGCCGCAGCTTCGGTGTCCTCCGGGAAGCGGAAGGTGCCGAAGTTGGCCTTGTACCAGTCCATGTTGTCCGTCATGACGGAGCCAACCTGCCAGGAGCCATGCAGCATCATCGCGCAGGTGTTGTTGTACATCAGCATGCGGTCTTCGCCGTTGTCGGTGATCATGCTGTTGAAGCCGTCGTTGAAGTAGCCCTTCTTGACCCATTCCTGGATCTTCTCGCCGGCCCAGATGAAGGCGGGAGAGGTGAAGGAGCCGGTGCCATCATAGGCGGCGTCGAACTCGGCATTGCCGGAGTGGCGGGCAACCAGATACATGTAGTACATGGAGCCGGTCCACTTGGAGCCGTTGGCCAGGGCGAAGGGCACGTAGCCCGCCTCGAGCAGCTTGTCGCAGGCCGCTTCCAGCTCGTCGATGGTGGTGGGAACCTCAATGCCGACCTCGGCAAAGATGGTCTTGTTGTAGAAGATGTCGCAGCCGGACAGGCCGCCGAAGGGGATGGCCAGGACCTTGCCGTCATAGGAGGCCTGGGCCACAGCGGCGTCGATGAAGTCCGGATGATCGTACTTGTTGTACATCTCGGTCAGGTCATTGACGAAGCCGGACTTGTAGTACTCGGCCATCGGGCCGCCCGCCCAGTGGATGTACATGTCGGGGCACTCGTTGGCGCTCATCGCGACAACCAGCTGCTGCTTGTAGTTGTCGTTCTGCTGATGCACCTGGTTGACGGTGATGTTCGGATAGTCCGCCATGAAGCGCTGCACGGCGCCTTCCTGGATGGACTTGTTGGGCTCTTCGGGAGCGATGTCCCAAAGGGTGATCGTCAGGGGTTCCTTGGTCAGCTCGGGAATCTCCGCCAGAGCCGCCATGGACGAGATGACCAGCATCAGGGCCAGCATCAGAACCAAGATTTTCTTCATACGTGGAAGCCTCCTTTTTTATTTTTCAGCCGCCCGTGGGCGGACTAAAAATCCGTGGAAATGTTGAGGAATGCGTTAGAGTCTGTTTCTAAATTCGGCCCTTGACTTAGCCCCACTAAGCCTGCGGGAAATCGCCTTGAAATGCAGCCCAATCCGCTCGAAACTGCACATGCCTCATTTTAGAAACACACTCTAAATTGTGCTCTTGTATTTAATATTCTATAGCTGTTTTGCCAATTTGTCAATGCTTGTTTTGAAATTTACTGCTTATTCGTTGCGATATTGAAATTAACCTCGGCGGCGCGATGCCGATGGGAAAGGAATATGTATAATAGGTATAAAAACAGCCCGTCCAGACGGCGCATCGCTGCGTCGCGTTCGGACGGGCTGTTCAATTATGAGCGCCGGGACGGGGTTCCGTCCCGGCGCGAAGGACAATTTTTGCTCAGCGGATCTCGGTCTTTCCGCCCATGTACATCCGCAGGGCCTCGGGGATGCGGACGCTGCCGTCGGCCTGGAGGTTGTTCTCCACGAAGGCGATCAGCATGCGGGGCGGGGCCACCACGGTGTTGTTCAGGGTGTGGGGCAGGTACTTCTTGCCGTCCGCGCCCTTGACGCGGATCTTCAGCCGGCGGGCCTGGGCGTCGCCCAGGTTGGAGCAGGAGCCCACCTCGAAGTACTTCTTCTGGCGGGGGGACCAGGCCTCCACGTCGCAGCTCTTCACCTTCAGGTCGGCCAGGTCGCCGGAGCAGCACTCCAGGGTGCGCACCGGGATGTCCAGCGTGCGGAAGAAGTCGACGGTGTTCTTCCACAGCCGCTCATACCACATCATGCTGTCCTCGGGCTTGCAGACCACGACCATCTCCTGCTTCTCGAACTGGTGGACGCGGTACAGGCCGCGCTCCTCGATGCCGTGGGCGCCGACTTCCTTGCGGAAGCAGGGGGAGTAGGAGGTGAGGGTCTGGGGCAGGTCCTTCTCGTCCAGCATCTGGTCGATGAACTTGCCGATCATGCTGTGCTCGCTGGTGCCGATCAGGTAGAGGTCCTCGCCCTCGATCTTGTACATCATGTTCTCCATCTCGGCGAAGCTCATCACGCCGGTGACCACGTTGCCGTGGATCATGAACGGAGGCACATAATAGGTAAAGCCGCGGTCGATCATGAAGTCCCGGGCGTAGGAGAGGATGGCGCTGTGCAGCCGGGCGATGTCGCCCTTCAGATAATAGAAGCCGTAGCCGGTGGTGCGGCGGGAGGAATCCAGGTCCAGGCCGTTCAGGCGCTCCAGGATCTCGGTGTGGTGGGGGATCTCCCACTCGGGCACGACGGGTTCGCCGAAGCGCTCGTTCTCCACGTTCTCACTGTCGTCCTTGCCGATGGGCACGGAGGCGTCGATGATGTTGGGGATCACCAGCATGCGCTTGCGGATCTCCTCAGCGTACTCGGTCTCCTTCTGCTCGATGTCCGCCAGCTCGTCCTGCATGTCCTTGACCTGCTGCTTGGCGGCCTCGGCCTCGTCCTTCTTGCCCTGGCCCATCAGCATGCCGATCTGCTTGGAGATCTTGTTGCGCTGGGAACGCAGATAGTCCGCCCGCTGGATGGCGTCGCGGTTCTTCTTGTCCAGTTCCAGCACCTCGTCCACCATGGGCAGCTTCTCGTCCTGGAACTTCTTCTTGATATTCTCGCGCACGAGATCGGGATTGGTACGGATCAGATTGATGTCCAGCATGTTCTCTTCCCTCGATTTATCGTAGATTTTGATGCCAGTATTATAACCCCATCATAGGCTTTTTGCAAGTAAAGAAACAAAACCCCGGGCGGGACGGCGCCAAGGGCGGGCCGCAGTGAAAATCATCAGATTGTGCGCATTTTTCCATTGCGTCGACGGCGTTTTTTTGTTAAAATATTGTTGGGTGATGGGCATGCAGGAATCCTTCTTCAAGCTGAGGCAGATCGAGCACCACGTGGACGATTCGGTGCGCCTCTACCGCAATCGGGAGCCCGACGACTATCCGGCGCATTGGCACAATGCGGCGGAGATCATCATGCCCATGGAGAACGACTACACCGTCATGGTGGGGCAGACCGCCTACAAGATCGAGCCCGGGGAACTGTTCATGGTGCCCGCGGGCGTGGTGCACGAGATCTTCGCCCCGGAGGACGGCTTCCGCTACCTGTTCCTGATCGACCAGAGGGAGTTCTACACCATCGAAGGGCTGCCCCAGGTGCAGCGCGTGCTGTACCCCTGCGTCCACCTGCGCGCCGACCGGGACGGCGCCGCGCTGGAGGAGATCCGGGGCTACTTCATCAACGCTGTGCGGGAATTCGACCAGGACAAGGCCCTTTCGCCCACGGCAGCCCGGCTGTGGCTGCGGCTGGTGCTGGTGCGCACGGCCCAGCACCTGCTGTCGGACGAGGCGGGGGAGAGGGCCCAGGTCACGCCCAGGCAGCACCTGGCGATGACCGTGCTGGCCAACGCCTGCAGCTATATCGCCGAGCACTGTGCCGAGAAGCTGACCCTGGACGACATGGCCGCCTACTGCGGCTACAGCAAGTACCACTTCGCCCGCACCTTCAAGCTCTATTCCGGCATGAGCTTCTACGACTATTATATGCGCCAGCGCCTGGTGCTCTGCCGCCGCCTGCTGTCCAATCCCCAAATGAGGGTGACGGAGGTGGCCCTCCAGGCGGGGTTTGATTCCATCGCCACCTTCAACCGCGTGTTCAAGCAGTACGAGGGCGTGACCCCTTCCCAGTATCGGCGGATGCGCCAGCACGCGCCTCGGGGGTTTGACGGGACAAAATAGCAATATCTGATAGTTTTATATGATGATCTGATAGGTGATAATCACAATTTGACAGTATAATACAAATAATAGAGGGTGTATTTTCGCACAATTCCAAATAGTTTGAGCAAAAATGGCGCGGGGCAGCCAAAATGGCCCCGAAAAAGAAAGGAGGAGGCTGCGCTTGAATACCAATGCAAGCAGGCTGCCGAGCAATCGGTCGTCGAATTTCAGAGCCTACATGCGCCGTTACGGAACACTCTATTTACTCCTGATCCTACCCCTCGCGTTCTTTATCATCTTCCGGTATGTTCCGATGGTCTGGATCCTCGGCGCGTTCAAGGAGAACAACATCTTCAAGAATCCCTGGGAGCTGGATTGGGCGAAGAACGGCGGTTTTGAGTGGTTCGTCAAGGCATTCAAGGATCGCACCTTCATCAACGCCCTGCGCAACACCATCATGCTGAACCTGCTGGACCTCATCTGCGGCTTCCCGGCGCCCATCCTGCTGGCGCTGCTGCTGAACGAGCTGTCCTTCAAGCGCTTCAAGAAGATCACCCAGACCGTGCTGTACATGCCCCACTTCCTGAGCTGGATCATCATCTCCGGCCTGGCGCTGAGGCTTCTGGCCAGCAACGACGGCCTGGTGAACATCCTCTACAAGCGCATGACCGGCAACCCCGACGCGTCGATCCCCTTCATGAGCAACACCAACTGGTGGGTCGGCACCTACGTGGTGCTGGGCATCTGGAAGGAAGCCGGCTGGGGCACCATCATCTACCTGGCCGCGCTGACGGGCATCAGCCCCGAGCTGTATGAGGCCGCTGCCGTGGACGGCGCGGGCCGCTTCAAGCGCATCTGGCACGTGACGCTGCCGGGCCTGCGGCCGACCATCATCACGCTGCTGATCATGAACCTGGGCCGCATCCTGGGCTCTGAGTTCGACCGTCCCCTGGCATTGAGCAACAAGCTGGTCACGGACGTCTCACAGGTTATTTCCATTTATGTGTACCAGAACGGCTTGAAGGCCAACAAGTTCGCCCTCACCACCGCCGTGGGCCTGTTCCAGTCCGTGGTCGGCGTCATCTTCCTCGTTGCCGCCAACGCGATGGCCAAGCGCATGGGCGAGCGCGGCATTATGTAAGGGGGTGCGCGATCAATGATTAAATCGAAATCCACTCAGGTGGGCGACTGGATCATCGCCATCATCAGCTTCATCGTCATGTTTGTGTGCCTGGTGCCGCTGCTGAACGTGCTGGCCCGTTCCCTCTCCTCCGCCGAATACCTGATCCGCAACGAGGTCGTCCTCTGGCCCAAGGGCTGGAACGTGGACGCCTACACCACGGTGCTGAAGGACCCCAAGTACGTCCACTCCCTGTGGTACACCGGCCTGCTGACCGTGGGCTGCACGCTGCTGTCCCTGGCGATGACCATCATGTGCGCCTATCCGCTGACCTATAAGGAGCTGAAGGGCGGCAAGGTCATCAACGTGATCGTGCTGTTCACCATGTACTTCTCCGCCGGCATGATTCCCCACTATCTGTGGCTGCGCAACCTGGGCATGCTGGACACCATCTGGGTGCTGGTCATCCCCAGCTGCCTGAGCGTGTACAACATGATCATCATGCGCTCCTTCTTCTACGGCGTGCCCGAGAGCCTGAGGGAGGCCGCCGAGATCGACGGCGCGGGCCCCATCCGCACGCTGATCCAGATCTACCTGCCCCTGTCCAAGGCGGTGCTGGCCACGCTGGCGCTGTTCTATGCCGTGGGCCGCTGGAACGGCTTCTCCGACGCTCTGCTGTACCTGAAGAAGCGGGAGGACCTGTATCCCATCCAGCTGCTGCTGTACAACATCCTGCAGAACACCACCAACGTGGAGGTGGCCACGCAGGAGGGCTTCTCCTCTCCCGGCCTGGGCGAGACCCTGAAGATGGCGACCGTCATGTTCGCCACCGTGCCGATCCTGCTGATCTATCCCTGGCTGCAGCGCTACTTCGTCACCGGCGTCACCCTGGGCGCGGTGAAGGGCTAAGCGCGAATGCAATTAGGAATGAGGAATCAGAGAATGCTGTGGAAACCAATTTTCAATTCCCAATTCTCAATTCCCAATTCTCAATTAACTTGTTTCCCTGGGCCGGGTGCCCATAATATAGTAAGGAGGACATAGACATGAAGAAGCTTTTGACCCTTGTGCTGGCGCTGGCCATGCTGCTTTCCGTGTGCACCTTCTCCGCGTCCGCTGAGGAGCTCGTGGACGGCAAGTTTGCCGAGACCCGCCACATCACCGTTGAGATCTACAACCGCAACAACGACGGCGGCACCGATCCGACCAACAACGTGTATACCGACTACATCAAGGCCGGCATGCTCGAGAAGTACAACGTCGAGGTGGAGTTCGTCTCCATCGGCCGTTGGACCGAGGTCGACGACATGAACACCGCGCTGGCGGCTGGCGATGCCCCCGACGTGTGCGTGACCTACTCCTATCCCACCATTCAGTCCTATGCCGACATGGGCGGCATCATAAACCTGAATGAGATCGGTGGCAAGGCCCTCGAGGAGTACAAGGACGTCCTGCCCAACCTGTGGAACCTGCTGGGCGACACCAACATCTTCTGGGACCAGGATCCCGACTCCGGCGATCTGTGGGCCATCGAGGCGACCCTGGCCGACAACGCCCGCATCAACACCTTCATCCGCAAGGACTGGCTGGACAAGCTGGGCATGGAGCTGCCCACCACCGAGGAAGAGTTCTACAACTGCCTGGTGGCCTTCCGCGACAACGCCGAGACCCTGCTGGGCGACGACGCCTCCAAGATGGTCCCCTACAGCACCAGCTATGACATCGGCTGGCGCAACGACCTGCTGTTCATGGCCTATGTGCCGGAAGACGCCAAGGACGAGGACCTGTACATCAACGGCTTCGACGATCGCCACCTGCTGTATCCCAACTACAAGGAAGGCGTCCGCGTGCTGAACAAGTGGTACAACGAGGGCCTGGTCTGGAAGGACTTCGCCGAGTATGCCTCTGACTCCACCCACGAGGACGACATGATGAAGGCCGGCTTTGTCGGCGCCTTCCAGCACAACTGGGACTACCCCTATCGCGGCGGCGAGGATTCCATCCAGGCCAACCTGCAGCGCAACGTGGGCGAGGATGCCTGCTACGTCGCGGTGGATACCTTCGTGAACGAGGCGGGCCTGCATCGCAAGTTCCTGGCTCCCTCCATCGACCGCAAGGTGTTCTTCCCGGCCACCAACGAGGAGCCTCTCGCGTCCCTGCTGTACCTGGACTTCATCTCCGATCCCGAGACCATCGCGTTCCTGCAGCTGGGCAAGGAGGGCGAGACCTACAACGTGATCGAGGGCGGCTATGAGAAGATCGCCACCACCGGCGACTATCTGCAGAACAGCCTGAACAACATCGACTACACCATCACCGTGAACGGCCTGTACCTGGGCGATGCCACTGCCGTGACCACCGCTATGGGCTATGAGAAGGTCTCTCCCGAGCTGATCGTCACTGCCAACGCCGCTGCCAAGGCCGACGGCCGCATCGTGACCACCTATCACTGCGGCGCCATCGAGGCCGAGCAGGAGTACGGCACCCGCCTGCCCGAGTTCCGCGACAGCCTGCTGAACAAGGCCGTCACCGCTTCCGTGGACGACTTCGACGCCGTGTACGATCAGGGCATGGATGACTACCTGACCAACGGCGGCCAGGAGATCATCGACGAGCGCGCCGCGAAGCTGGAGCAGTACTACGGCTACACTGCCGAATAACGGCTGAAGGGCGACGCCCGTCGTCCGGAACTGGGGGAGCGGTTTCAAACTGCTCCCCCTTTTTAGGACCTAACATGAATGGGAAAGCCGAAACGGTTTTCCGGACCGACGGATTCCGCGGGAATGCGTCGGCAATCATCCGCAAACGCCTCAAGCGAGAGGCGTTAGGGCTTGAAGGGAAGTACGCGAGCAATGCATCGACTGATCAACGACAACTGGAACTTCGTGAAGCTGGCGCCGGGCAGCGACCTGGAGGCTGTCCAGCGCCTGCCAGAGGCCTCCTGGCAGGCGGTGGACATTCCCCACGATTGGCTGATCTGGCAGGCGGACGCCCTGTACGAGGACGGGGACGGCTGGTACCGCCGCGCGCTGGTCGCGCCGGAGGACTTCGCCGCGCTGGACTGGTCCCTGCGGTTCGACGGCGTCTACATGGACTGCGACGTCTGGCTGAACGGGACCCTGCTGGCCACTCACCGCTACGGCTACACCGCCTTCGACGTGCCCCTGAACGAGGCGCTCAGGGCGGCGGAGAACGACCTGATGGTCTGCGTGCGCCACCGCGCGCCCAACTCCCGCTGGTACTCCGGCGCGGGCATCTTCCGGGATGTCACGCTGTCGGCGCTGTCGCTGCGCCACATCGCGCCGGATGGCCTGTACGTCCGCTGCGCCCCGGAGGGGGACGGCGCGTGGCGCGTGACGGTGGACGTGGAGCTGGAGGGCGCGCCCCGGGGCGGGAATGTGGCCCTGCGGCTTGCGGACCCCGACGGGAACCCGGTAGGCGAAACCTCGGTGGCCGATGCCGGAGACGTCCTCAGGGCGGAGCTTCGGGTGGAGCGGCCCCTGCTGTGGAGCTGCGACGCGCCGCGGCTGTACGCGCTGACCTGCGCGGTCGCGGGGCAGGCCGAGACGGTCCGGATCGGACTGCGGCAGACGGCCTTCGACCCGGAGCGGGGCTTTTTGCTCAACGGCGTGCCGACCAAGCTGCACGGCGTGTGCCTGCACCACGACCTCGGCGCCCTGGGCTCGGCCTTCAACGCTGCCGCCTTCCGCCGCCAGGTGCGCCTGATGAAGCGGATGGGGGCCAACGCCCTGCGGACGTCCCACAACCCGCCCGCGGCCCGGGCGCTGGACATCTGCGACGAGGAGGGCCTGCTGGTGGTGGACGAGGCCTTCGACATGTGGGCCCTCCCCAAGAACCCCTTCGACTATGCCCGGTTCTTTGAGGAAAACTGGCGCTCGGATGTGCGCTCCTGGGTGCGCCGGGACCGGAACCACCCCTGCGTGATCCTGTGGTCCATCGGCAACGAGATCCTGGACTGCCACGTCTCCCCGGAGGCCCCGGCCCTGACCGCCGCGATCCGCAGGGAGGTGGAGCGTTGGGATCCCGACGGCAACGCTCGGGCGACCATGGGCAGCAACTACATGCCTTGGGATGGCGCGCAGAAGTGCGCCGACGCGCTGAAGATCGCCGGGTACAACTACGCTGAGAAGTACTACGAGGCCCATCGCGCCGCCCATCCCGACTGGGCGATCTACGGCAGCGAGACCGCCTCGATGCTGTCCAGCCGGGGCGTCTATCACTTCCCGTTGGAGGCGAAGATCCTCTCGGAGGAGGATTTGCAGTGCTCGGCCCTGGGCAACAGCCTCACCTCCTGGGGCACCCAGGACATGCGCCGCTGCCTGGTGGACGACCTGAACACCCCCTGGACGCTGGGCCAGTTCCTGTGGAGCGGCATTGACTACATCGGCGAGCCCACGCCCTATCACACCCGCAGCTGCTACTTCGGCATGGCGGACACCGCCGGCTTCCCGAAGGACGCATGGCATCAGGTCAAGGCCCTGTGGAACCCGGAGCCCATGGCCCACATCGGCGTCAGCTGGGACTGGAATCGGGGCCAGCTGATCGACGTGCCGGTCTACGCCAATGGCGCGGCCGTGGAGCTGCTGCTGAACGGCAACAGCCTGGGCGTCCGGGCGCTGGATTTGCGCGTTCCCGAGGAGAGCGTGGCGCTGTGGCAGGTGCCCTTCGAGCCGGGCGAGCTGAAAGTCCTGTGCCGGGATGAATCCGGCGCGGTGATCGCTTCGGACATCCGCCGTACCCCCGGGAACAGCGCTTCCCTGACGCTGACGGCGGAGCGGACGACGCTCCTTGCTGACGGGGAGGACGTGTGCTTCGTCGCCATCGAGGCGCTGGACGCCCTCGGCAACCCCGTGGAGAACGCGGTGGACCGGGTGCGGGTGAGCGTCGAGGGACCGGCGCGGCTGCTGGGGCTGGACAACGGCGACAGCACCGACCCGGACGGCTACAAGACCGACTGCCGCAGGCTGTTCAGCGGGAAGCTGCTGGCCATGATCGGCGCGACAGACGAACCCGGCACGGCGGTGGTGCGTGCCGAGGCCGAGGGCCTCGCTGCCGGGGAGCTTCGGATCGAGTTCTTTCCCGCGACGGGCAGGCCCGGTCACGGCCGCGCCATGGGCGTCGCGACGCAGGCCGGGGAAGCAACCCGCCCCATCGAGGCGCGGCGCATCGACATCCGTCCGCTGGAAGGCACGCTGCTGACGCTGGAGCATCCCACCGCGCGGTTCGCGGCGGCGCTGCTGCCGGAGAGCGCGGCGGCGCAGGAGATCCAGTGGCGCGTCGTCAACGCGGCGGGCATCGAGAGCCCCTGCGCGACCCTCTCGCCGGAGCCGGGCGGCGTCCGGGTGAATGGCGTGGGCGACGGCAGGGTGTACCTGCGGGCTGTCTGCGGCAACGGTGCGGACCACGCCCGGGTCATCTCCCAGCTGGAGATCGAGGCGCGCGGCTTCGGCAGCGCCGGGCTCGATCCCTACGGATTCGTCTCCGCGGGGCTCTACAGCCTGTCCGACGGCGAGATCACCCCGGGCAACGAGAAGGGCATCGCCTTCGCCCGGGACGGCTGGAGCATGGCGGGCTTTGAGAACGTGGACTTCGGCCCGGTGGGCTCGGACGAGATCGAGCTGCCGGTTTTCGCCCTGGACGGCGGCGCCTATGAGATCGCGCTGTACCGGGGGGATCCCCGCAGGGGCGGGGAGCGGGTGGCGACGCTGCCCTACCAGAAGCCCAGCCGCTGGAATGTGTACCAGGTCGAGCGTTGGAAGCTGCCGTCGCGCTTCACCGGCGTGCAGACGGTCTGCTTCGCCATGGAGAGCAAGGTGCATTTGAAGGGCTTCCGCTTCATCCGGCAGAGCCGGGCCTGGCTGCGGCTGCGGGCCGGGGACGCCGACGCCGTCTACGGCGACAGCTTCACCCGGGACGGCGGCGCGGTGCGGGACATCGGCAACAACGTCTCGCTGGTGTTTTCGGGCATGGACTTCGGCGAACACCGCGCCGTGCGGCTGACCCTGGAGGGCTTCACGCCGCTGCCGGTGAACCCTGTGCAGGTGCGCTTCACCGCCCGGGACGGCGAACAGACCACCCGGGAGTGCCGCTTCGAGGGCGCGCCCGGGCCCGGTGAACAGTCCTTTGAGTTCGCGGCGCCGGGAGGCGTCTGCGACGTGACGTTCGTGTTCCTGCCCGGGTGCAGGTTTGACTTTGAAGGCTTCCGATTTGAACCGATCGACGGCGAGGAGGAATGAACATGAATACGCTGGAGACCATCGCCGCGCGGGCGAGCTATCGCGGCGCGTACAAGGCCGACCCCGTGCCGAGGGAGCATCTGAGGGCCATACTGGAGGCGGGCTGCGCCGCGCCCTCCGGCTGCAACAAGCAGACCACATCCTTCATCGCGGTGGACGACCCCGCGCTGCTGGACGAGCTGAAGGCCCTGGTGATGCCCCGCATCGGCGACACCGCCCCGGCCTGGATCCTGGTGCTGACCCGACCCATCGTGGCCTATCGGGACCGCGTGTTCAATGTGCAGGACTACAGCGCCGCCATCCAGAACATGCTGCTGGCCATCGTGGAGCTGGGCTATGAGAGCTGCTGGTTCGAGGGCCACGTCACCGACGAGGACGACCTCGGCGGCAAGCTGGCCGCGCGGCTGGGCGTGCCCGACGAATACAAGCTGGTGTGCGTGCTGCCCGTGGGCGTCGCGGCCGAGGAGATCCGGCGGCCCCACAAGAAGCCCCTGGAGGAGCGGGCCTGGTTCAACGGCTTCGGAGGCTGAATAAACGCATTTGACCGAAAGGACGATCATGATGAGCGAAAAGACTTGCCGGCTGTGGCTGCCCCGCCTGGGGGAGCTGGCGCCGGCAGCGTGCGATACGCCGCAAAGCGTGGCGGAATATGAGTTGAAGGCCGGGTGCGCGGCGCTGGGAATGCCCGCGCCGGCGCTGGTCGAGGACGCGGACATGGGGGAGGCCTACGCCTTCCGCGAGGGCGGGGCGGGCCCGGAGATCGTCGGCGGCCCCACCGGCCTGCTGTACGGGGCCTATGCCTGGCTGGAGGCCGCGGTCTGCGGCGAAGCGCTTCCCGAGGGAACGCAGAAGCCCTTCTACGGCCTGCGCATGCTGAACTGCTGGGACGACGCCAGCGGGGACATCGAGCGGGGTTACTCCGGCCGGTCCCTGTGGTTTGAGGGCGGCCGCATGGCCTGGGACGACGGGCGCGTGCGCCAGCTGGCCCGGGCGCTGGCCTCCGTGGGCATCAACGTGCTGTGCGTCAACAACGTGAACGTGCGGGACGAGGCGGCCCTGCTGATCGAGGACTACCTGCCAGACCTGGCGCGGCTGGCGGCGGCGTTCCGCCCCTACGGCGTGAAGCTGATGGTGTCCATCGACTTCGCCCGGCCCGTGGCTCACGGTCTGGACACCGCCGACCCGCTGGACGAGCGCGTGCAGCGCTGGTGGCGGGACTGCGCCGACGCGGTCTGGCAGGCCGTTCCCGACCTCGCGGGCTTCCTGGTGAAGGCGGACAGCGAGCATCGCCCCGGCCCGTTCACCTATGGCCGCAGCCACGCCGAGGGCGCGAACATGCTGGCCCGGGCCATCGCGCCCCACGGCGGCGTGCTGGTGTGGCGGGCCTTCGTGTACAACTGCCAGCAGGACTGGCGGGACGCCAAGACCGACCGGCCCATGGCGGCCTATGAGACCTACGCGCCGCTGGACGGCCAGTTTGACGACAACGTGATCCTGCAGGTGAAGAACGGCCCCTTTGACTTCCAGGTGCGGGAGCCCGTGTCGCCCACGCTGTACGCCATGCCGAACACCCGCCTGGCCATGGAGGTGCAGCTGGCCCAGGAGTACACCGGCCACCAGATCGACCTGTACGCCATGAACCCCATGTGGCGGGAGCTGGCGGACCAGCTGCCCCCGGAGACGGTGGACGCCGTGGCCGCGGTGGGCAACCTGGGCCGGGACTGGAACTACACCGGCCATCCCTTCGCCGCGGTGAACCTGTTCGGGTTCGGACAGTACGCCTGGAATCCCTGGGTGGACCCGGAGCGGGTGATCCGCCGCTGGGTCCGGCTGACCTACGCCCTGCCGGGAGGCCAGGAGGACGCGCTGACGGCCATGCTGCTGGCCAGCCGGGAGACCTACGAGCGCTACACCGCGCCGCTGGGCCTCTGCTGGATGGTGCGCCCGGGCCTGCACTACGGCCCCAGCCCCATGGGGTATGAGTTTGACAGCTGGGGCACCTACAACCGCGCGGACCGCGATGCCGTGGGCATCGACCGCACGTCAAAGGGCACTGGCTACGCGGCCCAGTACCCGGAGGAGATCCGGGCGGGCTTCGAGGATCTCGAGCGCTGCCCCGAGCGGCTGCTGCTGTTCTTCCACCGGCTGCCCTATGATTACAAGATGCCCGACGGTCGCACGCTGATCCAGCGCATCTACGACGACCACTTCCAGGGCGCCGAAGAGGTAGACGCCATGGCCCGGACCCTGGAGGGGCTCGACCTGCCCCAGCCGGATCGGGACGAGGCGCTGCGCCGCATGGCGATGCAGCAGGCCAACGCCCGGGAGTGGCGGGACGTGATCAACACCTTCTTCCACCGCATGAGCGGCGTTCCGGACGCCCACGGCAGGAAGATCTACGACTGATTGAAGGGCGTAAGCATGAACAACGCACGTGCGGAGGCGACAGCCATGTCCGAACTGCAGAGCATCATTGACAGGTCCCGGCGGATCGTGTTCTTCGGCGGCGCGGGGGTGTCTACGGCCAGCGGCATCCCGGATTTTCGCGGCCCCGGCGGCCTGTACGGCCAAGAGTGGGAGGGCCTGACGCCGGAGATGGCCCTGAGCGCCTCCTTCTTCTACATGGAGCCGGAGCGCTTCTTCCGCTTCTACCGGCAGTTCATGCTCCACCCGGAGGCGCGGCCCAACGCCGCCCACAGGAAGCTGTTCGAGCTGGAGCGCGCGGACAAGCTGCGGGGGATCGTGACCCAGAACATCGACGGCCTCCACAAGATGGCCGGGAACCGCCGGGTGTACGAGATCCACGGCAGCGTGCACGAGAACTACTGCATGGACTGCAACGCCTTCTACGGCGTGGAGAAGGTGCTGGCCTCCGAGGGCATTCCCCGGTGCGATCGCTGCGGCGGCGTGGTGAAGCCCTGGGTGGTGCTCTACGGGGAGGCCCCGGACAAGTACACCTGCATGGGGGCCTGCCGGGAGATCTCGAACTGCGATACGCTGATCGTGGCGGGCACCTCCCTGTCCGTGGAGCCCGCCGCCTCCTTCCTGGGCTATTTCCACGGCAAGCGGCTGGTGGTGATCAATGCCGAGCCCACGCCTGCGGATGCCCGCGCCGACCTGGTGCTTCGGGAGGACGTGGCGCAGGTGATGGGAGAATTGACGGTTTGACGGCGAAGGCGCTCGATGCTATAATGATGGCATCGGGCGCTTTCTGCGCTCAGATTACGACGACGGCCCGGTTCGGGCGAATGGAGGGTTTGCTATGAAGCACTGCGTACTGCTGAAGGTGGCCGAGGGTGTGGACCCCATCAAGGTGCAGGAGAAGATCTGGAAGGTGTTCCAGAAGCTGGACGACGAGCTGGATTGGATGAACCGCCCGGTCATCCGCCGCAGCTGCATGGAGACGCATTCGGACTTCGATCTGATGACCGAAGTGGAGCTAGGCGGCGAGGAGCAGCTGAAGGCCTACCTGGCCCATCCGCTGGTGGAGAAGTTGAACGGGGACCTGGAGAAGAAGGTCGTTTGCAAGGCCGCCTTCGATCACTATTGAATCCCCCATTGGATACGACCCCGGCGCGAGGCCGGAGAGGGAGTCACAGATAAATGAGATCAATGAAGCGATGGCTGGCGCTGGTCCTGGCGCTGGCCCTGCTGTCGGCGCTGTCTGCGCCGGCTTGGGCGGAGCCCGCGGAGGGACTGGGCCAGCCGCTGGATGACTTTGCCGTGCAGACCATCGACGGCGGCGAGTTTTCGCTGTCCGAGGCGCTCGAAACCCACGACCTGGTGGTCATCAACCTGTGGGCCACCTGGTGCACCTACTGCGTGCTGGAATTCCCCTACCTGGAGGAGGCCTACGAGCAGTACAGCGACCGCGTGGCGGTGATCGCCCTGACCACGGAGCCGACGGACGACGATGAGAAGCTGGCCACCTTCGCCGAGGAGCACGGCCTGACCTTCCCCATCGGCAGCGACAGCGGCGTGGGCCTTGCGCGCAAATTCGTCACCTCGGGCATCCCCACCACCGTGGTGGTGGACCGGTTTGGCAACGTGGCCATCGTGGAGGTGGGCGCGCAGTCCTCCACGTCGGCATTCACCCAGATGTTTGACTTCTTCCTCAGCGACAGCTACACCGAAACCACGCCGCTGACGGGCTTCCCGACCCTGCGGCCCGGGGACGTCGGCGCGAGCGCCGAGGCGCTGAGCGCGGCGGCCAACGCCGAGGGCAGCGACATCGCCTTCCGCAACCCGGAGGACGCCCGCTTTTGGCTCATGCAGCCGGTGGAGATCGAGGGGCGCAGGGCCCTGGTTTCCACCAACGCCGGCGCAGACAGCACCGTGGCCGAGGTGCTCGCAACCGTGGAGGCCCGGGAGGGGGACGCCCTGGTGTTCAAGGTGCGCACCTCCGCCGAGGCGATATTCGACGGCATGTTCGTGTCCGTGGACGGCGAGGTGAAGAAGCGCTTCCCCGGCACGCGGGACTGGACCCCGTGGGCGGTGCCACTGGCGGCGGGCACCCACGAGATCGCCCTGGGCTATGAGAAGGACGACTACAGCCGCGACGGCGAGGACGCGGCCTGGATCAGCGGCGTGCGGCTGGCCCACGGCGAGGACGCCGCGGCCGCGCTGGCGGCGCTGCCCGCTTATCCCGTTGGGGAGCGCTTTGCCCTCGACGTGACCGGGGAGGGGCTCCGGGCGATCGCCTTCGACGACCCCGCCGGCGTGCTGACCCGCAGCTTTGCCGTGGACCAGTTCTGGATCGTCGACGGCGCTTCCGTTTCTGCGTTCGTGACCCTGACGCCGGACATCGACCCCGACGTCGCCTTCCTCCGCTTTGACCTGGACAGCGCCTTCGTGCCGGTTTCCGAACTGCTCGAGGCCGACGGCAGCGGCTACGGAAAGGCGCTGTCGATGGGGGACGGCGATTGGGACTACACCTTCCTGTACGTCTATGCCGACCCGGAGGTCCGCAGCAGCGAGGACGTGCGCGGCGCGCTGCTCTTCAAGGGCGCGGAGGGCGTGGACGCCTTCGTCGACTACCTCGCCTCCTACGGCATCGCGGTGAGTTGGAGCGAGGCGGAGCCCGCGGGGGCCGCCGCGGAGTCCGCTGTGGCCGGGACCGCTTCGTACAGGGTGCTGTTCGTGGACCAGAACGGCGATCCGGTGCCGGACTGCGCGGTCACCTTCTGTACCGACGCGACGTGCACCGCTGTCTTTGGCGACGGCGCGGGCGTCGCGGAATTCGAGGGCGAGGCGCTGGCCTACCACATCAAGGTGATCCAGGCCCCCGAGGGCTACGCCTTCGATGCCGAGCGGGAATATCCCACCGAACCCGGCGGGGGAGAGGTAACCATCGAGCTGGTGAAGGAATAGGACCGCTGTGAAGAACCCATGAAGAAAACCAAGCACCATGTCGGACTTGCCGACATGGTGCTTGTTCTATGGATGCTGCAAGGCCCAGGGCTATTCCCCGATATCCAGGCGCAGGGCCTGGTCGGCGGCGAGGGTGGTGGCGTTGTAGAGGATCAGCGTCTCATTGATGCCCTCGGCGGCCATCAGCACCTCCAGGTCCCCGGTGAAGTAGCGGGGATCGACGACGATGATCTTGCCGTAATCCCGGGTCAGAAAGGGGATGAAGCAGTTGGCGTAGGAGTCCTTCAGGACCAGCAGCGTCCGCCCGTTGTCCACGGTGGTCTCGATTTTGATCTCCGGGTGGTTGCCGTCCAGGAACACGGCGTACTGGTCCCGGGTGTCCAGGTGCTTCGCGCGGTAGAGGGAGGCGCTCCGGGCGTTCTCACCCACATAGGTGACCACGGTCTGGACGCCGTCGTCCGGCGGCAGGTAGGCGTACAGGTCGTCCCGCTGGCCGGTTCTAAAGCCGCTGGCAGCGGTGAGGGTGCCGCTGAAGTCGTTGGACAGTAGATGTCGCTCGTAGGCCGTGGCCGCGCCGGAGAGGTTCGCGGCCTTCGAGAGCTCCAGGTAGGCGATATAGGCCCCGTCGGTGGTCCAGTGGTGGTCGGTGCGGTAGTAGAGCTGCGCTTCGGAGGCGGCGAAGGCGGGCCGCAGGTCAATCCACTGGGCAGGGGTGTCCGCCAGATCCCGGGCCAGCCGGTCCAGGTAGCCGGATTCATCCCCGTGGACGGCGAAGGCGGGCAGGGCGTCCGCGCGCGCGGTCAGCGCCGTGGGGACGATCATCACGTACTGGGCGAGGGCGCCGTGGCGGGTCAGAAAGCTCCTCAGGGCGGCGAGGGTTTGGACGTAGTTGTCCCCGGTGGGCTCGGCGAAGTCCTGGATCAGGCTGCCGTCCCGCCCCAGGAACACGCCGCCGGACTCCGTGCGCCCGGCCAGGCGGTCCATGGCGGATTTCAGCGCCACCCAGCCGTCCCGGAAGGGAAACTGGTCGCTGATGTAGTCGTCATAGCGGGCCTCATACCGGCCGGACAGCGCGCTCGCCAGCGTCAGGGTCGGCCGCTGCTGCAGGCTGCGGTTCTCCGTGGGGGAGAAGGCGCGGTCCTTCGTCAGCAGGAAGGCTGCGTCCAGCGTCAGCACCAGCGCGAGGACCAGCAGGACCGTGGCCCGCAGGAAAAACAGTCGCTTTTTCTTCATTCAAAGTCCCTCAGAACCGGAAGTATAGGAAGGGGTTGTAGGAGCCGTACACCAGGAAGGCCACGCAGGCCAGCAGCAGCGCGGCGTTCAGCGCCAACCCGACCACGGGGACGGTGGCGCTCAGCCGCACCTGCCACTTGCGCAGGCCCTGGCCGCAGCAGGCGATGGACAGGATCAGCAGCACCAGGTTGCTCTTCAGGTGGTACAGGAAGGCGGCGTCCGCGAAGCCCGCGCTGCCGATGCCGAACAGGCTGCCCAGGTAGCGGCCCATGGCGGAGAAGTCGGTGTTGCTGAAGATGACCCAGCCGAGGGTCACCAGCAGCAGCGTGCAGGCCCGGGCGGCCCAGGCGGGCAGGCGTTCCAGCAGCGCGCCGGTGGCGTATTTCTCCAGGATCAGCAGCAGGCCGTAGTATAGGCCCCACAGCACGAAGTTCCAGCTCGCGCCGTGCCACAGGCCCGTCAACAGCCACACCGTCAGCAGGTTCAGCATATGCCGACCCGCGCCGACCCGGTTGCCGCCCAGGGGAATGTAGACGTAGTCCCGGAACCAGCCGGACAGGGAGATGTGCCAGCGCCGCCAGAACTCCGTGACGCTGCGGGACAGGTAGGGGTAGTCGAAGTTCTCCAGGAACGTGAACCCCAGCATGCGGCCCATGCCGATGGCCATGTCCGAATAGCCGCTGAAGTCGAAGTAGATCTGCAGCGCGTAGGCCGCCGCGCCCAGCCAGGCCGTCAGGACCGAGCGGGCGGGGGCTGCCTGGATGGTCTCGTACAGCAGGCCCAGGTTGTTGGCCAGCAGCACCTTCTTGGAAAGGCCCAGGATCACCCGCTCCAGGCCCTGGCCCACCTGGGCGAGGGTCGCGCCGCGGTCGTCCAGCTGGGCCTCGATGTCCGTGTACTTGACGATGGGGCCCGCCACCAGCTGGGGGAACATGGTGATGTATACCGCGAAGGACACGAGGCGCTTCTGGGGCCTGGCCTTGCCCCGGTAGACGTCGATGACGTAGGACAGGGCCTGGAAGGTGTAGAAGGAGATGCCGATGGGCAGGGGCAGCTCCCTCCGGGCCAGGCGGAGCCCCAGCAGGCCGTTGAGGGTGTCGACGATGAAGCCGGCGTACTTGAAGAAGCCCAGCACCGCCAGGTTCACGGCCACGGCGGAAACCAGGGCCGCGCGGCGGGCGGAGGGGCGGTGTCGCACCGACAGCTGCAGGCCCGTCAGGTAGTTGAAGGCCACGCTGAACAGCATCAGCCCCACATACACGGGCTCGCCCCAGGCATAGAAGTAGATGCTGGCCGCCAGAAGCACCGGGTTTTTCAGCCGCTTCGGCAGCAGCGTGTGCAGCAGCATCACCAGCGGCAGGAAGATGAAGAGGAAGTGCAGACTGCTGAATACCATAGGCCGCCCCCTCTATCGTATGCAGGAGAGGAAGAGCTCCTCCCACGCGTCCGCGTTCTCCGATACGCCATAGAACACATAGCTGCCCCGCTGCCAGAGTATGGCGTCCTCCAGCAGGTCCTTCTGGTCGACACCGTAGCTGCGGAAGACGTTCAGCTGGGCCTCCACCCGGGCGGCGCAGGCACTCTCGAAGCGCTCCCGCGCGCCATCGTCCGCGGCCTTGACGACCATCAGCTCGGACACGTTCATGATGTCGCCGGAGCCGTACAGCAGCCAGCCCTCGCAGTCCTCCGGCGCGATGCCCAGCCGGTCCTGGAAGCCGTTGGCGTCGATGGCCTCCAGATTACCGATGCCTGGCGCGGCGGCCATGGCGGACGCGATTTCGCCGAAGTCCACGTCCCTTGCCGTGGTGGAGCGCACCACCAGCAGCGTGTAGACGACCAGCGCGGCCAGCAGCGCCCAGCGGAGGGCGGAATAGCGATGGTCGGGGTCAGTCAGCCAGCCCCTTCCGGCAAGGGCGGCGGGCCGACTTGCCGGACGCGCGGCGGGCCTTGCGCCTGCGCGGGCCGCGCCATTGGATGGAGCCTGTGCCGCGCTTCTATTCGATGGCCGGGCCGAGGCGCGCGCCCCGGACGCCCGGTTCAGGACGGGGGCCGGGCGGCTTGCGCCGGCGGAACGGACGGCGGCGGGGGAGGATCCCCGGGCCGGCACGGTTCGCCCCGCGGCTCCGACCGGGCGGCTCGTTCCGGCGGCGCGGCGCTGGTCAACGTGATTACTGTTCATTGGATAACCCCGCAATGTCGGCAAGATAGGTCAGCCACATCGGGTAGTACTCCCGACGGGGGTGGACGCCGTCCGGCGCATAGAGCTCCGGCATGGCCTCCAGTATGAAGCTGGCGTCGATGAAATAGGCCCCCAGCTCCTTGCACATCTTCTCCATCTCCGCGTTGTACAGGTCGATGTACTGGTAGTCGCTGTGGTCCTTGAGGGCCTTGTCGGTGACCGGCAGTATGGCCTGCACGTAGATCACCGCCTCCGGCATGCTGATTTGAAACCGCCGGATGCAGGCGGAGTAGCGGCCGATGTAGCGGTCCACCCGCTCCTCGAACACGCCCACGTCGTTCATGCCGAAGCACATGAAGATCACCGACGGGGCGGCGGCCTCCACCTGGTCCAGCATGTCCAGCTCCACGGACAGGTGGATGCCGCCCTCGGCGAACACCGGCGCGTCCAGGTAGTGGAACAGCCGGGTCTGCCGGACGATGGAGTCGCCCATGATGGCGGTGTTGTCGAACCAGCGGGTCAGGTCCGCCTCGCTCCATTCGGTCAGGGCCAGGATCTTCTGCTGCTCGGCGGCGAGGTCGTCCACCAGGATGCCGTTTTGGGCGGCCAGCTGTTCCCGCCGCCGCCGCTTCAATTCGGCGTTCAGGTCGACGGGCTCCCGGGCCTCCATCGCCTCCAGCAGCGATCGGCTCTCGGCCAGCTGGGCCTCCACGCCCTGGGCGCCGCGGTATTCCTTGGTGCCCCCGGAGAGGTACAGCCCCACGGCCAGCAGCGCGACGGCCAGCAGGCCCAGGCCCGTGCGCTTCGCGGCGGCGCGCGCCGCCTTGGATTTCTTAGACATGCGTTCGGTCTCTTTCGTCTTTGATGGAATCTTATCTGGGAAACAGCGATAGGCGTGCCGGATCAAACGACCGTGTTCGCACGGGGATTGGCCGCGGCAGGTGTCAGCGCAGGCGGAGCCTCAGCAGGTCGCCGGGCTCCACGGCCTCCGGCGCGTCTACGTCGAACACCGACAGCGGCACCGAGGCGGTAGCGATGGGCTGGCCCTCGGTGTCGGTCATGCGGGCGGCGGGGAAGCGCAGCCCCAGGCTATGGGGGGAGAGCACCTCCAGCGCGTCGCCCTCCCGGATGGGGTTGCGCACCTCCACCCGGACGCGGCCGCCCTCCAGCCGCTGTTTGACCACGCCCACGAAGGCGCAGTCCTGGAGGTAGACGCCGTCCTCCGGCGCGTGGCGCTTCATCTCGCCGAAGTAGAAGCCGGAGGCATAGGCCCGGTGGCTGACGGAATCCAGCTCCCGGCGCAGCGCGTCGAGGTCCTCCGGCGCGGTATTGCCGCTCAGGATGCCGTCGACGCGGCGTCGGTAGGCGTTGGTGACGGCGGCCACATAGAAGGGGGACTTCATGCGGCCCTCGATCTTCAGCGAGGTCACGCCCGCGTCGATGATCTGGTCCAGGAAGTCGATGCAGTTCAGGTCGAAGGAGCTCAGCAGGGTGGTGCCCCGCTCGTCCTCCTCGATGGGGAAGAACTCGCCGGGGCGCTTCTCCTCCACCAGGTGGTAGCGCCAGCGGCAGGACTGGGTGCAGGCACCCTGGTTGGCGCTGCGACCCGTCAAAAAGGCGCTGATCATGCACCGGCCCGACCAGGCCATGCACATCGCCCCGTGGACGAAGGCCTCCAGCTCCAGCTCGGCGGGGGTCTTGGCCCGCAGCTGGGCGATCTGCTCCAGCGTCATCTCCCGGCCCAGCACCACGCGGGTGGCGCCCATGTCCCAATAGGCCCGGGCGGCGGCGTGATTCAGGCAGTTCGCCTGGGTGCTGACGTGGATGTCCAGCGCCGGGGCGGCTTTGCGCATCACGGAGATGGCCCCCAGATCCGCTACGATGGCGGCGTCCGCGCCCGCGCCGAGCAGGGCCTGGGCGTAGTCCCCCAGGGCGTCCAGCTCGTCGTTGGTGGGGAAGGCGTTCACGGTGACGTACAGCTTCCTGCCGGCCCGGTGGGCGCGGCGGGCGGCTTCGGCGAGGTCGTCCATGGAGAAGCCCACGCCGCCGGAGCGCAGCTGCAGGCGCGGTCCGCCCACGTAGACGGCATCCGCGCCGAAGCGCAGGGCGGTATCCAGGCGCTCCAGGTCTCCGGCGGGCGCGAGCAGCTCGGGTCGTGCGGGCATGGCTTTTCCTCCAGTTCATAACAGCGCCGCGACTGCCGTATCCGACGGCAGCCGCGGCGGAAGGGTTTGAGTTGGATTGTTTTCAAGGATGAGGGGACGCGGGCGGTCAGTCCTCGTCGTCCTCAGGGATGTAGGTCACGTCGTCCCAGTTCTCCGGGCGCAGACCGATGTTGGTGCGCGCGCCTTCGATGCGGGGGTTCAGGTAGGTCTCGCACAGCCAGTTGGCGTAGGAGACGGTGATCAGCTTGTTGAAGGCCACCATGAACAGCAGGTAGAGCAGCACGACCACCATCACGATGTGCATCTGGATGGAGGGGATCAGCAGCATGAGGCCGAAGGCCGCGGCCGGCAGCACCAGCGTGGCCAGCTTGATCAGCACCGAGAAGGGCAGCTTGGCGAGGGACAACAGTACGGAGTTGCGGATGACATCCTTCAGCTTCAGGTCGTAGGTGATCAGCATCGGATAGGCGAGCATGCTGGCCAGCGACCAGACGACGGTCACCAGCAGCACCAGCGCCGTGGGCAGCAGGTAGAGCGAGCTCTGGCTCAGCAGGCCGCCGTAGAAGCGCCAGCAGGTGTACATCAGGAAGGGGATGGCGCCGTCGATCAGCGCGACCACCAGCGACTGCTTCCAGTTGGCCTTCACGGCGTCCTTGAAGTCGCTGAGCACGAAGCTGTGCTCGTCCCGGGCCCAGTTGCGCAGCACGTAGGTGACGCCCGCGTTGAAGGGGCCGGTGATGGTGACGCAGGGCACCATGAGCAGCAGGTAGGTGGCGATCAGGCTGGAGACCCCGTCCATGTCGATCCCGGTCTCGACGGTCAGCATGCTGTACAGGGTGACGACGTTCAGGAACGTCCATATGATGGCGGGAATCCAGATGATCATGTACAGCAGGTTGACGCCGAACATGGCGCTCCAGCGCACCTTCAGCACCTCGCCGAAGAGCTGGCGGCGGTTCTGGGGGAGGTTTTCAATGGTGAAGTCTCCCTTGCCCTGCTTGCCGTAGAAGTAGTTGTTCATCAGGTTGCGAATGCCCATGGGTTACCTCCGTCGCGATACGCGCAAAATCAACTATATTATAGTATACACATTCCCATGGGCTTTTGCAATACGCAAGTATTAAAAATGACCGCAATTGGACATTCGTGTTGCAATTCGGGCAAAAATGGACTATAATATCCATTATTACGGGAAATCGGGTGAAGAACCGCCGGTTTCCCGAAGCCCTGAGCGGCGAGGAGGCTCCATGCGACCGACGGTTTTGAGGATTTCCACTGAGGCGATTGCCGCCAACGCCCGCGCCATGCGCGAGCTGCTTCCGGCAAAGGTACGGATGATGTGCGTCGTGAAGGCGGACGCCTACGGGCACGACGCGGTGAAGACGGCTTCGAAGCTGCAGGCTGCCGGGGCGGACGCCTTCGCGGTGGCCATGGTCGAGGAGGCCGAGCAGCTGCGCCGGGCGGGCATCGACGGCATGATCCTGATCCTGGGCGGCGGCTGCGAGGAATCGCTGCGCCAGGCCGTGCGGGCACAGGTCTCCCAGGCCGTCTACACCCCGGGCATGTTGGACATCCTGAATGACGAGGCCGCGCGCCTCGGCGTTCGCGCGAAGGCCCATTTGAAGATCGACACGGGCATGTCCCGCATCGGCGTGCGGGACGAAGAGGACCTGGCGGCGATGCTGGCCTGCTGGCGGCGCTGCCCCCACGTGGACATGGAGGGCATCTTCACCCACTTCTGCGCCGCCGAGGACGACCCGGCCTTCACCGCGCTGCAGAACGAGCGCTTCAAGGCGGCGCTGGCCCGGGTGCGCGAGGCGGGCTTTTCGCCCATCGCCCACGCGGCGGCCACCTCCGCCATGTTCGAGACGGAATTGCAGTATGACATGGTTCGCCCCGGCATCGGCCTCTACGGCTGCTGCGTGCCCCGGCTGGAGGGCAGGCTGACCTGCGCCCAGACGCTGGTCACCCGGCCCGTGCGCATCCAGCGCATCGCCGCAGGGGACACCGTGGGCTACGGGCGGACCTGGACCGCGCCGGGCGAGCGCATCATCATGACGCTGCCCATCGGTTACGGCGACGGCTACCCCAGGCTTTTGAGCAACCGCGCCAGCGTGCTGGTGCAGGGCAGGCGGGCTCCGCTGGTGGGCCGCGTGTGCATGGACATGATCATGGCGGACGTCACCGACATCCCCGGCGTGTCCCTGGAGGACGAGGTCGTCCTGCTGGGCAGGCAGGGCGACGAGCGCATCACGCCCGATGAGCTCGCGGCATGCGCCGAGACCATCCCCTACGAGATCATGCTGGGGTTCGGCGCGCGGGTGCCCGTCGAAGTGATCGATTGAACCGCATCTGGAGGATTTGGGTATGAGCACAGGAGATATGTGGAAGGCTACCGCAACGACGACGTTTTTGCTGGTGCTGCTGAACCTGGCGCTGTTCAGCCTGAACAACACGGCGTGGATCGTGCTGGGGCTGATCGCGCTGGCGCTGGCGATGTTCTTCTCCTACCGGCAGGGCATGGACCTCGGCCACAACGCCTGCGGGCTGCTGCAGACGGTGGAGAAGGCCGCCGACCCCAAAAGCCCCGCCCACGGCCAGCTGGACCAGAAGGTGATCAACCGGGCCTGGGGCGTGAACAAGGGGCTCAAGGGCCTGTTCGCCTGCGCGCTGGTGCCCTACATCATCGGGTGCCTGTACATCCTGTGCAGCCTGCTGAACATCGAGCCGCTGGTGCTGCCCACCCGGATCGTCTCCTGGGTGCTGGCGACGCCCTACTGGCCCGTGGTGCTGCCCTGGTATAACACCTTCGACCGGCTGACCGGCGTGGTGGCCGCGGTGCTGATGATCTCACCCTTTGTGCTGCCGGGGTGCCTGTTCGCGGGCTACCTGCAGGGTCCGAAGCTGTGGGCGAAGTCCGAACAGGCCATGGCCCAGGGCAAGCGCAGGGCCAAGGCGAAGTCTCGCGTGGTCAAAAAGCGCGCCCCTCGGGCACAAAAGCCTGAAATTTGATTTTTTTTCGAAAAACCGATTGCAAATATTGCACAATTATGATACAATTAAGGCAATATCATAGGTGAAGCTATGCGTATCATATCTGGAGAGGCCAAGGGGCGCACGCTGTACGCGCCCGGAGGCTCCGAAACGCGCCCCACCTCCGACAAGATCAGGGGGTCGCTGTTCAACATCATCGGTTCCCGGGTGCTGGATGCCCGGGTGCTGGATCTGTTCGGCGGCACGGGGGCGCTGGCACTGGAGGCGCTCAGCCGGGGCGCGGACTGCGCGGTCATCGTCGACAGCTCCCGCGCCGCGCAGCAGGTCATCGACCGCAACGCGCGCAGCGTCCTGAAGGAGGATTTTGAGCTTCGGGTTCAGATTCTCCGCCAGGATTATCGCAGCGCCATCGGCGCGATGGAGGGCAGGCTGTTCGACTTGGTATTCCTCGACCCGCCCTACAGGATGGTGGAGGCCTATGGCGACGCGCTGGGCCGGCTGCACGCCGGGGAGATGCTCGCGCCGGGCTGCCTGATCGTGCTGGAGCGGCTGAAGTCGGCACAGCCCGTGCTGCCGGAGCCGTTCAGGGTGATCGATACCCGCCTCTACAGCGACACGGCGGTGGATTTCGTCGAGGTCGGCGCGGAGTGAGCCGCGCAGCGTGAACGCATATGAACAGATGGACCGGCTCGGCCGGTTGGACTAAGCTGCATCGGGCGCCGCCGGATGCGGAAAGGAAGGGCTAAACGATGGATCGCGATCAGGAAAAGTTCTACGAGGATGAGGAGCTGGAGAACAGCGAAGCCCCGCAGGCGCAGCAAAACGATGAAGTCAACGACATGCGTTACTTCCTCGAACTGCTCAAGCACATCCGCGCGGCGATCAACGCGGGCACCAGCGTGCCGCTGACCGGCAAAAAACTCATCGATGCGGAAAAGTGCCTGATGATTATTGACGACATGGAGAAGAACCTGCCCGACGCCGTGCAGTACGGCCTGCAGATGTATTCCGAGCAGGAGCGGATCATGTCCGAAGCCGAAACCAAGGCGATGAATCGCATCAGCTCTGCCGAGATGCGCGTCAACGCCGCGCTGGAGCGCGCCCGCGAGGACGCCGAGCAGCGGGTGCTGGACGCTGAAAACGAGGCCCGCGCCATTCTGGAGGACGCCCAGGAGCGCGCCGACCACATGATCGACGAGAGTGAGATCATGCGCCAGGCCCGCGAGGAGGCCCGCATCATCAAGAACGATGCCCGCGTGGAGGCCAGCGAAATGCGGCTGAAGGCCCAGCACGACGCCTACCAGCTGCTGGCGTCCGTGGAGGACCAGATGACCGAGGCCTGCAAGAACATCCGCCGCCGCCGCGCCGAGCTGGGCGACGAGAACGAATAAGGCGCATTAACCCAATGAATTTGACCGCCGGGACGGGAAGTCCCGGCGGTTTTTGCACTTTTGGACCTCAAATGCCCGTGATCTGGGCCGGCCCGCGCGGGTGATCCCGGGATCGACGCGGCGCGTCCGCGGGCGGCGCTGCCGCTTTCAGCGCATGGACAGACGGCACACAATGATTATAATTGCCCCCAAAACGGCTCATACTGATGACAGCTTGCGCAATGCAGGGAGGATTGAGTATGAACCGTTTTTTTGCCGCCGGCAGGTGGATTGGCTTCGAGGATGAGGGAGAGGACGGCGCGGCGCTGATGCGCCGCCTCGCGGGGCTCAACGCGCCGTCCGGGGAGGCCGTGCTGCGCCTGGAGAGGCGCGCGCTGCGCCGCCTGGAGTCCGCTCTCGTAAGGGCGCGCCGGCTGGAGCGCGGCGGCATGGCAGAAGACGGGGCCCTCTCCCGACTGGTGCGGGACGGGCGGCTGGCTGAGAACTGCGTCCGAAGGGCCTTCCGGGAGGGCGGGCAGCGCCTGACCGCCTGGTCCGGGAAACCGCGCGTCGAAGCGGCGCTGGAGGCGCTGTGCGCCGGAGGCGACCGCGCCTTGACCGAGTCCGGCCTGATAGCGGCCCTCAAGGCGCTGGACGCGGCCCAGCCCCTGACCACCTCGGAGCTGTGGGCCGTGCCGGATGCCCTGCGGGTGGTGCTGTCCCGGGGCCTCGCGGACGCGGCGGCATCCATCGCGGGGCGGGCGGAGCGCGCCGCCCGGGCGGCTGCGTGGGTCCACAGGCCCACGGCGAAGGGCCTGCGCAGTGACGCCGCGTTTTTCGCCTCGGCCCTCGGCCGCGCCGAGGCCGAGGGTTCGCCCAGGGCCCGCCGGCTGCTGGAGAAGGCGCTTGCCCGACAGGGATTGACCGCCGAGGACGCGGCGCGCCAGGCCCAGGCATCGGCGGCGCGGGACGAGCTGCGGCTGTCGAACCTGCTGGACGCCCGCAGGATGCTGGAGGATTTGCGCTGGCGGGATTGCTTCGTGCGCCTCTCCCGGGTGGACCAGGTCCTGCGGGACTCCTCGGCGGGTTGCTATTGGGAGATGGACGAGGAATCCCGGGGCATCGTGCGGGAGGAGGTCGCCCGCATCGCCAGGCGGCTGGAGCTGCCGGAGATCGCGGTGGCCCAATGCGCGGCGGATGCCGCCCGGGAGGGGGAGGGCCTGCGGGGCGACGCCTGCTGGTGGCTTTGCGACGACGAAGGCCGAAGGGCGCTGCTCGCGCGGCTGGGCCGGAGCGAGGTGCGCCTGCCCAGGCTTGTGCCCGATCCGGGTGGAAAGCGCACCGTGGCCGCGCGGCTTGCGTTGACGGCCCTGCTGTGGGCGGGGCTGTCCCTCGTCGCGGGCAATCCGTGGCTGTGCCTGCCCTGTCTGCCCGCGGCCTGGACCGCCGCCTCCGCCGTCACGGGGCGACTTTATCCGCTGTTCTTCAGGCCCGCGCGGCTGCTGAAGCTGGAATTCGAGCGCGTGCCGGACGAACTGCGCACGCTGGTGACGCTGCCGGTGCTGCTCTCAGACATCAATCGGGTGGACGAGGCCTGCGACCGGCTGGAGGTGCTGGGCTGTCTGGAGCGCGACCCGAACATCGAATACCTGCTCCTGGGGGACTTCGCGGACGCGGCCGGGGCCGAACAGCCCGGGGACGCGGCGGTGCTGGCTCGGGTCAGGGAGAGGATCGCGGCGATGAATGCCCGGGCGGGACGGGAGAAGTATGCCTTTTTGCACCGGGGCCGGACGCTGCTGGAGCCGGACGGGGTCTGGATGGGACGGGACCGCAAGCGCGGCGCGCTGATGGACCTGAACCGGCTGCTGCTGGGGCTGCCGGGGGCGGAGCATGCCTTCTCGGCGGAGAATGCCGCCTGCGCGCGCCTGCGTGGGCGCTTCGCCCTGGTGGTGACGCTGGACGCCGACACTCGGGTGCTGCCGGACGAGCTCCGGCGCATGATCGGCGCGATGGCCCATCCGCTGAACCGACCCGGGGAGGGCCGGGGCTTCGCGGTGCTCCAGCCCCGGATGGAGATGCTGCCCTCCGCCTGCGTCAATGGCTTCGTGGCGCTGTTCGCGGGGGCCGGCGGGCTCAACACCTATCCCGTCGCCGCCTCCGACCTGTGGCAGGATGTCACCGGCTGTGGCATCTACGCCGGCAAGGGCATCTACGACGTGGCTGCCTTCCACCGCCGCCTGGAGGAGGCGCTGCCCGAGGGCCGCATCCTCAGCCACGACCTGGTTGAGGGCGCCATCGCCGGGGCGGGCCGCCTGAACGACGTGGTGTGCTTCGACGGCTATCCCGGCACCCTCGCCGCAATGCTGCGGCGCCAGCACCGCTGGATGCGGGGCGACTGGCAGCTGCTGCCGCTGCTCCTCTCCCGAAGACCGCTGCCCAACGGAGCGCGGCTGGACGGCGCGGCGCGATACCGCATGGCGGACAACCTGGTCCGCAGCCTGCGGGCCCCGGCGCTGCTGGCGCTGCTGCTCGCGGGGGCGTGGACCGGCAACGCCGGGGCGCTGCTGGCGGCCCTGGCGGTCCTCTACCTGGAGCCGGCCCTTCGGATCGGCGACCGGGACGCGCTGAAATGGCGCAGGGCGACGGCGGAGCTGGCGCTGCTGCCGGCCTTCGCCGGGTACGCCCTGGACGCCGTGTGCCGCACGCTCTGGCGGCTGTGGGTGTCCGGCAGGCGGCTTCTGGAGTGGGTCACGGCGGCGGACGCGGAGAAGGGGAGCGGCGACGGCAGGCAAACGTTCCTTCCCGGCTTCGTCGCGGCGCTGCTGCTCGTCCCCGGGCTGTTCAACCCCGGCTGGGCGCTGGCCTCGGCGGCGCTGATGGCGCTGTTTCTCGTGGGACCGGGCTGGGTCCGGGACATGGAGAACGCGCCCATCGGAGAGCGGAAGGCCCTCGGCGGCAGGGAGCGGGCGGCGTTTGAGGCGCTGGCCCGGGAGACCTGGCGCTTTTTCGAGGCCGTCGTGCCCCCGGAGGGCACCGGGCTGCCGCCGGACAACTGGCAGCTGGACCCGCCCGTGGGTCCGGCCCGGCGCACGTCCCCCACGAACATCGCGCTGTACATGCTCGGCTGCGTCTCGGCGGCGCGGCTGGGCTTCATTGGCGTGCCCGAGGCGCGGGCGCGGCTGGCGCGGACGGTGGAGACGCTGGAGGCGCTGGAGAAGTGGCGCGGGAACCCGTACAACTGGTACGACATCGACGCCCTCGCGCCGCTGCGGCCCCGCTACGTGTCCTCGGTGGACGGCGGCAACCTGGCGGCGGCGCTGCTGCTGTGCGCGTCCGCGCCGGAGACGGGTTCGGCGCTGGCGGGACGGATGCGGGCGCTGGCCGAGGGCATGGACCTCGGCGCCCTATATGACGCGGACCTCGAGCTGTTCGCCATCGGCATGGACGTGGATGCCGGCCGGTTGAGCGCGTCCCACTACGACCTGCTGGCCTCCGAGGCCCGCATGCTCAGCTTTGCGGCGATGATGCTGGGCCAGGTCCCCATTCGCCACTGGCGTCGGCTGGGCCGCGCGTGCGCCGAGGTGGCGGGGGGCGTTGTCCCTCTGTCCTGGAGCGGTACGATGTTTGAATACCTGATGCCGGAGTTGTTCCTCCGCGCTCCGGCGAACACGCTGCTGGGCGAGGGCGTGCGCGCGGCGGTGGAGGCCCAGCGCGCCAAGGGCCGGCGTGTAAAAAGGCCCTGGGGTGTCTCGGAATCCGGCTATTGCGCGTTCGACGCGGCGCTGAACTATCAGTACCGCGCCTTTGGGCTGGGCGAGCTGGCCCTGGAGGGGAACGCTGTGGAGGGCGTGGTCGCGCCTTACGCCACGGCGCTGGCGGCCATGCTCGCGCCTCGGGCCGCGGCGGAAAACCTCCGTCGGATGACCGCGCTGGGCTGGCGCGGCGAGTGGGGCCTGTACGAGGCCGCGGACTACCTGCGAGCCGACGGCGAAGGCCGGCCATCCCTGGTGAAGAGCCACATGGCCCACCACCAGGGCATGATCCTCTGCGCGCTGTGCAACGTCCTCACCGGGGACTCTCTGTGCGCCGACTTCATGCGCCTGCCGGAGGCCCGGGCGCTGTCGCTGCTGTTAGAGGAGCGCCCCTGCGAGGACGCGGCGCCCCGCGGGAGGGACAGGCTGGCAGCGTTCCCCGCTCCGAGGCGCGTCGAGCGGAGACACGCGCACCGGCTGGACGGCGACAGCGCCGTGCCGGGTACCTGGCTGCTGCACGGCGACGGGGCGACGGCCCTGTGGACCTCGGACGGCGCGGTGCACTACGCCCGATTTGGCGTCAGCGCCACCCGGTTCGCCGGGGATTTGCAGGACCGGAGCGACCGGGCCTGCATCCACCTGCGGGACGACGGGCGCGGCGTGGAGGCGGTGCTGGGCGGCGAGGGCAGCCGAACGGCCTGCGAGCCCGGCGGCGTGGAGAGCCTGACAAGGCTCGGTCGGGTGGAGGCGGCGCTGCGGGTGTGCGTCTCCCCGGAGGACGGCACGCTGTACCGAAGCGTGGAGCTGCGCAACGCGGGAGACTGCGCGGTCCGGCTGTCGCTGACGGACGCGGTGCCAGTGGCCCTGGCGTCCGACGGGGACTGGCGGGCCCACGCGATCTACCAGAACCTGTTCGTGGAGAGCATGCGCCTCGCGGAAGGCGGCCTGCTCTTCCGGCGCAGGCTGCGCGGCCCGGAGGAGAAGTGCCCGGTGCTGGTCCACGCGGCGACGCCTACGCCTTCGGAATTCGAGACGGACTACGAGGCGCTCGTCGGGCGGACCGGGGACGCCGGCAGCCCGGGCGGCATCGCCGAGGTACTGACCGGGAATATCGGCGATACGCTGAACCCCGTCAGTGCCCTGCGGGTGCGGGTGGCGCTGGCCCCCGGGCAGAGGGCCCGGGTGACGTTTGCCCTGGCGCTGCTGGAGGAGGAACACGAGGCCGGGACTTGGCTGGAGCAGAGCCGGAGCGCCGATCGGGCGGAGCGGGCCTTCCAACTGGCGTCGATGCAGGCCCGGGCGATGCTGGGCTTCCTTGGCCTGAAGGACGAGGGCCACGCGCTGCTGCAGCGGATGGCGGCGCTGTTGGTGGACGGCAGGCTGGCCGCCCAGGCCCGGGGACCGAGGCCGGGGGAGGCGGAGGTGCCGCCGGAGCTGCTCTGGCCCCTGGGCCTCTCCGGCGACCGCCCCCTGCTGCTGGTGCGCGCGTCCGGGGAGGACCTGGACGCCGCCCGGGAGGCCGTTCGCGTCCATGCCTTCTTCCATGCCCTCGGGCTGGAGGTGGACCTGGCGCTGCTGGACGACGGTGAGGGCGGCTATGCCCGCCCGCTGCGGGACGCCATGGAGGCGATGATTGCCGCCTCCCACCTGAACCGGCTGCGCCGGGTGCCCGGAGGCGTCTGGCTGCTGGACGGCGGCGCTCTGACCGAGGACCAGCGGCGGGCATTGGAGCGAAGCGCCTGCGCGGCCTTCGACGCCGGCGGGGACTTCTATGCCCAGCTGCGCCGCAGGCTCTCGGCGCTGGACGCGCCTCGGGGTGCGTCCCTTCGAACCATGGACACCGGCGCGTCCACCCTCAGACGGGGCGAGCGGCTGGGCTGGAACGGCTTCGGCGGCTTCCTGCCTGCGGGCGGCTATGCCGTGGACGTGGCCCCGGATCGGCTCCCGCCCGCGCCGTGGTGCAATATCCTGGCAAATGACGCCGGCGGGGCGCTGCTCTCCGAGCGGGGCGGCGGCTTCTTCTGGAGCGGCAACAGCCGGAGCGGGCGATTGACGCCCTACGGCAACGACGCCCTGCGGGAGGGCTGGGGGATCGGGCTGTGGCTGTTGGACGAGGCCCGCGGCGAGGCGCTTTCGCTGCTGCCGGGGGTCGCACCGGTCATGCCCTTCGAGGTCCGATACGACGCGCGGTCGGCGAGTTATGCCTTCGAGACCCGGCGGCTCGCCGGGAAGGTTCGCTTTGCCCAGGCGGAGGCGCTGCCGGAGACGCGAATCGAGGTGCGGCTTGAAAACCGCAATCTGCGCTCCGGGCGGTTCAGGCTGCTGGCCTGCGTGAACTGGCTGATGGGCACGGACGCCCGGGACGCCGTCCGACTGAACGCCTGGCACGAGGCCGGCGCCTGCCTGGCCACCGGCGCGATGCCCGGGGCGGGCTATTTCGCCTTCGCGGAGCCCGGCGCCCAGGCGGGACCCGGTCGGCTGGCGCTGCTGGGCGGCGGCGATTTCCCACGGCCCATGGGGTTGACGGCCGCCTCCAGGGGCGAGGGCTGGTCGCTGGCTCTGCCGGTGCGGCTCGGACAGGGGGAGGAAAAGGCGCTTCACCTGGCGCTGGGCTGGGCCGGGGACGCGGAAGCGGCCCTCGCGCGGGCGGCGAATTTGCGGGAGGATGGCCGCGAAGCAGGAGGTACTGATGGGGAAGAAGCTGAAGCGATCCGACGGAATACCCGCAAGGAGTGCCTGACCATCGAGACGCCGGACGCCGCGCTGAACCACCTGACCAACGATTTCCTCCTGCACCAGGTCCGCGCCTCCCGGGTCCAGGGCCGCGCGGGGCTGTACCAGCCCGGCGGCGCCTACGGCTTCCGGGACCAGCTCCAGGACATGCTGGCGCTGCTCGAGGACGAGCCGGAGCGGGTGCGGGCGCACCTGCTGCGCTGCGCGGCCCGGCAGTTTGAGGAGGGGGACGTGCTCCACTGGTGGCACGAGCCCTTCACGGGCGTGCGCACGAGGGTGTCGGACGATTTGCTGTTTTTGCCTTGGGTGACGGCGGCCTATGTGCGCCGGACCGGGGACGCGGCGGTGCTGGAGGAGGCGATTCCCTACCTGGAGCCGGTGGAGATCCCCGAGGGGCGCGAGGACGTCTATGGCCCGATGCGGCCCGGAGCCGCCGTGGACACCCTGCACGGACACTGCATGCAGGCGCTGCGCCGGGCGGCGCGGTTCGGAAGCCACGGCCTGCTGCTGATGGGAACGGGAGACTGGAACGACGGCATGAACCGGGTGGGAAACCTGGGCCGGGGCGAGAGCGTGTGGCTGTCCGAGTTCTGGATCGCCTGCGCCGACGCCTACCGGGAGGTCGCCGGGGACGCCGGGGAGAGGGCTTGGCTGTCGGAGGTGAGCCAAAGGCTGCGCATCGAGGTGGAGAACTTCGGCTGGGACGGCAATTGGTACCTGCGGGCCTATGCCGACGACGGCGCGCCGCTGGGCAGCGCCGCCTGCGCGGCCTGCCGGATCGACGCCATCAGCCAGGCGTGGGCGGTGCTGGCCGGTCTGGACCCCTGGCGCTGCCGCCGCGCCATGGACGCCGCCTGGGAGCTGCTGGTGGACGAGGAAAGCGGCCTCATACGGCTGCTGACGCCGCCCTTCGACGGCGCGGGGCTGGACCCGGGGTACATCGCGGCCTATCCGCCAGGGGTGCGGGAGAACGGCGGACAGTACACCCACGGCGCGCTGTGGCTGCTGCTGGCGATGATCCGCATGGGCGACGGCGAACGGGCCCACCGGGCGCTGCGCATGCTGCTGCCCTTCAATCATGCGGATACGCCGGAGAAGGTGCTGCGCTATCGGGTCGAGCCCTATGTGATGGCCGCCGACGTGTACGACCGGCCCGAGGTCCCCGGGCGGGGCGGCTGGACGTGGTACACCGGGTCCGCGGCCTGGATGTATGTGTGCCTGCTGGGGCTGCTGGGCTACGAGCGCCGGGAGGACCGCGTGCGGCTGAGCGCCCTGCTGGGCGACTGGCCCCGGGCATGCGTCACTGTGCCCTTCGGCAGCAGTTGCTATCGCCTGGTCTGCGACAAAAAAGCCGCCCGCGTGACGCTGGACGGCAAGGAGGTCGAAGGGGATTTCATCGGGATGATCGACGACGGGAAAACGCACGAGGTCGTGTTCCCGGAGCGAAAGCCGAACAGGCTTCGGTGACTGAAAAGCAATATAAAGGGGACTGTCTCAAAACAAACAACATTGCAGAATCCATTCGTAGGGACGGCAGAAATGTCGTTGGGAGCGGACCTTCCGCTGGGAGCGGACCTTCCGCCGCGGGCGCCAATTATGGCGCCCCTACGGTGTTTTCTGAATCTTCGCCCGATGGTTGCTTCGCATTTTTGTTTTGAGACAGTCCCGGCTCAATCTGTAATTGTGCATAATTGGAAACACGAAATGCTTCCCGGTGATCGGGTTCGGCTGGGACGGGCCGACGTTCACTATGCCGACTTGAAGCCCTCGCCCAGCACCTCGTGGGCCTTGTTGGAGATGACGAAGGCCCGGGGATCCACGGAGAAGATGATCCGGCGCAGGCGCATGGATTCAAAGCGGTTGACCACGCACAGCAGCACCTTCTTCTCGGTGTGGCTGTACATGCCCATGGCGTCCAGCGCGGTGACACCCCGGTCCAGCTCCTTCAGCACCTTTTCGGCGATCTCGGTGCTCTTGTCGGAGATGATGAAGTAGGACTGGGCGGAGTTGGGGCCCTCCAGCACCAGGTCCACCATCACGTTGCACAGGAAGGTGCTGATCAGGCCGTACATGGCGGCCTGGGGCTCAAAGGCGAAGGCGCTGGCGATGATCACCAGGCCGTCGAACAGGAAGATGCCGTAGCTGACCCGCAGCACGGGGATGAGCCTGTGCATCAGAGAGGCGAGCATGTCTGTGCCGCCGGTGGTGGCGTTGCCCCGCAGCACCAGGCCGAAGCCGATGCCGCTGATCGCGCCGCCATAGACGGAGGCCAGCAGCATGTCGTCGGTGGCGGGGGGCAGGGGAATGTGGTCGATGAGCAGCGACAGGGCGAACATGGCGATCAGCGAGCGGATGCCGAACTTCAGGCCCATGGACTTCATTGAAACCAGGAACAGCGGCGCGTTCAGCAGTATGTTCACCGTGCCGACGCTGATGCCCAGCAGGTGGTTCAGCAGCTGGCCCACGCCGGTGAAGCCCCCGGCGACGACCTGGTTGGGAATCAGGTACATCCGATAGGCCACCGCGGCCACCAGCAGGCCCGTGACGATCAACAGCGTGTTCTTCAGCTCTGAGCGGAGCGTTTCCTTCATGTCGCACCCTCCCCGTGTTTGCCCGCATATTTTAGCACAAACGGGGCTTGATTTCAACCGGAACGCAACGCTTTCCAGTGGCATAGTGGTATCATGACCGGTATCGGTCAGTGCGCGGCGCGGGCAGATCCGCGCCGGGAGAGTGAGGCGTGCAAGCTATGTATTATGATTCCATGCCGCTGTATCCGACCATCGGGCCCGCCTGCGAGCGCGACAGGTGTGTGCGGCTTCCGATGTTCGACGAAGGGCACGGCCGCGGGGGACCGCCGGGCCAGTGCAAGCGCGTAACCTTTGAAAACCCCTGCCGGCCCGGGGAGCGGGTCGAGGTGCTGCTGGGAGTGGACGACTGCGGCAACCTGACGGTGTGCGTCCATCGTGACGGATGGCGGCCCGGGCCCTGCGACCGGCGGGAGCGGTGCCTGCCCCCGCCCTGCCCGCCGGAGCCCTGCCGGCCACGCCCGCCCCGGAGGGAGGGCTGCGACGGACGGCTGTACGGAAGCTGGAGGTGACGGCTGCCGCCCGCGGCGGGTTTCCCCGCCGGGAAGTCGGACCTCTTTTGCGTCTGGGTTTGCCGTCAATCGACAAACCCGGGCGGCTGTGACGCATAATCCCGCGTGTGCCTGCATATACAGTTTCAGCGGCATACGTTGAAAGGATGATGGGATTATGGACAGGATACGCGTGATGCTGGCGGACGACAACCTGAATATACTGCGCCTGCTGTCAGATTTTCTGGAGCGCAAGCCGGACATCGAGCTGGTGGCGGCGGTCTCCGACGGCATGGAGGTGCCCGACGCGGTGCGGCAGCACGTGCCGGAGATACTGGTGATGGACATCATCATGCCCCGGCGGGACGGCTTTATGATCCTCGAGGCCCTGGGCGCGATGGAGGAGGCCGTCCGTCCCCGAGTGATCGTGCTCACCGGGCTGGCCCGGGACGACTTCATCATGCGGGCCATCCGCCTGGGGGCCAGCTATTACATGGTCAAGCCCTTCGACATGAACCTGCTCTACGAGCGCATCGTGGAGATCGCCCGGGACGCGCCCCGGTCCGTCGCCGCCGACGCCCTCCCGGAGGGGGAGCGGGAGTCGGTGGACGAGCAGATCACCAACCTCTTCCTGACGCTGGGCATCCCCGCCCACATCAAGGGCTACCAGTATCTGCGAGAGGCGGTGCGGATGGTGCTGGAGAACCACGACGTGATCAACCGCATCACCAAGGAGCTGTACCCCGGCATCGCCCGCAAGTACGAGACCTCCGCCAGCAAGGTGGAGCGGGCCATGCGCCACGCCATCGAGGTGGCCTGGACGCGGGGGAGGCTCGAGACCGTGAACCAGATGTACGGCTACAAGGTGTTCAAGCGGGAGGACAAGCCCACCAACGGCGAGTTCATCGCCCTGGTGTCGGACAAGATTTCCGTCAAAAAGACGGCGTGACGGCGTCGGCATGGGAAATATGAGCCGAGGCGGCGAAGGGCAGGCGGTTTGCCCTTCGCCGCTTTGCGTGCGTGGGCTGAGTCCGTTAATAACTTTGATGATTATAATACAACAGATTCTATCATGACCTGGAATGATTAATGCACTATGTAATTAATGTTGGTAGTTTCGAATCTGCTTCTTGTGAGAATCTCAGTATCGAGGATTCGGCTTGTTTTTTGTAGGCAGTCATGTTATAATTGATAGGTGAGAATATATTCCAAAGGAGTTTGGCGCATGATTGTTGATACCCTGACGATTGACAAAAACACACTGGGACGGGAGATAGGCAGGGAGGAGATGCGCAGGGTCCAGCTGGAGATGCTGGATACGCTGGTGGAATTCTGCGAAAAAAACGGGCTGATCTATTATCTTTCCGGTGGGACGCTGCTGGGCGCCGTTCGTCATAAAGGGTTTATTCCGTGGGACGATGATATTGATGTGAACATGCCCCGGCCTGATGTGGACAGGCTGATTGAGATGACTCAGGGCGTTTTGAACGATCACGTCGAGATCGCTTCTCCCTTTGGTCCCGTGCCTCACGCTGCTGGTTTTGTGCGCCTTTGCGACAAGCGATATATTCTCTACAGCCGCTCGAAGGATGGAAAGGCGGCGTATTATACCAATCTCTTTGTCGATGTTTTTCCAATTGAAGGATTGCCCACGAGCCCCAAAAAGGTGCGCTGGCATTACTGGATCGCCAGCGGGCTGATCACCATGCGCAAGCTCGCCTATTTCCAGGGGGTTTCCGGGAAGATGCACTACACAAAGGTGCTCAGGGTCATGGCAAGGCCGGTGGCGAAGCTGATGGGGTATCGCTTTTGGAACCGCCTGCTCTTGAAAACAGCATTGAAGTACAAATATGACGCATGTGAGTATGTGGGCGTCGTAACCAGCAATTTTCACACGGTGGAAGAGTATATCCGCCGCGAAGGGTACGGCGATCCTGTGAAGGTGTCGTTTGAAGGAAAGCTGTACAACGCCCCCGCGGATACGCATCAGTATTTGAAAAATCTGTACGGGGATTATATGCAGCTTCCACCGCCGGAAAAGCGAGGCGATCACCATCATTTCTCGGTCTATGAATACAAGCCGGCGCAAAGAGGTTGAGGAAAGCGATGAGCAGGATCGATGATTATCCCTGGCTGGCAGAGCACTACCGAAGGCTTGTGGTCTGGTACTGCCGCACATTCAAGGGTATCAATCCCAACAAGGTGGTTTTCTGCTGTTTTCGGGGACGCTCCTATGGCGACAACCCCCGAAGCATTTCAGAGCGGTTGCACGAACGGTGCCCGCAGGCCAAGATCGTATGGCTTTTCAACAAGGAAGCCATGGCGCGGCTGAGGGACAGTGTGCCGGACTACGTGCGCCCCGTGTATTACAAGAAAAAGGAATCGCTGTACGAGTTGGCCACGGCGCGGGTTTGGGTGGACAACTTTACAAAGCATGGGTTCCTGCGCTTGGCGAAGGGAAGACAATTTTACATTCAGACCTGGCATGGGGACCGGGCAATCAAGAAGATTTGCTACGATCTGAATATTCCCGGGGATAAGCGCATCGAGGAGCAGTGTGCGCGGGTCATGACCGGCTCGAAGTTCGGCGAGGGCCTGTTCCGCACGGCCTTCCACTACAAGGGCGAGTACATCAAGGCGGGGGCCCCGAGGAACGACATCCTGGTGAAGAGCGACCCGGAGCAGATCCGCCGCGTGCGGGAAAAGCTGGGCATCGCGCCGGGCGTGAAGCTGCTGCTGTACGCCCCCACCTATCGGGACAACGCCGATGTGCTGCCCAAGAGCGCCCAGATGGACCTGGACCGCACGCTGCGCTGCCTGGAGTCCAGGACCGGGGAAAAGTGGCTGTGCCTGTTCCGGGCCCACTACCTGTCCGCGGGCATCGACCTCGAGGCCGTGCAGGACAGGATCGTGAACGTGACGGACTACGAGGACATGGCGGAGCTGCTGCTGGCGGCGGACATGGTGCTGACGGACTACTCCTCCTGCGCCATGGACTTCATCATCCGCGACCTGCCCGCGCTGTTCTACATCCCGGACTGGGAGGAGTACGTGGCCACCCGGGGCGTCTACTTCGACGTGCACGACACGCCGTTCATGCTCGCCCACAACCAGGGGGAGCTGGAGGCGCTGATCGAGGGCCTGACCCCGGAGAAGGCCCGGGAGAACTGCGCCGCGATCCGGGAATACTTCGGCTATTACGAGACCGGGCATGCGGCGGACGCGGCCTGCGACTACATCATCGAGCGGCTGGGCAGCCGGAAGCGGTTTGCCGACTGACAGGGCCTCGCGGCAGGCGCTTCCCGATACGCAAAGACGGCGAAACGCGAAGGAACATACGAGGGAGATGGGCGAATGAACGTTGCGATCATCATCGCCGGCGGCGTGGGCAGCCGGATGAACATGGACATACCCAAGCAGTTTATCCACATCTACGGAAAGCCCGTGATCATCTACACGCTGGAGGGCTTTCAGAAGCACCCGGAGATCGACGCCATCGAGGTGGTGTGCCTGGAGGGCTGGGAGGAGACCCTGCGCGACTACGCGGAGCAGTACGGCATCACCAAGCTGAAGTGGATCGCCCCCGGCGGGTCCACCGGCCAGGAGTCCATCCGCAACGGCGTGTACAACCTCGAGGGCGAGCTCAAGGGCGACGACATCGCCATCATCCACGACGGCATCCGGCCCATGGTGGATTCCGGCGTGCTGTCGGACATCCTGCGGGTGTGCCGGCTCCACGGCAACGGCGTGACCTCCACCCCCTACAACGAGCAGATCTTCGTCAAGACCGACGAGTTCACCACCCGGCAGTACATCCCCCGGGAGACCCTGCGCAAGGTGGCGACCCCCCAGGCCTACCGCTACGACCTTCTGCTGAGGTCCTACAAGCGGGCCTTCGCCGAGGAGATCGGCATCTACGGCTCTGCCTACACCAACACCATGATGGTGGACCTGGGCGAGACGCTGTACTTCGCCGCCGGGTCGGACAAGAACATCAAGCTAACCAGCAAGGACGACCTGGAGCTGTTCAAGGCCTACCTGAGAATGGAAATGGACGTGTGATCCGGGGGTGAATCACAAGCGAGGTGCGATATGTTCAATCGGGAATTCTACGCGCGCGGCCTGGACGCCGCCCTGGACGGGGCCGTCGGGCTGGAGGCGCTCTACGGCAGCCGGGTGCTGATCACCGGCGCCACCGGCCTGGTGGGGTCGTTTCTGATGGACGCGCTGCTGCGGCTGAACGCGACGCGAGGCGCGGGAATCGAGCTCTACGCCGCGGGGCGCAGCGAGGCGGGGGTGCGCGCCCGCTTCGGCGAGGCGACGGAGTGGCCCTGCTTCCACTACGTGCCCTACGACGCCACGAAGCACGTCGCGCTGGACTTTGAGCCGGACTACGTCGTTCACGCCGCCACCAGCGCCCACCCGCTGGCCTATTCCACCGACCCGGTGGGCACGATGCAGGCCAACCTGTTCGGCACGATGCAGCTGCTGGAACACCTGCGCGGCCAGGGACATGGGCGATTCCTGATGCTCTCCACGGGGGAAATCTACGGCGAGAACCCGGTGTTCGAGGAGGGCTTCTCCGAGGGAGACCAGGGCTGGATCGACACCATGAAGCCCCGCTCCTGCTATCCGGAGAGCAAGCGCGCCGCGGAGACGCTGTGCGCAGCCTACGCCGCCCAGCACGGCGTGGACGCGGTGGTGGCGCGCCTGTGCCACGTCTACGGGCCCACCTTCACGGCCACCAACAGCCGCGCGGACGCCCAGTTCATCCGCAAGGCGCTGGCGGGGGAGGACATCGTGATGAAGAGCGCCGGCAGCCAGGTGCGCTCCTTCTGCTACGTGGCCGACGCCGTCGCCGCGCTGCTGACGCTGCTGGCCAAGGGCGCGAAGGCCGAGGCCTACAACGTGGCAAACCGCGGCTCGATCGCGTCGATTCGCCAGTACGCGGAGATCCTCGCGGACATCGCCGGCGTGAAGGTCACCTTCGACCTGCCCCCGGAGGCGGAGCGGGCCGGCTACACCCAGGTCACCCGGGCCGTGCTCAATCCCGCGAAGCTGGAGTCCCTCGGCTGGAGGCCGGGCTACGATCTGCGGGCGGGCCTGACGGAGACGTTTGAGAGCTGTAAGAACTGACTCTGGATTTGGAAAAACAGGTAGAATCAAGGGACTGTCTCAAAACAAACAACATTGCAGAATCCATTCGTAGGGACGGCAGAAATGCCGTTGGGAGCGGACCTTCCGCTGGGAGCGGACCTTCCGCTGCGGGCGCCAATTATGGCGCCCCTACGGTGTTTTCTGAATCATTGCCTGATGATTCCTTCGCGATTTGTTGTTTAGAGACAGTCCCTTTGTGTTGGAATTGTACATAGGATGGCGGGCTCCAAAGAAGCGTATCGACAATCATCTGACTCCGGCGCGGCGCGCCGGTTTTTCGCAGCGTTCATAATTTTCCCACCGCCGGCTCATACTACCTCCGAAACCAAACCTCACCATTTCATGATTCGGAGGGAATCGCATGACCATCGGCTTTATACTCCTGATCCTCACGGGCCTGCTGATCCTGTTCGGCGTAGGCCAGCGGGTGCTGGACCGGCTGCGCCTGACGGACCGGCAGGCGATACTGTTCATCGCGCTGATCATCGCGGGCGGCTTCGTGCCGGACATCCGGGTGACGGAGACCTTCGCCTTCAACATCGGCGGCGCGCTCATCCCGCTGGCGCTGTGCGTCACCCTGTGGGCGAAGGCCGACACCTTCATCGAGCGGGCCCGCAGCCTGCTGGCGGCGCTGCTGACCGGCGTGGCGGTGTTCTCGCTGGGCCGGCTGCTGCCGGACGAGCCGGAGAGCATGACCATCGACCCGATCTATGCCTACGGCATTGCCGCCGGCCTGATCGCCTACGTGTTCGGTCGCTCCCGGCGCGGCGCGTTCATCGCGGGCACGTTGGGCGTGATGCTGGCGGACCTGGCCAACTGGGGCTACGCCAACGCCATGGGCGCTCACCAGCGGCTGGCGCTGGGCGGTGCAGGCGGCTTCGACGCGATCGTGATCGCGGGCCTGCTGGCGGTGCTGATCAGCGAGCTGCTGGGCGAGATACTGGAGCGCGCCTCCCGGGGCCGCCGCAAGCCCACCCGGGAGTTCAGGAACGGGGACTTCGTCAGGAGGGAGCAGCGATGAGGCCGGCGCTTCTGAGAATCGCCGCGCTGGCGGCGGCAATGGCGCTGGCCGCCCTTCCCGCGCTGGCGGAGATGGACGGCGACTGCTTGTACACGCTGCTGGACGGCGACGGAAACGCCCTGACCCAGCGGGCCGGGCGCATGTACGAGGGGGATGAGTACATCTCCGGGGACGACGGCTGGTACCGCGTGGTCAGCGTGGACGACGCCGCCCAGACCGCCATGGCGGAGTACCTCGGCCCCGCCCGGGAGGCGGACGCCGAGGCTGCCTTCGCCGCCCTGGCCGAGGACGCGGCGGACGACGGCAGGAAGCTGATCGCCATGTATTCCACGCACAGCGATGAAAGCTACGAGCCAAGCGATGGAACGGCCTCCAAGTGGGAGGACGCCGGCATCTACGACGTGGGCGACAGCCTGAAGGAGGCCCTCGAGGAGCGGGGCATCGAGGCGGTCTACTCCAAGGAGACCTTCCTGCCCCACGACGCCGATGCCTACAGCCGCTCGCGGCGCACGGCGGAGGAGCTGCTGAAGCAGGGCCCGGACGCGCTGCTGGACATCCACCGGGACGCCGTGCCCGCTGAGCAGTACGAGACAGAGGTGGACGGCGAGGACATCAGCAAGGTGCGGCTGTTCGTGGGCCGCAACAACCAGAATTCCGCCGAGAACAAGGCCTTCGCCCAGCAGATCAAGGCCGCCGCGGACGAGAAGTATCCCGGCCTGATCAAGGACATCTTCATCGGCAAGGGCAACTACAACCAGGAGCTGTATCCCCACGCCCTGCTGCTGGAGTTCGGCACCCACGAGATCGAAAAGGAGAAGGCCCAGGAGGCCGCGGCCTACATCGCCGAGGTGCTGGACGACGTCCTCTACGGCGGCGGAGCCAAGGCCGAAGGCGCGAAGAGCGCCAAGGGCTCCGCGGTGGCCCGGGGCGTCGGCTGGGCGGTGGGCCTCGCAGCGCTGGCGGCGCTGGCCTACGCCCTGGTCTCCACCGGCAGCTTCAAGGGCGCGTGGCAGAAGGTAAAGACCCGCGCCGGCGAGCTCACCGGCGGGCTGTTCGGCGGCAGGCGGTGACGAAGGCCGGAACACAGAGATATACTTTGTGCCTTTGACAAGCGCGCGGCAATAATCTCAAATAGGAAAAATGAAGAAGATCCCCCGCTTCACCCGGGATGACAAGGGTATCGGCGTCATCCTGAGCGAAGCGAAGGATCTTCTGCGTTTAGGTCGCTTTTGCGGAGTATTCTCTACGCGTTCCCCTCCGGGATCGGCTCGATCACGTTCTTGTACAGACGCCGGAACAGGATCAGCGTCGTGAGCAGGGAGGCGATCTCGGCGATGGGGAAGGAGTACCAGACCAGCGTGTCGTTGCCGGTGCTCAGGCCGGCGCGGGCCAGCAGGTACGCCGAGGGCAGCAGCACCACCAGCTGGCGGGCGAAGGACACGATCATCGAATAGGTGCCGTAGCCCAGGGCCTGGAACACCGAGCCCATGGCGATGCAGGTGCCCGCGAACAGGAACGTGCTGCCGATGATGCGGATGGCGGGGATGCCTACCCTCAGCATGTCCGGGGAGGCGTTGAAGATCTTCAACAGCGGACCGGGGATCAGCATGAAGGCCAGCATGCCCAGCAGGATGTAGCTGGCCGCGAAGATCACCGCCAGCTTCACGGCCTCCATCATCCGGCGGCGGTTGCGCGCGCCGTAGTTGTAGGCGATGATGGGGATGATGCCGTTGTTCAGGCCGAACACCGGCATGAACACGAAGCTGTTCAGCTTGAAGTAGACGCCGAACACCGTGGCGGAGAGCTCCTTCGCGGCGGTGTAGGAGATCAGGATGATGTTCATCAGGAAGGTCATGATCGAGCCGATGGCCACCATCAGGATGGAAGGCACGCCGATGGCGTAGATGCGGCCGATCAGGCGCGGGCTCGGGCGGAACTTGCGCAGGTTCAGCTGGATGTCCGCGTTCTTCAGGTGGTTCAGCGTGACGGCCAGGCCGAAGGCGATGATCTGGCCGATGACCGTGGCGATGGCCGCGCCCTTCGCGCCCTGGTGGAACACGAAGATGAATACGGGGTCGAGGATGATGTTGATGATGGCGCCGATGCCCTGGGTGAACATGGTGTAGATCGTGCGGCCGGTGGACTGCATCAACCGCTCGAACATGATCTGGCCGAACACGCCGAAGCTGAAGCAGCAGATGACCGTCAGGTAGTCCATGCCGTAGCCCACGATCTTGGCCACGTCCGTCTGGGCGGCGAAGAAGTGCCGCACGCCGAACAGGCCGAACAGCAGGAATACCGCGTAGCCCACCAGCGCCAGGAACACGCCGTTCTCGGCGATCTGGTTGGCCAGCTTCGGGTTCTTCTCGCCCAGCGCCCGGGAGAGCAGGGCGTTGACGCCCACCGCCGTGCCCGTGGCCACGCCGATCATCAGGTTCTGGGCCGGGAAGGCCAGTGAGACCGCCGTGAGGGCGTCCTGCTCGAAGCGGGCGACGAAGTAGCTGTCCACCACGTTGTAGAGCGCCTGCACCAGCATAGACAGGATCATCGGCAGGGACATGTTCAGTATCAGCTTTGGAATGGGCATGACGCCCATCTTGTTCTCGGCGGGGGCTTTGCTTTGCATGGAGTTCTCCTTTGAAGGTCAGCGGAATATGTCTTTTCGACCATTGTATTATGCGTGTATGGGGCTGTCAAGGCCGCTGATGTTACCATATGGTATATTGCGCTCACGACGCTTCGGTGGGTGGCGAAGTCTCTGATTTTCAGCCAGATTTAAAATCGCCGTTACAGACATTTCGCCGCCCTGTTTGCTATAATAACGCCATGCGGACCGCAAACGCGGCGGCCGCATCCAGACAGGAAACGGCGGGATATATATGAAAAGACAGAATATGAGCAAGCAGGAGCTCTTCGCCGACGCGCCGGTGGGACGGGCGCTGTTTGCCATGGCGATTCCCACCATCATCAGCCAGATCATCAACCTGATCTACAACATGGTGGACGCCTTCTTCATCGGTCGGACGGGCAACTCCTACATGATGGCGGCCACGACGCTGACGCTGACGATGGTGATGATGAACGTGGCGCTGTCGAACCTGTTCGGCATTGGCGGCGGCAGCCTGGTGGCCCGGCTGATGGGCCGGCAGGAGCTGGATTCGGCGAAAAAGGTGAGCGCCTTCGGCTTCTACGGTGCGCTGGGCGTGGCGCTGGTCTATTCGGCGCTGATCGGGCTGTTCCTGGACCCGATCCTCCGCTTCCTCGGCGCCTCCGACGACACCCTGGGCTATGCCCGCAGCTATGCCCTGATCGTCATCGTGCTCGGCAGCCTGCCCAGCATACTGTCCATGACGCTGGCGCACCTGCTGCGCAACGCGGGCTTCTCCAGCCAGGCCAGCATCGGCCTGAGCATGGGCGGCCTGCTGAACGTGGCGCTGGACCCGCTGTTCATGTTCGTGCTGCTGCCCCGGGGCCAGGAGGTCACCGGCGCGGCCATCGCCACGGCGCTGTCCAACACTGTGGCCTGCCTGTACCTGCTGCTGGCCTACCGCAGGGCCTCTGGCGACGCGCCCCTGAGCCTGAGCTTCAAGGGGGCCCGCGCCCTGGAGAAGGCGCAGGTGAAGGCGCTGTTCGCCGTGGGCGTGCCTTCGGCGATCCTGACCGGGCTGTTCGACGCGGCGAACATCTGCGTGAACATCATCGCCGCCGCCCACAACGACCTCGTGCTGGCGGGCATGGGCATCGTCATGAAGGTGGAGCGGGTGCCCAACGCCATCAACATCGGCATCTGCCAGGGCATGCTGCCCATCGTGGCCTACAACTACTCCTCCGGCAACCACCGCCGCATGAAGGACGTCATCGACCTGGCGCGGCGCACGGGCCTGCTGGTGTCTGTGGCCTGCATCGCGATTTTTGAGGTGTTTGCCAGTCAGGCCGCGCGGCTGTTTTTGAGCACCTCGGCGGGGGACGTGGAGCTGGCCCTGATGACGGTGGGCTACGCCACGCTGTTTTTGAGGATACGCTGTGTGGCCTCGCCGGTGCAGTTCATCAACTACCACACCTCCTACTGCATGCAGGCCATGGGCCGCGGCAAGGAGACCATGCTGCACGCCTTCGTGCGGGAGCTGGTGTTCTACATCCCCTTCATGTTCCTGCTGGACAGGCTGTTCGGAGAGGTGGGCCTGGCCGCGGCGCTGCCGGTGGGCGAGGCCTGCGGCGCGCTGTTTGCGCTGTTCCTGCTGAACCGGGCGCTGAAGGATTCCCGGACTTCGGTCTGATGGGGCTATTACAGACCAAAGTCTGTCGAGGTATTGAACTATGGAGAAGAACAAGAACTACAACCGGACCATCGTCGCCTGCTTCGTGGGGTACATCGTGCAGGCCATCGTGAACAACTTCGTGCCGCTGCTGTTTTTGACCTTCCAGCGCAGCTACGGCATCCCCCTGGCGCAGATCACCCTGCTGGTGACGCTGAACTTCGGCGTGCAGCTGCTGGTGGACCTGGCCTCCGTCACCTTTGTGGACAGGATCGGTTACCGGGCGTCGCTGATACTGGCCCACGTGTTCTCGGCGGCGGGCCTCGTACTGCTGACGGTGCTGCCGGAGATCGTGCCCGGGGCCTTCGGCGGCATACTGATCTGCGTGATCATCTACGCCATCGGCGGCGGCCTGCTGGAGGTGCTGGTCAGCCCTGTGGTGGAGGCCTGCCCCTCGGACAACAAGGAAAAGGCCATGAGCATGCTGCACTCCTTCTACTGCTGGGGCCACGTGGGCGTGGTGCTGCTCTCCACGCTGTTCTTCCGGGCCTTCGGCATCGGCAACTGGAAGCTGCTGGCGCTGATCTGGGCGCTGGTGCCCCTGGCGAACATCTTCGCCTTTGCCCGGGTGCCCATCGCGCCGTTGATCCAGGAGGGCGAAAAGGGCATGAGCCTGAGGGAGCTCTTCGGCATGAAGCTGTTCTGGGTGCTGCTGATCATGATGATCTGCTCCGGCGCCAGCGAGCAGGCGGTGAGCCAGTGGGCCTCCACCTTCGCGGAGAAGGGCCTGAACATCTCCAAGACCGCGGGCGACCTGGCCGGACCGATGGCCTTCGCGATACTGATGGGCGGCGCCCGGGCCTTCTACGGCAAGTACGGCCACAGGATCAACCTGGACAGCTTCATGGTGGGCAGCTGCCTGCTGTGCGTCTTCTCCTATCTGTGCATCTCCCTGGTGCCCTCGCCGGTGGTGAACCTGGTGGGCTGCGCCCTGTGCGGCCTGTCCGTGGGCATCATGTGGCCGGGCAGCTTCAGCAAGGCGGCCGCGGCGCTGCCCCGGGGCGGCACGGCGCTGTTCGCGCTGCTGGCCCTGGGCGGAGACATCGGCTGCTCCGGCGGACCGACCCTGGTGGGCCTGGTGTCCAGCGCCTTCTCCGACAACCTGAAGCTGGGCATCCTGGCGGCGGTGGGCTTCCCGGTGCTGCTGATGGTCGGCGTGCTGGCCTGTGGCCGAATGGCCCCGGGGCGGAAAAATCGGGGATAACCCCTGAAAGGAACGGCGGTGCGTTTTGCTAAAGCCCGCCGGCCCGGAAGGACTCTGCCTTCCAAATTATGAAAAACACAACAATGGGCGGAGGCCGCGATGAAATCTCATCGCGGCCTCCGCTCTGCGTTGGGTCAACCTTGCTTGTCGGCATCCCCGGCTTCCTTCTCGAGGACCTTCCGGTAGGGCATGGTCATGCCCTCGGTCATTTTGCCGCCCAGCTTGCCCCGGAGCTTCTTGTTGTTCATCATCGCGCCGACCAGGTACATGGCGGCGATGCGGCCCCGGCGCTTCTGAGGGAAGTCGTAGAAGCCGTGGGCCTTGTAGAACTTGTGGTCGGCCCGCATCATGCCCCGCATCTGGTAGATCAGGTCCCGGAAGATCTTCAACCCGCCCACGCCAAAGAAGTTCTGGGGCGGCTGGTAGTCGTGCTCCAGGGACCACAGCAGCGTGCCCGCCAGGCGGTCCACCTCGGCGTTGGGGTCGGCCTGGTCCGTGGCGATGCCCGCCAGGAAGTTGCCGCCCACCTGGGCCCGGGATTCCATCAGCATGCGCAGGTTCGGCTCGTCGTCCAGGTGCCCGTCCACCAGGTAGCCCACGGGCTTGCCCATGGTGACGGTGCGGTGCCCGTTGCAGAATTGCCGGTCGTCGAACAGCTTGAAGCGGCTACCCATGGAGTGGTCCCGGATGACGTAGGCGTAGATGATGGCGTCGGCGGTCTGTATGTTCTCCCGCAGCCAGCGGTCGAAGCCGTCCCTGTAGACGCACTGGCCGTCCGCGGCGCAGTGGAAGCAGCCCAGGCAGCCCCCGGCGAAGGGGAAGGCGCTGACATCCATCAGGGCGACCTCGGCGTTGCCCAGCCGGGCCGCCAGCCGGTCCCGCATGGCTCGCAGGCGGGCGTGGGCCGGGTCGGCGGAGTCCTCGGGCAGGTCGGAGACGATCACCACGCGCTTCGGGGAGGGAATCTCGTAGGCGTCGGCGGCGGCGTCGGCCAGCCGAACCGGGGCGGACTGAGAAGCGCGGCGGAGCGCCGGCTCCTGCCAGCCCCGTTCCATGCTCTGGAGCGTGAAGCGGAAGAAGTCCAGCGCCTGGGCACGGCCCTTCTCGCTCAGCAGGTCGTCCATGTCCGCAGAGAGCCCGCGGACGTAGCGCAGGCCCATGTCCTCGCAGTTGTCCTGGATGAACCGGTGGGCCGTGACGTCGTAGAAGTGCTTGGAGGTGGTCAGCTGGGTGGCCCACTTGCCGGTGAAGTCCACGCCGCTGGCCTTCATCAGCTCGATGAACCGGTGCAGCTGCGCGGGCGCCAGGAAGGTGTACACCGGGTAGCAGAACAGGATCAGGTCCGCGCGCTCCAGCGCCTCCCTGCAGGGCGCGAAGTCCTTCTCCATGGCGCGGATGCGCTGGCCCACGTGCAGCGTCTCGAAGCTGTGGGCGGGGAAGCGGGACTCGATGTATTGCGCCGTGAACAGCGTGATGCTGTCCTTTCCGGCGGGGGAGCCGTTCAGTATCAGTATGCGCATGGCGACCGTTCCTCCGATTGATACTATGTAAGCTGCATGATCCTGCTCTCCATGAGCAGGGTCACGTAGTCGATGCCATCCATATTGGCAATCTGCATGTCCTCGACCGGGGGCCGATCGTCGCTTGGCGCGAGGATCTCGCCGTCGTCCATGGCGCTCTTCCTCCTTTGCCGGGGCACGCAGCGTCATTATAGCGCAGGCTCGCCCCAAAATCCAGTAATCCGGCGGAAAGTCAAGTGTGTAACAGTGCTGTAATAAACGGGCCGCCCTTGAACTCACGGCCCGGGGGCCCTTCAACCCGCCGCGCGCGATTCAGCCCGCCGCACCGGGGGCAGCCGGAGCACCCGCACGCCCCGGGCGTGGGCATAGGCCACGGTGGCCGCCGTGCCGCCGGGCTGGCCGTCGTAGGCCGCCAGCAGCAGGTCGGCGGAATCCACCAGGAAGTGGTTGCGCCGGAAGAACACGCCCTTGTCGTAGGCGTGGCTGATGCGCACGACCTTGTCCGATGCCTCGATGATGGCCTCCCGGCGGCTGCGCTGCTCCGGCGTCCAGCGGTCCGCCTGGCCGTCGAAGGGGATGACCATGATCAGCCGGACCCACGGGTACTTCTCCCGCAGGGACAGCACGATCTCCGAGGCCATCAGGTCGAAGCCCAGGGCCGCCCCGGACAGGAAGTCCGCGTAGCCCATGCCGATCAGGTACTCCAGGGACTCCCGCAGCCGGAACTTGAACTCCAGGCAGGTGGGGTCCATCTCGTCGAAGCCCCAGGGCATCTTCTGGGGCCGGTAGCCCGTAAAGGCGCAGCGCTTGCACAGGCCGCGCCGCTTCTTTTGTATCGCGTTGCCAAAGATGTCTTTCATGGTTCCTCCCCGGCGCGCCGGTTCTCATGGCGCGCCCTTGATGCCTTGATTATAATATCGAACATATGTTCTTGTCAAGGCAAACGGAGGAGATTTCACGGTTTTGACATGCCGTGTTCGATTATGGCAGGCGGGCAAAACGGGTATTTACAACGGGCAGAGGGGAAGGGTATAATGGGGAAAACGATCACAGGCAGCTGGTGACCAAGGCCCCGAACAGCAGGATGTAGCCGCACCAGTACAGCCAGACCATCACCGTGACCAGCGAGGCGAGGGCCCCGTAGAGCAGCGCATAGCGGGCGCTCATGCCCACGAAGCCGCTGAACAGCGCCGAGCACACCGCCATCGCCAGCGCGGAGAGCGACGCGGCGGCCAGCAGTTTTATCATAGGCACATCCCTTGGCGTCCCGGCCCGGTAGACCGTCAGCACCAGCAGCAGCACCGCGCAGAACAGCAGCGCGTAGCGCAGCGGGACCCACAGCCGGGAGACCGTTCCGAGGGCCAGCGCCGAGGCCAGGCGGGTCGGAAGCCGCGCTTGCAGCAGCGCGAAGAACGAGTCGCCGGTGAGGATCACCGCCACGGACAGGTAGACCGCCAGCAGGAGCAGCAGCGACAGCAGCGCGCTCTGGATGCCGCGCTTGACCGGCGCGGGGGCGGGGCGGCGATAGAGGCCGTCCATCACCCGGAGGATGGCACGCAGCCCCGCGGAGCCGGAGGAGATCGCCGCCAGCAGGGACGCCCAGAAGAGGAGGGGCGAGCGTCCCTCGGCGGCGCGGTCCAGGAAGGCGAAGAGGAGCTCCGGCAGCGGCCCGGGCAGCAGGGGGACCACCGGCTCGATCAGGGTCCGGAGGTCCCTGTGGAAGCTTCCGACGACGTGGTTGACGCAGAGCAGCACAGGGAACAGGCTCAACAGCAGGAAGTAGGCCAGGGACGCCGCCGCCGTCGGCGCGCCGCTTTCGCGATAGGCCGCAAGGACGCGCTTGACCCGGCGCGCGACTCGCTCCATGATGTTCCCTCCCTGCGCAAAAACATGAATGGGTGCCGAGCGGATTCATCCTTCGGCATTTTCGGCAGATAGTATTCCCCAAATCAATGGCTTTGATGAACGAGGACGCGAAGGACTGCGGGAGGCGGTGCGACAATGAAGAAAATGCTGACGGCGTTGGCGATGCTGGCGCTGATGATCGCCCTGGCGGCGGGCATCCCCGGTGGGGCGGAGTCCAAGCTGAACTACGAGACGCCGGCGTCCACGGCGGTCTCCTGCCTGGCGGTGTATGGGAACGCTCTGAGCAGCTTTCCCGGTGTCAGCCAGCGCGGCGGGGCCATCCCGGAGGCGCTGGAGGAGCTGCTGGGCTTCCTGGACGGGAACAGCGCCGCCGCCGGAGACATCCGGGAGGCGCTGGCCGCCCTGGACGAGGACGGCGACGCGGCAGCCAAGCGCGCCGGGACGCTGCTGATCCAGGCCGCGGGCAGCCTGCGGGAATCGGACGTGGCGACGCCCTTCGGCCCGGAGGACCTCGCCGTCGCGGCGAAGCACCACCTGCTGCCCGCGACGGACGTCGCCGCCTTCGCGGAGGCCTTCGACGCCGCGGCCCGGGCGCAGATGGACACCTTCTTCATACTCTGCGGGGACGACCTGCGGGACGAGGTGCATCGGAGCGCGTCGGTGGGTGACGCGCCGCTGCTGGCGGACATCGCCGTGAACTGCGGCGTCATCGACTTCCGGGAATACCGGGTGGAGGAGCTCTCCATGTCCGTGTTCGACGCACCGACCTACTATGCCGGCCAGCGCATACTGCATGCCTGGCTGTCGAACGACGTTGAATCGCTGACTGATGTGGAGCACCAGACCCTTGACGCGGCGCTGGCGGTGGCTGAGGGCGCGGCGGGAACCGCGCTGGAGCGCGAGCGACATATCCACGACGCGCTGTGTGAAATTGTCGCCTACAGCGCCGAGGACGATCCGCTGGGCCGCAAGGACTGCGCCGTCGGCGCGCTGCTGGACGGCCGGGCGGACTGCGACGGCTACAGCGACGCCTTCTCCCTGTGCTGCGGGCTGGCGGGGCTCGAGGCACGCTTCATCCACGGCTATTCCATCGAGGCCCCGGGGGAGGCCGTCCCCCAGGAGGACGGGGAGGACGGCAGCCACCTGTGGAATCTCGTGAACGTCGACGGGCACTGGGTGTCCGTGGACGTGACCTGGGACGACCAGGACCCGGGCATCCTCTACTGCAACTACAACCTGGGCAGCGCGCGCATCGGGCAGTCCCACGCCTGGGACGGGCGAGCGCTGACGGTGGCCCTGGAGCCGGATACGCCCGACGAACTGCGGGACGGGGATTTGGCGCTGCACGCCACGGACTCCTGGGACGCGCTCTACGCGCTGTTCCGGGAAAAGGCCGCAGAGCGCCAGGAGCGCATCGCGCTGCTGGTTCCCGAGACGTCCGGAGGCGCCGTGAACGAGGAGCGGGTGAAGGCGCTGCTGTACTCCACCGGCGTCACCGCCTGCGGCTGGTACGTCCAGAACGGCATCGTGGAGCTGGCCGACCTGGAATACCGGGAACACTTCGCCATCTGCGACACCGCCGAGGAGGTCTCCACCTGGATCGAGGCCTGCGCCGAGGACGGGGTCGGCGAGTTCGCCGTCTACTTCTCCCCGGAGCTGGCCCAGGTGCTGTTTGAAAACGATCACGCCGGACTGGTGGCGCTGCTGAGCGCCTCCCGACTGGAGAACGTGTCCTACGGCTACGACGAGGCGAATTGCATGGTGCTCATCTCGGAGGCCGGCTACGGCGAGGCCGTCGAGGCCCCGACGGACCTGGACGCCGTGCGCGCCGCGCTGGCGGAGGCGCTGGAGGCCATGAGTCCTTCGGTCCAGTTCCTGCTGCCCGACGGCATGGCGTTCGAGGCCGTGGCGGAGGAGCTGTCCCCGTTCGTCTATGCCTATGGCGTGGAAAACTTCGTCTGGCGCGCCAACGGGCGGCGGATGACCCTGGACGAGGTGACCTATTACCCCGAATTCGCCCGGGTGGCGGACGAGGCGGCGCTGCGCGGGTACCTGGATTGCTGCCGGGAGGCGGGCATCGCCGACTTCCGCGCCTACTGCCCGGAGGACTGCTACCGGCGGCTCTGCGACGACGGCGGGGCGGGATTCTTTGACCTGCTGAACCAGGCGGGCTGCACGGTGTCCCAGTTCTTCCGGGACGACGCCTGCGGCGCGCTGATCGTCGAAGGCGCACGGTGGCGGTAGCGCCTTGCGGCATCGGGCATGGCGCGATTCAGGGAAACAGTCAGCGCAATGCTTCACAGATAAAGATCCTTCGCTTCGCTCAGGGTGACATCGGCAGGTTGCCCGTCATCCTGAGCGCAGCGAAGGATCTTTCGGTATGAAATCGTATGAATGGTCTAGAGTGTGTTTCTAAATGCAGGAAGATGCAGTTTCGAGTGGATTTGGCTGCATTTCAAGGCGATTTTCCGCAGGCTTAGTGGCGTTAAGTCAAGGAAAATCAACGCAGAAATGCAGTCTAATACGCCGAAAATGCGCTTCAGGCATTTTAGAAACAGACTCTAGCGGTATAAGCAGAGCGAAGGATTCCCGTGTGATCGTATATCGCCGTTCATTCGCCGCCCTCGGTGTGCTCTTTGATCCCGAAGCGCTTGAACAGCCCCAGCCACTGGCACGCGGACAGTATGATCTCGATGCCCAGTATGCGCACGTGGAAGGCGAAGTGCTCCTCCGGGTCGAACAGCAGCAGGATCGCCAGCACCGTCATGATCAGCATGATGATCAACCGAATGGGGGGATAGCGGTGCTCGTGGACCATCTCGTCCAGCTCCCTGCCCGCCTCGAGCAGCGACAGTATGGCCCAGATGCTGCCCAGGGGTCCGATGGAGCCCGCGCCGTAGGCGATCATCATGCCGCACAGCACGAGGGACACGAAGCAGTCGCCGGGGGTGGCGGGACCGAGCACGAGCCGCTTCGCGAACTTGTCGTTTCCGCGCTTGATGAATACAGTGAGGATGACGCGAACGATCAGCACCGCGCTGATCACGTAGGGCGCGATTCCGGTGAACTCCTTGGGAAACAGGATCAGCAGCAGGCCGACGGCCGCTGACAGATAGACCAGGCGGTGATCCCTCAGCTTTTGTATGATCTTGTTCATGCGTCGTTCCTCCATGAGTGGTTATGGATGCTTGACAATGCCTTAACGCAATCATAGCACAAACGTTGGAAACACGCAAGAAAAAAATGGACAAAGGGTTTCGGAAGAAATGGATAAAGGGGTTTGGAGAAATAGAACAGGGCCCGCGAATGCGGACCCCGGGACGCGCATAGAATAAAGTACTGTTCCCGCCTGGCGGCGCTCGACGAACGGAGTGCCGCATCATGGCGGGAACAGACAATTTTGGTGGGTTGGGTTTGGTTTCGTTCAATCCTCCCACTGGCTGTCGCCCCACTTGGTGGGGTCGTCCTCCAGGTCCGGGGTCTCGTCCTGGCTGTCGAAGCTGGAGAAGATGTCCTGCATCAGCAGCGCGTTGTCCTTCAGGCCGGAGAGGGCCTCCCGGCTGACGACGCTGTTGGTGCCCAGGCAGGCCTTGCAGCGGTAGCCGCACTGGGGACAGACGCAGCCCAACTCCAGGCCCTCGGAATGTACCATGTAGGTGTCGCAGTTGTGACAGCTGCAGCGCATATACGCCGCCTCCTTATATGTAATTCAATTTGAAACAGCAGGGGATGGGGCCCTTCGGCAACCAGCTCTATACCCGTGCTACAGCCCCGCCGCGTCCGGATCGAAGGGCAGGGCGAGCGCGTCGCCGTCCAGCACGGCCCGGGCGAGGGACTCACCCCGGTACTCCAGGGTCAGCTCGAAAAAGGATTCCCGCCGGTCCAGCAGCGCCAGGAACACCCGGTCGCCCTCCCACAGCGTGAGGGACAGCAGCCTGTCCTTGTCGATCCAGGCCAGTTCGCCCTCGTCGCAGTCGATCATCTCGCCGGTGAAGCGCGTAGCGGTGAACAGGTGCATGTCCTCGTCCGGATAGGCGTCCGAACGGAAGTGGACGACGCCCCGATACCGGCAGTCCGCGAGGGTCAGTCCGGTCTCCTCCCGGGTCTCCCGCAGGATGCACTCGATGGGGGTCTCTCCGGGTTCGATGTGGCCACCGATGCCGATCCACTTGTCGTGGTTGTCGTCGTGGGCCTTGCGCGTGCGGTGCAGCATCAGGTACTGGCCGTCGCGCTCGATGTAGCACAGCGTGGTCTGCTTCATGGCGTCGTTGTTCCTCCGTAGGGGATGGAGCCCCTCCGGGCGCGGCGCATCGCCTCCCGCGAGGGCTGGCATGATTCGGGCTCAACCTCCATTCTATGCCGGCGGGAGAGAAATGTCAAGGTGAAATAGTGAATTGTTAAACGTCGGTAAACTCACAGAATAAGATATTGACTATCTTTGACCTTTGACTATAATGATAGATGTCAGCGGGAGGGCATAGAGCGACGCCCCGCTGAGGATAATAGCAATGCCGACCGTCCGCGCCGGGCACGGCCCCGCGGACAGAAAAGGAGGATATGAATATGTTTGGAATGATTCCCTATCGCAGCAATCGCAGCGTTGCCCCCAGGAGCTTTTTTGACGACTTCGGCGACAGCTTCTTCCGGCCGTTCTTTGACGGCATGGCGCGGGCCGATCGCCCCATGAAGGTGGATGTCCGCGACGACGGCGACCGCTATACGCTGGAGGCAGAGATCCCCGGCGCGTCCAAGGACGACGTGCAGGTGGAGCTGCATAACGACGTGCTGACCATCTCCGCCCACTACAACCAGGAGAAGGAGGACAAGGGTGAGGACGAGCGCTACATCTACCGCGAGCGCCGCTGCGGCAGCGTGAGCCGCTCCTTCAACGTGGAGGGCATCCGAGAGGAGGACATTACCGCCGCCTTCAAGGACGGCGTGCTGACCTTGAACCTGCCCAAGCAGGAAAAGCAGGCCCTTCCCGAGGCGCGGAAGATCGAGATCCAGTAACTGAAAAAAACCGTGGCCGGGACCGCAATGCGATCCCGGCCACGGGCGTTTTTTGGTTTTATCGGTTTATTCGCTGAACAGCGGCGTGGAGAGGTAGCGGTCGCCGGTGTCCGGCAGCAGGGCGACGATGGTCTTGCCCGCGTTCTCCGGCCGCTTGGCCAGCTGGATGGCGGCCCAGGCCGCCGCGCCGGAGGAGATGCCCACCAGCACGCCCTCCTGGCGGCCGATGGCCTTGCCGGTGGCGAAGGCTTCCTCGTTAGGAACGGCGATGATCTCGTCATAGACCTGGGTGTCCAGCACCTTGGGCACGAAGCCCGCGCCGATGCCCTGGATCTTGTGCGCGCCGGCCACGCCGGTGGACAGCACGGCGGAGGTGGCGGGCTCCACGGCCACGATCTTCACGTTGGGGTTCTTGGACTTCAGGAACTTGCCTACGCCGGTGATGGTGCCGCCGGTGCCCACGCCCGCGACGAAGATGTCCACCTTGCCGTCGGTGTCCGCCCAGATCTCCGGGCCGGTGGTGTCGAAGTGTGCCTTCGGGTTGGCGGGATTGTCGAACTGGGCGGGGATAAAGCTGTTCTCGATGGTGGCGGCCAGCTCTTCGGCCTTGGCGATGGCGCCCTTCATGCCCTTGCTGCCCTCGGTGAGCACCAGCTCCGCACCGTAGGCCTTCATCAGCTGGCGGCGCTCCACGGACATGGTCTCCGGCATGACGATGATGATCCTGTAGCCCCTGGCGGCGGCCACGGCGGCCAGGCCGATGCCGGTGTTGCCGGAGGTCGGCTCGATGATGGTCGCGCCGGGCTTCAGCGCGCCGCGGGCCTCGGCGTCGTCGATCATGGCCCGGGCGATGCGGTCCTTGACGCTGCCCGCGGGATTGAGGTATTCCAGCTTCGTCAGCAGCGTGGCCTTCAGGCCCTCGGCGGCTTCGATGTGGGTGAACTCGACGAGCGGGGTGTTGCCGATGAGCTGATCGGCGCTCTTGAAGATCCTGGTCATGGTGAAACTCCTTTCATCCTTGCATAATCGAATTGAAAAAACAGGAGATTCCTTGCGAATCTCCTGTAATGTGGGGCGAACCTGGCGCGCCGGCAAGGGCACGCCTACAGGCAGGAGAAACGCGGCATTCTTCCACGACAACAACACCTGTCCATATAACAGGCGCGGCTGAGGTGCATGAAGGACGCGCGGCGCATGGCGTTCATCTCCCGTTTGTTTTTGTACAGTATACCGCAATAAACCCATCGTGTCAATAGGATAATAGCGCGTAACTCAATCTTTACGCATCAGTTCCCTCAGCGTGACCCCGTAGAAGAAGTCGTGCACCGTCGCGTCGAACTTCTGCCACAGGGGCAGCGTCCGGCAGCCGTCGCAGCGGGGGCAGGGCTTCGCACCGGGAGCCAGGCAGGCGACGGGGGACAGCGTGCCCTCGGTCAGCTCCAGGATCTCCCCCGCGGTATAGTCCTCCGGCGCGCGGGTGAGGCGGTAGCCGCCGCCCTTGCCGCGCTGGCCCTCCAGCAGCTTGTTCTGTACCAGCGATTTCAGGATCAGCTCCAGGTACTTGACGGAGATCTCCTGGCGCGCCGCGATCTCGTTCAGCGGCACATAGCCCTCCGACTGCTGTTCGGCGAGGTCGATCATTACCCGAAGCGCATAGCGTCCCTTTGTTGAGATCATCGTTCACCCTCCCCATTCATTCGCTATTCCCATTATATCAATAGGGAGCACGACTTTCAAGGGATGGCGGTAAATTAATCAAGGGACTTTTTTCGCCACCGGCGGTCCTGCCATATTGACTTTCCAGTTATCTTTATCTATTATTAAAACAAACTTGGGCTATAAGGAGGACAACATGGCGATCAGGCGGATACTGTGCGCGGCGCTGGCGCTCTTGCTGATGATGCTTTCGGCGTTGCCCGCCTTGGCAGCGGTGCAGGAACCGGGCCGGGAATTCTACTTCCTGGACGAGGCGAACGTGCTTTCCGAGGCACTGGAAGGCGAAATCTACTTCTCGAACAAGCGGTTGAGCGCCGCCTGCGGCGCGCAGATGGTCGTCGTGACCATCGACTCCACCGGCGGCCGGGAGATTTCGGAATATGCCGTGGAGCTGTTCAACCAATGGGGCATCGGCGACAGGGAGGCCAACAACGGCTTCCTGCTGCTGCTGGCCGTTGGGGACGAAAATTACTATGCCCTTTGCGGCGACAACCTCCAGCCGAAGCTGGGCGCGGGCCAGCTCAAGGCGTATCTGGACGAATATCTGGAGGCGGAATTCGCGGCGAAACGCTACGAGGACGGCGTGAAGAAGTTCTACGAGGTCGTCTTCAAGCGCATCGCGGACACCTACAACGCCGATGTGACCGTGGAGCAGGGCATCGAGGACTACCTCGCCTGGAAGGGGCAGGCGAATCCCGACGCCATGACCGCCAGCGCCGGCGGCGGGGGAATCGCCGTGAATGCCGAAGAGGCCCCGGTATCCGTCAGCGCTTCGCCCGAAGCCACGGGCACGCCCGTGCCGACCCCGACGCCTTCGCCCAGGGCCACGGGCACGCCCATGCCGACCCGGACGCCTTCGCCCACCCGCGAACCGCTCGACGTGGAAATGGACCTGCCTGAACCCAGCCAGTGGTTTTACTTCACGGACCTGGCGGACGTCCTTTCCGAAGAAACGCGGGGAACCATATTCTTCGCAAGCCGGGCGCTGTATGAGTACTGCGGCGTTCAGCTGGTCGTGGCGACGGTAAAGACCACCGGCGGCATACCCATTGAGGATTACGCCTACGCGCTGTTCAACAAATGGGGCATTGGCGACGCGCGAAACGAAGGCATGCTGATCCTGATGGCGATCGACGACGGTGATTACTGCATGGTGCGGGGCGCGGCGAGCGAATGCAATGATTTTACGATGGCCCAGTCCCTTGCCCAAATGGTGCCGCATTTCAAAAAACGCGACTATGATAAAGGCGCGTATGAAAGCTTCTTTACTGCGCATACCTATGCCTCGAGCTATTCCGCGGCGGTCCAGAATATATTCCGTTCAGATGTTCCCGAATCCTTATATTATAACGCATATATTGAAAGTGTGCTGGGCCCGGAACCCAGCATATCCAGCGCTAAGTGGCAATACGGACACTGGGCCGAGTCGGACGGCGATTGGTCAAAGCTCAAGGCGGAGGGCGGCGGCGGTGTTGCCGACAGCTTCGTCACGGGACGCAGTGCCGCCGAAGAAAGATATGCCAAGATCAAAGAGGAGGATTCCAGGAGGAGGGGCAGGAAGAACAGCGAGAAGGTCGGGCAGATCCTGCTGATCATTCTCCTGGTACCGGTGGTGGGCTTGCTGCTGTTCCTGGTATTCAAACTTGGCGCTTTTAAAGAGAAACACGAGCGGGACGACGACCGCTGGGGCTCCTCCGGCTCATCCTCCCGCTCCTCCGGTTCTTCCTCGCATTCTTCCGGCTTCGGTGGCGGCAGCGGCGGGGGAGGCCATTCCTCTGGCGGCGGCGCGGGACGCGGCAGGCATTGAGAGATCCCGATCGATCGGCCTGATACGGATCTGTTTGATCGCGCGTAGGCGATTGCGGATGGCGACAAAAATACAGGCTCATCATGGAAAACTGGGGAATGAAATGCAACGATCCATGAGAGGTCTCTTTCAACACTGTTAGAGTCTGTTTCTAAATTCGGCGAAATGCATTTTCGGTGTCCTAAGCTGCATTTTCCCTTGACTTAGCCCCACTAAGCCTGCGGGAAATCGCCTTGAAATGCAGCCCAATCCGCTCGAAACTGTACATGCCTCATTTTAGAAACACACTCTAGTTAAGAAAGCGCAAAAGATCCTTCGCTTTGCTCAGGTTGACAGGACATCGTTTCGGTGTCATCCTGAGCAGAGCGAAGGATCTTTACATAGCGTCGAATAAGTGAGTAGCGTTAGAGTCTGTTTCTAAAATGCCTGAAGCGCATTTTCGGCGTATTAGACTGCATTTCTGCGTTGATTTCCCTTGACTTAGCGCCACTAAGCCTGCAGGAAATCGCCTTGAAATGCAGCAAAATCCACTCGAAACTGCATCTCCCTGCATTTAGAAACACACTCTAATCCCCCAACTATCCGCGAAGAGCCTTTTTCAGCTTGAAGCATTACGGAAAAGCCGGATTTTGCCCGTCAGATCACGTAAAACCAGGCGGGGTCGCCCTCGGGGATGTCGGACTGGAGCACGTAGCCCTGGCCGTTCTTGTATTGCAGCTCCTGGTTCTTGATGCTCACCCGGGTGCCGGGGGCGATGGGGTGGGTGATGAACACGTTGGAGCCGATCACGGAGTCGTGGCCGATGACGGTCTCGCCGCCGAGGATGGACGCGCCGGCGTAGATGGTCACGTTGTCCTCGATGGTGGGGTGGCGGCGCTTGCCGTGGAGCTTTTGGCCGCCCCGGGTGGACAGCGCGCCCAGGGTGACGCCCTGGTAGATCTTCACGTTGTCGCCGATGACGGTGGTCTCGCCCACGACGATGCCGGTGCCGTGGTCGATGAAGAAGTACTTGCCGATCTGCGCACCGGGGTGGATGTCGATGCCCGTCTTGCTGTGGGCGAACTCGGTCATGATGCGGGGGATCAGCGGCACCTCCAGCTGGTACAGCGCGTGGGCCAGCCGGTTCACCGTGATGGCGTAGATGCCGGGATAGGCGATGATGACCTCCGCCTTGCTGGAGGCGGCGGGGTCGCCGTCGTAGGCGGCCTGGAGATCCGTCTCCACCAGGGCGCGGATCTCCGGCAGCTTCTCCAGGAACGCGGCGGTGATGTCCTCGGCCCGGCGCTGGATCGACTCGTCCTCCCGCGGGTCGCCGTCCTTCAGCGCGATGCCGATTTGGCGGTTCAGGTGAAAGGCGATGTCCTCGATCAGCGCGGACAGGTTGTTCTTCGGGTTGTAGATGCGGTAGGTGTAGTCCCGGAAGTAGCCGGGAAACACCAGGCGCAGCAGCTTGCCGATCAGCCCCTCAATGATCTGCCGGTCGGGCTGGGTGAACATCTCCAGCCGGTCGATGACCCTCTCGTTGCCGTAATCGTCCAATATGCGGTCTGCCAGCGCCTGCACGCGGGCCTCGAAGCGCTCGTTTGCTGCCGTCATGCTTTCATCCCCCGAATTGCATATTCTCAACAGAACGGGAGCGATATCCCGTCCCCTTATACTATCATATTTTCCGCAGCCTGTCCAATGGTTTTTGCGGCGGCGCGAAGCGGTCCCCATCGAGTGGAGGGACGAGCCTTGCAACGCAGGCTCATTTGAGCTATAATGGCTGTGGAAGGAACGGCAGACTGCCCCGGCGCGGCGGCCGGGGGATTCAGACCCAACGCGAAAGAGACGGGAGGACATCCAGATGAAGTACAGGGTGAACAGGCGCACGGGGGACAGGATCAGCGAAATCGGCCTCGGCTCGTCCTATACCCACGAGGCGGGAATGGACGAGGGCGTCCGGGCGCTGCGCCGGGCCTACGAGGGCGGCGTCAACTACTTCGACCTGGCCGCGGGCCACGGCGACAGCTTTCCCATCTACGGCGAGGCGCTGAGCGACGTGCGCGGCAGCATCTTCTACCAGATCCACTTTGGCGCGGACTACAGCAAGGGCGAGTACGGCTGGTCGCTGGAGCTGGACCCGGTCAAGCGCTCGCTGGAGCGGCAGCTGAAGGCCCTGCGGACGGACTACATCGACTACGGCTTCATCCACTGCCAGGACGAGGACTCCGACTGGGAGACCTACAAGGCCAACGGCGTGTACGACTACCTGCTGTCCATGAAGAAGGCCGGCGTGGTGCGGCACATCGGCGTGTCCTCCCACACCCCGGCGGTGGCCAGCCGGATCATCGACGAGGCCGAGCCGGACATGCTGATGTTCTCCATCAACCCCGGCTATGACTACGGCCAGGGCGAGTACGCCCACGGCGGCGTGGACGAGCGCGCGGAGCTCTACCGCAAGTGCGAGCGCCTGGGGGTGGGCATATCGGTGATGAAGCCCTTCTCCGGCGGGCAGATGCTGGACGCGGCCACCTCGCCCTTCGGGCGGGCGCTGACGCCCTGGCAATGCCTCCGCTACGCGCTGGACAAGCCCGGCGTGCTGACGGTGCTGCCCGGCTTCAAGGACATCGGCGAGGTGGAGCAGCTGCTGGCTTACTGCGACCAGCCCGAGGAGGCGCTGGACTACGGCGTGCTGGGCACCTTCGCCCCGGCGGACGCCCGGGGACGGTGCGTGTACTGCAATCACTGTCAGCCCTGCCCGATGGGGTTGGACATCGGCCTGATCAACAAGTACTATGACCTGGCGCGGACCGGGGACGGCATGGCGGCGGAGCACTACAGGGCACTCGAACGCACCGCGGGAGACTGCGTCGCTTGCGGCCACTGCGACGGTCGGTGTCCCTTCCACGTGGCGCAGAGCGCCCGGATGGAGGAGATCCGCGCCTATTTCGGGAAGTAATGGGCGGCTGCCGGGGCAGTCGACCGGGATGGACAGCTGTAAGCCTGACTGTCTTTGACAGAGGGTGAAGAGCTGAGATCCGGGGTCAAGCATTTCTGATCGATCTCAAATCCGGTCCGTGCCCGTTTTTCAAACCGGGCGACCCCCTGCCCAAGCGCACGCCGCATCAAGGCGACTTCTTCCGCTCGATGAACGGAAAGTGAGGATGTATATGATGAGCGAGTTCAATTGGAATGGCGAAACATATGCGGCGGCGAACAGCATTCAATCCTCTGTGGGTGAAGCCCTGATCGATTCAGTCCGCTTTTCGCCGGATATGTCCGTGCTGGACGCCGGATGCGGAAGTGGGAATCTGACGGCATTGCTGGCGAAGAAAGTCCCCAACGGACATGTTCTGGGGGTGGATTCCTCCGAATCCATGATCGAAAAAGCAAGAGGATTGATGGGTTTACAAAGCGTGTCGAATCTGGAATTCCGGAAGTGCGCGATCAATGAGATCGAATTCAAAGAACAGTTTGATTTGATATTCTCAAATTCTGTTCTTCACTGGGTCGTTGAGACAGCGGATGGTTTATGCCGTCTGTTCAGGGCATTGAAACCGGGAGGCGACATCATTTTGCAGTTCCCGGTGCTGAATGCTGAGCACCCGCTGATCAAGTACGCCGGACGAGCGATCGACGAGCTTGGCTATGATGCACGGTATGAAGAATGGCAATTCCCATGGTATGTTCCGGATAGCGGGGAGCAGTTTGAGGATATGATGAAAAAGGCCGGATTTTCCAATGTAGAAGTTTCAATGAAGTCCGGTCTGTTCTCTTTTCCGTCGGCCGAGGTGGTTTATCAGCATTTCATATCTGTGGGACTGGAGTTATTGGCTGCTCCGCTGAACAAGGAAGAAAAGGAATGCTTTTTTAACGTGGTTTTGAATGATTTGAAAGATGATTTCTCAGGAGAGGCTGTGATGAGGTACGAAAGGATCTTTGCAAGGGCGGGAAAAGCATGACGGGAAAGCACCTATTCCAGATTGCCGAGAGGATCGCATAGTCATCATGAACCTGGTATCCAAAAAAGAATATGAATAGGACCGGCAGTACCGGACTGACAAGCTGAATGGTCGCATCCTGACACCGGGCGGACTGCGCATCATCTGCGTGGGGCTGGACAATGACCCGGAGGAGATCGGCATTCGCATGCCGGAGAAGGTATTCCGGAAGGCGCTGCCGTTTCTGGTCACGGCGCGGGCATGCCCATGCGGACCAGCTCGGCGACCTCCTCTGCGGTGTACAGCTCCAGCAGCACCTGGTTGGGCAGGCAGACGATCATGTTGCCGAGGATGCGCTCCTCCTTGTTCTCAAACGAGACGATCCCCTGGTCGACGCAGTCGTGGTTTTCGCAGGTGGAGTCCTCCATGTACACGCTGTTCGGGGTCAGGTGGATGATGTTCAGCGTCTGGGTGCCGTCGGGCAGGACCTGGGGGAGGGGAAAGGTCTTTTCGCCCTCCGCCGGCAGCGGGAGCCAGCCGGAGAGGCCCGAGGCGGTCACCAGCACGTAGCCCGGGGCGGGGGCGGACGCATCTTCACCGGCTTCGTCGTTCGTTCCGGTTTCTCCTTCATCCGCGCCGGCGTCAGGCGCTTCCTCTGCGGCTTCGGCTGCCGTCGGGGCATCCGTCCCGGCGACATCGCCGAGGGCCGCGCCGGACAGCGCGAAAACGCACAGCGCGAGCAGCAGCGCAGCAAGGCGTCTCATCATATCAGTGTCCTCCGTTGGTCGTTGGATTGGGGAAAAGCAGGGTTATATCGGCTCACTCGTCCAGCACGAAGTCCTTCGCGCCGGAGGTGCCGGTGATGGTGCGGTCCCGGGCGATGAACAGCGCCTCCACGCCGTCGATGCCCTCGATCAGCGCCAGGCCCTTTTCGGTGCCCAGGGCGAAGGCAGCAGTGGCCAGCGCGTCGCCTAGCATGGAATCCTCGGAGAGGATCGTCACCGAGGCCAGCTCGTTCTGCACCGGCCAGCCGGTCCCGGAGTCGAGGATATGGTGGTAGTACGCGCCGTCCAGCTCGAAGCCGCGCTCGTAGATGCCGCTGGTGACGACGGAGCCGCCCTCGCTGCGGACCACCAGCATGTAGGCCCCGGTGGGCTTGTCGATGTCCTGGATGCCCACCTTCCAGGGCGTGCCGTCGGGCTTTTTGCCGATGGCCACGATGTTGCCGCCGAAGGAGAGGATGCCGCTCTTCACGCCGCGCCTGACGAGGTAGGCCTTCACGGCGTCGGCGATGTAGCCCTTGGCGATGCCGCCCAGGTCGATCATCATGCCCTCGGGGAGGGTGACCTTGTCGCCATCGACGGCCACGCGGGTGTAGTCCACCCGCTCCGCCGCCTGCCGCAGCGCCTCGGCGTCCGGCAGGACCGCCGCGCCGGAGGTGAAGTCCCACAGCGTGGAGACCGGGGCGATGGTCACGTCGAAGGCCCCGCCGGAGCGCTCGCTGACCTGCCGCGCGGCCTCGAGGATGCGCAGGGTGTCCTCCGACACCTGCACCGGCTCGCCCCCGGCGTGGTTCAGACGCCAAACGTCGCTGCCCTCCACGGTGCGCGACAGCAGGTTTTCATACCGGCCGCACTCCTTCAGGGCATCCTCCAGCACCGAAACATCCTGCACGTAGGCCGTCAGGGTGATGACGGTGTCCAGGTAGAAGCCCACGGCGGATTCCTTCTTCTCCGCGGCCCCGCAGCCGCCCAGGCACAGCGCCAGGCAAGCCAGGGCCAGCGTCAGCGCAGTCAAGCGCCTTGTTTTCATGTTCTTTCCTCCAGAAACTAGAGTGTGTTTCTAAATGCTGGGAGATGCAGTTTCGAGTGGATTTGGCTGCATTTCAAGGCGATTTCTCGCAGGCTTAGGGGAGCCTAAGTCAAGGGAAATCAACGCAGAAATGCAGTCTAATACGCCGAAAATGCGCTTCAGGCATTTAGAAACAGACTCTGAACTCATGTCCCGCTCAGCCGGAGCGCCTTGAACACCCGCTGGGCCACGAAGCCCGTCAGGCAGCCCACCGCCGCGCCCAGGCCCACCAGCACCGGCAGGTAGGTGTACAGCAACTGGGGCGTCCTGAGCACAGAGCTTGCGACCAGGATCTGCCCGACGTTGTGGGCCACGGCCCCGGCCAGCGAGGTGGCCATGATCCCGTACTGCGGCCTGCGTCCCAGCACCGCGAACACCGCGACGGCGGCCACGCACGCCAGGGCGATGAGGATCGCGCACCAGAGCAGCTGGCCCTTGGGGGAGGGGTGCCGCCAGAGCAGCGCGGCGTCGCTGGCCGCGGCCAGCACCGCGATGGCCAGCGCCCCGGCCCGGGGCCGACGCCGCACCAGCAGCATCACCGCGAGGCTGAGCGCGCCGCCGGAGAGGCTGTAGAGTATGGCGCTCAGCGAGCCGAACATGAAGCCGGAGAGGAGTACCTTCGCCAGCATCAGCAGCACGCAGCTGGGCCAGTCCATCAGATAGACGCCATAGAGCAGCACCGTGTTGGCCAGTCCCAGCTTGATGCCGGGCACCGCGCCGCTGAGCAGGGCGGTGATCGGTATGGCCCGGTCGAAGTAGCCCAGCACCAGCGCCAGCGCCGTGAGCAGGCCGAAGCGGGCGACGCCCCGCGCAGATGATTTCATATTCTATCCTCCAACAGACCCGCAGGGGGGGATCACTCGCCCCGCACCTCCACGGACAGCTTGTGGGGCAGGCAGATGATGAAGCCGCCCATTACCCGCAGCTCCAGGTTATCGCGGGTGACCTCGCCCATCTCCACGCAGTCCTGGTTTTCGCAGTTGGCGCTCTCCATGTACACCGCGTCCCCGGTGAGCCGCACGACGTTTTCCTCGCCGTCCGGCTGTCGCACGGAAACGGTGTGCGCCTCGCCAAAGGGCAGGTCGACCAGCGGCGCGCCGTCCAGGGTGATGTAGACCCTGAGCCCGCCCGCGTCCTGGGACGGGTCCGCCGCCTCCTGGAGGGGCTTCCCGTCCAGCAGCACGGTTGCCCCGCCCCTTGAAGGCGCGCGGCATCCCGGCAGCGCCAGGCAGGCACACAGTAAAACCGCCGCCAGGGTGGCCCTGAGCCATCTCTTGTTTCGCAATCGCTTGCTCCTTTGCCGGCCCCGCACCCCGTGCGGCCCCGGGAATCTCCGCGGCCGTCGGCGCACCGGCTGAAAACATTTCCACTATTTTATTATATTCATTTGTACAGGTGGAATCAATACGTCGCCAACGGTAAAATCTTGATTCTTTGGGGCAAAACTATACTTTAACAATTGACAAAAATTTGTGTTTTTGATATGATGCTTTTGTTAGATTAGCCGTAATATCGGCAAAACAAGCGAGGAGGAGTATCATGAAGAAAATCTTTGCTTTGCTTCTGAGCCTGTGCCTGGTGTTGGGCTCCATGGCCTGCGTCGCCGAAGGCGCAGTGTTCACCCCCGGCACCTATGAGGGCACCGGCAGGGGCTACAGCGAGACCGACCCCGTGACCGTGAAGGTCACCGTGGACGAGAACGGCATCACCGCCGTGGAGATCGTCGGCGACGGCGAGGTCCCGCTGGTGGGCCGCACGGACGGCGACATCGACGCCGTGGCCGGCGCGACCATGACCCGCGACGGCATCAAGGAAGCCGTCGAGAACGCCCTGGCCGCCGCGACTGCCGGCGAGGCCGCGCCCGCCGAGGAGGCCGTCGCTGAAGGCGCCTTCATCCCCGGCACCTATGAGGGCACCGGCAAGGGCTACAGCGAGACCGACGTCGTGACCGTTCAGGTCACCGTGGACGAGAGCGCCATCACCGCCGTGGAGATCAGCTGGTGGGCCGCACGGACGGCGACATCGACGCCGTGGCCGGCGCGACCATGACCCGCGACGGCATCAAGGAAGCCGTCGAGAACGCCCTGGCCGCCGCCCGCGGCGAATCCGCCGACGCGGCGGAGGCCGCCGAGCTGGCCTTCACCGCCGGCGAGTACACCGCCACCACCGAGGGTTACAACGGCCCCGTGACCGTGAAGGTCACCTACAGCGACACCGCCATCGAGGCCATCGAGGTCGTGGAGAGCGCCGAGACCGGCCATGTCGGCACCGTCGCCTACGACATCATGATCCCCGAGATGCTGGAAGCCAACGGCGCTGGCGTGGACGGCGTTTCCGGCGCCACCTTCACCACCCGCGCCCTGCGCAACGCGGTGCTGGACACCGCCGAGCAGGCTGCCTGCACCAATATGGATGCCTTCAAGGCCGCCAAGGTCGAGCACGCCGCGGGCGATCCCGTGGAGCTCGAGTATGACGTGGTCGTCGTCGGCGCCGGCGGCGCCGGCATGGCCGCCGCGGCCCAGGCCGCCCAGGACGGCAACACCGTGCTGGTCATTGAGAAGAACGCCGAGGTCGGCGGCAACACGCTGGTTTCCGGCGGTCAGTATCAGTCCGTGATGCCCTACCTGGTGTGGGATCCCGCCGATCCCGACGCCACCACCGGCGTCTATGAGTACGACGGCCAGACCTACGACAAGGTCAAGTCCGTGCAGGGCTGCATCGACGAGCTGAAGATGATCCTGAACTGGTCCGAGGAGCCCTTCGACGCCGACTACTACGTCGAGAACGAGTTCGTGGCCGGCGACGCCGCCGAGCTCTCCAAGCACGGCGTGCACGAGGAGTACCTGCCCGTGCTGCAGGCCCTGAAGGCCGAGATCCAGGAGTACCTGGATTGGGCGCAGCCCCAGCTGGACGCCGGCGTTCCCGAGGGCCAGCTGACCCTGTTCTCCACCCTGAACCTGCACATCTTCCAGACCTACTACGGCGGCCTGCGCCAGAGCGCGGACAAGACCCAGTGGATCTACGGCGACGTGGACCTGGTCAGCCAGTTCATCAACGACGGCCAGGGCCTGAAGGAGTGGCTCGAGGACCAGGGCGCGACCTTCCACGAGGACAGCCAGCAGACCCTGATCGGCGCGCTGTGGTATCGTGAAAACGAGTTCATCGGTTCCACCATCGACCTGGACGGCGACGGCGAGAACGAGATGGGCCGCTGGGGCAGCTACTTCGCCGCTCCCATGAGCACCCTGTACGCCGCCAACGAGAAGAACGACATCATGATCCGCACCACCGTCACCGACCTGATCGTCGAGGACGGCCGCGTGACCGGCGTCAAGGCCGAGCACTATGACGGCACTCCCATCACCGTGAAGGCCGGCAAGGGCGTCATCCTGACCACCGGCGGCTATGCCGCGAACATCGACATGGTGCTGGAGAACAACGTCTACTGGTCCACCGAGTACCTGTCCAAGGCCACCAAGACCACCAACCGCTCCTCCATGCAGGGCAACGGCATCGCCATGGCGGAGGCCGTCGGCGCGCTGATGCCCATCTCCTGGGTGGACAACGGCAACCTGGCCTTCGGCGGCGGCAACTACGCCTGCTGGATCAACCCCACCACCGGCCACCGCTTCGTGGATGAGGGCTCCGAGCGCGACGTGCTGTCCCTGGCCGAGTTCAAGAACGGCATGGAAGTCAACGGCACCAAGGGCGTGTTCCTGGAGTTCTACAACAAGGAGCAGATGATGCCCGCGCCGATGCAGCTGGCCGAGGGCGACTATCCGGGCCGCTACTATCGCCGCACCATCGCCGAGTTGCCCGAGCTGTTCGAGGAGCTGGGCGTGACCGCCGATCCCGAGGTCGTCATCCAGACCATCCGCGACTATGACGCGGCTGTGATGGGCCAGGGCGAGTACCCCGACTGCGGCAAGGCCATCGCCTCTCGCACCGTGGGTAACGTCGAGAAGAACGAGGACGGCAGCTACAACGTGGAGTCCTATGACCTGGACAACGCGCTGCTGACCATCCGCCTGATGGCGCCCTCCACCCACCACACCATGGGCGGCATCGTGGTGGACACCGACCGCCACGTGCTGACCGCTGACGGCGAGATCATCCCCGGCCTGTACGCGGCTGGCGAGGTCACCGGCGGCATCCACGGCGGCAACCGCCTGGGCGGCAACGCCATCGTCGAGATCTTCGTCTCCGGCCGCACCGCGGCGAAGGCCCTGACCGCCGACAACCAGTAATCCAATCACCTCGCGGGGCAGGCGGCTGCCTGCCCCGCGCTTCCTGGTTTTTGTACATGATCCGTAAAACGGAACGCGTTCCTCGTCGGTGGGTCCGGGGAACGCGCCGACAGGCATTGAAAACACCCACCCCGGAGCGGGACTGATGAAGTCCCGTCGGCGGAGTTCCTCCGCATCCGTTCGGCGATCCTTCCGGGCAGTCCGGCCCGGTGAAAGCGCCGCTTGAATCTTCCGTCCGCTTGGACCTGAATGTGCGATACCTGGGGCAAGGGGTCGACAACCCCGCCTCATTCATGATATAATCCTGTTGACAACGGAAACCCGCGCCCGCGAGACGGGTGTAAGGATAGCGAATACCCAACGGCAGTTGCCGAATCACGCATCGAGGGGATGATATGAGAATGGAAAAGAAGACGATTGTCAAGCTGATCGCCTCCGCGGCGATCGTCGCGCCGACAGTCATCTACTGCACCGGCCTTTTCTCGGGCGGCAGCCTCGTCTACGAGGTGCCCAAGGTGGACCGCAGAGCCAAGAGCGGCACCTACAGCGCCCTGAGCACCAACAATTTCAGCTCGGTGCTGGTCAACATGACCATCGACAAGCACGCCATCACCGAGTGTTCCATCGAGTCCACCGGCGCCACCGACCTGATGACGGACGAGATCCGCACCCAGTGGGCCGAGGCCATCGTGGAGAACCAGGGCACCGACGCGGATGTCATCAGCAGCGCGTCGCTGGTCTTCTCGGCGGGCTCGGTGAAGGAGGCCGTGGACGACATCATGGCCCAGGCCGTGGGCGACAAGCCCGTGGTGGCCGTCACGCTGGACGACGTGCCGCAGCCTGAACCGGAGCCCGAACCGGAACCAGAACCGGAACCCGAGCCGGAGCCCGCGCCCGCCGCGGAGGAAGCGCCCGCTGAGTCCGAGCCGGAGACGACTGAAAACGACATCGGTCGGTTCATGCGCCAGCGCCCGGCATTTGCCCGGGGCGGTGAAGCCGCCGGGGAAGCGGAGGACGATGGCATTGGCCGGTTCATGCGTCCGCGTCCGGCGTTTGCCGCGACCGCTGCCGAGGCAGAGGAGACTGAAGCCGAAGGTACCGACGCCAGCCGGTTCATGCGCCCGCGTCCCGCGATTGCCGCGAGCGTCGAAGCCGGGCAGGCTGAAGAGGCAGAGGCTGAGGAGACCGAGGTCGAAGCCGCCGACGCCAGCCGATTCATGCGTCCGCGTCCCGCGATTGCCGCGAGCGCAGAGGCCGGGCAGGCCGAAGAGGCAGAGGCTGAGGAGACCGAGGTCGAAACTGCCGACACCAGCCGGTTCATGAGGCCGCGTCCCGCGATTGCCGCGAGCGCCGATGCCGAACAGGCGGAAGAAGTGGAGGCGGAGGAGACCGGGGTCGAAACTGTCGATGCCAGCCGGTTCATGAGGCCGCGTCCGGCGATTGCCGCGAGCGCCGAGGCCGAGCAGGCCGAAGAGGTGGAAGCCGAGGAGACCGAGGTTGAAGCCGCCGACGCCAGCCGGCTCATGCGCCAGCGCCCGGTGGCCGTCGAGGCCGAAGCGGAAGGCGATGAAGCTGCTGAACAGACCGAGGTCGGAAATGCCGACGCCAGTCGATTCATGCGGCAGAGGCCGTCCTTCTGATGACGTACTGAATTAATTACACAAATAGTAGATCCTTCACTTCGCCCGGGATGACAGACGGTGGAATGCCCGTCATCCCGGACAGAGTGAAGGATCTGTCTGTTTTGGAAGATTGCTTTCAAGACAGCTTTGGGCAGGGGTTCCTTGCGATGGAACAGTGCAGATTGACGCTTGAAATCGCGCAAGGCGCAGGCGTTGCGCGTGGAGCCAAAGCTGTGGTATACTGGCGTCGTCTGGAAAGGCTGTGCGGTCCTTCCTGTTTGGAGCCCGTGCGACTAATTATTCCTGTTGCGCCGCGTCGGGCCTTCCAGCGCCTCGCTGGGCGGAGGCGAAGAGCCATATCGACAGCGCGGTGCCGACGATCCAGCCCACGGGCCAGGCGGACCAGATGCCGCGATAGCCCATCCGGGGGGAGAGTATGAACGCGAACACGATGCGCAGAATGAGGTCGGTGAAGGTGGCGGCCATGAACTGCTTCATCAGGCCGGAGCCCCTCAGCACGCCGTCGGACACCAGCTTGGCGGCGACGACGAAGTAGAACGGCGCGACGATGCGCAGGAAGGACACGCCGGATTCCAGGGCCAGTCCCTCGGCGGATTTCAGGAAAACGCCCACCAGCGCGGGGCCGGCGAAGACGTACAGCGCCGTCAGCGGCAGGCACAGCAGCCAGACCAGGCCGATGCCGGCACGGAAGCCCGCCCGCACCCGATCGGGCTGGTTTGCGCCGAGGTTCTGGGCCGTGTAGCTGGAGATGCCGTTGCCCAGCGTGGTCAGCGAGGTGATGACCATGTTGTTCAGCTTGATGGCGGCGGAATAGCCCGCGATGACGCTGGAGCCGAAGCCGTTGATGATGCCCTGGATCACGATGTTGCCCACCGAGATGGAGCTCTGTTGGAGGATGCTGGGCACCGCGATGGCGGTCAGCTGCCGGAAGATCGGCAGGGAGAAGCGCGGCGCGTACCCGTCCGTCGGCAGCGCCTTCAGGCGGCGGAACACCGCCAGCACCGCCAGCGCCATGCTCACGCCCTGGCACAGGAAGGTGGCCCAGGCCACGCCCTCCACGCCCATGCCGAAGGCGGTGACGAACAGTATGTCCACCAGGATGTTGGAGGTGGAGGAGGCCGCCAGGAACAGGAATGGCGTGCGGGAATCCCCCAGCGCCGAGAAGATGCCGGTGGCCACGTTGTAGTAGAACACCGCCGGCAGGCTGCCGATGTAGATCACCAGGTACAGCCGCGAGGCCGCCAGGATGTTCTCCGGCGTGTGGATGGCGGCGAGCATCTGCCGGTTGAAGGCGAAGCCCAGCGCCATCAGCGCCAGGCACAGCGCCCCGGTGGCGATCAGGGTGGTGGAGACCGTCGAGCGCACGCCGGCGTAGTCCCGCGCGCCGAAGTATCGCGCCGTCACCACCGAGCAGGCGATGTTGCAGCCAAAGGCGAAGGCGATGAAGATCAGCGTGATCTCATAGCTGTTGCCCACGGCGGCCAGCGCCTCCTCGCCGATGAACTTTCCGGCGACGAAGCTGTCGGCGATGTTGTAGAGCTGCTGGAAGATGACGCTTCCGAACAGCGGCAGGCAGAAGCGCCACAGCACGGAGGCCGGCTTTCCGACGGTCAGGTCCCGATTCATAGTGATTTCCTTCTTTCGCGCCCTCACCTTGGAGGAGGGCGTCCGATCCATTATAAACCAGGACTAACTCTTGTGACGTGAAATGTTGCCGAATTGTATGTAAAAAACCTACAAGCGCCGCGATTTGAACGCCGGACGCCTGGGGTTTCAGTCGGGGAATGGAAGATTGACGGAGCGCGTCATGGCGGCGCGGATGGGAGAGATCGACGATGGAACACTGGCACATCTATCACGGGGAGATCCCGGACTTCCTGCGGGACTACTTGCGGCTTCCGATGCTGCGGCGGCTGCGGGACGTGGGCATGAACTGCGGCTGTGAATACACGTCCTTCCCGCGCTTCCGGGCGCTGGAGCCCTATTCGCGCTTCGACCACAGCGTCGGCGTGGCGCTGATCGTCTGGCACTTTACGGGCGACGCCGCCCAGGCGGTCGCGGGGCTGCTCCACGACGTCGCGACGCCGGTCTTTGCCCACGTGGTGGACTTCATGCGCGGCGACTACCTGAAGCAGGAGGCGACCGAGGCGGGCACGGAGGCGATGATCGCCGGCTCCCGGCAGCTGCGGGCGCTCCTGGCGCGGGACGGCCTTGAGACCGGGGACGTGTGCGACTACCACCGCTATCCCATTGCGGATAACGATTCGCCCCGCCTGTCCGCGGACCGGCTGGAGTACACCCTCGGCAACAGCGTGAACTTCGGACTGCGCAGCCTGGACGCGGTCCGCCGCATGTACGAAGACCTCGCCGTCGGCGTGGGCGATGACGGACAGCCCGAGCTGGCGTTCGCCCACGAGGCCCTGGCTTCGGACTTCGCGGACGCGGCGCTGGCATGCTCGGGGATCTACGTGTCGGACGAGGACCGCTACGCCATGCAGCGGCTCTCGGAGCTCTTAAGAAGCGCCGTGGATCGGGGAATCCTCGGCGAAAAGGACCTGTACGCCACCGAGTCGGAGGTCATCGAAAGGCTGCTGGCGGACCCGGCGGCTTCGGCGGAATGGGAGGCCTTCCGGGCCCTCCGGCGCATTGACACCGCGCCGGCGGCAGGGCCGGAGGCGGGCTGGCGGCGGATCGCCGCGAAGAAGCGCTGCATCGACCCGATGGTCCTGGGCCAGGGCCGGCTCAGCGAGCTGTCCCTGTCCTTCGCGGACCGGCTGGCGGCATTCCGCGCTCAGCCCCAGGACTACTGGGTGCTGGGCGGGCCGTGACGATGGGGGAAGCCGCCCAATGCGCGTCGGCCTGGAATCGGATAGCCGATGCCCGCTTTCGGGCCGCTGCCGAGGTCCGCTGGCACGGGAAGTCCCGTCGATGAGCGAATTGGCAGGCCGCAGGTTAAAAAAACGTTCGCGTTTAACTTGAAATTAGTAATCCAATGGGATATAATGTAACTGTTATTATTCGGCAAGGAGGTTCATCCATGAAAACGGATATTATCAGGATCGACAACCAGGGCAACGGCTTTTCCGAGGCGCTGGAGGAGACGAGCAAGGCGGCGGCCTACGCCGAGCTGCCCGCCAAGGACGATACGAAGCTTCGCGTACTCACCCATGAGATGCTCTGCCTGGCGAGGAGCATCACCGGTGAAATGAAGGCGGAGTTCTGGATTGAGGGCGAGGGCAGGCGGTTTGACCTGCACATGACCACCGAGACCGCCATGGACGCCGAAAAGCGCAGCCAGCTGATCCAGTCCTCGACCTCCAGAAAAAATGAGGCGGCCAAGGGCTTCCTCGGGCGGCTGAGGGACAGCGTGGAGCAGGCGCTGGCGGCGCCGGTCGATCACTCCGGGAATGAGCTTCCCTATGACGTTCTGACGGATATCCCGAGCAACCCGGTGGGAGACCCGGACTGGGATGGATATGAGCGCTCCGTCCTTCGGAAACTGGCGGACGACGTGAAGGTTGGCATTCGCGGCGGCAAGGTGGAGATCATCGTCAGCAAGGATTTCGGTGCATGATTTAAACGGCGCTGGCGGTTTGCCGCGCGCTTTGGAATGAGGAGGATGGAGAAATGAAGATCACCAAGAACCTGAACGGGACCGAGCTGACGGTCGCCCTGGAGGGCGAGCTGGATACCCTGACTGCGCCGGAGCTGGAGAACGCGCTGAAGGAGGGGCTGAGCGACCTCACTGCGATCACCTTTGATTTTGCTGGGTTGGATTATATTTCCTCCGCAGGTCTGCGGGTGCTGCTGATGACCTATCGCGGCATGCATTACGGCGGAACCGTAAAGGTCATCAACGCCAATGAGATCGTGCGGGAGGTTTTTGAAGTCACCGGCTTTACCGACATTATCCCCGTCGAATGAGGAGGGCGTGGCGATGAAGACAGATGTCGTATCAATCTCGTACAATGGGCAGAACACGCAGCTTGCTGAGCTTCAGGCGAAGAAGATTGCCGAGTACAAGGGCCTGTCGGAGAAGGATGCGCTGCACCTGTTCCTGCTGACCGAAGAGATGATGGGACTGATGCGCTCCATCACCGGCGCGACCAACGGAAAATTCTGGATCGAGGATGAGGACGGCGTGTACCGGCTCCACCTGTCGGTGGGGGCGGTGGTGGACAAGCAGGCCCGGAAGCAGCTGCTTGCCACGGCGTCCAGCGGAAAAAACGAGGCGATGCGGACCCTGTCGGGCAAGCTGCGGGAGTTCTTCTTCCGGGGTGGAGACGACGATGCCGCCGCCTACAGGAACCCCTATTTTAACGAGGGCAGGACGGGAATGGGAGATGCCTCCATGCCTGCCCAGGCATGGCAGTGGTCGCTGGCGCAGTACCGGCAGGCCCTCCCGCCGCGGGAGGAAGCCCGCCAAGACGCGAAGGCTGACGAGGCCTGGGATGAGCTGGAGAGGTCGGTCATCGCCCACGTGGCGGACGACGTGAAGGTCAGCATCCGGGGCTACCAGACCGAGCTGATCCTGGAGAAGAAATTGGGGTAAAATGATAAGGTTTTTGGGGCGCCGGCTTCTGCCGACGCCTCAAATCTGAATAAGGGGCAAAATATCGCGGAACAGGGCGGAATATCGGGAAAGCATTCCTTGAAAAAAGCGCTTTGATAGGCTATAATGGATTCAGTATATCGGCGGAGTGCCGCGCGCGATTCCCTTGCGGCATTCGGGGCAGCCCGGTTGGAAAGCGGGCTGCCACCCTGTATGGATCATGGAGGTATGAATGAAGCGCATCAAGAACCTGGTCATCGGCGGCATCGAGAACAAGGTGTTCAACCTGATCCTGGTGACGGTCCTCCTGCTCACCGCCGCGTACCTGGCCGTATCCGTGAATCACAGCAACATGCTGGCGAAGCTGGCGGCGGAGTCCAGCGCGCAGCAGCAGGCCGCCATCGAGGAGATCACCAACGCCACGATGTACACCGTGGTGGAGCAGTCGATGGGGCGGTCCACGGAGCTGGAGGCCAGGATTGCCGACAGCATGTTTGAAGGACTCAAGACGCGGGTGGAGATGATGGGCGAGTATGCCCAGATGCTGTTCTCCGACCCCGCGGCCTATTCGCGAATGCCCAGCGCCGGCCCCGACCCGGCGCTGAACGGCGAGACCGTCCCCCAGCTGATCCTGGCCGACGGCGTGGACGGGACCGACCCGGAGCTGGCGGACCGCATCGGCCTTGCAGCCAACATGTCCGGCCTGATGGTCTCGCTGTACGGCGTGTCGGAGGAGACCAACTCCTGCTTCATCGCCCTGCCGGACGGCGTGTTCCTGGTGACGGATGACCGCAGCGCCACGAAGTTTGACGAAGCCGGCGCGCTGATCAGCTACGATCCCCGCACGCGCCCCTGGTACCAGCTGGCCGTGGAGAAGGGCGGGCTGGCCTTCACCGACGTGGAGATCGACGCCTTCACCGGCGACATCGGCGTCGTCTGCGCCATGCCGATCTACGTGGACGGCGAGCTCGCGGCCGTGGTGGGCTCGGACCTGTTCCTGACCTCCATGCGGGATGCCGTGCAGTCCTCCGACTCCTATGGAAGCTACACATGCATCGTCAACCAGAACGGCCACGTCGTGTTCTCCCCCCGTACGGAGGGCGAGTTCCGCGTGGTGCCCGCCTCCGAGGCCGAGGACCTGAGGCAGTCAGGGAACGAGGCGCTGGCCGCCGTGGTGGGCGACGCCATGCGGGAGAAGACCGACATGCGCACCGTTGAACTGTCGGACGGCGCAGCCTATGTGGTCGGCGCGCCGTTGGAGACGATGGGCTGGACGCTGATCTCCGTGTGCAGCCAGGAGGCGGCCAACCAGACGTCCACGGCGCTCCGGGACAGCTACGAGCAGATCCAGCAGGAGACCACGGCGACCTATCGGGACAAGACCGCGAGATCCAGGCAGACGGCCATCGTGCTGCTGGTCGTGGTGGCGCTGCTGATGCTGGCCAGCGCTCTGACGGTGAGCAAGCGGATCGTTCGTCCGCTGAACACCATCACCAAGCGGATCTCAGAGCTGAGCGAGAGCAACCTCGAGTTCAAGATGGAGGACGCGTATCGCACCGGCGACGAGATCGAGGAGCTGGCGGAGTCCTTCGCCGCGATCTCCCACAAGACCGTGCTGTACATGGACAAGGTCAAGAAGGTGACCGCGGAGAAGGAGCGCATCGGCGCGGAGCTGTCGCTGGCGACGGACATCCAGGCGGCCATGCTGCCCCACATCGTCCCGGCGTTCCCGGACCGCACCGACTTCGACATCATCGGCAGCATGGACCCCGCCAAGGAGGTCGGCGGCGACTTCTACGACTACTACCTGATCGACGACGATCACCTGTGCATGGTGATCGCGGATGTGTCCGGCAAGGGCGTGCCCGCGGCGCTGTTCATGATGGCGTCGAAGATCATCCTCCAGAGCGTGGCCATGCTGGGCCGCTCCCCGGCGGAGATCCTCGCCAAGACCAACGAGGCGATCTGCTCCAACAACGAGGCACAGATGTTCGTCACCGTGTGGCTGGGCATCCTGGAGCTGTCCACGGGCAAGCTGACCGCTGCCAACGCGGGCCACGAGTACCCGGCGTTCAAGCGCCCGGACGGAAGCTTTGAGCTCTTCAAGGACAAGCACGGCTTCGTCATCGGCGGCATGGAGGGGGCACGGTACCGGGAGTATGAGGTGCAGATGGAGCCCGGCTCGAAGCTGTTCGTCTACACCGACGGCGTGCCGGAGGCCACCAGCGCCGAGAAGGAGCTCTTTGGCACCCAGCGGATGCTGGACGCGCTGAACGCCGCGCCGGACGTCGCGCCTCAGCAGGCGCTGAAGAACGTCCGCCGGGCGGTGGACGGCTTCGTGCGGGATGCCGAGCAGTTTGACGACCTGACCATGCTGTGCATGGAGTACAAGGGCGCCGACGCGAAAGGCGGTGAGGACAGGTGAAGGAACTGAAACTGAAGGCCCGGGTGGAGAACATCCCCCAGGTGACGGAATTCATCGACGCGCAGCTGGAGGCGCTGGACTGCCCCATGAAGGCGCAGATGCAGATCGACGTGGCCATCGACGAGCTTTTCGGCAACATCGCCCAGTATGCCTACGGAGGCGCGGAGGGCGAGGCGACGGTCCTGTTTGACTTCGACGCCGCCGAGCGCATGGCCTCCGTCACCTTCGTAGATGGCGGCGCTCCCTTCAATCCGCTGGCGCAGGACGACCCGGACGTGACCCTCTCGGCTGAGGAGCGCGTGGCAGGGGGCCTGGGAATCTACCTCGTCAAGAAGACGATGGACGGCGTGGAATACCGCCGGGAGAACGACGAAAACCGATTGACGATCCATAAACGCATATAACAGGAGGAAACGGACATGAAGATCACCAAGAAGCAGGACGGAACCCAATTGACCATCGCCCTGGAGGGCCGCCTGGACACGACCACCGCGCCGGAGCTGGAGAAGGAACTGAAGGACAGCCTGGGCGGGGCCACCGAGCTGACGCTGGACTTTTCCAAGCTGGATTACATCTCCTCCGCCGGCCTTCGGGTGCTGCTGCAGGCCCACAAGACCATGGCCGGCAAGGGCGGCATGAAGGTGACGAACGTCAACGAGATCGTGGGCGAGGTGTTCGACGTCACCGGCTTTGCCGACATCCTGACGATCGAATAAACCGCCGGAGCAGACGTACCGTCGCGCCCTCCTCCGGGGACCGTGGCGGCGGACGGCGCGATGAGGCAGCCCCTTTTCAGATGAGGGGACTGCCTCAAGACGGATACTATACGATAGGTATGCAAGCGTAAGGGCGTCGCGTCGGCGCCCCTCAGACCGCTGACAAAGCCCGCAAACGCAAGAATCTCTGCCGACGAAAAGGAACGGGCAGAGATTCTTGCTTGCTGTGTTGGCTGCGCCTGCAAAATGCGGTCACTTACGACCGGGTAAGCTCCCTTTTTTGCGGGCTTGCCGCCTTGCCTTGCCGGCTTTCTCGGCGGTCTCCAGTCTGTTGACTGTGTCAACATCCTGAGGGGCGTCGCGTCGACGCCCCTACAGATGCTTAAGGCGGCGCTGTACGTTTTATGACAGCGCCTTTTCAATTGCGCATGGGGAAAGGAAGCGGCGCCCCTCGGTTGGGCTCGCTGGAGCGCGCCGGCTTCCGGCGCGGCGAAACGACGCGGGAACATGTCGGAAGGAAGTACCGGGCCATTGCATTTCCCGGTAAAATCATGTATGCTATGGGTAACTGAAATGGAAGAGAAACGGGGGATTGACATGAGGACCAGGAGCATCAACCGGGGCTGGAGATTTGGCCACGGACCTATGGATAACGTCGCCCGGCTGACGGGCAGGCTGGACGAGCGGATCGTGGACCTGCCCCATGACTACATGATCGAGGGCGACGTCTACGCCGACGCGCCGTCGCAGCGGGCCAGCGGGTATTACAACTCGGGCGTCGCCCATTACTGGAGGGAGATCGACATCCCCGCGGAGTGGGCGGAGGACCGCGTCGCCCTTCGCCTGGACGGCGCGATGATGAATGCCACCATCGAGGTCAACGGCGCGAAGGCGCTGCTGCACCACTATGGCTACTCGCCCTTTGAGGCGGACATCACCCGGCTGGTCTATCCCGGCGGGAAGAACACCGTCGTCATCACGGTCAACCCTAGTATGCAGCCCAACTCCCGCTGGTATTCCGGGGCGGGCCTCTTCCGGGGCGTCGACCTCGTCCACATGCCCAAGCTGCACGTCGCCTTCGGCGGGCTCTCCGGCTGGACGAAGAAGATCGAATACGCGCCGGACGGCAGCCCGGAGACCGCCTATCTGCAGGTATCGGCCGAGGTGCGGAACGAATGCGCCGAGAACCGACTGGCGGCGGTGGAGTTTGCGCTGGTCGACGACGCCACCGGCGAGACCGTGCGCGCCAGCAGGGCGCTGGTCCAGGCGCCGCCGATGTCCAGCGCCACGGCCTACATGACCCTGACCGTGGACGCGCCGCGGCTGTGGAGCGCCGAGGCGCCCAACCTGTACCGGCTCTCCGCGCGGGTGAAGGACGCGGGGACCTACAAGACCCGCATCATCTCCAATGAAGCGCCTACGATGGACGAGGAGAGCGTGCTGTTCGGCATCCGCACCGTCGAGGCGGACGTGAAGCATGGCCTGCGGATCAACAGCAGGACCGTCAAGCTGAAGGGCGGCTGCCTGCACCACGACAACGGCGTCATCGGCGCGGTGAGCCTGTACGACGCCGAGGCCCGAAAGGTGAGGAAGCTGAAGGAGGTCGGCTTCAACGCCATCCGTACCACCCACAATCCGCCCTCCGCCGCGCTGATCGAGGCCTGCGACCGGCTGGGCATGTACGTGTTCGACGAAGCCTTTGATGCCTGGGGCATGGGCAAGCAGCCCGGAGATTACAACCAGTTCTTTGACGGCGACTGGGCCCGGGACCTCGCCGCCTTTGTGCGCCGGGACCGCTGCCATCCCAGCGTGATCCTGTGGTCCACCGGCAATGAGATCACCGAGCGGGCCGGCCTGAACGACGGCTACCTCTGGGCGCCCCGCCTCGCGGAGGCCATCCGCGCCTTGGACCCCAGCCGCCCCGTTTCCAACGGCATCTGCTCGTTCTGGAACGGGCTGGACGACGTGCTGATGGCGGACCAGCTGGCCAGGCGGAACGAGGCCGATGGCGGCCTGCAAAACGCCGACCTGGGCGGCGAGCATGACCTGCTGTGGGAGCGGTACACTGAAGCCTTTGCCAACGGGCTGGATGTCGTCGGCTACAACTACCTCGAGGACAAGTACGCGCGGGATCACGAGCTGTTCCCGGAGCGCGTCATCCTCGGCTCCGAGAACTTCCCGGTGGAGGTCGGCCGGCACTGGCCGATGATCGAGCGCACGCCCTGGGTGATCGGCGAATTCACCTGGACGGCCTGGGACTACATCGGCGAGGCGGGCATCGGCCAGGCGCTGTTCCTCGAAGAGGGGGAAGGGAAGACCGTCGACGCCTGGTCCATCGGCAGTCCCTATCCCTGGCGCACGGCCAACGACGCGGACATCGACATCACCGGCGGCGTGCTTCCCCAGGGCGTCTATCGCCGCATCGTCTGGGGCAGTCCGGAGACCGGCCTGTTCAGCTACGACCCGGCGAACTTCGGAAAGAAGGAGCTGCTGACGCGGTGGGGCTTCCCGGGTGTCCGGGAGAGCTGGAACTGGAAGGGCAGCGAGGGACATCCCGTGGACGTGCTGGCGTTCAGCGGCGCGGAGGAAGTGGAGCTGCGCGTCAACGGCAGGCCCGTCGGCCACGTTCGCGCGGGCGAAGCGACGGTCCATGATATGCCCGGGACGTTCCTGTTCCACGCGGCGTACGAGCCGGGCACGGTGGAGGCCATCAGTTATTCCGACGGGCGGGAGGTCTCCCGGGCAGTCCTGCGGACGACCGGTGAGGCGCGCGGGCTGAGGCTCGCGCCCGAGGTGGAAACCCTGCACGCGGACGGCGCTTCCCTGGCCTATATTTGGGTGGAAGTGGTGGATGCCGACGGCAGCGTCGTGCCGGACGCCGAGGTGAAGTTGACCGCGGAAGCAAGCGGCGCGGCTTGCCTGCTGGGCTTTGGCTCCGCGAATCCCGTGACCGACGAGAACTACAGCCGCGGCGCGTTCACCAGCTATCGCGGCAGGGCGCTGGCCGTGCTGCGGGCCGGGTATGAGGCCGGCGAAGCGCGGCTCCGGGTGAGCGCCGAGGGACTCGGAGAGGCGGAGATCGCCCTGCCGGTCGAGGCGTGACGCCTTTCGGCCGCAGGGCCGGATGAGGCGTTCCCGTGGCACGAGTTTCCGTGATGAACAAAAGGGCGGATGAGGGAGATATGAGTCTCTTCCTCATCCGCCTCAGACCGCTGACAAAGCCCACAAACGCAGAAATTTCGAGAAAGAACGCAAGCGCGGAAGTAATTTCTGCTTACTGCGTCAGAACAGCCTGCAAATTCGGTTACTTACGTCTGTGTAAGCGCCTTCATTTGCAGGCTGTCCTTCCTTGTCTTGCGAGCTTTTCAACGGCCTGTCAGTCTGTTGACTTTGTCAACATCCTGGGGCGGATGAGGGAGGCGTGAGTCTCTTCCTCATCCGCCCTTTGGCGTTTTGGCTCACTTGCGGGCGAAGCGCTTCAAATCCGTCTTGTTCAGCACGAACAGCACGCCGATCATCAGCGCCACGCAGGCGATCAAGGCGATCCACGGCGTCAGCGTGAAGCCCGCGATCAGGTAGCCCACCGCGCAGACGGCGGCCACCAGGGTTGCGTAGGGCAACTGGGTCTCCACGTGCTTGATGTGCTCGCAGGCCGCGCCGGTGGAGGCCAGGATCGTGGTGTCGGAGATGGGCGAGCAGTGGTCGCCGTACACCGAACCGGCCAGCGTCGCGCCAAGGGTGGGGATCAGCAGCGCGCCCGCGCCGTCGGCGGAGCAGATCATCGTCACGATGGGGATCAGCATGCCGAAGGTGCCCCAGGAGGTGCCCATGGAGAAGCTCATCAGCGCCGCCACTACGAAGATCAGGAAGGGCAAAAAGCCCAGCGGCAGGTGGGTCGTCGTGACGAAGCCGGAGATGAACACGCCCGTGCCGATCATCTGCCGGCACACGCCGCCCAGGCTCCAGGACAGGATCAGTATCAGCATCGGCGGCACGATGTTGCTGATGCCGGAGACGATGTTGCCGATGAATTCCTTCGGCGTCATCAGCTTCCGGGGAATGTAGAGGATGAAGGCCGTCACCAGCCCCGCGAAGGCGCCCAGCGTCAGGCCCGCGGTGGGGTTCTCGCCGATGGCCTCGGAGAAGCTGACGCCGCGGAAGAAGCCGCCCACCCAGGCCATGCCCAGGATCGCGCAGACGATCAGCACCAGGATCGGCAGCACGAGGTCGATGACGCGGCCCTTGGCGTTGCCCTGCGCAGAGCCGCCGTCCGCGTTGCCGTCCTTCTGCGCCGCCGCGAGCTCCGCAGCCTTCATCGGGCCGAAGTCCAGGCCGGTCAGGCAGACGAACACCACCATGACGATGGTCAGCAGCGCGTACAGGTTGTAGGGGATGGTGGACAGGAAGATGTTGAAGCCGCCGGTCTGGCTCACCTCGCTGGCCACCGCCACCGCCCAGCTGGATACCGGCGCGATGATGCACACCGGGGCCGCCGTGGCGTCGATGATGTAGGCCAGCTTCTCCCGGGAGATCTTCAGCCGGTCGGTGATGGGGCGCATCACCGTGCCCACGGTCAGGCAGTTGAAGCCGTCGTCGATGAAGATCAGCACGCCCAGCAGCGACGTGGCGAAGGCGGCGGACCGCTTGGTCTTCAGCCGCTTCTGGGCCCAGCGCCCGTAGGCCTCGCTGCCGCCGGACTTCGACACCAGCACCACCACGGCCCAAAGCAGGGCCAGGAAGATGATCATGTAGGCGTTGTCGGCGATCTTCGTGGACATCATGTCGAAGGTCGTCGCCGCGGTGTTGACGATGGTCCCGCCGCTGGCGAAGCTGTAGATCAGCATGCCCGAGAACAGGCCGATGAACAGCGAGGAGTAGACCTCCTTGGTCGAAAGCGCCAGTGCGATGGCGATGATCGGCGGCAGCAGTGACAGCCAGCCGGTCTCAATCATTGTGAATTCCATGGTTCCACCTCGTTATGGTCGAATCGGTCTAAAGGGCTTTTCCGGCCAGCAGGGCCTCCACCCGCTCGCGCTGCTCGTACAGCACGCAGCCGCCCACGTGGTCGTTGTCCAGCACGCCGCCCTCCCGCAGGGCCATGAACAGCGGCGATTGCAGCGCGCCGCGCACGCCCAGGTCGCGGACGTTCACGTCCGAATAGGGGGAGAAGGGGCAGGGCTCCGCGCCGCCGTGGGAATTGATGTGGAAGAAGCCGCGCCCGGCGGCCATGCAGCCGCCGTCCGCCTTCTCGTCCCCCGGGAACGCCAGCACGATCAGCTCCGGGAAGGCCTGGCGCAGCTTTTCCATCGCCGCGAGCAGGTATTCCCGCTCGGGGTCGGCGGGCGCGAGGTGCCGGGCCTCCTCGGTCACGGGTACGAATTCGATGAATATCGCCAGCTTGCAGCCCCGGCTGACCAGCTTCTCCATGAACTCGGGGGAGGTGACCTCCCGGATGTTCTCCGTGGTCACGGTGATGGACGCGCCGAACAGCAGGCTGTGCTCGTGCAGTCGGTCCATGGCGGCGATCAGCTTGTCATAGACGCCCTCGCCCCGCCGCGCGTCGGTGATCTCCCTGCCGCCCTCGATGCTCAGCACGGGGATCAGGTTGCGGCACTTGTCCAGCTGGGCGAAGGTGGTGTCGTCCATGTAGGTCCCGTTGGTGATGATCGGGAACAGCAGGTTCTTCATCTGGCACGCCGCCTCGATGACGTCCCAGCGCAAGAGCGGCTCGCCGCCCGCCAGCATGATGAAGCTGACACCCAGCGACTCGGCCTCCTTGAAGATGCCGGCCCACTCCCCGGCGCTCAGCTGCTTCACCGGCTCGCTGTCCACGGTGGCCTCGTTGCAGCGGGAATAGCATCCGGCGCAGTGCAGGTTGCAGGCGCTGGTGATGCTGGCGATCAGGAAGGAGGGCACGTGCAGCCCTTCCTCCTCCAGCTCCAGGCGACGCCTGGTGGCCCTGTTCGCCGCCGCGGCGAACTTGACCATGAAGGCGCTCTCCCGGGGGTCCCGCAGCGTGGCCTTCAGCGTATCCGCCACGATCTTCTCGACGCCCTTGGCGATGTGTTCCTGTAGATTAAAGCTCTGGCTCATCGTTGCCTCCAGTTTGTCCGCGTCCCGCCGTCAGCGCCGGGCCCACGGGGCTCTTTACAGTCTATGCCGCCGCGTCCGGCACAATCGACGCCCCTGCCGGGAGGTCCCTGGGGTCGCCTTGTAAGCATTGCACCTTTACAACGGAAATCTGATTGTATATACTATAAGGTACGATAAGGCTTTTGTCAATGACGCAGGAAAGATTGATTAAGTAAGAAAAAGCTTACAGGAGGATGAAGCCATGTCACAGGCGCACAACTGTCCGTGTTCCGAATTCTGCGCGCTGCAGGGCGCGCTGAGCAGCATTGGCGGCAAGTGGAAGCTGCCCATACTCTGCTCGCTGCTGGCGAACGGGGACAGCCGGTACAATGAACTGTTGAAGAACATTCGCGGCATATCCAACACGATGCTCTCCAAGGCTGTGAAGGAGCTGGAGGAGGACGGCCTCGTGACCCGGGCGGAATACCTGGAGGTGCCGATCCGCGTGGAGTACGGTCTGACGGAAAAGGCGAGGCGGCTGCAGCCGATCCTCTCGGAGCTGATCCAGTGGTCGCTGGAGGCCCCGGAGCCGGAGCAGGACGCCTGACGCGTTGGCAGCGGCCTATGCGCGCCCGCGGCGTGAGCGATGGGGTCCGGCGCGCCGGAAATCTGCGAAGCGCCGCGCGAAAGGAGATTTTCGACAGAAAAAGTATGTCCCAAGGCGTTCAGACGGTTGGAAAATGGCATAATTTGAGCTATAATAGTAGGGAAGTCAACGACACATGAACGCGCAGGCGACGAAAAGCCCAAAAAAGCGACAGGAGACCGGCCTGACAGGAACTCTTGTCTCTTTTTTGTAGAGGGCCGGCCGGACTGTGACACTTCTGTGCAATTCGAAGTGTATAATACTTGACAGAAACAGGGCCTGACGATCCACGGCGGACCGGGCCCGGAGGGAGGACGACAACATGGGTGTGTTTTCGAAGTATCACCGCTTCCGCGAAGCGGGGGAAGCGGCCAACGTCAACAACGTGGCGCGGTTCGGGGAGCCGGCAAATTCCCTCTTCACCTCGACGAAGGTCTTCACGCTTCACCATCACATCGACATCACCGATGCGCAGGAGCACGTGGTCTACGAGGCAAACTCGAAGGTCTTCTCCATCCATGACAAGACGGATATCAGCGACGCCCAGGGCAATCACGTGGCCCACATCGAGCGCAAGTTCTTTACCCTTCACCAGCGCCACTTCATCACGATGGCCGACGGCGAGCGCTTCGAGATTTCCACGGAGCTGCTCCACCTGGTGAAGGACATCAACAACATCGAGGGCCTGGGCTGGCAGCTGCAGGGCAACGTTCTCGCGCTGAACTTCGAGCTGTACGACCGCGACGGCAGCATCATCGCGGTCATCGGCCAGAAGGTGGTCTCGCTGCACGACAAGTACTGCGTGGACATCTACAAGCCCGAGCATGAGCAAAAGGTGGTCGCGATCCTCGTGACGCTCCAGCACATGATCCGGGACCGCGAGAACGCGTCCTCCTCCAGCAGCTCGTTCTCCTCGAACGACTGACGGAGCGCGCGGGATGCTCCCCGGACAAGCATGAACCCGCGGCCATGGAGCCGCAGACGATAACAGACAAGCCAACCTTTAAGGAGGAAAAGAATATGAAGAAACTGCTGATCGCGATGATCGCGCTGGTTCTGGTGGCGCTGACGGCGCTGCCCGCGCTGGCGGACAGGCCGTATGACGGCCCGCTGCCGCTG
>CADCHI010000006.1 GCA_902801165.1 uncultured Eubacteriales bacterium | reverse complement strand
TAAACTCGCTTCCCGCTTCCTTGCCTTCGTCCATCTGGCGTCCATCCGTATTCTTCTTGCATAATCCCTCCGGATTTGCATTTAGAAACACACTCTAGTCAGAATGCCGCTTCCACGTTTTCAATCAGTCATACAAATAAGGGCGGTAGCCACACTCTGACGGTTGCCTATTGCCTGTTGCCTAATGACTGAACTTGGAGTTTGCTCCGCAAATTTCAAGTTGTCGTTCCCTACGAATCAAAAGCAAGGAGACTAAATCATGGTCTATCGCGTATACGTTGAAAAGAAGCCCGGCTTCGACCACGAGGCCAGCGCGCTGTATGGCGAACTGAAATCCTTCCTGGGCATCAAGGGCCTGACGGGCGTGCGGATCATCAACCGCTACGACGTGGAGAACATCGACGAAGCGGTGTTTGAAAAGGCCGTGCCCAACGTGTTTTCCGAGCCCATGCTGGACACCGTGAGCTATGACATGCCCGAGTATGCCGGCTATGTGTTCGCGGCGGAGTACCTGCCCGGCCAGTTCGACCAGCGCGCCGACTCCGCGGCCCAGTGCATCCAGCTGCTGGTGCAGTGCGACCGCCCGGACGTGCGCACCGCCACGGTGTACATCCTGGAGGGCGAGCTGTCCGAGGCTGACATCGCCGCCGTCAAGCGCCACGTCATCAACCCCGTGGAGCGCCGCGAGGCGTCCCTGGCGACGGTGGAGACGCTCAAGACCAAGTTCGCCATCCCCGAGACCGTGGAGACCATGACCGGCTTCATCGGCTATTCCGAGGAGGAACTGAAAGCCTTCATCAAGAAGTACGGCCTCGCCATGGACGCCGCGGACATCGCCTTCTGCCAGGAATACTTCAGGTCCGAGCACCGCGATCCCACGCTGACCGAGATCCGCATGATCGACACCTACTGGTCCGACCACTGCCGCCACACCACCTTCCTGACCGAGCTGGGCAACGTGACCTTCGAGGACAAGGATGTGGAGGCCGCCTATCGGCGCTACCTGGCCGTGCGGGGCGAACTGAACCGCACCAAGCCCGTGTGCCTGATGGACATCGCCACCATCGGTGCGAAGGTGCTGAAACAGCGCGGCATCCTGACCGACATGGACGAGAGCGACGAGATCAACGCCTGCACCATCAGGATGGACGTGGACGTTCACGGCGAGAAGCAGGAATGGCTCCTCCTCTTCAAGAACGAGACCCACAACCACCCGACGGAGATCGAGCCCTTTGGCGGCGCGGCCACCTGCATCGGCGGCGCGATCCGCGACCCGCTGTCCGGGCGCGGCTATGTGTACCAGGCCATGCGCGTCACCGGCGCGGCGGACCCCACCCGTCCGGTGGAGGCCACCATCAAGGGCAAGCTGCCCCAGCGCCAGCTGGTGACCACCGCGGCGGCGGGCTATTCCTCCTACGGCAACCAGATCGGCCTGGCCACGGGCCTGGTCGAGGAGATCTACCACGACGGTTACGCCGCCAAGCGCATGGAGATCGGCGCGGTGGTGGGCGCGGCCCCGGCCTACGAGGTGCGGCGCGAGGTGCCCGCCCCCGGCGACAGGGTGATCCTGCTGGGCGGCCGCACGGGACGCGACGGCTGCGGCGGCGCGACGGGCTCCTCTAAGGCCCACACCGAGGCCAGCCTCGAGACCTGCGGCGCGGAGGTCCAGAAGGGCAACGCCCCCGAGGAGCGCAAGCTGCAGAGGCTGTTCCGCAACCCCGAGGCCGTGCGCATGATCAAGCGCTGCAACGACTTCGGCGCGGGCGGCGTGTCCGTGGCCATTGGCGAGCTGGCCGACGGCCTGGACATCGACCTGAACCGCGTGCCCCGCAAGTACGAGGGCCTGGACGGCACCGAGCTGGCCATCTCCGAATCCCAGGAGCGCATGGCCGTGGTGCTGGAGGAGAAGGATGTGGCCGCCTTCATGGCGCTGGCCGACTCCGAGAACCTGGAATCCACCGTGGTGGCCGCCGTCACCGAGAGCCCCCGGCTGGTGATGCACTGGAACGGCCGCACCATCGTGGACGTGGCACGGAACTTCCTCAATTCCAACGGCGCGCCAAAGCACACCGACGTGGTGGTGAAGGCCCAGGACAAGGCTGAAAGGCCTGTCAACGTGGGCTTTGCCGAGGGCATGAAGGCTGCCGTCTCCGACCTGAACACCTGCTCCCAGAGGGGCCTGGCCGAGCGCTTCGACAGCACCAACGGCGCGTCGTCCATGATGATGCCCTTCGGCGGCAGCCGCCAGCTGACCCCGGCCCAGGCCATGGCCAGCCGCGTGCCCGTGGAGGGTACCGAGAGCGACACCGCCAGCGTGATGGCCTATGGCTTCGATCCCGCCGTCAGCGAGAGGAGCCCGTACCGCGGCGCGTACCTGGCGGTGGTGGATTCCATCGCCAAGCTGGTGGCCGTGGGCAACGGCACCGACAACGTGCACCTGACCTTCCAGGAGTACTTTGAGCGCATGAACTCCGAGACCGCCTGGGGCAAGCCCCTGTCGGCGCTGCTGGGGGCGCTGGACGCGCAGCTGGATTTCGGCGCGGCGGCCATCGGCGGCAAGGACAGCATGTCCGGCTCCTTTGAGGACATCCACGTGCCGCCGACGCTGGTGTCCTTCGCCGTGGGCGTGTGCCCGGCGGGGAACCTCAAGTCCGGCGCGTTCAAGAGGGCCGGCTCGAAGATCGGCTGGCTGAAGCCCGACTACCGCGCGAACGGCACCCCCGACCCGGTGAGCCAGAAGGCGCTGTTTGCGAAGGTGGACGCGGGCCTCAGGGACGGCTCCATCCTCACCGCCTGGGCGGTGGGCAAGGGCGGCGCGGCCTCCGCGGCGTTCCGCATGGCTCTCGGCGAGGGCTTCGGCGTGAGCTTCCGCGAAGGCGTGGACCTGTTCACCCCCGTCTACGGCAGCTTCCTGGTGGAGTACGCCTCTGACGGCGCGGACGTGATCGGCGAGACTACCGTGGCGCGCGCCTTCACCTGCGGCGGCGTCAGCATCCCCGCCGACGAGTTGGAGGCGCTGTACGAGGGCAAGCTGAACGAGGTCTTCCCGGCCACGGTGAAGAAGACCTACGAAAAGCCGCAGACCTTCAACTATGTTGCGGAAAAGCGCGCGACGCCCGCCGTGAAGGTGGCGAAGCCGAGGGTGCTGATCCCGGTGTTCCCCGGCACCAACTGCGAATACGACACCGCCCGCGCGTTCATCAAGGCCGGGGCCGAGCCCGAGGTCATGGTGATCCGCAACATGTCCGCCCAGGCGGTGGCTGAGTCCGCCCAGGCCTTCGCGGAGAAGATCGACCAGAGCCAGATCATCTTCATCCCCGGCGGCTTCTCCGGCGGCGACGAGCCCGACGGCTCCGGCAAGTTCATTACCGCGTTCTTCCGCAATCCCGTGGTGCGCGACCGCGTCCACGCGCTGCTGAATCAGCGCGACGGCCTGATGGGCGGCATCTGCAACGGCTTCCAGGCGCTGATTAAGCTGGGTCTGGTGCCCTACGGCGAGATCCGTGAGGCCGATGCGTGCACCGAGGCCACGCTGACCTTCAACGACATCGGACGGCACCAGTCCCGCTTGGTGCGGACCCGCATCGCGTCCAACAAGAGTCCGTGGCTGATGTACACCAGCGTCGGCGACGTATACCTGGCGCCGGTGTCCCACGGCGAGGGCAAGTTCATCGCCTCTGATGAGGTGATCGCGCGGCTGGCGGAGAACGGCCAGATCGCCACCCAGTACTGCGGCCTGTACGGCGAACCCACCATGGACATCCTGTGCAATCCCAACGGCTCCTGCGCCGCCATCGAGGGCATCACCTCCCCCGACGGCCGGGTGTTCGGCAAGATGGCGCACTCCGAGCGCGTGGGCTTCAACGTCGACCTGTACGTCAATGTGCCCGGCAACTACGACAACGGCATGTTCCGCGGCGCGGTGGACTATTTCAGGTGATAGAAGATTTATCCGCGTTGATGGGATGAGGGCCGGACGGGCGGCGCGTCGACGCGCCTGCGCCCGGATGTTCTTCATTTGATCCGCTTTCCGACTGTTCACAGAAGGTACAGATACAAGGAAGCGCCCCGACCGGCGGCCTTAATGGCCGCAGTCGGGGCGCTGTTGTTTTGGATAAGTCACTCCCGAAGAAGGTCCTCGGCGATCTCGCGGTAAACGCGCAGGGCGAAGGGGAAGGGGAGGGCGTCGAGGCCGGCGGCGTCCACGGGGACGAAGTATTCCGGCGCGGCGTCGCATTCGGCGAGCCAGCCCTTCATGCGCCAGACCTTGTGGGTGAACACGTGCTTGGCGTCGGGCAGCGGACGGATGAGGCGGGGTGTGTCGAAGCCCAGCCCGGCCAGGCGCGCGGTGAGGTCGTCGGGGCCGGGGTGGCCCTCCAGGGCGGCGAACTCGTACAGGCCGCCCAGCAGGCCCTTGGGGCGGCGGCGGACCAGCAGCCGGCCTTGCAGGCGGATCAGCAGGATCGTCCAGTCCTCCTCCCGCTTGGGGACGGGCGCGGGCTTCCGGGGAAAGTCCTGTGCGGCGTCCTCGGCGGAGGCATGGCAGTGGCCCGCCACGGGGCAGCTTGCGCAGTCCGGCTGTCTGGGGGTGCAGATCGTCGCGCCGAGGTCCATCAGCGCCTGGTTGTAGTCACCGGGGCGCTCGCGGCTGATCAGGCCCAGGGCCGGCTCCAGAAGATCGAAAGGCGTGCGCAGCTCGCTCTCCCAGGCCAGCACCCGGGAGAGTACCCGGGCCTGGTTGCCGTCCAGGGCGGGCACGGGCTCGCCGTAGGCGATGGAGGCGATGGCGTTGGCGGCATAGGGGCCGACGCCGGGGAGCCCGCGCAGGGAGGCGGCGTCCCCGGGGAAGCGGCCGCCCAGCTCGCCTGCGACCAGCCTGGCGGCGGCGTGGAGGTTGCGGGCGCGGGAGTAGTAGCCCAGGCCCTCCCACAGCTTGAGGACCTCCTCCTCCGGGGCGGCGGCCAGCGCGGCCACGGTGGGGAAGCGGTCGAGGAAGCGGGCGTAGTAGCCCTTGACCGTCTCCGTCTGGGTCTGCTGGAGCATGATCTCGGACAGCCAGACGCGATAGGGGTCGGCCTGGCCCCGCCAGGGGAGTTCGCGGGCATTTTGGTCGTACCACGCGAGGAGTTCGTCGGAGAAGGACATGGGCAGGCTCCTTTGCAGTTGGAGGATTTGATGGTTACGGTGCGAAAAAGCGCCGCGCGGGTTTGACGCGCGGCGCTGGATTTTGGGTTTTATCAGTCGGCGGACAGGGCGGCGACTTCGGTGCCCATGACGGCCTGGATGTCGGCCCAGACCTGGCGCATGCGGGCGGCGTCGGCGTAGGCCATGCCCTCCGGCGCGGTGTCCAGCCACTGGCCCACCGCCAGGGAGCGGTAGTCGTACTTGCCGTCCTCGGTCTCGCTGCGCCACACGAAGGTGGGAATGTAGGTCGGATCGGTGATGGCGAAGTGGCCGTACTCGGTCTCCTGGATGGTGAACTGGAAGATGACGCCGTTGTCATACTGGCCGTACTGGTCGGACAGCATGTTGCCGGTGGCGCCCAGCAGCAGCGTGCGGTGCACGTTGCCCTCGCTGTCCTTGCTCTCAAGCCAGGTGGCGGGCTGCACCACGTGGGGGTTGTAGCCGATGATGACGTCCACGCCCCACTCCACCAGCTTCTGGGCGATCAGCTTTTCGGTGTCGGTGGGGTTGGGGTTCAGCATCTCGCCCCAGCTGCAGTAGCAGACGACCACGTCGGCGCCGGCGGCGCGGGCGTTCTCGATGTCCTTCTTGGCGTTGGACTTGGAGATGAGGTTGACGCCGTACTCGATGGCGGCGGCATCGGTGTTCTTCTCGTTGCCGTTGAGGCTCTCGGTGTAGGCCAGGAAGGCGACGTTGATGCCGTTGATGTCCTTGATGACGGGGGTGGCGCGCTCCTCGGCGGAGGTAGCGGCGCCCACGTAGTCCATGCCCTCGGAGGCGCAGTTCTGCAGGGTGGCCTGCAGCTCGGCGAAGCCGCCGTCCAGCGCGTGGTCGTTGGCCAGCATCAGCATGTCGACGCCGCAGTTCTTCAGCGTGCCGATCAGCGACGGGGGCGTGATCATGCGGGTGCTGCCGGAATACTCGGTGCTGCCGCCCAGAGTGCCCTCGACGTCGGCCACGGTGTAGTCCGCATTGCCGATGACCTCGGAGATCTCGGAGAACATGTTGTCAAAATTGAAGGTGTTCTCGCTGACGGCGGCGCGCAGCAGGTTCTGCTGGATGGCGATTTCACCCAGGGAGCGGATCGTCGCGCTGCGGGGCTCCGGCTCCGGCGTGGCGGTGGGCTCCGGAGTGGGCGCGGGCGTCGGCGTGGCCTCGACTTCCTCGGTGGGGGCGGTCGTCTGCGTCACATTTGGCGTGGCCACGTCCTGGTTGCCGAAGGGATGGAAGATCGCCAGCGCGATGACGGCGAGCAGGGCCACCAGCAGCACGGCCAGCACCGCCAGGCCCAGGGGTGTGATGCGATAATTACCGATTCTGATTCCTTTTACCGGCTTGTTGGACATGGTCTATACCTCCAATAATATGAAGCAATGCGTCCGCGTGGCAAAGGGGCGGCCTCCGGAGAGGACGGAGTGACGCTCGATGTGTACGCTTTTGTAACATTATAACACATCGGCATTTGACAGGCAATGGGAAATCTTGATTTTTTGGTATAAATTTTGCAATAATATTTCAAAGTATGAATTTTACTTAATTAAGATCGTGACAAAATTTCGATTTTTTGTTCCAAAATGATTGACAGACATGCAGATATGATGTATGCTTGTAATGGCTCTAAATAGTTACCGGGCACGTTTCGTTTTGGCGAAAAAAGCCCGCAATTCCATGGTATGCTGTTAAGGTGGTAAAGAATTATGGCAACACATGCGATTGGAAAATTTAAATTCAACCTGTCGGATCAGGGCCTTGCCTATCGCTGGGGGGATGGAACCGTCCATCGCCTGTTCCAGGGCAAGAAAAAGGCCGCCGCGGATGATGAATATCTGGATAATCCTGAGGTCGGGGAGGACTACGACGCCCAGGACGCTTATGATGCCCAGGACGGGGACTATGACGGCGACCCGGGCTACGCGGACGATTATGACGAGGACGACGGCTACGCCGACGACGATTATGAGGACGGCGGCGACTATGCCGAGGACGATTTCCCCGAGGACGACTATGCCGACGACGGGGACTATGCCGGGGACGGCTATGGCGACGACGGCGATTATGCCGACGACGACTATGCGGACGACGGCGATTTTGCCGATGACGATTACACCGACGATGGCGATTATGCTGACGACGGTTACGACGATGGCGGCTATGGCGACGACGGCGATTACAACGACCGCTATTCCGACCAGGACGCCGGGGACTACGGCGAGTATGAATCCGAGCAGAGCAGCCTGATGCGCTATGTCGAGGAGAACGACTGGGTGACCTACCTGCTGCTGTTCCTGCTGCCGCCGCTGGGCATCTACCTGCTGTGGCGCAGGAACCGGTTCGAGAAGCCCATCCGCTGGGCCGTGACCGCCGCTTCGGCGATTTGGTTCATCGTGGCGCTGATCCTGCTGCTGCGCGGCCTGTTCGGCGGTACCGGCGACACCCAGGCCCAGCCCAACATCACCATCCCGCCGGTGACTGCGGAGGCGACCCAGCAGCCCGAGGGCGTGACGAGCATCGACCTGGGCGGCGGCAACGCCACCGTCGCGCCCGAGGACAGTGGCGCGGACGAAGGCGCGGACGTCGGCACGGATGTGGGCGGCGACGACGGCGCGGCGGATGCCGGCACCGAGGTGCAGCCCTCTCCGACGCCCCTGAGCGGCTCCGGCAGCGGCACGGGCACCGAGACCGCGGTGTTCGTCTACAGCCCGGCCACCGGCCTGTACTACCACGCCACGGACACCTGCCCCAGCATCGGGGAGGGCGTCACCACCACCCGGGTGACCCGGGAGATCGCGGAGAACAGCCGTCACCAGAGCCCCTGCCCGGACTGCATCGGCGGCGGCACGACGACGACCTACTACGCCACGGTGGGCGGCAAGTACTACCACTCGGATTCCAGGTGCAGCAACATGCGCAACCCGCTGGTCTACACCAAGGAGGCAGCCGAGAGCCAGGGCAAGTCGCCCTGCCCGGTGTGCATCCTGAAGACCCAGGAGAGCCTGGATCAGACCGACGACGTGGGCACGGTGTTCATCGACTCCAACACCCGCGACCAGAGCGGCGTGGAGGTGTACGCCACGAAGGATGGCACCTACTTCCATGTCAAGAGCGATTGCAGCGGCATGAAGAATGCCACGAAGGGCGCGCTGAGGGACGCCCTGCTGGCGGGCAAGAAGGCCTGCCCGACCTGCTGCGCGGCGGCGGGCGAGCTGGTGTACTGCACCAGCGGCGGCAAGTCCTACCACGTTGACAAGAACTGCCAGGGCATGACCAAGGCGAAGCAGATCACGCGGGCCGAGGCCATGGTCATGGGCAAGACCAAGTGCGACGTGTGCATGAAGGGCTCCAGCGGCGGCGATGCCGCCAGCGCGGGCGGCGACGGCGATGGCAACACCGTGTCGCTGACCACCGCGTCCGGTGATGTGAAGGTGTACGCCACGAAGAACGGCACCTACTACCACACCCGCAGCAATTGCAGCGGCATGAAGGACGCCCAGCTGTACTCGCTGAAGTCCATGATCCTGGCAGGCAAGAAGGCCTGCCCGACCTGCGCCTCTGCGGCGAACACCACGGTGTACGCGACCAAGGGCGGCAAGTACTACCATTCCTACGCCACCTGCTCCGGCATGACCGGCGCGGCGAGCGGCACCCTGGCGGACGCGCTGGCGGCGGGCTACAAGCGCTGCCCGAAGTGCTGGGGCAGCAACAACAACGCCACGCAGACCGCCTCCGCCCAGCAGCAACAGCAACAGCGGCAGGCGGCGGCCCAGGCGCAGCAGAACGGCGGGAATGAGACGACCACGACGAACACCCGCCAGAGCACCGCGGCCTCCAAGGCGACGGCGAGCAACACCTACGTGTACGCCACCCGCAGCGGTGCCTATTATCACCTGAAGAGCTCGTGCAGCGGCATGACCGACGCCAGCCGGGTGACGCTGAAGACGGCCATCAACGCCGGCAAGAAGCCCTGCCCGACCTGTGCCAGCGCGGCCAAGCGCACGGTGTACTCCACCAAGAACGGCGACCACTACCACGTGGCCAGCGTTTGCGCCCCTTCGGGCATGAAGAACGGCAAGAAGCGCACCCTGGCCGAGGCGCTGATGCTGAACCAGACCGCCTGCCCCTACTGCCTGAGCAGCAAGGCCCGGGCGGAGGCGGCCCAGGCCGCCGCGGCGCAGTATCAGGCGGCGGTGCAGGCCGCGGGCGCGGTGGCCCAGCAGGGCAGCACCACCTATCGGTCCGGCAAGTCCGGCATCCGGGTGTACGCGTCGGTGACGGGCAAATACTACCACACCAAGAGCAACTGCCCCAACATGACCGGCAGTCCCTCCCGCGTGACGCTGGAGACGGCGCTGAACTACGGCAAGAAGGCTTGCCCGGACTGCGCCGGCGCGGCGAGCCGAAAGGTGTATGCCACCAAGGGCGGCAAGTATTACCACTACAGCAAGAGCGACGCGGGCTCCGGCGCGAAGCAGGGAACGCTGGCGTCGGCGCTGGCCTACGGGCTGGATCCGTGCCCGAACTGCGTGCGCAAGCTGGAGCAGGCCCGGGAGGCGGCGCAGAACGCCGAGGACACCTACACCGTGGGCACCTCCGGCATCAAGGTGTACGCCACGCTGGGAAGCAAGTACTACCACTCCAAGAAGGATTGCTCCGGTCTGACCGGCGCGAGCAAGATCGCCCTGGAGACGGCGCTGAACTACGGCAAGAAGGCCTGCCCGATCTGCCTGAGCTCCGCCAGCCGGAAGGTGTACGCGACGCCGGGCGGCAAGTACTACCACTACAGCAAGGCCCACGCGGGATCTGGCGCAACCGCCGGCACGCTGGCCGAGGCCAGGGCCTACGGCATGAAGGCCTGCCCGCTGTGCACGGTGCTCTCGCCGGGCAGCAACGAGTATGACAATGGCGGTGCCGAGGACGCGCCGGTCTCCCAGGAGGAGTACGGGGCGGCCAGCGACAGCAACGTGTACATCGACATCGGCAGCGCCAACAACTACTATCACAAGTCCGCCAAGTGCAAGGATGCCGGGTTCTCCGGCGGCACGAAGGTGACGCTGCAGTACGTGCTGGATTGGGACTACAAGGCTTGCCCCTACTGCAAGCCGCCGACGTACGCGATAGTAGATTCCACCGAAGCCTGACGGCATGGAATAGAGAATCGGCTCCGGAGCGGGATTTGATCCCGTTCTGGGGCCGATTTTTTACTTGCAGAATGCAGGGGGATGGGTTACAATAGATGATAGGAAAATAGGCAGTGGCGCGAAGGCGCGCCGCGAGCTCGTGCAGATTATACAGGGGGTAAGGAATATGGATGTCAGGACGCTGCTGAATGCAAACAAGGCGCGCATGGACGCGCTGTACGCGGGCCAGGACCAGTTTGAGCGCTATGAAAAGCTGGCGAACAGCTTCCGGGCCCAGTTCGGCCGGGAGCCGGTGGCCTTTGTCTCCGCGCCGGGGCGCACCGAGGTGGTTGGCAACCACACCGACCACCAGAACGGCAAGGTGCTGGCGGCGTCTGTGAACCTGGACACCGTGGCCGCCATCGCCCCCAGGGACGACGGCAGGGTGGTGCTGTACTCCGAGGGCTATGACGTGCCCTTCGAGGTGGACCTGGCCGACGACGGCGTGCGGGAGGACGAGAAGGAGACCACCTTCGCGCTGATCCGCGGCGTGGCCGCGCGGCTCGGGCAGCTGGGCTACAAGGTGGGCGGCTTCGACGCCAGCGTGACCAGCACCGTGTTCAAGGGCAGCGGTCTGTCCTCCTCGGCGGCCTTCGAGGTGATGCTGGTGGCGGCGCTGGACGCGCTGTACAACGGCTGGACCGTGGACGCCAAGGAGAACGCGCGGATCTCCCAGTACGCGGAGAACGTGTACTTCGGCAAGCCCAGCGGCCTGCTGGATCAGTCGGCCAGCGCCGTGGGCGGCCTGGTGACGATGGACTTCGCCGTGAGCCCGGCCTCCGTGGAGGCGCTGCACTACGACTTTGGCGCGAAGGGCTATGCCCTGTGTGTGGTGAGCGCGGGCGGTGAGCACGGCAACCTGACGGCGGACTACGCGGCCATTCCCGCCGAGATGAAGCAGGTGGCGGCGGCGCTGGGCGAGGAGCTGCTGCAGAACGTGACGCCGGAGCGGCTGTTCGAGGCGCTGCCGGCGCTGAAGAACAGGGTCAGCGACCGGGCGATCCTGCGGGCGTTCCACTACGTGGACGAGACCCGCCGGGTGGAGCAGGCGGTGGACGCCCTGCGCAGGGACGACCTGGAGGGCTTCTTCAAGGTCGTGATCGCCTCCGGCGAGAGCAGCTGGAAGCTGCTGCAGAACCTGCACGTGGCCACCAGCGACAACCAGGAGATGCCCCTGGCGCTGGAGATGAGCCGCAGGCTGCTGGAGGGCAAAGGCGCGTGGCGCATCCACGGCGGTGGGTTCGCCGGGACGATTCTGGCGTTCGTGCCCTTTGACATGCTGGAGACCTATCGCAAGGCCATGGACGGCGTGTTCGGCGAGAAGGCCACCACCGTGCTGGCGATCAGGCCCGAGGGCGTGGTGTGCATCCGGTAAGGAGAGATACGCGGCGGGTTCCGGGGACATGAAGGCCGGAAACGCAGGTTGCGCGAACGGTTTTCCGGGCCCTGCCGCTGAAATACGATGTGACGAGGCAAGAAGATGACGTATGAAACCCGCTCGGAAGCGGAGACGATGAGGTTTGCCGCGCGGCTGGCACCGATGCTGGCGGCCGGAGACACGGTGCTGCTGGAGGGCGACCTGGGCGCGGGCAAGTCCGTGCTGGCCCGGGGAATCGCCCGGGGCATGGGCATAGCCGGCCCGATGCCCAGCCCGACCTTTACGCTGATGGTGCCCTATGAGGCGGAGGGGAAAAAGCTCTATCACTTCGACCTGTACCGGCTGTCGGACGAGGATGAATACTACGCCGCCGGGCTGGACGAGTTCGTGGGCGGTGACGGCGTGGCGGTGGTGGAGTGGCCGCAGATGGCGGATTTATCCCCCCATCCGGCGCTGTATGCCCGGCTGAGCCGGGGCGTCGGGGAGGATGACCGGCGCATTGAGCTTGAAAACGACGGCGTCGCGGGATTTGATCCCGCCACGCTGGCCGAGTGGAGGGTTGACGATGGCGAATGAGGTAATGCGGCCCACGGTGCTGGCCATCGACACCTCCGGTCCCGTGGCGGGCTGCGCGGTGCTGAAGGATGGGAAGATCGTCCACCTGGTGGCGATGAACCACGGGCTGACCCACTCCGAGACGATCATGCCCGCGGTGGACGAGGCGCTGAGCGCCGTCGGCCTGCGGTGCGCCGACGTGGACGTGTTCGCGGCGGTGGCGGGCCCGGGGTCCTTCACTGGGGTGCGCATCGGCGTGTGCGCGGCGAAGGGGTTGGCCCACGGCGCGGGAAAGCCCTGCGCGGCGGTGCATGCCCTGGAGGCGCTGGCCATGAACGCCTATGGCTTTGACGGGCTGTGCTGCCCGATTCTGGACGCACGGCGGGGGCAGGTGTACTGCGCCGCCTTCGACATGTCCCGGGGCATGCCCGAGCGGGCGCTGGAGGACGCCGCCCAGCCGCTGGAGGCGTTCCTGGCGCGGCTGCCGGAGGATCGGCGGCTGATCTTCGTGGGCGACGGTGTGCCGGTGCACGGCGAGGCCGTGCGAAGGGCGCTGGGGGACCGGGCGCTGATCGCGCCGCCGAGCCTGCGGGACCTTCGGGCGGACGCCGCCTGCCTGCTGGCCGCGGCCCGGCCGGAGAGCTGGGTGGAGGCCAGGCTGCTAAGGCCCATCTACCTGCGCGCGCCCCAGGCGGAGCGGCAGAGAAAGGCCGCGCTGGCGGAGAAATGACGCGCGCGGGGAGGCGCGATCGACGCGCGAAACCGGAATTCGCGAGAACGGAATGGGACGATCGGATGAGTGAGATTACGCTGGGATTGATGACGCTGGAGGACGTGGATGCGGTGCACGCCATCGAGGTGGCCTGCTTCAAGACGCCCTGGTCCAAGGATTCCTTTTACCGCGAGGTGACGGACAACGCCTGCGCCCGGTACGTGGTGGTTCGGGAGGACGGCGTGGCCATTGCCTATGCCGGGGTGTGGTTCGTGCTGGACGAGGGGCACATCACCAACATCGCCGTGCGCCCGGACCGGCAGGGCATGGGCTACGGCGAGCAGGTGACCCGGGCGATGATCCAGCTGGCCGCGGACAGCGGCATGAGCTGGATGACGCTGGAGGTGCGGCGCTCCAACGTGGCGGCGCAGAACCTGTATCACAAGCTGGGGTTCATCGACGTGGGATACCGCAAGCGCTACTATGAGAACAGCGAGGACGCGCTGATCATGGCGCTGGAGCACCTGCCCGAGGGCAACCCGGAGAACGATCCGATGCTCGTGCGGGAGTAAAGAAGGTTTGATATGTTGTTTATGATTGTGGAGGTCGTGCTCCTGACGGTGGCGTGCTGCGCGGCGTCGGTGCACTACATTCATGTTTTGCAGATGGAGCGCTACCAGCTGCCGGCCTATCGGCTGTGGCTGTCGCGGAACCGGGACCGAATCCTGAAGGAGAACGTCCTGTGGGCGTTTTTGGGCGGCGTGTCCAGCCTGTACCTGCCGGTGCTGCTGTCGATGTTCATGTCGGGCGAGGCGGCGAGGAACGCCCTGGCGGGCTGGACGGTGCTGCTGCTGTTCTGCGGCCTGATGGCGTGGATCGCCTGGCGGGACTACAGCAAGCCCAGCAAGAAGCCCTTCGTGGTGACGCAGCGGATCCGCAGGCTGCTGGGTGTGCTGTTCGCGCTGTGCCTGCTGAGCGCGACGCTGCTGAAGCTGCTGCACATTCCGGCCCATTTCCTGTTTGCCGCGATGCCCTTCCTGGTGCAGGCGGCGGCGATGATCATCAACCCCTATGAGACGCGGCTGAACGCCAGCTTCTTCAAGAGCGCCCGAAAGAAGATCCGGGAGCACAAGGACCTGATCACCATCGGCATCACCGGCAGCTACGGCAAGACGAACGTGAAGTTCATACTGCGGGACCTGCTGTCCATGAAGTACAAGGTGCTGGCCACGCCGGCCAGCTTCAACACCGCCATGGGCATTTCCCGGGTGGTGAACGACCAGCTGACGGACGAGCACCAGGTGTTCATCGCGGAGATGGGCGCGACCCACGTGGGCGACATCAAGGAGCTGGTGGACCTGGTGCACCCGAAGTATGGCATACTGACCAGCATCGGCCCCCGGCACATGGACACCTTCGGCTCGCTGGAGAACATCGCCAGCACGAAGTTTGAGCTGATCCAGGGACTTCCCAAGAGCGGTCTGGCCGTGTTCGGCTCCGGGGACGACTACATCAGCCGGCTGTACGCCATGTGCCGGCACGACAAGTGCCGCATCGGGCTGGACGGTGACGAGGGCGCCTACATGCGGGCGGAGAAGATCACCTACAGCGAGAAGGGCTCGGGCTTCGCCATGGTGTGCGCGGACGGGGAGCGGGTCCACTGCCGCACCCGGCTGCTGGGCAGCTACAACATCAAGAACATACTGCTGGCGGCGGCGCTGGCACACAAGATGGGGCTGACGATGGAGGAGATCGCCGAGGGGGTGCGGAAGCTGTCGCCCATCGAGCACCGGATGCAGCTGATCCCCGGGGAGCTGAACGTGATCGACGACACGCTGAACGAGGATTCGGACAGCGCCTTCGAGGCCCTGCGGGTGCTGAGCCAGATGCCGGGGCGGCGGATCGTGGTGACGCCGGGCTTGCGGGACCAGGGCTCCCGGGACGCCGATGTGAACTACGCCCTGGGCACGGTGATGGCGGACTGCGCGGACGCCGTGATCCTGGTGGGGCGTCGGGGCTTCTCCCGGAGCATCGTGCGGGGCATGGTGCAGTCCGGGTTCTCCCGCTCAAACCTGCACATGGCCGACGACATGGACGACGCCTCGGAGGTGTTGCAGGAGATCTCCGACGATGGGGATACGGTGCTGTTTGAGAGCCGGATTCCCGACTACGAAGAGGAATAGAAAGAGATAAGGTGGGGCGGCGGTTCCGGAGAGGAATCGCCGCCCTGCGTTTGTTTTGGAGTTTATTACCGCCGAGGGGATGGTGCTTTTGGGATTGTATCAGAACAAACGACATTGTAAAACCATCCGCAGGTGCGGCAGAAATGCTGGCAGCGGGCGCCAATTATGGCGCCCCTACGGCGGAATCTAAAGTGTGTTTCTAAATGCAATCAAATACGCCGAAAATGCGCTTCAGGCATTTTAGAAACAGGCTCTAACGCATCGCCCGGTGATTTTCGCAAAAGTGCTGTTTTGGGATGCTCAGTGGCCAAAGCCCTTGTGGATCAGCTTGGAGGGGTCGTGCTTGTACATGCGGGTGAAGCCCATGGGCACGCCGTAGACGGCGATGTAGTCGTGGTCCTTGCCGCTGACGCGCATGGGGGGATAGGCCGGGTTGTCGCTGATGAGGGTCAGGCCGTCGGGATCGTGGTAGACGTGCTTGATGGCGGCGCGGTCGTCGATGAGGACCACTGCGATCTGGCCATCGGCGACGTCGGGCTGGTGGCGGATGTAGAGGATGTCGCCGGGAAGGTAGGTGGGGACCATGCTGTCGCCCTCCACCTCCAGGGCGCAGTCGCACTCCACGGGGGTGTCCACGTAGGATTCGTAGTCGGTCTCCGCCATGATGGGCTTGCCGGCGGCCACCCTGCCGATCAGCGGCACGCGCTGGCGGTGCAGCGACTGGACGGGCCGCAGGCTGGCGGGCAGCGGGCGGGTGAAGCCGGCCTGATCGTCGTCGGAGACGCCGAGCAGCCAGGGGACGCTGACGTTGAAGTAGGAAGCGATGGTGATGACGGTGGGGCGCTTGGGGGTGCGGTCGCCGCTCTTCCAGGCGCTGACGGTCTGTTTGGAGACGCCGAGGGCCTCGGCGACGGCGCTGTCGTTCAGCGCGGAGCGGGACAACAATTCAGAAAATCTGTGCTGGAAACTCGCCATGGTGATCACCTCAGGGTTATGATAGCACATTTTGTCCACAAATGCAAGGAAAATGTCCACAATGTAGTTGACAAGGGATAAGGAGTGTGGTATGATCTTGATGTCCACAAAGTGAACTTGAGCGACGGGGAAAGTTGCGACAGACACCGCGTCTAATGATGGAGTGGGTGCGCATTTGCCGGAAAAGTGAGAATGCACAGCTTATCCCGGGGCGATGGGCGGTGTGCGCCCGAAAAACATCGTGTGAAGTCCACAATGTGGATACAATAAAAGCAAAGAGTGGGGGGATATTCAATGACAGCCAAGGAGTATTTGCAGCAGGCGCGACAGATGAACGTGAGGATCGAGGCGTTGAAGGAGCGTCGGCGGCGCTATGAGGTGCTGGCGGCTCAGTGCACGACGCACTATCGCTACAGCGCGGGTGGGAGCCGTCACGGCTCGACGCAGCGGGTCAGCAGCGTGGAGGAGTACGGCTGCAAGATGGCGGACCTGGCGAGGGAGATCGAGCGGCGGATCGACGATTTGGCGCAGCTGAGCCGGGAGATCGGCGAGACCATCGACGCCGTGCCGGATCAGAGGTACCGGGATCTGTTGACCTATCGGTATCTGAACGGGTGGAGCTGGGAGCGCATCGCCCAGGTGATGCTGTACAGCGTGGACCGGATATGGCATTTGCACCGGGAAGCGCTGAACGCCGTGAAGGTGCCGGAGGCGGCGTAGGGAGGAGAGTTTAGAGTTGAGAGTTTAGAGTTGAGAGTGGAGTGTGGAGTGTGGAGCGTTGGGCGTGGAGTTGGGGAGGAAAGAGTGGAGAGGACTTGAAGTTGACAGACCGCGACAGCGGAAACGGTGTAGAATGGGTAATGTGGGAGAGCGCGCCGAGGGAGGCGCGCTCTTTTGAGCAAAGGAAAGGGTGCTGGAGGCGTGGCGGCGGAAGTCGACAGGCGGTGACAGGGAATGCGGTGTAGAATGGTTATTGGTGAAGTGCGCGATGCCGGTGGTGGTTTGAAGGCCATGGAATGCCGGGCGCAGTTCGCCTTTTTCGTATGAAGGGAGGGATCTGATGGCGGGACGGGAGGAAGCGCTGGAGGAAATGGTTCACGGCGCGACCGAAGCGGACGAAGGGACTGGGCCGGGCCCAAAGCGGCGCGACGGGCAGAGAACAGGCGAGGAGAGCGCCTTGGAGGAGATCGACAAGCGCCGGTCGGAGCATGTGGCGCCGAACCGTGAGGATCAGGGCAAGTACCACAAATGGCGGCAGGCGGACGGGCTGACGCTGCTGCGGGCATGGGCGCGGGAGGGCCTGTCGGAACGGGAGATCGCCGGGAAGTGCGGCGTTGCCCGGAGTACCCTCGGCCGATGGAAGCAGCAGTACCCGGAGATCGCCGAGGCGCTGAACTACGACGGGGAGCTGGCGAACGCTGAGGTGGAGTCCGCGCTGCACAGCCTGGCGGTGGGCTACACGAAGTCGCTGCGCAAGACCTACAAGGTGAAGCACGTGGAGTACGGCGAGAACGGGCGAAAGCTGCGGGAATACGAGGAGCTGGAGACGGGCATCGACGACGTGCACGTGCCGCCCAACATGAGCGCCCAGAAGTTCTGGCTGGAAAAGCGCGCGCCGGAGGCGTGGGGCGACGAGGCCGGAAGGATCGGGCCGGACGAGGGCGTTCAGCCGGTACAGATCCTGTGCGACATTCCCCGGGAGGGCAGCCCGTCGGATGTCCCGGATGAAGGGGAAGGCACGGCGGGGATGTCCTCCGGGCCGGTGGAATGCCTGGAAACGGCGGGCTCCGAAGGTGCGGGAGACTTCGGCGGTGAATCCGGGATGTTCGGACCGTTGCCGACGGGGGCGGAAGAGTGAAGGGTCGGAGCGGGAAGCGGGATCCGATGGCTCGGCGCGGCGGCGCGGAGAGCGCTCCGGTCGTCCGGCTGTCCCAGCTGATCGCGCCGTCCTTCTACGGCTTGCACTGGGACATCGCGGAGGGGCGGCACACCTACTATGACCTCTACGGCGGGCGGGGCAGCGGGAAGTCCAGCTTTATATCGGTGGAGATCGTGCTGGGGATCATGAGCGATCCTGCCGCCAACGCGGTGGTGTTCCGCAAGGTGGGAAACACCATCGGGACCAGCGTGTACGAGCAGATCCTGTGGGCCATCGACGCGCTGGGAGTCTCCGGGCGGTGGCAGTGCGGCGTCAGCCCGTATCGGGCGACCTACGTGCCGACGGGACAGGCGATACTGTTCCGGGGGTTGGACAGCGCCCGGAAGCTGAAGTCGGTGAAGGTGTCGAGGGGCTACCTGAAATACCTGTGGTTCGAGGAGCTGGACGAGTTTGACGGGCCCGAGGAGGTGCGCAGCGTACAGCAGTCGGTGCTGCGCGGTGGGGATCGGTTTGTGGTGTTCAAGAGCTTCAACCCGCCCGTGAGCCGGTCGAACTGGGTCAACACCTATGTGACGCAGCCCGCCCGGGATACCCTGAGGCATCGGTCCAGCTATCTGGAGATGCCGCGAAGGTGGCTGGGCAAGGCGTTCTTTGACGCCGCGGAGGAACTGGAGAGGAGCAACGCCCGGGCGTACCGGCACGAGTACCTGGGGGAGGTCACCGGGACCGGTGGCGAGGTGTTTGAGAACCTGGAGCTGAGGCCGATTTCGGACGCGGAGCTGGAGAGGTTCGACAACCTGCTGATGGGGATCGACTGGGGATGGTATCCGGACCCCTTCCAGTGGGTGAAGCTGCACTACGACGCGGGGCGGCAGGCGCTGTACGTGATCGACGAATACCGGGCGTATCGGCAGAAGAATTCGGACGCATGGCAGGCGTTGAAGGCGGAAAAGGGCGTGCGGGAATGCGATTTGATCATCGCGGACAGCGCCGAGGAGAAGTCGATACAGGATTTCAGAAGCTACGGGAGCCTGTGCCGCGCCGCGGTAAAGGGACCGGACAGCCGTCGATATTCCTTCAAGTGGCTGCAGTCGCTGCGGAAGATCGTGATCGACCCGGCGCGGTGTCCCCATGCGGCGCGGGAGTTCAGCCAGTACGAATACGCGCGGACGCCGTCCGGGGAGCCGCTGAACGGCTACCCGGACGGCGACGATCATGCCATCGACGCCGCGCGCTACGCCACGGAGCGCATTTGGCGCAGGAGAGGCGCGTAGGGCGGATGGCGCAGGCAATGCGGGGCGGGGGATTCCCGCGCCGGCGGAGGGTGGTGAATTTACGGCCATCGTTGAAATGATGAGGCAATTCCTCGGAAGGATGTGGGGAAGGTTGATACCGTACAGGAGCATTGAGCAGACGGAGGGCATGCGGACGCCGCTGGCCCCGGCGATGGTGAACGCGCTGGAGCTGTGGTACCGGATGTACCAGGATCGAGCGCCTTGGAAGAAGCCGGGGGTGGTGAAGAGCCTGAACCTGGCGTCGATGATCGCCGGGGAGATCGCCCGGCAGGTGGTGCTGGAATTGAAGTGGAAGATCGAGGCGCCGGAGCCCGGCCGCGCGCCGGGCGGGGACGCCCGGGCGAAGTACCTGAGCGCGGAGTTTGAAAAGCTGATGGACGTGCTGCGGCAGAAGCTGGAGCAGGGCTGCGCCGCGGGCGGCATGATCGTCAAGCCCTGGCCGAACCCGCTGGACGGGCACATCTACTTCGACTTCGCCATGGACTGGGGCATCTGCCCGCTGGCGTTTGGCGATGGCGGGGGCCTTTCGGACGTGATCATCCCGGATGTGTTCCGGGAGGGAGATTGCGTGTACACGCGGCTGGAACGGCATCGCCTGGAGGGCGGTGACGTGGTGATCACCCAGCGGGCCTTCAGGTCCAGCCGGGAGGACCCCCTGGGCGTGGAGGTGCCGCTTTCCACGGTGCCCCGGTGGGCGGGGCTCCAGTGTTCGGCCCGCATAACCGACGCGGGCGGCGCGCTGTTCGGCTGGTACCGGGCCGCGGCGGCGAACCCCGTGGACGTGGGGTGCCCGCTGGGAGCCTCGGTGTACGCCCGCGCGGCGGAGGTCATCCGGGAGGCGGACATGCAGTATTCGCGGCTGCTGTGGGAGTTTGAGGGCGGCGAACTGGCCGTAGACGTGGACCCCACGGCGCTGATCTCCCGGACCGACGGCGCGGGGAACGCGCTGCCCAAGCTGAACGAGCGGCTGTTCCGGGCGGTGGACACCGGCGCGGAGGAGACCTATCGGGTGTTTGCCCCGGAGCTGCGGGACGGGAGTCTGGTGAACGGACTCAACCAGCTGCTGATGCGGATCGAGGACCTGTGCGGGCTGTCCCGGGGGACGCTGTCGGAGGCCAGCGCGGAGGCGCGGACGGCGACGGAGCTGAGGATTCTTCGCCAGAGGAGCTACGCCACCGTCGCGGACAACCAGCGGGCGCTGGAAAAGTGCCTCAGGGACGTGATCCGAGCGATGGATGTGTATGCCACGGCTTACCGTCTGGCTCCGGAAGGCGCGTTCACGGTGTCCTTTGAGTGGGACGACAGCATACTGACCGACGTGGGCCAACAGCTCCAGGAGCGGTTGATGCTGGTGAACAGCGGCGTGATCGGCAGGGCGGAGCTTCGCCAGTGGTACCTCGGCGAGACCGAGGCGCAGGCGAAGGCGGCCATTCGCGCAGTGGAAGCCGAGCGGCGGGAGGGAAATGCGGAGGGCTAGAGTGTGTTTCTAAATGCCGGGAGATGCAGTTTCGAGTGGATTTGGCTGCATTTCAAGGCGAGTTCCCGAAGGCTTAGTGGGGCTAAGTCAAGGGAAATCAACGCAGAAATGCAGTCTAATACGCCGAAAATGCGCTTCAGGCATTTTAGAAACAGACTCTAAAAGCCAGAGGCGCGGGCGAGGCCACGGTCAAGGCCGCTGCCGAGAAGCTGCGGTGGGCCGACTCGAAGCTGAATGCCTTCGAGAGGGAGACCGGCCGACGGAGGAGAAGAGAACGAGAGTATGGGCCGGCGGCGGGCAACCAGTCAAGGGCGCAAATACATACGGGAAACGCGTTGACGGACGGCGCTGGGAATGGTACAATGATGGTGGATGGGCGCGGTAATTGGCAGGCTATTACGCCGGAATCGATGCAAGCCGTACCACGTTTTTCTGAGTTCGAAACCGTCGGGGCAAATGAAGCTGTTCATAAAGCATGTGTTGATGTACTCAAAGATATGGAACACAGGCCATTAGGAACAGAAGAAGCTATTTCAGTGCGTCTGTCGGATTTATCTACTGAAAAAACTGAGGGCGAACCAGGGGAAGGCACAGTAGTGCCCATTGATCTGAATGAGCCATACCTCGCGGTGCATAATCACCCGAGTAATGAAACTTTTTCCTTCGCGGATATTGACGCGTTTGGAATGCGAGCGAATTGCGTAGGGATAGTTGCGATCGGGAATAATGGCGCGAATGCTTTTACGCTGTTAAAGAGTGGCGATTATGATCTCCTGGGTTTTGCATTGTTCAGAGCTAAGGTTGACAAGGGGTATATATCTTTCAAATCAGAAGACGATTTTCTGAAAGGATTAGAAGCCTATGGCATTCATTATCAAGCGAGAAGACCTTGATTTCTGCCTGAGGTCAGTGCGTGAAGCTGAGCCGTATCCGTTCGAGGAATATATGAAAATGGCCGCTTTCGATGGTGATAGCCACCTTGGGGATATGCGATATGTATCCAGCATTTGCCTACAAGCTCTTTTGGATCTGGGTTACTCGGAACAAGAAGTAAACCCCTGGAAGAAAAGCAACTAGACCACCTTAAAACCGCCTTCGGGCGGTTTTTTAATCGCTGATCAAAGCACCTTTTCGGAGGTGCTTTTTTCATACCATTACGTCCGGCGGGACGAGAAACACGCGGGCGGCCCAACTCCCTATGGGGCCGTAAAAAGGAGGAGTATATGGCAGGTATTTTCACCAGGAACGCGCTGAACAAGATCATGGAGGATGAAAACCTCACGCCCCAGCAGCGGACAGAGCAGGTGTATAGCCTGTACGGCCGCGCGCTGGACGATGGCTACATCTCCAAGAGCGCAGCGCAGCAGGCCCAGCAGGACGCGCTGGAGAGCGCCAAGGCGGCATGGGCGAAGGAACAGACGCCCCCCGACCCGAGGGCGAGCGACGAGTACAAGGCCCTGGAGGGCGAGTTCAGCGCCTACAAGGCCATGCAGGCGGCGCGAACGTCCGCGGACTTCAAGGAAGTGAAGCCCAAGTTCTTCGAGACGGTCTATGGGCTGGTGAATCGCGAGGACGGCGCGAAACCCGTCGATGCGCAGCTGGAGGACATCCGCGAGGCCTATGAGGAGTACTTCCTTCCGGCGCAGGGGGCGTCCGGCAGGACGCCGGCGGTGGTGCTGCCCTCCTGGACGGCGCCGGCGCCCGGGCGCGGCCCCGGCCTTGCGGAGCTGATGAAGGCGAAGAACGAGAATCCGGGCATGGAGGTCGTCTTCGACTGACGAAGCGCCTGCCCGGGGAGAACCCAAGGACGAAAGAAAGGATGATTTGAATGCCTGGTATCTTTGATGGCAAGCTGTTCAACGCGGAGGTGTTCCAGAAGTACCTGGAGCGCATCCCCAACACCCGGCGCCGCGAGCTGATACGCTCCCGCGCCGTTCGACCCCGCCCGGACCTGGCCGCGGCCATGGCCGAGCAGACCGGCGGCAACTACCTGACCACGCCCATGCTGGGGCTGATCAGCGGCACCGCCGCCCAGAATTACGACGGCCAGACGGACCTGACGGCGAACGTCACCGACAGCTTCGCACAGTCCCGCGTGGTGGTGGGCCGCGCCAACGGCTGGACCGAGCGGGACTTCTCCTGCGACGCCACCGGCGGCGTGGACTTCCTGGAGAACGTGGCGGAGCAGATCTCTGAATACTGGGAGGAGGTCGACCAGGACACCATCATCGCCATACTGAACGGCGTGTTCAGCATGAGCGATGCCGAAGGCGCGGCGTTCGTGGCCGCCCATACCTACGACGTGACCGCCAAGACCAACAGCGAGGGCGTGCTGGGCGCGATGGACGCCACCACGCTGAACACCGGCATCCAGAAGGCCTGCGGCGACAACAAGGGCAAGTTCTCGCTGGTGATCATGCACAGCATGGTGGCGATGAACCTGGAGAACCTGAAGGTGCTGGCGTACATGAAGTACACCGACAGCGAGGGCATCGAGCGCGACCTGGCCCTGGCGACGCTGAACGGCAGGAGCGTGCTGGTGGACGACGCCATGCCCTGCGAGGAGGTCACTGTGGGCGGGGACACCCGGATGAAGTACACCACCTATGTGCTGGGCGACGGCGCGATCGAGTACACCGATTGCGGCGTGAAGACGCCCTACGAGGTGCATCGCGACCCGAAGACCCACGGCGGCGAGGACACGCTGTATGCCCGCCAGAGGAAGGCCTTCGCGCCTTACGGCATCAGCTTCACCAAGCAGGTGATGGCCAAGGACAGCCCCACCGACGCGGAGCTGCAGAACGGCGCGAACTGGGAGCTGGTGAACAATGGCAAGACCGGCTCGGCCAGGAAGACCATCGCCCACAAGGCGATTCCCATCACGCGCATCATCAGCCTGGGCTGATCGCGGCGCAGGTGATGAGGGGAGGCGAGAGGCGTGTACCTGACCTATGAGGAGTACATGGCGATGGGCGGGACGCTGACCGAGGCGGAATACGCGCTGGCGGAGTTCAGGGCGCGCAAGCGGCTGGACTACCTGACCGCGGGACGCATCCAGGCGATGGCGGAGGTTCCCGGCGCGGTGAAGCAGTGCGTGCTGAGCATCGTGAAGGCGGAGGGCGTTTTGGGGACCGGCGCACAGGTGGATGCCCCGCCGGTCGCCTCCTTCGCCAGCGACGGCTATTCGGAGACCTACGCGAGCCCGGCGCAGCGGGCGGAGGCGCTAGAGGAGGCGCTGAACGCCGAGATCGCCCGGCTGCTGTGGGATGAGGCGGATGATAGCGGCGCGCCGCTGCTGTGCCGGAGGGTGCAGTGAGGATCGGGGGAGGTGACGGCGAAGCGTGAGGCTGTGTGACGAGACGATTACCCTGTACAACGCGGGGTTGGACCCTGCGACGGGCGAGGACGTGTACCTCAAGACGGTGATTTCAGGCTGCTCCTGGGCCGAGGCGCGGGGCGCGGCGGCGGAGAAGGGCGGCAGTCGGGCGTCGGACGGCTGCGTGATCCGCATTCCCGAGGACGCCGGGTTTTCAGGGAAGCGGTATGTGGCGCCTGCCGCGTTCGACGGGGCTTCCGGGGAGTGCTTTACCCTGCTGCCCGGGGACCTGGTGGTCCGGGGCGAGGTGACCGAAGAGGGGCTTCGCCCCGATGAGCTGCGGCGAAGGTATTCGGCCCTCACCGTGAGGGCCGTGTCGGACAAACGGCGGGGCAGGCTGGGGCGGCATTGGAGGATTGAGTGCGAATGAGCGACGGCAACGCGGAGCGCCTGAGGGATTGGCTGAGGCAGTGCCCGTCCTTTGAAGCGGGCGCGCGGTTTGGCGTGGACTACCTGGGCAGCGAGCCGGTGCAATACGCGCTGCTCAGCGAGGCGTCGCCGCTGAACTACCGGGAGAACATTCTGGGCGAACGAAAGGCGGAGCGCCGCCAGGCGCAGAACTTCCGGCTGGACGCACGGCTGCCCTACGGGACGGACAGCGGACGGAACGCCGGGAACCTGGCCGCGCTTCAGGGCGTGGCGCGCTGGATACTGGCCAGGAGCGCCGCGGGCAACCTGCCCGAGTGGGAGGGCGGGCGCGTGAGGGCCATACTGCCCGCGCTGACCGGCGCGCCGGTGGAGTATGGGGCGAAGGACGCCCGATACCGGATTCAGCTGCGGGTACTCTATGAGACGGATTGAGACAGGAGGAGATTATCATGGCGGATACCATCAACGGCAAGATTGCGCGCAAGTACATGGCGCATTACATCGACGCTTCCTTCGGCGGGGAGACTGCCGACTACTATCGACTGGGCGAGGACCTGGAGGAGTTCAACGTGGAGCTGAACCCCGACACCGAGACCAGCAAGAACATTCTGGGGGAGAGCTCCTTCCGGCACAACGGCTACGAGCCCTCCGCGGACGCGGAGCCCTTCTACGCGAAGGTGGGCGACGCGCTGTTTGAGAAGCTCCAGCAGATCGTGGACGAGCAGATCACCGACGATGGCCTGAAGACCACCGCGGTGGAGGTGCACCTGTGGAAGAGCGAGACCGGCGAGAACACCTTTGAGGCCTATCGCCAGGCGTGCTACGTGGTGCCGATCAGCTATGGCGGCGACACCAGCGGCTATCAGATCCCCTTCACCGTCAACTATGTGGGTGGCAAGACGAAGGGCACCTTCAAGATCGACACGGGCGTGTTTACCGCGCAGGCGTGACGGGTGAAGGGGATGCCGTGAGGGAGTGCAGATGAGGCGGACGCCAATTATGGCGTTTACGCGGGATAGCTGACGGGTTTCGGAGGCCAATTATGGTGTTCGTGTGGGAGGATTGGCGGGTATCGGACGCCAATTATGACGTCTCTACGAGAGGGTTGGCGGGCTTCGGACGCCAATTAGGACGTTCATGCGGGAGGATTGGCGGGTATCGGACGCCAATTTGGCGTTCATGCGGGGAATGGGGAGCCGGTGGGGCCGGCTCCCCATCACTTTGGAAGTCGCTGGGTGGATTTGATATTGATACAAGGAGGCAGAGATATGGCTGAGATGAAGCGCATGGATTTGGCGATCACGGTGGACGACGGCTCGCGCCGCGTTCCGATTCTGAACATGGACGGGGAGGAGATCGGCGCGTTCACCTTCCGCCCCACGGACATCGGCATTGTGGACCGGTTCAATCGGCTGGCGGACAGCTTCGACAGGATCACCGAGCCGCTGGAGGCGATCCCGGGGGACGACGCCGGGGAGGCGGGCGACGCGGCGCGCCGGGAAGCCCTTGCGGAGGCGGAGAAGCGGCTGTATGCCGCGGTGAACGAGCTGTTCGGCGGGGACGCGGCGGGGGCGTTCTTCGGCAGGATGCATCCCTTCAGCCCGGTGAACGGAGCATTCTACTGCGAGCAGGTGCTGGGTGTGGTGGGCAAGTTCATCTCCGACCAGTTCGACGCCGAGACGGCGAAGTTCAAGAAGCGGGTGGCGAAGTACGCCCGAGGCGCGAAGAAGTGACGCCGGGGAGTGGAGCTGCGGGGATGTTCGAGCTACCCACGGCCCTGGAGGTCGGCGGGCGGTCCTGGGCGATCCGAACGGACTACCGGGAGGTGCTGACCATACTGGCCGCCTTTGAGGACCCGGAGCTGGAGGCCGGTGACAGGGCCTATGTGTGCCTGAACAACCTCTACGAGGACTTTGTCGACATGCCCCGGAAGCTGTACCAGGCGGCCTATGACGCGGCGGTGGCGTTCATCGACCGGGGCGGCGACGGCAAGCCCGGTCCCCGGACGATGGACTGGATCCAGGACGCGCCGCTGATCTTTCCGGCGGTGAATCGGGCGGCGGGCTTTGAGGTGCGGGCGGTGGACTACCTGCACTGGTGGACGTTCCTGGGCTACTTCATGGAGATTCGGGACAGCACCTATGCCACGGTGCTGTCCCTGCGGCAGAAGAAGGCCCGGGGCAAGCGGCTGGAAAAGCATGAGCGGGAGTTCTGGCAGCAGAACGCCGGGATATGCAGGCTCAGGAGCCGCCTGACCGAGGCGGAGGCGGCGGAGAAGGAGCGACTTGAGGCGATATTGAGGTGAGGTTATGGCAGCGGACGGCGGCGCGATGATCGTCAGCGTGCGGCTGGATCCCGGGGAGTTCCTGACGGGATCGAAGGAAATGACGGCGGCGATTCAGTCCCTGCGCCGCCGGACGAAGGGACTGGGGGACGGACTGAGGACGGCCTTTTCGGGGCTGAGCCTGCGGGGGCTTTCGGAGTCGGCGGGTTTGGTGAAGCGGCTGTCCGCCGCGATGAAGGCGCTGCCCCGGCAGCTGGCTCCGGCGAACGGGGCGATCGACGGGATGTCCCGGGCGCTGGATCGGCTGAAGAACAGCCTCTACGCGGCGTCGGCACCGGTGCTGTCGACGATGGCGCCGGCGTTGTCATCGCTGATCGACCGGCTGGCGGAAGGCGCGAACCGCGTCGGCGCGTTCATGGCGGCGCTGTCTGGGCAGAGCGTGTTCACCCGGGCGGCGCGGGGACAGGACGCCTACGCCAAGAGCCTGGGCAGGAGCAGCGGCGCGGCCCGGTCGCTGAGGCGTCAGCTGGCGTCCTTCGACAATCTGGACATCCTGTCGCGGTCCTCGAGCGGCGGGGGCGGGGGCGGCGGAGGCATCGGCGGCGCGTTTGAGTCGGTGACCATCGAGGACGGCATAATGGCGCTGGCGCGGCGGATTCGGGAGCTGTTCGCCGCGGGCGAGTTTGAGGAGATCGGTCGGGTGGTCGCGCATGGCGTCAACGATGCCTTCAAGCGCGCCGGGGAACTGATCCGCTGGGAGCGCGTGGGCGAGGCGGTGTCGAAGCACATCGGCGCGTTCACCGGGATATTCAACGGGCTGGTGGAAGGCGTCGACTGGCCTGGCGTCAGCGGGACGCTGGCGGCGGGCATCGGCACGGCGCTGCACGCCGCGGAGCTGCTGCTGACCGGCATCCGCTGGGAGGGCGTCGGCAGGGCGATCGGCGAGGCGCTGGCGGGGCTGGCGCGGGACATCGATTGGGAGCTGTTCGGTCGGACGCTGGCTGAGCTGATGACACTGAAGCTGCGGGTGATCGCTTCCGCCGCGCTCTCCTTCGACTGGTCGGCGGCGGCGCTGGGGCTTTCAACCGGGTTCAACCGGTTCCTGGAGCGCGTGACGGAGGTTCTCGGGGCGATTCCCTGGGAAGAAGTGGCCCAGCGCGTCACCGACGCCCTGAACCTGGCGGCGGAGACGGTGGATTGGGAGGGCGTCGGCACGCTGCTGGCCACCCTGGCGGGCATCCCGCTGCGGCTGTTGAAGCGGGCCGTGGCGAACTTCAAGTGGGGCGAGGCCGGGGCGGCCTTTGCCCGGACGCTGAACAGCCTGCAGGAATCCGTGGACTGGGAGGGCCTGGGGCTCGCCCTGAACGGCCTGATGGATGGCGCGCTGGACTTCCTGATCCGGGCGGCGGCAGACTTTGACTGGAAGGCCTTCGGTGAGAACCTGAGCGCGGCGCTGGGCAGGATCGACTGGGTCGAGATCGGCGAGAAGCTGATGGAACTGATCTCCGAGGGAATGCGCGGCCTCGCCGAGGCCATGGGCGGCGGTCTGTGGCAGGAGCTGCTGCGGGGCGCCATGGGCGCCGGCGGTGTGATGAAGCTGCTGGGCCTGGGTGGAAAGCAGAGCCGACGCGCGGAGAAGCGGGACGAGAAGGAAAAGACGCAGGCGGAGAAACGGGGCATCGGCGGGGCGCTCGCGGATCTGCTGGGGAACTCCGGGCTTGACGCGGGCCGATGGCGGGTCAGCGTGCCGGGCCTGGAGATCGGCGTGGATTTCCTGCCCGGTGGCGGCGGGTCCGACGTCAACAAGAATGGCGGATTGCTGAAATACCTGCAGAACATCTTTGCGCCGGGCGTGGACGCAAAGACCCGGGTTGAATTGATCAAGCAGGGCTGGAGCGACCTTAAGACCTTCGTCGGGACGAACAGCCCGCTTTCCGCGCTGATCGGCCTGGTAAAGCATGGTTGGTCTGCGCTGTCCCTGTTCATCGGTACAAATAATCCGCTGTCGGCCTTGATCGGCCTGGTAAAGCACGGTTGGAGCGCCTTGCCGAACTTTGTAGGCACGAGCAGTCCGTTGGCGGCGTTGATCCAGCTGGCGAAGTACGGGTGGTCTGCGCTGTCTCTGTTCGTCGGCACGAACAATCCGCTGGCGGCGTTGATTCAGCTTGCAAAGTCCGGGTGGAGTTCCCTGTCGCACTACGTTGGGACGAACAACGTTTTGAGCGCGATCATCGCCCTGGCCCGTGAAAGCAACTGGAAGGACGGCCTGCTCAAGTGGTTGACCGGCAGCACCAGCGGCAAGGTCGGCATCACCCTGGCCCTGAGTGGCGTCCAGAGCGCGTTGAAGAGCGCGGCGGCCAAGCTGGGCATCAGCCTTGCCACCGGCGGCATCATCACGGCGAGCGGCATCGTGAAGCAGTTCGCCTCCGGCGGCACGATCATGAACAGCGGCCGGGCCTCCTGGTGGGGAGGCGTACAGAAGTACGCCTCCGGCACGAGCCGGGCGCACGGCACGCTGTTTGTCGCCGGTGAGGCGGGCCCTGAGATCGTCGGGCACGTTGGCGGCCGGACCGAGGTTTTGAACAAGAGCCAGCTGGCCCAGACCATGCAGAGCGCGGTGACGATCGGCATGTTGACCGCCCTGCGGAGCATCACCTTCCGGCTCCCAGCCGTGACGACCAGCGCCGTGCCCTACGAGGTGGCGGCGCAGGCGGCCACGAGCGCGGCGGACATGCAGGCGACGCTGGACGCCAACAACGAGGACCTGATCCAGACCATCATATCGGTGATCGGGGCGCAAACCACGGCGATTGTCGCCGCCCTCCAGGCCATGGAGCGCAACGGCGCGACGGGGAGCCCCCTCACCGCCCAGCAGGTCATCAATGAAATCAACCGGCGGACGCAGATGTTCAGCGCCTCGCCCTTGAAGGGAGTGTGACGGGATGGCACAGCCGGTCCTGATCATCAACGGCCACGACTACGCGGCCAGCGTGGAGGAACTGAACATCTCCCGAAACGACCTTGACGCCGACGGCAGCGGGCGCGACGTGCAGACCGGGCTGATGTACCGCACGCGGATCGCCTCGAAGATGAAAGCGGATGTGAAGATGCTGCGGCTGTCCCAGGCTGAGATGCAGCAGCTGCACGACGACCTGTCGCCGACCTACTACAGCGCGACGGTGGTTGACCCGGCCACGGGGGCACAGGTGACCAAGACGTTTTACACGTCCACCGTGCCCTTCGGGGCTCAGCGCTACGACCGGGAGACGGGAGCGCCCTACTACGACGGCATGAGCTTCAGCATGACTGAGAGGTGACGACGGATGCAGACGACGAGCGCACTGTGGAAGTGGATGTGGGCGGACGGCGGGAAGGGCCTGCCGCCCGCTGAATATTCCGGGACCCTGGTTTCGTTCGACAACCCCGGGTATACATACCCCAAGGCCGCGACGATTGCGATTGACTCTGAGTCCGGCGTGACCGGCGCGACGCTGACGCGGTGCGGGAAGAACCTGATCCCGCTGCTGATAGACAGATTAAAAGCCATCAACAAGGATAAGAGCTGGACCGGGAACACGGCGACAGAAGCAGGAATGTCGTTTGAGTTTCAAACGGGCGACGCCGGGAAAGTTGTTGAAATACGGGTAAGTGGAACGTATTCAAAACAAGTTAATGTTGCGCTGGGCACGGTCAAGCTGAAAGCCGGAGAGCAATACATCCTCAATGGCGTTTCGACCGCGCCGTCGTGGCAAACTTTCCAGCTGTATGTCACCGCCAACGGCAACAAATATGCATCTGTTCCCGGCACACAGTTTACGGTGAACGCGGATGGTGAATATCCCGTATATCTGAGCACATACGGCACTATTTCCGACGCTGTGTTTTATCCCATGATCCGGCTGGCCGCCATCTCGGACGCTTCATACGAACCGTATGAATCCTATGCCACGTCGGTATCTTTCCCGGGTACGGTCTACGGCGGCACGCTGGATGTGATAAACGGCAAGCTGACGGTAACGGACCCCGCTGAAAGCGCCGGAACATACGACGTCGCGCCGACGGCCATTGAATTGTTACAAGGCGCGAACAGCTTCTGGGCGGATTGTGGGGCCGTGACGGTGGCGCTCGCGTCTCCGGGGGCCATGCTGGAGGCCAAGGCGGTCATTGACGGCGTGGAGTACGCGGACATCTCCGCGCCGCTGATCACCCGCGGGCTGATGCAAGGCGGCCTGTCCGTCGGCAACGCGGTGAGCGCGACCTGCCAGTTCAGCGTGCGGACCCCGGACATCATTGCCAAGAGCGCCGAGGTCGTGGTGAAGATGCGGCTGACGGACGGCGTGACCGCCTCCGAATGGCTGACGGCGGGAACCTTCTACATCAGCCATCGGACCCGAGACCCCATTACCAACGTGCTGTCCCTGGAGTGCTATGACGCGCTCCTGAAGGGCAACGCGGAGCTGAAGCAGGTCCCCTGGACGACGAACACCGGCGAGATCGTGACCAACGACGCCGGGGAACCGCTGTATTTCAGTGCGGGCTATCCCCGCCGGATGGACACGCTGCTGGAGGACATCCTCCTGCTGATGGGCCTGGAGCTCGACCCGCGGACGCAGATCGAGACGGGGGAGAGCTACACGGTGGCGGACCCCGGAGCCGGGGCGACCATCAACACGGTGCTCGGCCTGATCGCGGCGGCCCACGGCGGCAACTGGATCATCACGCCCGAGGGCAGGCTGCGGCTGGTCCCCGTCGTGTCGGCGGCGAACGCGGCCAGCGCGGAGAACGCCGTGGACGTGCTGGGCGTGACCGGCCAGATGGCCGTGAACGGCGGCGGCACGGTGACGGGAATCCGATACACCGTGGACGGGGAGAGCCGGACCGCCGGAAACGACACCGGCATCGTGATCGACGCGGAGGTGTCCGAGGCGGTGGCGTCAGCCCTGCTGGCGAAGCTGGGCGGCGTGACTTACCAGTCCTACGAGCTGCGCGGCGCGGTGTACGACCCGGCGGCGGAGCTGGGCGACTACGTGCGGGCAGGCGCGAACGGCGAGGTGGCCTCTGTGCTGTACATGGAGAGCGCGTCCCTGGGCCCCGCGTTCCGGGGCGACATCTCCGCGCCAGAGGCCGGGGAGCTGGCCGACGAATACCCCTATATCGGGGTGGCCCAGCGCAACTACAACCGGGCTTTGCAGTACGCCGACGCGGCGGCAGCCCGGGCGGAGGCCAGCGCGAATGAGAACACGGCCAGGGTGCAGAGTGATCTGAGCGAGGCGATTGATGACGCGCGACAGGTGGCGGCGAAACAGACCAACCAGCTCGACCTGTCCCTCACCCAGCAAGAAATTTTTGACCGCTTGACGGACGGCGGCCTGGAGCAGGGCCTTGCCCTTGAGGCGACAACCAACGAGGGCCCCAGCGCGGCGGGGGAGAAGAAGCTGTTCCTGAACCTCGACTATGCGCGGTTCGGCAAGCTGGTCGCCGACTTCATCCAGGGCGGCACGCTGAAGCTCGGTGGCTTGGACAACATCAGCGGCCAACTGGCGATATTGGATGAGAATGGGAACCAAATCGGCGTTTGGGACAACGAGAAGCTGAAGCTGGGCGAGGCTTGGAATTTCGTGCAGCTCTATGGCCCCGCTGAGTACAACGGCGTGACGGCGGTGACCCCGTTCTACGCCGTGCAGACCTACAACGGCGGCTCGCCCTTTGAAATGATGCTGAAAGAGGCCATGCTGGTTCTGCTTCGCGGCAGCTCCGGCTTGCAGCTCAACCCGGACAGCATTGCCATCACCGAGGACAAGGGCAACGGGTATGAGGCGGACCTTGAAATCGCCGCCAACTACCTTGCGGCCTTGATGGGCGGCACGTTTACCATTCAGGTTGACAACGGCGTGCTGGACTTCGTGGTGAACGGTTTGAGCATCAACGGCACGGCGGGCGCAAGCGGCACGTTCACGACGGCAGATGGCAAGACCGTGACCGTGACCAAGGGCCTGATCACCCGTATTGCGTAAGGGAGGAAACAGGAATGCAGATAAATGAGCTTCCGGCGGGCGCTTCTTTTTCTAACGATGATGTCATTGCCATTGAGATCAACGGCGTGACCTACAAGCTGACCGGGGCCACGCTGGCGGCGGCGCTGAAAACGCTGGGGAACTTTGTCAAGAGCACCGGGGACACCATGACGGACATGCTTGCAATTAAGGCCGGCGGGGGCGTTCAGATTATGCTGTCGCAGGGGGATAGCCATAGCGCAGGCGCAAAGGTCTATGTGCTCACGTTGACCGACAGCGAGAAGGCTCAGCTTCGGTTCAGGAGTTACGCTCCGCCTGGTACGCATTTCGAGGACTTTGTGTTTCCGGCCACGCTGTCCGATTTATCCGTAGACCGGGGATACGAAATCTATACGAGCAAAAACCCGCCTGTCATCTACCGCGATTACAGTTTCAGCGAGACACTTGCGGCGAATGCGGTGCTGCATAAGCGCGTTGACAGTTCTGGCATCGCCGTATCCGGGTATACCCCCATTGGCGCTACGGTCATCCAGTCGACGACGAACATACTGGCATCCACGGTGACGGCAAACATCTACAACGGGACACAGGCGTTTTTGCACATCATCAATGGTGGAGTACAGCAGACGATTACCGGCACTGTCCGGGTGGCCTACGCGAAGAACACATAAGGAGGGTACGGCATGGCGAAGCGAATGCCGATTGGCAAGTTTGTTGAGGAACTCGTCGCCGCCCTGAACCGGGGTGACGGCTACATCATGGGAAGCTACGGCCAGAACCCGCGCACGGGCTACCTGGATCTGTCCGTGTCGGAGAGCAAGTGCAAGAGTTCGTGGAAGGAAAACGGCTACTACTACACGCAGTACAGCGGGAGTCAGCGCACGGCGGCGCTCAAGTGGCGCAAGAAGTGCACCCGCGTTTGGGACTGCAACGGCATGGCCGAGGGCATCTACGAGATTTACACCGGCACATGCATTAACTCCAAGGCGCGGCACAACTACGCCGAGTGGTGTTCCTCGAAGGGATCTGGCATGATTCCCGCGGCGTTTCGGGTGCCTGGCGCGGCGGTGTTCTGGAGCAACAGCGGCGCGGGGAGCATCCACCACGTGGCCTACCTGTGGAAGCCGGTCACTGCGGGCAAGCCCGATGGCGACTGGTACATCATCGAGGCGAAGGGCGTGGCCTATGGCGTCGTGAAGTCCAAGCTGCTGTCACGCAAGCCCAACTTCTGGGGCATCATGGATAAGTATTTTGACTATGAGGGAACAGGGACAGCGAGCGCCAGGGAAACAATCCAGGGGACTGTTTCCAGCGAGATGAGGTCGGCAGGCCCGGAAGAACAGGGAACAGGAGAGGCTTCTGTGGACGGCCTGAGATACGGCGACGAGGGGACAGATGTTCGGGACATGCAGCGCAAGCTCTTGCGGCTGGGCTACGATCTTCCGAAGTGTGGCGCGGACGGGGACTTCGGCAGTGAAACCCTCAAAGCCTTGAAGGACTTCCAGCAGGATCACGGGCTTGACTTGACCGGTGTGTACGACGCAGCGACGCGGGATGCCTTGGCAAAGGCCCTCGATGGCCGGAAGTACGTGGTCATCACCGGGAACAGCGTGAACGTGAGAAGCGCTCCCGGCACGGATTCCAGGATTCTGGGCGTGGCGCACAGGGGAGATGTGCTGCCCTGCCGGGGCGAGGCCCGGGCGTGGGAGAGTCGGGACTGGTACCGCGTGGCGCATGGGAGCGGAGACGGCTGGGTGTCCTCCCGCTACAGCCGCCTGGAGGATTGAATTGGATGCGACGAGGCTGATACTGGTCGGCGTGGCGTGGGTGGATCTGGTACTCGCGGCGATCTGGCGGGCGATCCGGGTCTCGATCTGCGCCAGCGTCGGCGCGGTGTTTGTTTGGGGATTGAGGAGGGGTAGGCGTTGATGGACAACAGTGCGATCACCCGCTTGAAGATGACGATCATCTGCGATCACGAGCGTGGCCGCTGCCGCATGGGTGAGGGCACCTTCAGGATGCGGTTTACGAGGGCAGCGCTGTTCAGTGGTGAGCCGCTGGAATTGACTGGGGAAGTGGCCGCTGCATGAGCGAAGCGATTGTCGTGGCGCTGATCGGGGTGTGCGGCTCCGGCCTGGGGGCGTTCGTGGGGGTGATGACTTCCGCGAAGCTGACGCAGTTCCGGCTCCAGAGGCTGGAGGAAAAGGTGGATAAGCACAACTCGGTCATCGAGCGCACCTTCAAGCTGGAGGGGCGGATGACCGAGGTGGAACACGATATCAGGGATTTGAAGGGGAGTGCGAAGACATGAGGGATTGGAGAGCGTGGATCAGGGCGGCGGGCATTCGCGCCGTCAAGACCGTGGCGCAGACCGCCGCGGCGACGATCGGCACCGGCGTGGCGATCAGCGAGGTCAATTGGGTGATGGTCGCTTCCGCGTCGTTGCTGGCGGGGCTGCTGAGCCTGCTGACCAGCGTGGCCGGGCTGCCGGAACTGGAGAAGCAGCCGTAATGGTGGAATAGTTTTACTTCACGTGGCGCGGCATGTGAAAGCGCCGCCGCGAGGCCGCGACGGCGCGAGTGGATGGATCGAAGCATGTGAAGGGCAGTCGCCGCGCGGCGGAGGGGTTCGTTGGCGGGACGCCGTTTGAATATGCGGATTGTGATCGGGTCAGGGCTTGGGCTGCTCTGCAGGCGCTTCGGCTTCGCCCTGCGCTTCGGCCTCCGGCGCGACAGGCTCTTCCTCGTACTCCGGTTCCTCGGGCTCGCCCAGCTCCAGGTCGTAGCCCATGGTGTGCATGGAGATGTCGTGGATGTCCTCCACCAGGGAGCCCAGGCCGACCATCGCGCAGCCGGCGATGACGCCGATGCCGATGCTGAGGAAGGGCCACCAGCCGTCGGTCAGCTCCAGGCCGAAGCGGAAGAGCAGGTAGGTGAACGGCACGACGAGCACGCCGACCGCCAGGATCAGTATGGAGAGCGGATAGCGCTTGCGGGCGATGTCTGCCAGTATGGCCTTGAATCTCATGGGAATCCTCCTCGCTTGTTGCCGCCCGCTTCGGCGGGCTTTTACTTTTTACGGGCTTTGAAAATCGGGATGTTTCGGTTCAGCCGGTTCACTGGGGACACATTGACATTTGTCTGTCGAACGAGGCTTTCATGTGGCCTACAGGGCCTGGAAGCTCTGGGACTTCGCACCTTCGAATTCCACGCGCCAGCCATGGCAGGGTGCGGGCTGCCAGTCGTAGAAGCCGCGAGGTTCCTCTGGGAACCATTGGGCCAGCAGCGTGGCGATGACGCCGCCGTGGACGACGGCCAGGGCGGTCTGCCAGTCGTGGCGCAGCAATTCCTCCCCGCCCCGCAGCACCCGGTCCTGGAATTGGGCCTGGGACTCGCCGCCGGGACAGGGCATTCGACCCTCGTCCATCAGGTCGGCGATCCAGCGCTGGTAGTCGGGGTCGGACTTCAATTCCTCATAGCCGCGCATCTCGAAGGCCCCGAATTCCATCTCCCGAAGGTCGGAAAGGACGAGGCCCGGGGTGCGGCCGGTGAGCAGCAGGAGCGTCTCGTTCGCACGCTTCAGCCCGCTGGTGACGTACAGCGCGCAGGGCGGCAGGGGGCTTTCCCGGGCGGAAGCCTCTGCCAGCGCGATCCCGGCGGGGGAAAGGGGCAGGTCCGTGGAGCCGTAGTACAGCCGGCGCTCGTTGCCCTCGGTGAGGCTGTGGCGCAGCAGGATCAGCGACCTCATTTGAGCTGCTGGGGCAGGCCGCAGAACAGCCGCCAGACCTCGTCCGCCCGGGCGGCCAGCGCGTTGTTCATGCGCCCGCAGGCCTCGCGCCAGGCGCGAAGGGTGGCGTCGATGGGCACCACGCCGCAGGAGATGTCCGTGGTGATCAGGACCTTGTCGCGGAGTCGATCGATGTCGGCCAGCAGTTCTTCCGCGGGCTCCGCGCCGGCGCGGACCCGGTTCAGCGCATAGAGGTCCAGCCGGGCGATGCAGCGGCGGCTGAGATCCACGGCGGAGGTGTCTTCGCCGCAGACCTGGATGTCCGCGTCAGTGAGGCCGAAGCGGCTGCGGGCGTAGTCCAGCTTGCCCTGGTAGCGGCCGCCGGTGATGAGTATCATGGACATTACCTCCCGGGAATTATGGAATGTGGGCCAGGGCGATCAGGGCGGCGCACTCTGAGATGGTGAGCGCGAAGCCTGCCAGGTCGCCGGAAACGCCCTTGAGGGTTCGGGCGGCCCAGAGCATGGCCGCGGCGTAGGCCAGCGTGCCCGCCAGCAGGGCAAGCGCCTGAACCTTCAGCCAGACGGCGCAGACGACGGCAACCAGCCAGACGGCGCAGACGGCGAGGCGCTGGGCGGCGCTGCCCTCCACGCGGGCGTACTCGCTGTGTCCGATGGGCTTGAGAGTGAGCACGCAGAGCGCGGAGCCGCACCGCGAGACCATGGGGACCAGCAGCAGCGCGCGCAGGTCGCCTTTCGCAGTCACGGCCCGGGCGGCGTCATAGCTGAACAGCATTAGAAGGCCCAGGCCCACCACGGCGAAGGCGCCGACGTGGACGTCCTTCAGGATGCGCAGGCGCTGCTCCAGCGGCCGCCAGGACAGCAGCGCGTCGCAGGTGTCCATGTAGCCGTCCAGGTGGATGAAGCCCGTGAGCAGCCAGGGCAGCGCGGCGATCAACGCGGCGGAGACCGCCGGCAGCACGCGAAGCGCCAGCAGGCCGAGAGTGAACCACAGCAGGCCCACCACGAGGCCTACCAGGGGCAGACACACCAGCATCAGCGGGCGGGCGTCCTCGTCCCAGGGGCGATAGGGGCAGGGCAGGGCCGTGAACATGCCCAGGCTCATGAAGAAGGCGCGGAACAGGCGCTTCATAGGGGCAGCACCCCCTTGTGCAGCAGGATTTGGCCGCTGACGACCTCGATGACGTTGTCGCAGCAGCGGGCGAGCCGCCGGTCGATGTGGGCCAGCGCGGCGCGGTAGGCCTCGGTCAGCTCATCGTAGAGCGTGGCGTCGGAATAGATGTAGTCGGAGACCAACACCGTGTTCGGCGCGCGGCGCACGAACTCGGCCAGGTCGTCGGCCAGGGCCAGGTGGGCGTCCGAGTGGATGCCCTCCGGGGCGAACATCTCGTTGGAGAGCAGCGCGGTGACGCTGTCCAGCAGGAAGGAGCCCCTGGGGTCGGCGCGGTCGAGGCAGCTGAGAATGTCTCTTCCGCACTCCAGCGTCTCGAAACCCCAGCCCGCCCGCTCCTGCCGATGGCGGCGGATGCGGGCCTGATCCTCGTCGTCGTGGGGGATCATGGTGGCGATGTAGTACAGGGGACGGCCTCCCTGCTGGGCGATGCGCTGGGCGTAGAAGGACTTGCCGTTCTTGCAGCCGCCGGAGATGAACGTGCTCATGCTTCCCCCAGGGCGGCCTTGTTGCCGCGGATGCCCTCGAGGTAGCCGTCGTCGATGGCGGCCTCCTGGAAGGTGGCCATCTCCCGGAGGACGGTCTGGGAAGCGGCGACGATCTCAAAGGCGATGGGGCAGCCGCTGCCCTCGCCGAGGCGCATGTTCATCAGCAGCATGGGCTCCAGGCCCATGGCCTCCATGGCGACGCGGTAGCCCCGCTCGGCGGAGGCGTGGGAGGGGATCATGTAGGCGGCGGACAGGGGCGCGAGGCGGAAGGCGCAGAGCGCGGCCACGGCGCTGATGAAGCCGTCGATGACCACGGGCAGGCGCAGGGACGCCGCGCCGAGGAACGCGCCGCACATGGCGGCGAGATCGAAGCCGCCCACCTTCGTGAGCACGTCCACGGGGTCCTCCGGGTCGGGCTGCCAGCGGGCGAGGGCCTCGTCGATGACCCGCAGCTTTTTGGCAAAGGCGTTGTCGCCGATGCCCGCGCCGCGGCTGACCGTCTGGGCGGCGGGCAGGCCCGTCAACGTCGAGAGCACCGCGCTGGAGGTGGAGGTGTTGCCGATGCCCATTTCGCCCACGCCGACGATCTGGATGCCGTCGCCCACGGCGCGCCGGGCGGCCTCCGCGCCGATTTCGATGGCGCGCAGGGCCTGCTCGCGGGTCATGGCGGGCTCCACGGCGAAGTTGCGGGTGCCGTGGGCGATCTTCAGGTTCCGGACGCCGGGATGCTGGAAGTCCGCGTTGATGCCCACGTCCATCACGTCAAGGTCGGCCCCGAAGTGGCGGGCCAGCACGGCCACGCCGGTGAGGCCCCGGGTGAAGTTGATGGTCTGGCTGAGGGTGACGCTCTGGGGGCAGCTGGCGACGCCCTCGGCGACGATGCCGTTGTCGGAGGCGAAGATCAGCACCCGGCGGCGATCCACCGGGTTGTATAGCTTGCCCGTCATGCCCGCCAGCTTTACGGAGAGGTCCTCCAGCTTGCCCAGGCTGTGGGGCGGCTTGGCGAGGCTGTCCTGGCGAGCCAGCGCGGCCTCGATGGCCGATTGATCCGGCTCGGGAATGGCGTCGATCAGGTTTTGCAGAAACTGTTCCATGGCGTGTCGCTTTCCTTTGATGGCTTGGAAGCGGGCGGGCGCGTCAGAAGTAGACGCTGACATAGCGCCGCGCGCCGGTAAAGCACTCGAGATAATAGCCCTCCAGGGCGCTGATCTTGACCTCGCCGGTGGAGGAGGCGTGGACGAACTGTTTGCCGCCGATGTAGAAGCCCATGTGGTCGCTGGGGTCCCGATCCTGCACGGTGTCAAAGCACACCACGTCGCCCGTCAGCAGCGCCGACGGGCGGGTGATGAGGGGATAGCGCGCGTCGGTGCCGATCTCCTCGGCGGAGTGGCGCGCGAAGGTGAACCCCTCCGGCTCCAGGCAGTACATGACCAGGCCGCTGCAGTCGAACCGCTCGGGGCCCCGCGCGCCCAGCACGTAGGGCTTGCCGAGGTGCTCGAGGGCGCGCAGCGCCACGCGCTCGCCCTGGGTCAGCCCCGTGCCCGCGAGGCAGATCAGGAGCAGACACAGCCACAGCGCGGCGGTCTGGATCAGGAGAAAGCGGGCGGCTCTGTGCATGGAAACTCCTTTGTATCGGCATTTGGCGGCGACGGGCTGCGGACTGTGCTGACGGCACCGGTCCGCAGCCTGTTTTTTATTTTCCGGCCAGGGACTTGCGGTACTTCTCGCTCTCCCAGTTGGCGATGAAGGCCTTGGCGGCCTCGCCCATGGTGGAGAGGTGATAGCCGTTCCTGGCGATGGTGCGGCAGATGAAGGTGACGGCGGTCAGCGTATCGGCGATGACCTGGGCCTTCGCGGCGGGCATGTTGAAGGTGACGACGCCGGTCTTGGGGTTGGCCACGGCCGCGCCCGCCTCGGGCTTGCCCTCGCCGAAGGAGAAGGCGCCGGTCAGGAACACCAGCTGGTCGGGGTACAGCGGGGACTCCAGCAGGAATTTCTCGCTGAAGTCGCCGGAGGCCAGCTGCTCGGCGAGGTAGGGGCACACCGCCTCCACCAGGCCGTCGCCCGCCTCGCGGACGGAGACGGCGGGGAAGTCGCCGTTTTCGATGCCGAAGGCTTTGGCGATGCGGTTGTTGACGTCGGTGTGGATGCGGATGCACTCGTCGGGATCGTCGCTGTGGACGATCAGGCCGTGGTTCTGCATGAAGATGGCGGCGGGCACGCGACCGGTCGCTACCTTGACGCGCTTCAGCTCGTCCCGGATGGAGAAGGTCAGGCGGGCGCCGGGATCGACGTAGGAGACCCAGCCCCAGGTGTAGTCCGCGCCTTCGAGGGCCTTGGCGGCGATGGCGGCGAGCTCTTCGCTGCAGGCGGCCAGGTTGGCGTAGACGCTGTGGCTGTGGGCGACGTAGGTGCTGAGAATGGAGTGGAAGCCGGCCTCCACCGAGGGGCGCAGCGCGGCAAGGCCCTCGATCGCGCGGGTGTTGGCCTTGGCCTGGTCGCTGCCGGCCTTCTCCACGTCCTCGAAGTCGGCGGGGTTGCTGCCGTTGTAGAAGGCGCGGAGGGCCTCGTAGTCCAGCACGGCGTAGGCGGCGTCGGGGCGGATGTCCTTCAGGCAGTAGCCAGAGGCCTTGATGGCCATCAGGCCGCCGTCCAGCTTGGCGGAGGTGTTGCCGCCGCCGCCCTGCACATAGTCGGCGCGGGCGCCGACGCTGCCGGAGACGCGGGTGAAGTTTTCGAGGCGATCGCGGTTGGTTTCAAAGAAGCTGCTCATGTTTTGTTTCCCTCCATCTGTCTGGTGAATATCATCTGTGCCGGGAAGCGGCACCATCCTTGCGATCAGGAAGTGGATGTTCTTGCCCATGCCGACGTACAGCTGCTCGTGCTCGCTGACGTAGTTCGGCGTAAAGCCCGAGGCGTGGAGATCGTCGGTCTGGTAGAGGATCTCGAAGGCGCACTCGCCCAGGTAGCGCTTGGTGGCGGTGAACAGGGCGTCGTTGTCCGTCTTGAACCAGAGCTCGCCGCCGGGGGCGAGGAAGTCCCGGTACTGGTTGAGCTGCCGGGGGTGGGTCAGGCGGCGCTTGTGGTGCTTGGCCCGCTCGTCCCAGGGGTTGCAGAAGTTGATGTAGATGCGCTGGATGCCGTCGGCGGGGGAGAAGGTGTCGTAGATGCGCATGGCGTCCACCGCGGAAAACCGGAGGTTTTCCGGCTCCCGGCCCTCATAGGCCTGCCTGGCGTTGCGGACGGCCACCGCGAGGACGTGGCGCACCTCGTCCACGGCGATGTAGTTGATGCCCGGGTTGGCGCGGGCCATCTGCGCGGTGGAGACGCCCTTGCCGCAGCCGATCTCCAGATGCACCGGGCGCGTTTCCGGGAACAGCGTCTGCCAGCGGCCCCGGTGAATGGCCGGCTCCTCGATGAAGCAGGCACTGGCGGCCAGCTCCAGCTCCGTCCAGGGCTTTCGCCTCATTCGCATGGCTTGTCCGCCTCCCCGGAGGGCTGCTCCGGTCCGTCGGGCTTCTGATTCTCCTCCGGCGCGTTCCGCTTGTCCACGGTGCGGATCCAGTACAGCAGGCCGATGCCGCCCAGCGTGGAGATCACCCAGAGGATGAGCCCTGCCTGGAAGGAAAAGGCCACCATGGCGATCAGGCCCAGGACGTACAGCCCCACCAGGATCAGCGCGGTCGCCGTGCGCAGGCGGCGGATCAGCGCGGTCTTCTTGTCCATAGATTTACCTCCGTTGTGAAAGAAAAGCACATCATACAAATATTCGATCAAAGGGCCCGTTTTACCTTCCAAAATGGCGGAGCGCGGAGAAATTTTGTTTGCGCCGGGACATGAAGCCTTCCGGCGCTTGCGGGAACGGCGATTTGGCGGTATACTGGAGGACGAGGAGGCGGTATCGTGCTGGCAATGGACAACTATGTGGACCGGCTGCGGGAGATCCTCGCGGAGCTGGACGCTCTGGCGGAGTCGCTGGACGGCGGGGAGGCCGAGGCGCTGGAGGAGCTCAACGCGGAATTTGACGACGCGCTGATGCTGTTCGACGAGCTGGGCGGAGAGGACGCCCGGGAGGAGCTGGACGACGCGCTGGAGGAGCTCGGCGCGCTGGCCGGGGACTATCGCGCCATGGCGGAGCGGATCGACGGCGTCGGGCCGCTGGCGGAGCGCCTGGACATGGCGGCGCAGATGGGAAGGAATCTGGAGCTGTAGCTGGGGATATTGAGATGTGGGGCGGCAGGACCGGGAAGGTCCTGCCGCCCCGCCTTTTTTGCCTGCAAGAAGCAGCAACGCCCCGAAAAGCGCCGATATGCGGCGCTTTCCGGGGCGTGAATCCGTGGCAATACAATTGTCGAACCGCGGGACCCGTTCGCCTTGCGACAGGCTCGCGTTACATGGCGCCGCTGCGCGTGATCACCACCCACACCGTGCGCAGCAGGATCTTGCAGTCCAGCAGCAGGGACCAGTTCTCGATGTATTCGCGGTCCAGCTGAACCACCTGGTTGAAATCGCGGATCTTGCTGCGGCCGCTGATCTGCCACAGGCCCGTGATTCCGGGCTTCGTGGACATCCTGCCGCGGTGGTAGGGCTCATAGCGCTCCCACTCGTCCACCGTGGGCGGGCGGGTGCCCACCAGGGACATATCGCCCTTGAGCACGTTGAAGAACTGTGGGAACTCGTCCAGGGACAGGTCCCTGATCCAGCCGCCGATGCCCTTCTTCCAGCTGCCGTCGGGGCGCTGGACCTGGCCGATGATGCGCGGGTCATGCTCCATCTTGAACATGAGATGGTCCTGCTGGCCCTCGGCGGCGGCCACCTCCTGCTTGCGTTTCTCCGCGTCCATGTACATGCTGCGGAATTTGTAGATCCAGAAGCGCCTGCCGTTTTCACCGATGCGCATCTGCTTGAAGAAGATGGGGCCGGGGGACGCCGAGTAGATGAACGGCGCGAGGATAAGGGTCAGGACCCCGGTGATCGCGCAGCCGACCAGTCCGCCGGCGATATCCATGATCCGCTTCAGCAGCAGATCGCGGCCTGTGACGTAGCCAAGGCTGGTGGTGATGGTGACCTGACCGCAGACCCATTCCACATTCTTGTGTCGGGCCTCCAGCTGGTCCATGCTGTTCAGGGCCACGTGGACGGTGATGCCCATGCCCATGATTTCGTTGATCAGTTCCACCGGCATGGGGTCGCCGGCGGCGATGTCCACGTACACCTCGTCCACCCAGCTGTTGATCAGGTAGGAGATGAGGGTGCTGCGGTTGGCCACCACCTTCAGCGCCTCGATTTCCTGGTCGCCGTGCTTGATGTGGGCCAGTTCCCTTTCCGCCTCCGCGAAATCGCCCTCATCTTCCAGCAGAGCGGCGCCCACAAAGCGGTAGCTGTTGTAGTTGTGGTTGACCAGCGCCGTGACCACATCCCGCAGGCGGCTCTGCGCGGCCACGACCAGCATGCCGGTCCGGTTCTTCAAATGCAGGTGCTTGCGCAGGTGTTCCTTCCACAGCACGCGCATATTGAGGCAGAGCAGGAAATAGATGGGCAGCGTGGGCATCAGTACCTGGACGGTGTTGATGCTGTCGTTCCTGAGCAGCAGCACGAACACGACGAGGCCGGCTGTCAGGTACAGCGTCTGGTTGAAGACCCCGCGCGCTTCCTTGTAGGAATCGCGGCGGATGACGCTGTGGTACGCGTCCATCAGCACCATGGTCAGCAGATCGATGAAGGCCATGCCGACACACAGCACCCAGAAGGTGGTGTTGTAGCACAGCTCCTGCCAGGAGGAGCGCAACAGGGCGGAGCCGAGCCATGCGATCTCCAGGCAGAGAATATCCAGCGCCATGAAATCCAGGTGCTGGGACCAACCGCTGGTTTTTCTCTTGTACATACTCTTGCCTCTCCTTCATGTGAGGGTCGTTACCGGGTGGCCCGGCGGCATTCCCTCCGCGCGCCAGGGGATTCCGCCGATGTTACAAAAACCCGACTTCTCTATAAGTAGTATACCGTCGCGCCTTTGCGCTGTCAATTCACAATCTGCCGCGTAAGGAAGGTTTTCGACGCGCGGGCAGCCTGCTCTCATTTCCTCTTTTGCTGTTCCTTGTGGTCCAGCAGACGGCGCATCAGGGTCGGCGCAATCAGTGCGCATTTCCAGTACGCGACTTCCTTTGCGGATACCTGCGCCTTGTAGCGCTTGATTTCCCGCTTGAAGTCCTCCTTGACCTGGGAGACGTAGCTTGCGTAGCGCGCCTCGCCCCGCCAGTCGCTGAGGAAAAAGACCACGTAACGCGCATAGTTTCGCATGGTCAGCGTCACGGCCCGCTGCTTGTTGTTCTCCGCAAAATAGGCCAGGCGTTGGCTGAACGCGGGGAGAATGGAGAGCGAGCGGGGCGAAAGCGCCTGGGACGTGATACTGCCCTCCCGGACCACGTAGTAGTACAGGCATTGATTGGCGACGGAGATGTGCCCCGCACGACTGACGTACTGATGGACCAGCCATTCGTCCTCGTGGATCGCGCCCACCGGGAAGCGCAGCCCCTCGAGTATGGAGCGGTGATAGAGCTTGTTCCAAGCCACCGTTCCCAGGTCCCGCTTGGGGAAGAAGAGCTGGTACCAGAATTCATCCTCGGTCATGCGCTGGGGGAAGCGCATGTCGGTTTTCCTCCGGATCACGCCCGTGTCCGTGATCTTGGTGAAGCCGCAGATGGCCAGCTTGTCGCCGGTTTTTTGCAGCGCCTGGTAGAGGACGGCGTACATGTCCGGGTCCACATAGTCGTCCCCGTCCACAAAGGCCAGGTATTCGCCCTTCGCCGCGTCCATGCCGGCGTTCCGGGCGTCGGACAGGCCGCCGTTGGGCTTGTGGATGACGCGCACCCGTGCGTCCCGCTCGGCATAGGCGTCGCAGATGCGGGGGCACTGGTCCGGCGAGCCGTCGTCGACCAGGAGCACCTCGATGTTCGGGTAGCTCTGGGCCAGGAGGCTGTCCACACAGCGATTCAGGTACTGCTCCACCTTGTAGATGGGCACGATGACGGAGATCAGGGGCATTGCGCCGCCTTCGGGATTCATGGTCATGCGCGAACCTCCTTTCAGCCTTTGAGCCGGCTCAACACCTTCAGTTTGCCGTGGGTCAGGCGATCCGCCATTTCCAGGGAGCCCTTGAATTCATCCGTGCGCCGATACACGAGCAGGAACAGCAGGTTCGGCAGGATCAGGGAAATCAGGAAGCGGACGACCAGCGTGGGGATCAGGCTCAGCCGCGGAACGGTGCAGACGGCGTAGGTTCCGGCGCAGACGACCGCCACGGTCAGCAGGTAGAACAGCAGCTGGCGCACGTAGGAGGCGATGTAGTCCCGCGGGAAGATCAGCTTGAACAGGTTGTGGATCAGCCACGGCAGCTCCACGACGGAAATCGCGATCACCGTGGAGAAGATGACGCCGAACACGCCGATCCAGCGGATGGTGAGGATGTTCAGGCACACGTTCACGATGGCCGCCGTCAGCGGGCGGAAGCGGTCCTCATGCCAGATGCCAGCCGCGTCCTTGTAGATGTTGGTGATGCGGTTGACCTCCACCACGTAGAGGTACAGCACCAGGCTGATGACCACGCTCATGGGCATCAGCAGCTGGTCGCCGGTCCAGAGGCGCATGAAGGGCTGGTACAGCGCCATCAGCATGCAGCACGACAGGCCCGTGATCCAGCAGAAGATGAAGGTCAGCCGGCGGAAGTCCCAATAGTTCTTGTCCTTGGTCTCGGTCAGCAGGCTGTTGCCGATGCCGGCGAGGGAGGCGGACAGGATCACCTCCAGGCAGGCCCGCAGGGAGGAGACGATGAAGTAGTAGTTCTGGTATATGGCCAGCTCGTGGAGGCCCAGGAAGCTGGAGATGACCAGGGCGTCCGAGGCGTTCATCACGACGCCGCCCAGCCGGGCGGTAAACAGGTCCATGACCCTCGAGACGATCATCTTCTTGCGGGCCGGGTCCAGGGTACCCCTGGGCTGGTAGTCGGGATAGTGCTTTCCGGCGTACAAAAAACGGATCGCGTTGTAGACCAGGTCAAAGACCAGCCGGGTGATGAGGTAATAGTAGTAGTTGTGGTAGACGCACACCAGCAGGATGGCGAGGATATACTTCATCGTGTCGACCAGCAGGTGGATCTTGTGGGCGACATCCAGCCTTTGATGGGCGTCGAAGAGGCAGCCCTTGTAGGCGAACACCCAGTAGGACAGGACCGTGCTGCCCAGGTTGAGGTAATACAGGGTGTACAGGTTCATCCCCTCGGGAATGGTTCCCTTCACCAGGGTGGGGAGCAGCGGCGTGATCGCGAGTCCGGCGACGAGGATGACCGCGCCGATGCCGTAGTAGATCTTCCTGTACAGGTTCAGCAGGGCGCAGATGCTTTCCCGGTCGTCGTCCACGATGGGCTTGTACATGCTGAACACCATGGCGCTGCCCACGCCCAGCTCCGCCAGGTTCAACACCTGCAGTATGGAGGTAAACAGGCTGTCCAGGCCCAGAAAATCAACGCCCAGCTGGTACAGGATCACCGTCCGCATCACAAAGGGGGTCAGCATGGCATAGATCCTGTAGATGCCGCCAAAAAGGACATTGCGGGCCGCGTTCTTGCCGCGCTCCAGCTTGACCTCTGTCCTTTTTCCTTCGTTCATATTGCCTCCTTGGAACAACTCAATGCGAGAAATGCGGGAACATTTGCCCCAAAGTGTATTTCAGGCATTTTGGAAACGTGATCTAATCGTTCCGCCCTGTCGCCGCTGCTGCCTGACCTTGCCGGCGAACAGCAGCATGGCGGGCGTATACAGGCCCAGCTTGAACAGGGAGACCAGGATCTTGTGCTTGCGCGTCAGCCCCTTGACGGAGACCAGCGACAGCAGCTCGGATTCCCGCAGGCCTTCCTTCATGTGCCGCGCGGCCTCCTGGATGGAGGGATCGGTCTGGGCGCGCCACTTGGCGGTGCGCAGGATCAGCATGGCCACGAATTCGTTGAGCTGCCAGTCCACGGAGGGGGAGAAGCCGCCCAGGTGCTCCTTCATGTAGACGTTCAGGTAGTAGAAGCTCTTGGTCAGGAAGTTTTCCCGGCTCAGGGCGCGGATGGAGCTCTCGTTGGTCTTGTTGTACATGTACAGGTGCTCGTTGCAGATGTACACGTTCTGGCTGTTCAGCAGGCATTCGTAGGTCATGGGCACGTCGGTGAAGACGCGGATGCGCTCGTCCCGGGTATAGTACTTGACCTGCAGCTCCCGCCGCACGGCCTTGTCCCAGGTGTGGGCCTGCACCATGCTGCCAGCCCGGACGCCGTTGCGGGTGTCCACAATCAGCTGGGGGAAAATCTCCTTCTCCAGCCGCGCCCGGTCGTAGTAGCCCTCCGGCGCGTCGTTGATGGTCTCCTCGAGGTGGTCCTCAAACACGTTGTCGGCGGCAAAGAGCACCATGTCCAGCGGAACGGGGGACTCGGCCAGCCTGTCGCTGACGAACTGGAGCATGTTCTCCTTGGCCAAGTCGTCCCCGTCCACATAGCAGATGTACTCCCCCTGGGCAGCCATGATGCCGGCGTTCCGGGCGGAGATCAGGCCGCCGTTGGGCTTGTGGATCACCCGCACCCGAGGGTCCTTGCGGGCGTACTCGTCGCAGATTGCAGGGCAGTTGTCCGGCGAGCCGTCGTCCACCAGGAGAAGCTCGAAATCGGTATAGTCTGGGCAAGCACGCTGTCCACGCAGCGGTGGATGTACTCTTCGACCTTGTAGATGGGAACGATCACGCTGAATTTCTTTTTTTTCCCTCGCCTTCAAGAAGCGTCCTGTACAGTTCGTTGGTCTGGGCGGAGATGTCCCGCCAGGTGTACTTGGCGGAGACCACGGCCTTGGCCTTGCCCCGGTGGGCGTCGACCTTTTCCGGGTGATCGCACAGATCCTGCAGCGTCTCCCGCAGCGCCTGCACATTTCCCTTGGGGAAGGAAAAACCGCTGTCGCCCATCACGTCCACGCATTCCCCGATGTCGGAGGTCACGCAGCAGCAGCCGTAGTTCATGGCCTCCAGAAGCGTCAGCGGCATGCCCTCCAGGTCGCTGGGAAGCACGTAGAGGTAGGCGTTGCTGTACAGCTCCTCCGCGGGCCTTCCCTGCTGGAAGCCGGTGAAGATGATGGAGGGGTCGTTGTCCGCCATCTGGTACAGCTGCCGCACGTAGTCGTCGGTATCCGAGGTGCCGCCCACGATTACCAGCTTTTTGTCCGTCTTCAGGGACTTGTAGGCTTCGATCAGGTAGTGGATGCCCTTTTCCGGCACCAGGCGGCCCAGGAACAGTATGTATTCCCGTCTCTTGAGGTTGAACTGCCGGGCGATCTCCTCGGCGGGACGGGGCTCCGCCGGATCGATGCCGTTGGGGATCAACACGGTCTCGCGGTGGTAACGCTCCATGAAGTAGTCCTGCACGCCCTTGCTCAGCACGATGATCCTGTGGGCGTGGCGAACCGCCGACTTTTCTCCCTGCATGATGTAGGCCGAGGCGAAGCGCCCCCATTTCTGGCGCATGTGGTCCAGTCCGTGCACCGTCACCACGATCTTTTTTCCAAACAGCCGGGGCAGCCAGCACAGCACGCATGGGCCCTCCGTGTGATAGTGGATCAGGTCGTAGGGGCCGAAGGCGGCCATGATCGAGGCGATGATCGAGGAGGACATGGCCGCCAGACCGCGGCGCTTGATGGTGGGCGTCCATATCAGCTTCACACCCCGATACTCCCGGGGCAGCCCGTCCTTCTTGGAATCCTCGCTGGTCCGGTTGTAGCAGGTGACCACGTCCCCGAGGGTGACGAGGCGCGGCGCCAGGTTGCTGACCACCACTTCCACGCCGCCGTTCCTGGATGGAATCAATTTATGGCCGATCATCGCGATTCGCATCGGCCTCTTCCCGCTTTTCCTGTTTCCGCTTCCTACAGCCATACCGCTGATTCTCCTCTCTCGTCAGGCCATTGTCACGGCGTCCGATGCATTATCGGGGCCCGTTCCCGGACTTGGCCATTTTCAGGTAGATCTCCTGCAGCTTTCTTCCCTCGACATGGATGTCAAAGCCGGCCTGCCGGACCAGCTCCGCCCCTTGGGTCCTGTCCCGATCCTGCCCCCTGCAGGCGAGGATCTTCCGCGCCCACTGGGCGTCGTCCGCCTCCAGGGAAACCCGGCAGGCCTCCGGGGTCAGCAGGATCTCGTCGGTCACCTGCTGGGAAAAGAAGCAGGGCAGCCCGGCAGCCTGGGCCTCGACGCCCACCACGGGCAGGCCTTCGAAGCGCGAGGGCAGCACGAAGCAGTCCATGGCCTGGTACCACTCGTTGACGTTGGCCATCTGGCCCAGGAAGAGGACCTTGTCCTCCAGGCCCAGGCTCCGGGCCTTTTCCTTTGTCTCCTGCTCGAGCTCGCCGACGCCGATCAGCGCCAGCCTCGCCTCCGGGGCGGCCTTGGCCACGGCGGCGAAGATGTCCAGCAGTCGGCTGTGGTTCTTCTGGAAGTTGAAGCGCCCGACGTGCCCCAGCACAAAGGCCTCCTCCAGGCCGTGGGACGCCCTCAGGCGGCGGCGAACCTCCGGCTGGTAGCGAAAGCGCTCCAGGTCGATGGCGTTGTGCAGGATGAAGCCGGATTCCCTCCAGCGCTTTTCGCCGAAGTAGTAGATGCCGGCGTCCCTGCCGCAGCTCCAGTATTCCGTCGCCGCTCCGGGCAGCAGCTGCTTGCAGACCAGCTTCAGCGGATACTTGTAGTCGCGGATGATCTGCGTGTTGTGCGCGTGGGCGATGCGGACGGGGATGCCGGCGCCCTTGGCGCTCTGGAGCGCGTAATAGCCCATGGCCTCGTTGTGGGCATGGACGATCCTGATGTCGGGGTTTTCGCGCAGCAGTTCCCCGACAAACCGCTTGTATTGCGGATAGTGCAGCGGGTTGAGGCCGGGGCTGACGAATACCCGCCCGCCCATGCGGCGGATCTCGTCGTCGTACTCTCCCGGGACGGGCTTGTTTGCCAGAAAGTCAAACTGGATCTGGCTTCGGTCCACTTCCCGGTAATAGTTCATCAGCATGGTCTCGATGCCTGCCCGCGCCATGTTGCTGACCGAATGAAGCACACGGATCATCTGTTCTGCTCCTTCCTGTGATGCGGCCCTGGGGATTCACGATGCCGCCGTTTACCGCCGCGCCTGTCCTGGGAGGCGGCTTTTCAGCAGCCGCAGCGCCTTGTTGGCCTTTTCGAGCCGGACGGCCAGGTCTCCCAGCGCGGCACTGCCGTTTCGCAGCGCCGCCGCGTAGAGGGGCGAATCGAAGCGCGGCCTTCCCGAGGAAACCGGCAGCTGCCGCGCATAGGCGCTCTGCAGGCGGAAGACCTCTCCCGTGCATTCCTTGGGCAGCTTCTGGACCCGGCACTGGTTGAGGTAAAACTGGTCGATCAGCCGCTCCTGTCCCTCCGCGCCGTCCAGCCACGCGGCAAGGCCCGCCGCTTCCATGGCGCGGAGGACGAGCTCCGTGATGTACAGGCTGTCCAGCGCCTTGGGGGCGTTTCGCCCCGTGTGGGTGGCGTTCTGCAGGCTGCTGCGGTAGCCGTAGGCGCACAGGTTGGTGCCCGCGATTTTCCGGACCCGGGGATAGACCAGGAAGGCCAGCACGGTGTCCTCGTACCAATAGCCCGAGGGCCAGAGCAGATGCTCGAACAGCTTCCGGTGGAACAGCTTGCCCCAGGGCGTTCCGTTCAGGTCCCGGGCCTCGATCGTCGGCCCCCACTGGACGGTCTTGTAGCGCCGGTCGTCCCCGGCGAAGGAGTAGTACGCGCAGACGCCCAGCTCCGCGCCGTCGGCCTTCACGCAGTCCACCAGCGCCTGCACGTAGTTCGGTGACACCACGTCGTCCGCGTCCACGAAGAGCAGGTATTCGCCCCGGGCGTTCCGCAGGCCCTCGTTGCGCGCGGCGGCCGCCCCCTGGTTGGCCTGATGGAAGCAGCGGAACGCCGGGTTCGCCTCGGCGGCGGCCTCCAGCAGCGCCCCGGTGCCGTCCCTGGAACCGTCGTCGACCAGGATCACCTCGTAGCGGCAGCCGGTCTGCTGCGCGGCGAGGCTTTCGATGCAGTGGGGGAGGAAGCGCTCCGCGTTGTAGCAGGGCACGATGATCGAGACGTCCAGCGTGGGCGGGAAGCGGTAGATGGATTCCCGGGACAGGAAGGCACAGTCGTGGAACGGGTGCGCCCGCGAGAGCACGCGATCCGACTTTTCATCATACAGCGCCGTTCTCATGGCTTAATCTCCCAGCTTAGAAAGAATCTGATAGGTTCGCTCGCAGTTGTTCTCATCCCGCATCGGGAAGAAGGCCTCCAGCCGATCCAGGTATTCCTTCTCCATGTGGAAGCCGTTGCCGGCGCAGCGGCGCAGGGCCTCGAGCAGGGCGTCTTCCGTCTCGACGACGGGGCCGAAGCCGTGCTGCTCATAGGAGAAATAGCCCTCCTGGTAGTGGAACTTGCGGAATTCCTCCTTGTCGAACTGGTAGTAGATTACGGGCTTTTCCATGTAGCCCACGTCGAAGAACACGCTGGAATAGTCGGTGATCAGCACGCAGCACTCCATGAGCAGCGTCTGCACGTCGTAGTCGCGCCAGTCCGCCAGCACGATCCGCTCGCTGGGGGAGTGAAAGCGGCCCAGCTCCTTCTGCAGCTCGATGTGGGGATAGAAGATGAGCTTCAGGTCGTTCGCCTCCAGCAGCCTGAGGAGCTCGGGGCTCTCCAGAAGCGACTGGAAGTGCCGGTAGAAGGCGGTCTCGACGAACTTCTCCCCCTGGGGATACTGGGAGCCGCGCCAGGTGGGCATCACCAGGATCTGATTGGTTTGACGCTTTCCCCGCATCAGGTTGTCAAAGCGGCACAGGCCCGTATAGCGCACGACCCCCTCCGGGAAGCCGAATTCGGAGGCCAGGTAGTCGTATTCCATCTTGCCGCCGCTGGCGAAGAAGTCCACTTTGAGGCGGGGATAGCGCATCCACTGCATGTCGTCCTTGATGATCCCGTGCTGCAAAAACGCCTGCTTGCCCCGGGGACGAATGCCGACCCGGCGCAGGTGATAGTAGATCATCAGGTCCGGGGCCGCGGGCTGCACGTGGCTGCTGACGAGGCGGTCCGCCGCCAGGTACATCAGGTAGTGCCGAATCGAGCCCTTCTTCACCGTGGGGCCCAGCTGGGCGACCTTGGCGTAGTCCGGGCTGTCCGCGTCGATGACATAGCAGGCGTTGACCTCGGGGCGCTGCTTTCGCAGGTAGCGATAGAACCAATAGCCGTTGTCCCGGGCGTCGATGCCGCGCTCCGACACCAGCCAGAGGTGTCGATAGCCCCTGTTGGTTCGCCGCAGCAGGGCGGCTGCCGGCCAGAGCGCCGCCAGCAGAATGACATTCTTCAGGTAGGTCAACAGGCGGCGGAACTTGTTCAGCATGTCATATCTTTCCCTTCATCTCGATGTTCCAGATCTCGTTGGCGGCGTCCATGGCGGTCACGCCCTTCCAAAGCCGCTGCTTTTCCTGCTTGTGGAGCCGGTAGCTGTAGCTCATGGGGATCAGCCGCAGGCCGATGCAGCTCCAGAAATAGAGCGCGGTGTTGTCCGTCAGGTAAGTGACGGACATGTAGGCCAATATGGCCATGTACAGCAGGGCGGTCTGTGTATCGTGGCGCTTCATCCAGTAGATCGGAAAGAATACGTAATTGAGGAGCGACCACAGCGTGAAGCCCGGGGCTCCCAGCTCGATGAACAGCTTGAGGATATCGTTGTGCAGGGGGTAGGGGCGATTGAGTATCCCGGCATCGTACCACATGCCGGTCAGCTCGGTGACGCCCTCAAAGCCCAGTCCCTTCCAGAACGGCGAGAACTCGTAGTAGGGGTTGGGCAGGCTCCACAGCAGGTGCCGGCCCATCATGTCGATTCCGAAGGATTCCAGGAACTCCACCAGCATGCCCGTCCGCACCAGGTAGAGAAAGATATAGAAGAAGATGAAGAAGACGATCCCGGTTGCCAGGATCAGCCCGTTCGTTTTTTTGGATCGCCGGACGATCCAGACGTAGAGCAGCGACATGAATACGGCGGGCAGGGTGCTTCGCTTCAGGCCCACCAGCATGAAGAAGAGGCACAGGAACGAGGCCAGCCGGCAAAACCGCTTTTCACCCTTCGTCTCCCTGGGCGCGAACGCCATGTAGTAGATGAGAAACTGCCCGAACAGGAAGGTGATGTCGTGGATCTCCAGGGCTCGCACGTAACCCTCCGCCTCGCCGAAGGTGACGATGCAGGTGACGACGGAGGAAATGCTCTCCGCGATGCCGTACTTGGGCATTTCCAGCACCATGATGGCGCCGTTGGTGACGCACATGCAAAAGAACAGTATGTTGACCGCCCGGGTCTCGAAGAGGTAGCACATGCACACCGCGTAGATGATCGTGATCGTCTGGAAGAGGATCTTCTGCGCGCCCCGGCTGATCAGGGCCATCTTTGTGAATTCCGTGATCCAGATGTACATGCTCACCAGGGTGTACAGGGCGATCAGCAGCAGGAGCATCGGGAAGTAGCTGACCGCCTTTTTGAAGTTGGCGAAGTCCGCCTTGATCAGGAAGTTCAGGAACGCGCAGGCGATGGTCCCCAGGGCGACGACCTTGGGCAGCCCCTTGAGCGCGTCGTTGAGGACCTTCCAGTCTCCCAGGCCGGCGATGACGGTGCACGCGACGGTGAGAATGACCACGATGCCCGGCACCGACTTTTTCGGTGCCGACGGCTCCACCCCTGCCGCATCATGGGCCAGCAGTTGTCTGTATGCCATTCTCTTCCTCCCTGGACGCTCTTTCCTCGGTGCCCGGCGCGCGCATTGAGCCCGCGCGGTCGGCTCATTCCGCCTCGGGACTGCTCATCCGCTTCATGGCGAGGCGGAGCAGCTTGCGAATCTCGAAGGCGCTGTCGTCGCCGGAGACGGCCTTGCCGCAGGAGTAGCGTATCCCGTGTTCCGGATTGAGCTTGTTGTATTCCTCAACCTGCCGGCCGATGGCCTCGATGATCACGTTGACCTTGTTGCCCGGGCAGTTGGGGAAGAAGGCGATGAAGTTGCCGCCGCCGTTATGTCCCACAAAGCCGTAGAGATCGCCGAAGCTCTTGATGATCTGCGCGAAGTCCTTCAGCACCATGTTGCCCGTCGCGCGACCGAAGTCGCGGCTGATGTCGCTCAGGGAATCCATCTTCAGGGCCAGGCAGGAGAAGTTCTCCGCCAGGAGCTTGTCGGACCGCTCCTCGATGTACACGTCGCACCTGTCGCGGTTCGGCAGGCCCACGGTCTTGTCCACGTACAGGAAGTAGTCGATGAAGTCCAGCACCCTGCCCAGCAGGATGGCGCCCACGATGCCGACCACGGTGAAGAGCACCAGCGCGATGACCAGGTAGAGCTTGGAATTCACCGAAGCGGACACGTTGATGCTGCTGACCATGGTCAGGTAATCGGCGCTCAGGTAGCGGTTCAGCTCGCGCCCGGTCTCCTCCACGTACTGGTAATACTCGGTCACGAGGTCGGAGCAGTGGTCGATCTTGCCCTGGATCTCCTCCGCGCTGTAGACCCGGCGATTCGCCGTGTGCAGGGCGTCTTCAAACACCGTGAGCAGGTATTCCTTGTGGGCCTTCTGGATCTCGCTCTGGCGGATGCTGATGTTCAGGTCCACGTATTCCTGGATCAGCCCGTCATAGGTGGTTTCCTTGTCGTTGTTTTCGGCGTCGTATTCCACGTCCTTCAGGATGTACTCGGTGCTGCCGCTGCCTTTGCCGCTGTCCGCGTCCGCCGAATTGTGGTAATGATAGTCCATCATTTCCTTGTTTCGATTGCTGTAATTGTCGATCAAGGACTTCAGATGGTCCGATTGCTGGCTCCGATTTGTGATGGACAGCTGGAGATCCTCGCATTCCTTTGTCATGCGGCTCATCAGGACCTCGATGTCGCCGCTCTCCGCGTTGCCGAGGATGGTGGCGTACAGGTTGGGGATCTCATAGCTGTAGAGGTGATCGTAGATGTTGTAGAGGTCGCTGTAGGTATAGCCCGTCTCGATGGAGCGGAAATACGGCCTGGCCGTCCGCTGGCTCATCAGGTAGTCCAGCATCTTGGAAACCGCGTCGTCCAGCACCTGGGCGCTCTCGATGAAATCGTAGTCCCCCTCGGACAGCACGGCGGCCGCGTTGTTCTGCAGCTGTTCCTCGACATATTTTTCCGTGTAGAATTCGCAGTAATTCTTGATGATCGCGTCCAGGACGTTCCACGCGTAATTGGCGCTGGTGTCGTTCCCGCCCACAAAGAACACGCGGTAGGTGTCTGCCGTGTAGGTGCTCTGCTCGCCCTTTTCCAACAGCACCTCGTTGAGCTTCTTCTGTTCTTCCGGAATGACCTCCTCGACATAGCAGTTGGAGCGTATGGAGTCCACGTTGGCCTGGTAGCCCAGGTCCTTCAGGGCAGCGTCAATCACCGTGGAGGAATAGATCTCCTCCACATCCAGGGGGGTGCCGTCCGGCGTATAGCCGTCCTTGGCTCCGGTGTTGGTGTATTGGATGGTGGTGGAAGCAATATAGCGCTGCTTGGACTGGCCATAGCGATAGATCCCCACCGAGCCCGCGAAGGCCAACAGGAGGATCAGCAGGCTGAACTGCTTGATGTATCGAAGAATGCTGAACTGCTTCATACGTCACTATCTCTTTTGATCAGATTCCTCAGGAAGACGATCGCGAAGGCCGCGGCCAGAAGGACCACGGCGACGCCGATGGAGTTCGCCGGGGCGATGCGGTCCAGGAAGCGCATGTGGCTGTCCCGGAAGCTCAGGTAGTTCCTGGCCTTGTAGCTGGTGAAGGAATTGTCCACCGCCCGGATGTCGGAAGCCAGGTTTTCCAGGGAAGCCTCCATCTGTCCGATCATGGCGTCGGCCTTTTCCCGCTGTTCCCTGCGCGGCGTGTTGCCCTGCATCTTGTCGATCAGGTAGGTGTTGTACTCGATGTCCTTCGTGCACTCCGTGGCCCCCAGAAGCTGGGCGTCGGCATGGAGGGCCATGTTGTCCATGCCGGTCTTCGTACGGGACATGTAGTATTTCAGGCTCGCGTCCTCCGTGGGGATCATGACGACGGCGCTCATGGAGGGGTCGTACATCTGGATGCCCTTGTTGTCCTCCTCGTAGGCCGCCATGTGCTCGTCGTACACCAGCTTGTTCATCTGGATCTTGTAGGCCAGCATGGCGTCCAGGCTCGTCTTGTCGTTCGCGATGCCGTTTTCGATGATGTAGGAGCGCAGTCTCGCCAGGTCATAGTCGAAGAAATTGTTGACCCGCTGCTCCAGCTCGGAGAAGGTGATCCCGGTGTCGGGGTCCCGGTAGTTCTTGTTACTCCTCTTGCAGAGCTGGACGTACTTCTTCAGCTGCTCGCACTTGAGCTCCAGCAGGTCCACGACCAGCAGGTATTCGTCGTTGAACTTCAGGTCGTTGATGTCAAAGCTCAGTATGGAATGGTTGATGCCGTAGTGCTCCACGAAGAATTCCCGGTAGGCCTTGCACAGGAGCGACAGCATCGTCTCGGCGGAACGCTTCTGGATGGCGCTGCTCTTGGTGAACTCGATCACATAGGAGGTGCTGATGAAGTTTACATTGCCGCTGACGTTCCGGTTGTGCGTCGCCCGGACGCTGATGCACTTGTTCAGCGCGCCCGCGCTGACGACGCCCTGCAGTCCGGCGTAGTCGATCAGCCTTTCCATGACCTCTGCGCTCTCGATCTCGTAGATGTTGAACCGCGTCTTGCTGGGGGTCAGTCCCTTGGCTGCCTCCTCGTAATCCAGGGAGACGATCGTGCTGGCCTTGCGCATGCTGTTGACATAATGATAGCCGTTCAGCCCCAGGCATACGGCCAAAAACAGAACCAGCGCCAGCACCTTGTGCTTGCCAAAGGTCTCGAAGGTCCTTCGCAGACTGACCCAGCCCTTCCCGGGACCGCCCGAGGCTGCCATATCCTGGGGCTGCAGCCATCTCTTCTGCCTATCCCTATTCATTCGTACTCCTTCTTTGCGCGGGCCGCGCGGCAGCGCGGGCCGACCCGGTTTGCGCGCGGGCACCGCCCTGTTCCGCAGAGCCCGTATTGTGCCGGACCGCTCAGCACCAGTTGATGTCGACCACCATCAGCTCCGGCAGGTTGTTCACGCGGGGGATGGGGCGGGAGTCCGCCAGGCCCCGGCTGATGAGCAGGGACTGCTGTCGGCTCAGGGTATACCTTCCGGCGCAGTAGGTGGGGAAGAAGCCCTCCTCCATGCTGATCAGTCCGCCGAAGTGGGGAATGTTCACGATGCCGCCGTGCACATGCCCGGCGATTCCCAGGTCGAAATCGTAGTCCGACAGCTGTCCGTCGAACAGTATGGGGATGTGCGCCATCACGATGCAGTAGGACTTGGGGTCGATCTCGGTCTCGTCCATGGCCTTCCTGCCGCCGTACTTTTCAAACCCGGCAGAGGTTCCCTCCACGCCGATCAGCTGGAGGGTGTCCGGGCCGATGGCGATCTTCTCCTCGGCGTTGCGCAGCAGCTTCAGCCCGGCCTGCTCAAAGCGCTCGGGCAGCTGGGTGTCGCCTGCCAGGTAGATCCGCTCGTTTTCGTGGTTGCCCATGACGCCGTAGCACGGCGCCAGCGCGGACAACTCCTCCACCAGGTGCAGCGCAGCCGTGTAATCGTCGTCATGGTAGAGCACCATGTCTCCCGCGAACAGTATGAGATCGGGGTCCAGGGAGCGAATGTCCGAAATCAGCGTCGCGTTCCCGTCGCCGTATTCCCGGTTGTGGATGTCCGCGATGACGACCAGGCGGATGTTCTGGCTGACCTTCGTGGAGGTCTCCTGGTAGAACGTGATCTCATAGTGGGTCTTGGTGTACCTGGCGTAGAAGAATACCACCGCGCCGATCACCAAAACCAGGAGCAGCAGCGCCAGGAGGATGCCCAGGAGGACCCTGAGCCCCCTGCGCTTCCTCTTAGGCACCTTCGCGTCGGCCATGCCCTCCGCCTCGGGGGCCATGCTGTCGATGGCGCCCGCCGCGGCCTTGTCTTTCTCTTTCATCTCGTCACTGCTTTCGTTGATCTTGCGTCGCGAAACAAACTGCCGCGCCGCGGAGAGGAGGGGGAGAAATCGCGGATTTTCAGCCTTTTCAGAACCCGCTCCGCCTCGATGAAGCGCCGTGCAGCCCGGTAAACCCATTTACAGGCATATTTTATACCAGTATAATATAACATATTATATTCTTTCAAAGGAGCATAGTCAAGGGCCGCTGTCAATGTTGGGCATCATGAAGCGGTAAAAGTTGGGCAAAATGACGAATCGGGCCATCAGGATGAATGCGCGCGGCGCAATGGTTGTTGGTGGGTTCCATCATTACCCGCCAACCCCAGACCGCTGACAAAGCCCGCAAACGCAAGAATCTCTGCCAACGAAAAGAAACAGGCAGAGATTCTTGCTTGCTGTGTTGGCTGCGCCGGCAAAATGCAGTCACTTACAGCTGGGTAAGCTCCCTTTTTTGCAGGCTTGCCGCCTTGCCTTGCGAACTTTTCAGCGGCCTCCAGTCTGTTGACTTTGTCAACATCCTGTGTCGGCAGGTTCTTTCAGAACCCGCCGACATAAAGCGTTTTGTTTTCCCAATCATGTACGATCCCCCAAAAAACGGGCTCTTCACGGAAACTTGGGGAATAGATGCCCCCTCTCCGCCCTTCGGGCACCTCTCCCCCTCACGGGGTTATATTTCAGTGCTTGGCTCTCCCCCGTGAGGGGGAGAGCTGGCAGCCGCAGGCTGACTGAGAGGGGTTTCCCCAGAAAAACGTGAAGAACCAAAAAACGGCCCGCCCATTGCTGGGCGGGCCGAAGCTGTTTTGCGCATACAGCGTCAAACCGCGATACGAATTAGTCGTACAGGTTGATGGCGATGTCGGGGTCTTCCATGTTCTCAGCGGTGTACCACTGGCAGCCGGTGTCGACGTCAGCGACTTCCTCGCCGTTGGCAGCCTTCACCAGGGTGTCGACCAGGGCAGCGCCCATCGCGAAGGGAGCCTGAGTGATGGCGCCCAGGAAGGTGCCATCGGCGACGGCGGCCTTGATGACGGCGCCGGAGTCGAAGCCCGCAGCGATGACCTGGCCTTCGCCGGTGCCGACCTTCTGCAGGTTCTCGTTGGCGGTCACGATGGCCTCAGCGGAGTGCTGGTTGGAGCCGTAGATCGCGATGATGTCAGCCTTGTTCAGCAGGGTCTGGCAGTCGATGGCGGACAGCTCGGAGGTCACCTGGGAGGGCACCAGGGTCTCGATGATGATCTTGCCGTCGTCCACGGACTCGACCTTGGCATCGTTGACGTACTTCTCGTTGCCTTCCAGCTTCACGGTGTAGCCGTCAGCAGCGGCCAGCTCACCGATCTTGTCGATGAAGCCCAGGCCACGCTGGGTGACGGACTCGGAGACGGCGTCCTGAGCGGACACGCCGATGCGGACGGAGCCCTCAGCCGCGGCGATGCGATCGGCGATGGCTTCGTAGACCTTCTCACCGGCCAGAGCGCCGGCATTGTAGTTGTTGGTGGCGCAATTGGCCAGAACAGCGCCTTCGGGAGCATCCGGCACGCCGGAGTCGAAGCCGATGATCGGGATGCCGGCAGCCTGAGCTTCCTTGATGGCATCCAGGCAGGTCTCGGTGGACAGGGCCGCCAGGCCGATGGCCTTGGGGCTGGCGTTGATGGCGGAGTTCAGCTGGGACAGCTGCTCGTCATAGGCGGACTCGTTGGCGGGACCGACGAAGTTGATCTCGACGCCGAGTTCATCAGCCTTCTGCTGGGCGCCGGCCAGAACGGCCTGCCAGTACTGGTGCTGGAAGCCCTTGGACACGATCTCGTACTCCGCGGCGAACGCGGCGGTGGCGCTGAAGACCAGCATCAGAGCCAGGACAACAGCCAAAACTTTCTTCATGGGGATACCTCCTACATAATGTGTTTTATGTTTACCGCACGCAGCGGTTAACATCATAAATGTTCCATATTGTCCAAACGCACCATGTTTATTATAGCACCCCGGCACATTGAAGTCAACACGGGATTTACAAAACACGATGGTTCAGGCGGAGACGAATGGAATTCGTCCAGGGCAGCAGGCAATAGTCAACAGGCATGAGTCAGAATGCCGCTGCCGCGTTGCCAGCCGATCCATACGACATTGAGCGGCAGCCACACTCTGACTGTTGCCTGATGCCTGTTGCCTTAAGTTGAAATTTGCTCCGCAAATTTCAATTCGACATCACGCGGTCTTCCTGTTCTTCAGCACGTCGATGTAGATGGCCACGATCAGCACCAGACCGGTGATGATCTGCTGCCAGTTGGCCTGCAGGCCGACGTAGGGCAGGCCGGTCTTCAGCAGCGACATGACGAACACGCCCAGCAGCGTGCCGATGACGCTGCCCGAGCCGCCGGTCATGGACGTGCCGCCGATGATCGCGCCGCCGATGGCGTCCAGCTCGAGGCCCGCGCCGGTGCCGGGAGCCACGGAGGAGGAGAAGGTGGCGGCGTAGGCGATGCCCGCCAGGCCCGCGAAGAAACCGGAGATGATGTAGGCCATCATCTGATACTTGATCACGTTCACGCCGGACAGGCGCGCGGCCTCCTTGTTGGAGCCGATGGCGATGATGTAGCGGCCTACCTTGGTCTTGTTCAGCACCAGTGTCATCAGTATGATGAAGAACAGCACGATGATGAAGCCCACCGGGACGATCTTGCCGCTGTTGATGATCTTGAACATGCTGCGGAACCAGCCGCCGTTGGCGCTGCGGGAGGGCCAGGAGACGGCCATGCCGCCGGTGAGGATGGAGCCGAGGCCGCGGGTGATCAGCATCGTGCACAGCGTGGCGATGAAGGGCGGCAGGTTCATGATGGCGACCATCGCGCCGTTCAGCACGCCGAAGCACAGGCCGAAGGCGATGGTGACCAGCATGCCGCCCCACACGGGCCAGCCCATGTGCTGCACCAGGTAGCCGCCCGCCAGGGCGTAGCAGATCATGCCCGTGCCGACGGACAGGTCGTTGCCGCCGGAGATCAGGCAGAAGGTGACGCCGATGGCCATGAAGCTGATGTAGTAGGAGTAGTCCAGTATGCTGACGACGGTGGCGTACTGCCGGAAGGCGGGGCTCAGCACGCTGAACAGCAAGGCCTCCAGTATGACGGCCAGCACGACCACGATGCGCTGCAGGCCGATGGCTTTGACGATGGGGTTGTTGGCGAAGCCCCTCTTTTCATTTCCCTGTATCTGCATGATCGCGCCTCCTTACTTCTTGCGGCGGCTGCTGCGGATGTCCGCGAACACAGCCAGCGCCACGATGATGCCGGTGATGATGTACTGGTAGTCCGGCCTGAAGCCCATGGCCTGGATGCCCACGCGCAGCAGGGAGATGATCAGCACGCCGATGATGGTGCCGCCGATGGAGGCGACGCCGCCCGCCATGGAGGTGCCGCCCATCACGCAGCTGGCGATGGCGTTGTTGTTGAACTCATCGCCGAGGCCCGGCTGGACCTGGGTGATGACGCCCACGTAGGTGATGGCTGCGATGCCCGCCAGGGTGCCGCAGATCACGTAGGCCAGGGCCTCCCACTTGCGGGTGTCGACGCCGGACAGGCGCACGGCCTCGCGGTTGGAGCCGATGCACAGGATGTAGCGGCCCACCTTGGTCTTGTTCAGCAGGATGGCGCAGATGACCGCCACCACCAGCAGGAAGACCAGGCCGGTGGGGAAGCCGTTGTAGGTGACCAGGTACTTGTACCAGCTGTTCTCAGCGCCGCTGGCGGGCCAGTTGGAGTTCTGCACGTGGGTGAACACGGAGCCCACGCCCTTGGCCAGCATCATCGACGCCATGGAGGAGATGAAGGAGGGCAGGCCCATGTAGGCCACCAGGATGCCGTTGACCACGCCGAAGAGCGCGCCGACGACCACGCACATGATCAGCACCAGCCACAGGGGCCAGCCGAAGGTGACCAGCAGGCGGCCAGCGATCAGGCCGGCGCACACCATCACCGGGCCGATGGAAAAGTCGATGCCGCCGGTGGCGATGACGAAGGTGACGCCCAGGGCCAGGAAGCCCAGGTAATCCACCATGTTCAGCGCGTTCTTGATGTCGCCGCTGCCCAGCATGCGCCCGCTGCCCAGCGAGAACAGGAAGTACATCAGTATCAGCACGCAAACCAGTATGATGCGGTTAAAGCCAAGCTTTTTGATGATTGGCAGGTTCTTGAAATTCTCCATGCGTCACCCTCCTGTCATCGCAGCGTCGCGGCGTGCATGATCTTCTCCTGCGTCGCCTCTGCGATATCGATTTCCGCGGTCTTGCGGCCCTCGCACATCACCACGATGCGGTCGGACATGCGCAGGATCTCCGTCATTTCAGAGGAGATCATGATGATGGACTTGCCCTCGGCGGCCAGCTCGTTCATCAGGTGGTAGATCTCGCTCTTGGCGCCGACGTCAATGCCTCGGGTGGGCTCGTCGAAGATCAGTATGTCGCAGTTCTTCACCAGCCACTTGGCCACGACCACCTTCTGCTGGTTGCCGCCGGAGAGGTTGACCACCAGCTGGTCGACGCTGGGCGTCTTGGTCTTGAGGCGGTCGATGTACTTCTTCGTGGCGTCGTTTTCCTTCTTCTTGTCGATGAACAGGCCCTTCACGAAGTCCGTCAGGCTGGCCATGGTGGAGTTTTCCGCCACGGTCTTGCCCACGACGATGCCGTAGCGCTTGCGGTCCTCGGACAGATAGCCGATGCCGTTCTTGACGGCGTCCTGGGGAGAGTGGATCTCCACCTTCTTGCCGTTGATGTAGATGTCGCCGGACTCCTTCGGGTCCGCGCCGAACAGCGCGCGGGCCGTCTCGGTGCGGCCGGCGCCCATCAGGCCGGAGAAGCCGAGGATCTCGCCCTTGCGCAGCTCAAAGGACACGTCCCGGACCATCTTGCCGGCGTTCAGGTGTTCCACCTTCAGCACCACCGGCGCGTTCTCGGGCACCGCGGAGTGGGTCTTGGGGTCCTCGTAGATGACGCGGCCCACCATCATGTTGATGATGTCGTCCTTGGTGCACTCCTCGGTGATCAGCGTGCCCACGTAGCCGCCGTCGCGCATGACGGTGACGCGGTCGGTGATGACCTTGATCTCGTCCATGCGGTGGGAGATGTAGACGATGCCCAGCTGCTTGGCGCGCAGGTCGCGGATGATCTTGAACAGCTCCTCGATCTCGGCCTCGGTCAGCGCGGCGGAGGGCTCGTCGAAGATGATGACCTTCGCCTCGTGGGAAATCGCCTTGGCGATTTCGCACATCTGCTGCTTGCCGACGGTGAGGTTGCCCATCTTCTCGGAGGGGTCGATGTCGATGCCCAGCTGGGAGAACAGCTTGCGGGATTCCTCGTTCATCTTCTGGTCGTCGATCAGGCCGCCCTTCATGAACTCGCGCCCGATGAAGATGTTCTGGGCGACGGTCAGGTGGTTCATCATGTTCAGCTCCTGGTGAACGATGACGATGCCCGCCTCCTGGGCCTCCTTCGGGTTGTGGAACTCCACCTCGCGCCCCTCGTAGGTGATCGTGCCGGAATCCTTGGTGTAGATGCCCGTGAGCACCTTCATCAGCGTGGATTTGCCGGCGCCGTTCTCGCCCATCAGCGCGTGTACCTCGCCCTTGCGCACTTCCAAATCCACGTGGTCCAGGGCGTGAACGCCCGGGAAGGATTTGTCAATGCCCTTCATTGTCAATATAACTTCTCCCACGACACTTCCTCCATTTCATGTATTCTTGGGATTGCGTTCTGCTATGATCGCGCCGGGGCAGGGGCGTGTCCCGGAAAGGCGTTCCGAAACACAGGGGATGCCGCGGCGGTTGTCACTCGTAGCGGATCAGGGACCGGGCTTCGTCCAGGGAGGCGACCCGGCCGGCGGCGGCCATGGCGTGCAGCGCCGCGCCGAAGGCGGCCTCCTCCTTGTGGGCGGGGATGGACAGCGGCAGCCCGAACAGCGCCTCGGCAAAGCGCCGCATCAGCGGGTTCTTCCTGAGGCCGTTGCCGGAGCCCACCAGGTGCGCGGCGTTCATGCCGGAGAAGGCGCGCATGGCGTCGTATTGTTCCTTCAACTCCTCCAGGATGCCGCGAACGACGCCCGCCGTCAGCGCTCCCGGGGTGAAGTTGTGGATGCCGATGCCCGAAATGCCGCCCAGCGCGTCGGGGTCAGCCCGGGTGCCGGAGAAGGTGGTCCGCACCCGCCAGGCGGCGTCCGCGCCGAAGCGGTCGACGAATTCCGTGGCCTGGGCCAGCATGCGGTCGTACCGGGGCTCGTCCGTGCCGGCGGCCTGCCGGTAGAACTGCTCCAGCATCGCGTAGGCCCGCCCGCCGCACAGGCCGCAGCCCACCAGCAGGTAGCCGTCCGGGGGACAGGGGCGCAGCTCCAGTCCGTCGCCGCATTCCGCCCACTCGCGGATCGGGACGGTGACCTGGCTGCCGGTGCCGATGTTGATGAGCACCGTGTCCTCGGGGCTCGCGACCGAGCCGATGACGCTGGCCTGGTTGTCGCCCAGGGCGCAGGCCACGGGCACGCCCGCGGGGGTCTCGCCCAGGATGCCGTAGGCCGCGTCCACCCGGGGCAGCAGCTCCGGGCGCAGCCCGAGGGATTCCAGCGCGTCGGTCTGGAATGCCCGTTTTTTCAAATCAAAGCCGCCCCAGCTGGCCGCCATGTCCGGTGTCAGCGCGGGCCGGGAGGCTCCGGTGAGCCTCATGCCGATGAAGTCGGCGATGGTGGCCATGCCCTCGGCCAGCCTGGGCACGCTGCCCGAGCGGATCAGGGCACAGTGGGTGGCCAGGCCGTAGCCCGGCGCCGCGGCGCAGCCGGCGTCCCTCAACAACTGGACGGCGGAGGGGCCGCCGTCCCCGCCGGGTTCGGCGCTCCGGGCGTCCTGCCAGGTGTAGAGAGGGCTGATGGCCCGGCCCCTGCGGTCCACGTACAGCATGCCATGCATCTGGCCCGTCAGGCCGATGCAGGAGGGCTGGCCGTGCTCGGCGATCAGATCCGAGACGCAGTCCTGGAGCTGGAGCCAGATGCGCACCGGGTCCTGGACCTTGCCCGCCGGGCAGCCGTCGTCGATGAAGGCGTCATGGGCGAGGGTGCGGCTGGCGACGAGCGCGCCGCTGCCCTCATCCACCAGGACGAGGCTGAGGGTGGTGGTTCCGATGTCGATGCCCATGGCGGCCATGGCGTTCACCTCGTGGCGGCGCGGTCGACGCGGGGTCGGGCCACGCAGTGATGTCCCCTCGGGATGGGAAGGACGGCGGGAATTGCCGAAGGGGGAATGAAATCCTGGAAGGCGTTCGCTCCCGGGACCCCGTTCCCCACGGGGTTAGAAGACGGGGTTTATTGCCGGAGATCAGTTCACGAGCCTCAGGCGTCGGGGCAGCTCACGATGACGCCGTCCTCGTCCCAGAGGTCGTGCCAGTCGTTCGCGCCGGGCCAGAGGAACACCTGGCCCTTGACCAGGCGGTTGCCGCGCTCCAGCGTGGCGATGGTGGCCATCTCCTCGTCCGTCAGCTTCTCGGTGACGGCGGCGCGGAGGTTGGCCTCATAGTTGTGTACGGAGAAGGGGATCGGCAGCTGGCCGCGCTGCAGCGCCCACTTCAGGCAGATGATGGCGGGGTGGCAGTCGTGGGCCTTGGCGATCTCCACCAGCTCGGGCATCTGCATGTCGGCCAGGTCCTCGGGCAGTATGTCGCGCTCCGGCCGGCGGGGCGAGCCGAGAGGCATGTAGCCGATGGGCAGGATGTCCCGGGCCACCAGGTAGTCGAACAGCTCCTGCTGCTGGAAGCAGGGGTGCAGCTCCGATTCACAGGCGGCGGGCTTGATGCGCAGCTTGTCCAGCACCGCGTTCAGCTTGGGGATGGTCATGTTGGAGATGCCGATGTGCCGCACCAGGCCCTCGTCCACCAGCGCTTCGATCTGGCGGTAGGTGTCCAGGAACTCCGCCACGGAGAAGGGCTTCGAGTCGGGGTTGCGGGAGTCCACGTCGCAGAAGGGGGCGTGGTAGTTGGGGAAGGGCCAGTGGATGAACAGCATGTCCAGGTAGTCGCACTGCAGGTCCGCGATGGTCTTGAGGCAGGACTCGCGCACCCGGCGGTGCATGTCGTTCCACACCTTGGACATGATAAACAGGTCCTTGCGCGCCACGACGCCCTCGTCGAAGGCGGCCTTGAACACCTTGCCGATCTGGTCCTCGTTGCCGTAGCAGGCGGCGCAGTCGAACAGCCGATAGCCGACGCGGATGCCGCCGGCCACCGCGCCGGCGACCTCCTCGGGAGTCACGCGGTCGGAGCCGAAGGTGCCCATGCCGATGCAGGGGATGCTGCCGCCGTTGTTCAGTTTAAAGGAAGGAACCGTCTTGGGATCGATCATTTTCAGACCTCCGTATCCCGGCGCAAGGACGCCGGTTAATCAAAACCAACAAAACTGTGATTATTATATACTACAGGTGGGAATAATTCAACAATTATTTTGAAATAGGTCGATGTTTGTTAACTGAAAGCGGGCGCTCGGGCATGCGGACGCCGCAATCGCAGGGCGGGCTGCTGGCGCTTGCCAACAGCCCGTAGGTGCGATGATGTCAGTCGGGATACACGACGGCGACCTTGCCGCACTGGCCGGAGGCCATCAGCGCGTAGGCCTTGTCCACGTCCTTCAGCTCGAAGCGGTGGGTGATCAGCTTGTCGGGATGGATGCCCCAGCGGACCAGATGCTCCACCAGCTCCTCCATGCGCCACAGGGAGGTGACCCAGGAGCCGTAGATGCTCTTCTGGCCGTGCATGATGTCCGGGGAGGGGTTGAAGGTGACGTCGTTGCCCTCGCCGACCATGGCCATCTTGCCCCACTCGCGGGTGCAGCGGATCGCCATCGCGCGGGCGGAGTTGTTGGCGGAGCAGTCGATGGCGCGCTCGCAGCCGTAGCCCTGGGTGACGTCCATGATGGCCTTCTCGCAGGCCTCGACGTCCTTGGAATTGAACACGTAGTCCGCCAGGCCCAGGTCCTTGGCCAGCTTCATGCGCTCCTCGTTCACGTCGCAGCCGATGGTGGTGTCGCAGCCCATGGCCTTGGCCAGCATCAGGGTGGCCAGGCCCACCGGGCCCAGGCCGGTGACCAGCACGCGATCGTTGCCGGAGACGCCGATCTTCATCAGGGCCTCGTAGCAGGTGCCGAAGCCGCAGGCCACCTGCGCGCCGTCCTCGTAGCTCAGCTCGTCGGGCAGGGCGATCAGGTCCTTTTCGTCGCAGAGCATGTAGGGCGCCATGCCGCCGTTGCGCTGCCAGCCGTAGGCCGCGCGATAGGGGCTCTTGCAGGAGATGTAGTAACCGCGGCGGCAGTCATAGCACACGCCGCAGCCGGAGATGTGGTACACGATAACCCGGTCGCCCTTCTTGAACCGCTTCAGGCCCTCGCCCTCCTCGACGATGATGCCGCAGGGCTCGTGGCCCGCGATCATGCCGGGCTGGTAGCCCTCGGGGCCCTTGCCCACGTGGGCGCGGTAGATGCAGCGGATATCGGAGCCGCAGATGGTAGAGGCCTTCGTCTTGATCACGACCTGGCCGTGGCCGGGCTTGGGCATGTCGAATTCCTTCAGCTCTACGGTGCTGTTGCCGGGCAGAATGGCGCCGAGAATCTTCTTATCCATGAATGTACTCCTCCTCATTTGCGTTAATGGGTTGTTTACAGTATACCAAATTCCGCCGGGCCGGATTAGAGATAAAGCCGACGACTTCATGTTAAATGTGTCGTTTTGGCGAAGGTAGATGTCAGATAGGTATAAGTGTGGTATAATGAATTGGGAATGGAATTGGGAATTGGGAATTGGGAATTGGGAATTGGGAATTGGGAATTGGGAATTGGGAATTGGGAATTGGGAATTGGGAATTGGGAATTGGGAATTGGAAATTGGGAATTGGGAATCGGGGGAGAGCATGGAGACGTATGAGTTTTCGGACAGCTTTGAGCTGGGACCGCTGCTGATCGCGCCGGTGCACGTGCGCATCGAGCAGCTGCAGCCGATCATCGCGGCGCACCGCCATTCCAACACCAGCTACGAGATCCACTACACCGAGCGGGGCAGGGGCCTGGTCACCATCGACGGCATTCGCCGCAGCGTGGAGCCGGACACCCTGTACATCACCGGCCCGGGCATCGTGCACGCCCAGCGTTCGGACCCCGCCAACCCGGTGACGGAGTACTGCCTGTACCTGAACTGCGAATACGACGCCCGGAGCGGGTCCAGTCCCTTCGCCCTGTTCGCGGACACCCCCTTCTGGATGGGGGAGGACGGCGGGCGCATCTTCCCGCTGCTGGTGCGGCTGGTGGAGGAAAACCGCCATCCCCAGCCCGGCAGCTGGGAGATGTCCGAGGCGCTGCTGCGGCAGATCATCGTGACGCTGACGCGGATGTACGGCCAGGACGTCGCCCCGGCCCAGGCGGCGGAGAGCCGCGTGCCGGCGCTGACCCGGGCGGGGCTGATGCCGGTCATCGAGGACGCCTTCTTCTACCGCTATCGCACGCTGACGCTGGGGGAGCTGGCGGGCCTGCTCAACCTGAGCGTGCGCCAGACCCAGCGGCTGCTGCAGAACAACTTCGGCAAGAGCTTCTCCCAGAAGCTGACCGAGGCGCGGATGGCGGCGGCGTCTCAGTACCTGATCCACACGGAGCTCTCCGTCACCGAGATCGGCGAGCGCCTGGGCTTTTCCTCCATCGAGCACTTCTCTTCCGCCTTCCGGCGGTTCGTGGGCTGCTCGCCCACCCAGTACCGCAAGGGCTTGAAGTGAGCGGCGCCTTCTTGTTTTTTTCCCCGGAATGATATATAATGAAGCGAATGAACTTTGGAGGCTGATGGATGATGAAGCGCTTTCGACCCCACTGCGCGGGCTATATTGTGTTGTATGTGCTGACGCTGCTGTGCTTCAGCGACGTGGTGTTTACGATTTACCGGCAGACCCGGCATCTGGAGCCGGACATGATGGCCAGCTTTTCCTTCTTTTCCTACGTCATATTTGCCCTGGCGCTCTGCTATACCTGGATGTACGTGCGCAGCCAGGTGGCCGTGGGCGAGGGGCGGCTGCGCATGGCCTGGCCCGCCAACATTCGCCCGAAGGCGGGCGAGAAGCGGGCGTCGTTCCTCTTCCGCACCGGAGACCTGGACATTCGCTTCGTCGACAAGACCATCCGCCTGGACAACATCGCCAGGTACGGCTATGTGGAGGACCTGGGCTACGAGCGCATCGACCGCAGCCAGGGCGGGGAGAAGAACAAGCTGTTCCCCGTGCACGAGGTGGCCTTCATCACCAAGGACAACAAGCGCTACCACATGAATGCCGGCATCTACAGCGAAAAGCAGCGCCGGGAGATGTTCCGCCTGATCCGCGACGGCAGCGGCGTCGAGCCCGAAGGCGCGCTGGCGGAGGCGCTGAAATAACAGCGATCGATGCCGGGAAAAGAGAATGCCCGTAAAAGCAATCGCCCCGGATTCCCGATTGGGAATCCGGGGCGGCTGTTGTTTTGGGAATCTGCCGTGCGCGTCAGCCCACGACGATGTTCACCAGGCGGCCGGGCACGAACACCAGCTTCTTGATGCTCTTGCCGGAGATCAGCTTCTTGACCTCGTCGGTGGCCAGGAAGTAGTCCCCGGCGGTCTCGCGGGTCAGGTCAGCGGGCACGTTCATGCGGCCGCGCACCTTGCCGTTGATCTGCAGGGCGACCTCCACGGTGTCCTTGACCAGGGCGGCCTCGTCGTACTCGGGCCAGGCGGCGTACATCAGCTCGGCGTCGGACAGCTTGCACAGCTGGTTGATCTCCTCGGTGATGTGGGGCGCCACGGGGTTCAGCAGCTTCACCAGCGCCAGCATCTCGCCGCGGGTCACGCTGCCCTTGGCGTAGATGGCGTTCACCAGCGTCATCATGGCGGCGATGGCGGTGTTGTACTTCATCTTCTCGTAGTCCTCGCCCACCTTCTTGATGCAGGTGTTCACGTCGTAGGCCAGGTCCTTGGAGATGCCCTCCTCGTCGGTCATGAACTCCATCATGCGCCACACGCGGTCCAGGAAGCGCTTGCAGCCCTTCACGGAGTCGTCGTTCCACGGCGCGGCGGCGGTGTAGTCGCCCATGAACAGCACGTACAGGCGCAGGGTGTCCGCGCCGTACTGCTTCACGATGTCCAGCGGGTCCACCACGTTGCCCTTGGACTTGGACATCTTCTCGCCGTCGGAGCCCAGGATCAGGCCCTGGTAGCTGCGCTTGGCGTAGGGCTCGGGGGTGTTGACCTCGCCGATGTCATACAGGAAGCGGTGCCAGAAGCGGCTGTACAGCAGGTGGCGGGTGACGTGCTCCATGCCGCCGTTGTACCAGTCCACGGGCATCCAGTACTTCATCTCGTCCATGCTGGCAAACGCCTGGTCGTTGTGGGGATCCACAAAGCGCAGGAAGTACCAGCTGGAGCCCGCCCACTGGGGCATGGTGTCGGTCTCGCGCTTGGCGGGGCCGCCGCACTTCGGGCAGGTGCAGTTCACGAAGGATTCGATGCGGGCCAGCGGGCTCTGGCCGTCCTGACCGGGCTCGAAGTTCTCCACATCGGGCAGCGTCAGCGGCAGCTGGTCGTAGGGCACGCCAACGGTGCCGCATGCCGGGCAGTGGATCAGCGGGATGGGCTCGCCCCAATAGCGCTGGCGGTTGAAGGCCCAGTCCTTCATCTTGTACTGCACGCCCTTGCGGCCCACGCCCTTCCGGGCGAGGAAGTCCAGCATGGCGGCGATGGAATCCTTCTTGTTGTCGTAGGCGTTCAGGAAGTCAGAGTTGACCATCGGGCCGTCGCCGGTGTAGGCCTCCTGGGTGATGTCGCCGCCCTGGATGACCTCGATGATGTCCGCGCCGAACTTCTTGGCGAACTCCCAGTCGCGCTGGTCGTGGGCGGGCACGGCCATAATGGCGCCGGTGCCGTAGCCCATCATCACGTAGTCGGCGATGAAGATCGGGATCTTCTTGCCGCTGACGGGGTTGATCGCCTCGATGCCGGCCAGCTTCACGCCGGTCTTGTCCTTGGCCAGCTGGGTGCGCTCGAACTCGGTCTTCTTGGCGCAGGCCTCGCGGTAGGCCTCCACCTCGGCCCAGTTGGCAATGCGATCCCTGTACTTGTCCAGCAGCGGATGCTCCGGGGCCATGACCATGAAGGTGACGCCGAACAGGGTGTCGGGGCGGGTGGTGTAGATCTCCAGCGTCTCGGGGATGCCGTCGATGGCGAAGTCCACGAACGCGCCGGTGGAGCGGCCGATCCAGGTGACCTGCTGCTGCTTGATGCTCTCCGGGTAGTCCACGGTCTCCAAGCCCTCCAGCAGCTTGTCGGCGTACTGGGTGATGCGCAGGTACCACACGTCCTTGGGCAGCTGCACCACGTCGCTGTGGCACACGTCGCACTTGCCGCCCTGGCTGTCCTC